>JAFQJL010000015.1 GCA_017414965.1 Clostridia bacterium
TTTGGGTGTCGGTGATTTTTTGGTGGACCCGAAGGGGATCGAACCCTCGAACCTCACGGATGCGAACCGTGCGCTCTCCCAGCTGAGCTACGAGCCCATAGCGGAATTTATCTTAACGCAAAATCCGTCGGTTGTCAAGGGGTTGTTGAAAATTTTTAATATTCACGAAGGATCTCATTATAGCGAGCGTGTGCGCGGCCTACCGCGTCTTTCCACGAAAGATACAACGAGTTTGCCGCTTGTTCGCCGCACGCGTGCAGTGCCGCGCGGTCGGCGCAACTATCCATGATGACGGCGGCGTACGCGGCGGGATCTTCCGTTGCCAGATACCCGTTTTGCCCGTGCACAACGCCCTCGGCGGCGCAACTATCTGCCAGTAATAAGGAGGGACAATCGCACGCGGCTGCCTCTTTGACCACGATGCCGCAGGTGTCGTAGGTGGAGGGAAATAAAAAGAGATCCGCCAAGCTGTAATACGCGCGGAGCTCCTCACGGTCGTGGATCGCACCCGTAAACGTGACCTGCTGTTGCAAGCCGTGCTCGTTCGCGTAGGTCTGCATATCCGGTGCATCGTAACCTTCGCCGATGAAGAACGCATGAAACTCCATGCCGTTTTGTCGCAGGATTTCGAGAGAATCCAAAATCAAACGTGTATTTTTGTACCACATCATGCGGCCGACAAACAAAAAGACAAGCTTGTCCTCGTACACATGATACCGCTCCCGCAGGGCGGTAATCATCGTTTCGGTGGCTTTTCCGCGCGCAAAATCGGTGCCGTTTTCCATTACGCGGCAGCTGCCTTCATAGCCGATGTCACGCAGGAATTTTTCACTCGAGCCGGTGACGACCCACACCTCGTCGGCGGAGTTGACGTTATCCAGCAAAAACGCCATGGCGACCTTTCGCATCGCGGCGGTGGGCACGCGTTTTTGAATATCTAAATCAAAGCGCGTGTGGTAGGTCAGCACCACCGGCACGCGCGGCCGATGATTGACGGCGTTGACTAATACCGATGAGGCAAACGGTGAATGGACGTGCATCAGATCCAGTTTTTTGGCGCGTAGACGCACCAGCGTTTGCGGGTCGAACGGGACACCCACGCGGTATCCGACCTTTTCGCCGACGGATACGGAAGGATATCGCAACACGTCAAACGGATACCGATCTTCAACGCCGTGATAGTTTGGCGTGACAACTGTGACGTCACAGTCAAGATCGTGCAGATGCGTCGCATAATTTTTAACGGTTTGGGAAACACCGTCAATGAGCGGGGGGAAGGAGTCGTTGAACAACCCGACTGAAAAACTACCCATAACGATCCTCCTTTGAATAGTATCAGTATACTCCCTTTGTTGTCACGATTCAAGATTTTGGAAAAATTTTTGTAATCGCGGCATAAAAATGCAAAAAGGGCTTTTCTTTAACAAAAGAATACGATATACTATACTATGTATAATTATAAATATCAGGGAGGGTGTTATGCGATGGAAAGACTGTACACCGTAACGCTGGAAAA
>JAFQJL010000003.1 GCA_017414965.1 Clostridia bacterium
GATGGCGGTTCAGAGTCCGGCCGTGGACACCAAAAAACACTCGTTCTCTTGAACGAGTGTTTTTTTATCCAAGCCGCAGGCTTGGTATATCATCACGCTTTAGCGTGTATATCATCGCCGTAAGGCGTATATCATCACCGAAGGTGCATACTCCTGCGGCTTGATGAGATACAACACTGCGTGTTGGTGATATACCGCAACAAGTTGCGGATGATATGCAAGGCTTCGCCTTGATTGCTTTACAAAATTATGATATAATTCTATTAGACAAACTTGAATTTGACAAGGAGCGGAAAACGATGCACGATTTAGAAGTTATGCGAAAACGATATAAACGGCTATGCATTTTCAGAAAAGTGTTTTATATTGTAGCCATCGTATTGGCTCTTGTTGCGCTTGTCGTATCGATTTTTAATCTCTTTGATTGGAACGAAAGCACAAACTGGTTTGTGAAACTGTTTTTCAACGGAAAGCGTGCACCGTTTATATTTGCAATACCCATAGCATTAGTGGAGTGGCGTTTGCGAAAACTGAAAAAAGAGTTGCAGTTTCTTGAAGAGTGTCAATTCCAATCGCAAAGCCACACAGACTAAACAAATCGACAAATTCCAATTTGTCGAATAGATAATGCACACTACTTTTGGTCGTTTTCACCTCAACTTACACTACTTTTAGTCCCTTTTTATTTGGTGTGGGTGTCTATGGAAGCTCTCGACCGGCCGTTTTGCTTTTAGCAAAACAAACATCGACGGCAAACAAAAAGCTGTCGTAGGCGCAGGAGCCGCCCTTGCCGCCGATGGCGGTTCAGAGTCCGGCCGTGGGTACTCCTCTCTCTTTGCGTCGGTGGCGCACATCGTCGGAATTTGTGCAAGCATTGGTTTTATTCCGATTTGCCCGAATTGACGCTTCGCGCCAATTCCCCGACCGCAGGGGTATCGACGGCTTTTTCTTCATTCCTCCCATTGAAATTTCATGCTGTTCGTGGTATAATTCCCACCAAAGACACGGATACTGCATTTGAGGTGTTTACTATGGTCATAGATTTTCATACCCATTGCTTCCCGACCGCTATCGCGGCGCGCGCGATCGACAAGCTCGCGTTTGCGTCGGGCGGTCTGCAACCGAGCACCGACGGCACGGTGGATGGTTTGCGCGCGCGTATGCGCACGGACGGCGTGGACGTGGCGGTGGTGATGAATATTGCTACCAACGCGCACCAGCAACAGAAGGTCAACGACTTCGCCGCGTCCATCAACGGCGGTGACCTCGTCGCGTTCGGATCGGTCTATCCCGACAGCGAGGATGCGTTTGAGGAATTGGAGCGTATCAAGGCGCTCGGGCTCAAGGGCGTCAAGCTCCATCCCGATTATCAGCATTTTTCGGCGGATGATCCGAAGATGAAGCCGCTGTACCGAAAGATCTCGTCGCTTGGGTTGATCACGCTGTTTCACGCCGGGCACGACTACGGCTGCACGCCGCCCTACGGCGGTACGCCGGAAAAATTGGAGGTCGCGCTCGGCTGGTTTGACTCGCCGGTGGTGGCGGCGCACTGGGGCGGCGTCGGGTGCGGCGACGAGGTGCTCGCGCGTCTGTGCGGGCGCGACAACCTCTATTTTGACACATCGCTCGGCTACTGCATGATGCCGAAGCATTACGCCGCCTCCATTCTCGACAAACACGGTGTGGACAAAATGCTGTTCGGTACCGATACGCCGTGGCACGCCGCGCCGATGGAGTGGCGCTTGCTTGACAGCCTGTCGCTGACCGCCGCCGAGCGCGAGGCGATCGCCTGCGGCAACGCAAAAAAACTGCTGGGTATATAAGAAAAGTCCCGAGGCAACCGCCTCGGGACTTTTTGCTTATTTATTTCTTCTCCTTGAAGATGGCGTTGAGCGCGTACATCGCCAAGATGATCACGCCGGTGACCACGAAGATGCCGAGCATGCCCAGACCCATATACGGGAGAGTATCCAAAAACGCTTGTACATTCATATCTGTCACCTCAACCAATCAAATTCAGGATCATGCCGCCGGCGATGACCGACGCGATCTGGCCGGAAACGTTGACGCCGATGGAGTGCATCAGCAGGAAGTTCTGCGGATCTTCTTTGAGACCCATCTTGTGCACCACGCGTGCAGACATCGGGAAGGCGGAGATGCCTGCCGCACCGATCATCGGGTTGAGCTTGTTACCGGGTTTGGCGAAAAGGTTGATGACCTTAGCAAACAGCACGCCGCCGGCAGTATCGAAGATGAATGCGACCAGACCGAGGCCGATGATCATCAGCGTTTCGAGCGACAGGAACTGCTCGGCCTGCATCTTGGTGGCGATGGTGATGCCGAGGAACAGCGTCACGAGGTTGGCAAGCACCTTCTGTGCGGTCTCGGAGAGGCTGTCCAGCACGCCGCATTCGCGGATGAGGTTACCGAACATCAGGAAACCGATGAGCGCAACGCTGCGCGGCGCGACGATACCGGTGATGACCGTGATGACGATGGGGAACAGGATCTTGGTGGTCTTGGACACCGCCGCCGGCTTATACGGCATGCGGATCAAGCGCTCCTTCTTGGTGGTGAGCAGGCGGATGACCGGCGGCTGAATGACCGGCACGAGCGCCATGTAGGAGTACGCCGCGACCATGATCGCGCCGACGTATTTGGATTGCAGGAAGTTGGCCACGAAGATAGAAGTCGGGCC
>JAFQJL010000004.1 GCA_017414965.1 Clostridia bacterium
CGCCGGCGCCCTCGGCGTCGTTGGCGGTGATGATGGGGGAGTGCACGTACACGAAATTATTTTCGCGGAAATAGGTGTGGATCGCCTGCGCCGCCACGTGACGCACGCGGAACGCCGCCTGGAACAAACGCGCGCGCGGGCGAAGATGACCGATGGTGCGCAAAAATTCCAGCGAATGCTTTTTCGGCTGCAGCGGATAATCCTCCGGCGCCGTGCCCTCCACCTTAACGGCGGTGGCTTTCAGCTCGTAGCCCTGACCGGCGCCCGGCGAGGTCTGGAACACGCCCTCCACCGTGATGGCCGAGCCGTTGGTGATCTTCTGGATCCCCTCGAAATCCGGCGTTTCGGTATCGTAAATGATCTGCATATCGGCGGTGATGGTACCGTCGTAGAACATCATAAATCCGAAATTTTTCTGTTTGCGGTGGTTGCGCACCCAGCCCTGAACGGTGACGGACTTGCCGACAAATTCCTCCGGACTGCGAAGCAGCTCGCGCAGATCGGTAACATTTAACATAGAGAAACCTCCCGAGGGGCCACGCCCCAACTTATATACGGAGATAGTATACCATATATAAGAAAAAAAGTAAAGTATAAGCGAAAAAAATAAAAACGCGCGAATGCGCGTTTTTATTTTTCGTCCCATTCAATCGGGCCGTTTTCTGCTTCAAAATCACGGATGCACTTGCGAACCAAGTAAAGAATCTGCCCATTGATCGAGCGATCCTCATAAGAGGCGATGTAGCGCAATTTTCCGTGCAACTCCGGCTCGACCTCGATTCCTAAATGCTTGTTGTTTTTATTTCTCATAATTCTCACCACAAAATCTTATTGTAAGTATATTTTAAGATTATTTTGTGGTATAATGTGTGTTGTGTACTTAAAACAAGTATACAATATTTTCAAAAGAGGTGATTATTGGTGACGTGTACATTTTTTGGACATCGGGATGCTCCGCCTGCAATAAGCGAAATTTTGTTTCAACTGATAGAGGAACTGATTCAAAACGAAGGGGTTTGTGATTTTATGTAGGGCATCAAGGTGCGTTTGATCGATATGTCTATATGGCGCTGAAACAGGCCAAAGCTGTTTACCCACAAATTCGATATGCAGTGGTTTTGGCGTATTTGCCGACGGAAACGCCGGAATATGAGGAGACTGTTTACCCTTTGGAGGGGGTGCCGGCAAGATTTGCTATTGACAGAAGAAATCGTTGGATGATCGAACAATCGGATATTGTGGTGACATATGTAAATCGCGGTTTTGGCGGCGCGGCAAAGTTTAAGGAAATCGCCAAGAAAAAAGAAAAAACAATTATTGAATTAAACGATATTCGTCCATAAAAAAGAGGCAAGCGATTGCTTGCCTCTTTTTCGGTTTATTCTGCCAAGGTGGCGGTGCCGGTACAGTCGTACTCGTCCAAGAAAAATTCCGCCGTTTTGGTCATTTTATAGGAAAGAGCGTCGTCAGCAAAATCAAACACCGCCGTCATATTGCCCACGCAACTGTCGGCGATCCACA
Source organism: Clostridia bacterium (assembly GCA_017414965.1). GTDB lineage: Bacteria > Bacillota > Clostridia > Oscillospirales > Acutalibacteraceae > RGIG426. The sequence goes on from JAFQJL010000004.1 coordinate 1,522, forward strand.
CACGGAGTGTCAACTGATTGTCCGCTGTCCACGCCGCCGACGACAGCGCATAAAACTCGCGGCCGCCCGCTTCCGTGATCCGCTTGTCGTAGTAATGGGTTTCGGGGAATCGAATCTCCTTGTTAAAACCGATGCCAAACGGAATGACCTTGTCGCCGCGAGAGGTGCGATAATGCCACGCGCCCTCGTCGCCGTCAAAGGTGAAACTCATCGAAAGAATGCCCTGCACAGTTTCGGCGGGATCCTCGTTGCCCATATAGGTTTTATTGGCGATCACCGCTTGCATCGGCGCGTGTTTTGCGCCTTTTTGATGCGGGAAGGTCAGCGCCTCCAAGCGCGCGGTCAGACGCGCTTCCTCCGCCGGATCGGGAGCATACGGCTCGCCGATGGCGTCGTATACGCATTCTTTAAACGCCGTCGCGAGCGCATACGCGTCGCCGGGGCGTCCGTCGCCTTGCGTGTCGGCGGTCATGGCGACCACCACGTCTTTGTCGGGAAGCGCCCAGCCGATCTGGCTGCCCATGCCAAGAGCAGCAAAGCCGTTTTCTTTGGTGATCCAAATCTGGTAACCGTAGCCGTTGCCCTTAACCAGCGGATTGTTGATCGGTCCATTGCTGTTATCGATCTGCTTGGAGGTGGCAGCCTTCACAAAATCTGCCGGCAGCAATTGGCGGTCGCCCACGCGTCCGCCGTTTTTCAGCAGGGTGATAAACCGCGCCAGATCGCGCGTGGTACACACCACGCCGGAGCCGCCCCACGAGTAGCCTTCCGGTGCGGCCACGCACCACGCATCCGACGAAAAGCCGATCTCGCCCAGTGCGTTTTCCACCAGATAGGTCATAAACGGCTGTCCGGTCACGCGCTCGACGATCGCGTCGCACATAAGCGGCGCGCAGGTGTCGTAAAGGAATTTCGTGCCGACGCGATGAGTGGGATAGCGACCGTTGTACAGCTCCGGCTGGAAAAAGCTCTTGGTCCAATCGGGGCAATAGCGACCGTACGTCAGGCCGGAGTAGCAGGAGGCCATACGAAGCAGGTCGCGAATGGTTGCTTCGGCAACATAGGGGTGTAGGTTTTCGGAAATTTTATCAGGGAAATAGGTCGCTACGCGGTCGTCAAGCGAGATCTTGCCTTGACCGGCCAAAAGACCGACCGCCGCCGCCGAAAACGATTTGCTGACCGAGTACATCCGGTGCATAAAGTCCTTGTGAAACGGGGCGTAATAGCCTTCGGCGAACACCTTGTTACCGCGCATCATCACAAAACCGTGGAGCTTCAGTTCTTGCTCGGCCACCACGTCGAGAAACCGGTGGATCGCGGCGTACGGTACGCCGGCTTCGGCCGGAGACGAAACGGCGGTAAGAATATCGGTAGGCATAACCATTCCTCCTCTTCCAATCGTTGCGTTCATTATAACATGGGGGAGTGAAAATACCAACAATATTTTATTCGATTCGCTGTCAAATTGGAAAATATATTAAGAAAAATAAAAAACAAAAAACACGCCGATGGCGTGTTCTTTTGGTGCGCGTAAACGGACTCGAACCGCTGACCTCCTGCGTGTGAAGCAGGCGCTCTAACCAGCTGAGCTATACGCGCGTATTTGGTGACCCGACCGGGAATCGAACCCGGGTTACCGCCGTGAAAGGGCGATGTCTTGACCGCTTGACCATCGGGCCAAATTGGTGGCTGTAAGTGGACTCGAACCACTGACACTGCGGGTATGAACCGCATGCTCTAGCCAACTGAGCTATACAGCCGTATCTGCCGTTCCAACGGAACAGCAGTTGTTATTATATATGACAAATACGCATTTGTCAAGAAAATTTTACGAATTCCCAAAATTTTTTCTGACGCGTCTCGCCGACCGCTTGGCGTGCGGGCGTTCGGCCAGCCAAACCAGCGTCGCCCCGATGAGCAGCGTGGCTGCCGCGACTGCCAACCATTGCCACGCCAGATCGCCGGCGATCGCCATCAGCGGCAACCGCAGATGCGGCGGGTTGAGGTTGGCAGCGGCAAACGGATTGGTCGTCAGCAACCAGAGCGCCGCCCCTGCCAGCAACAGCGTAGCGGAAAAAACACCATAGCTCGTTTCGCGCAAACCGCCGCCCCAGTATCGCTTAAAGCGGAACACCGTCAACCCCAGCAATACCAGAAGTGCCGACAATATCCAAAACACGATGGCCACCGGCTTTTTGGTGGTCAGCATCGCCAAAAACACAGAATCGATACCGGGAACGTTGGTGTGGGTGTGGTAGGCTTCGACACACGAATTTCGCAAGGTGGAGAGCGCATCCTCCAGCGCCTGCGTCATAGGGGTGTTCACCTCGGCGGCGTACGCGGTAAACGCGGCCATTAACGACACCTTGACTTCTTCGGCATCCGTCCGCGTGGAATACGCGCCGGTCTCCCAAAGGTTCAGCATATACTGCCGCAGATATTCTGCGAATTGCGCGCGCGGCAACGCCTTTTCAAATACCGACTGCGGAATGAGCGCCGGCTCGCCGAAGTTGGACCAGTTATCCATCAGCGCATCGTAGGCGGCGTCCGTGTAGGCGCCCTCCACGTATCGCTCGACGAATTTTGGCGAGTAGACGGTGGTCAGCAGCGAGCCGACGACCGCCCACGCGCACAGCGTCAGCGCAAGCAAAAAAGCAACCGATAACGCGACGGCTCGTTGAATTTTACCCATTCTTCACACCTCCGCGTCAGTGAAACACCACGGTCGGACCGGCAATTTTTTCCGCATACACGAAAAAGCGGTTGCGCGTCAGACCGAGCGTGTCAAACGGATAGCAGGTATACAGGATCAGCCGATCGCGCTTTTCCAGCAACAGCTGCTCGTCAAATTCGGTGATGGTGATCACCTCGGTGCCGGATACCTCGTACTCGTAGGTGCCGTAGTTGGTGTGCACCTGAATCACGTCGCCCTCGACGATGTTTTTCAGCCGATTGAACTCGCGGTTGTTATGGCCAGAGGCCATCGTCGGCTGCCCAAAGCCGGGCATCATGCTTTTGAGTGTCTGGCCGGCGCCTTTTTTCAGCACGCTATCCGAGTCGCCGTAGTACAGCGGACATTGCAGCCCGATGCGCTCGCACACGATCTCCGCATACTGCGTGCCGAATGCCGGAATGGTCACCTTTTCGGCGTCCACCGTCTCGCCGATGCCCATCACCGGACCGTCATACAGCGATTCCGGCTCGGCATCGCTGTTGCCGGACGCGGCAAAAAACACCGACAATCCGTCGGCGAGCCTATCCTCCAGCACGCCGACGTACAAGCCGCCGATCAAGCCGGCGATAATCAGGGAAAAAAGAAGCGGCATACCAACGTATGCCGCGATCTTTTTTGCCATTAACGGGCGCTTGCTCATTTCGCGCAAGCGGTCTTCTTGACAACGACAGCCAGAGCCGCCACAGCCAGAACAGCCGCGCTCAGCACGACGAACAGCATGGTGTAATCCGCACCGGTCACCTTGATGATGTTGGAGGTGGTGCCGACAACGGTGGTCTCACCGGTCTCATCATCGGTGTAGACGAAGTGGGTCTCGTGCTCGGCCGCATCGTAGGAAACGGTCACGTTCACGTAAGAACCGGCTTCGTTCGCAATCGCGAGCAGTTCTTCTTTGTCTTCCGCATCCAGCTTGCCCAAGTCTTCCTCTTTCAGACCGGACTTGACAACGAGGTCAAACGCCTTTTCCACTTCGGCAATGATCGCGTCCGCATCCTCTTCCGGAATGTCGATCTCGTTCTTCATAAAGAACGCCTTCGCCTGGTTGACGTCAACCGCGTGCAGTTCCATATCCGCGCCATGGTGGCCGGTGGCGATTTCTTCGAGCAGGTCGAGAATGCGCTGCTCATCGGCGTTGATGTCCGAAGCAGCGAACGCCGGCAAGCACAGGGTGCTGAGCATCAGAACGGCGAGCAAAATAGCAAATACCTTTTTCATGGGGAACACACTCCTTATTCTTTATCTGTCCCGACGGGACGATTTTAGACACTATTATGATACCGCTACCACGCGGTTTTGTCAAGGATGAATTTTCACGATTTTTGTACGCTTTTCTTGTCGCTTATGCCGATTTTTGCGAATTATCGGCGGAAACGCGATTTTTTCTTGGAACGACGCCGTCCGCGACCGCCCTGATTGTACCGCACCAGTAAGACGGCGTAGGCAAAGATCAGCAACGCCAGCAATCCGACGCCCAGCCAGAACCACGGGGAGGCGAAAAACGCACCCAGCGACGCCAGCAAATACAGCAGCTCGCTTCGCTTGATCGACTCGGCGGTCACCAATTCCACCTCGCCGATCTTTTGATCGGTGCGGATAAACAACTCCACCTTGCCGACGGCGGTTTCCCGATCGATCGGCGCGACCAGCTTGCCGTCCTTATCCAGCTTGTCTTCGTACAGGATCACGTTTTTGGTGACCGTGTTCTCGTCCAGATCGCTGATAACCAGACAAGACAGCGCGTGCTTGGCGACCAGATTGATGGTGTCCGCACTCCACGCGTATTTCACGCCGACGCGCGTGATCGGTTGTCCGGCGGGGATAATGGTCTTATAGGAGAAATTACGGAACGCCCAGCGATACAGCGCGATCGAATCGTCAAAATGCGCGCCGCTTTCTGGGCAACCGCCCGCCACCACCAGATAACGATAGCCGTCTGCCGAGGCGACCGAGGCCAGCGAATAGGCGTTGTCCGCCGCGCCGGTCTTGCCGAGCACCGCCGGCTCGTAGTAGTAATCGGAGGACTGCCGCAGGAGGTTATTGGTGTTGGGCCACTCGCCGCCGTAGCCGACCGGCGGATCGACGGCGTGGGAGGTGACCGACATCATATCCTCCAGCAGCTTGTAGTCCAGCGCGCGACGGAGGAGTTTATAGGAATCCCGCGCGGTGGTATACTGATCGGGGTCGTCCGCGCCGGTCACGTTAGTAAAATGGGTGTTGGTGCAGCCGAGCGCGGCGGCGGTGGCGTTCATTTCGTCCACGAACAACTGGACGCTGCCGCCCAGCGTATGCGCCAGCGCCACGCTGGCGTCGGCGGCGGTTTGGATCATGGAGATCGCCAGCAGATCGCGGATGGACCACTTGTCGCCTACCAGCAGGTTGGCGGTCGCCAGACCGGTGCCCCACACGTGATTGGCCTGCAACGAGGAGTTGTAGGTGCCGGTGGCGGTGTCAACGTTGATGTTTTTGCGCTCGATAAACTGCATCGCCGTCAACCCGAGCGCCAGTCGATTGAGTGCGCCGGGCGCGAATCGCTCGTCCGCATTTTTTTCAAACAGAATGGAATCGGCGCCGCGCCGCACCGCCTCCTCGCCCGAAACGGACGCGTCCATATACAGTACGATCGCGCCCTTGGCGGTCAGCGTGATATCCTCCGACAGCGGATAGCCGTCTGCCGAAGCCGAAAGGGGCGCGCACAATAAGCCGGCGGTCAGCGCCAGCGTGCACAACAAACAAAAAAAGCGTCGAAAAGACATAGACAAACCCCTTTCGATCCAGTATAATAGTAGCATACCACAAACCCAGCGACATTGCAACGGAAAATTCTCAGAAACGGAGGTGACAGGATGGTATACGTAACCGGCGATACTCACGGCGATCTTTCGCACTTGAAAGGCGCGCGCCTGAAAAAAGGGGACACGCTTTTGGTGTGTGGCGATTTCGGCTTCGTGTGGTACGGCGACGAGCGCGACAGCAAGGCGCTGGCCGCCCTGTCACGAAAAAAATACAACATTTTGTTCGTCGACGGCGTGCACGAAAACTACGCCCTGCTGGAACAGTATCCGGTGGTGGAAGCGTTCGGCGGTCGCGCGCGGCAACTGGCGGCGAACGTCTATCACCTGTTGCGCGGCGAGGTGTATGCCATCGAGGAGCACACCTATTTCGCGTTTGGCGGCGGCGAGGAACCGTATGAGGCGGGGCTTCGCGCCGAAGCCAACAGCTATTACGAACGGTGTATGCCGTCGGAGGACGAGCTCACCTATGGCTTTGATAATCTGCAAGCGCACGGCAACGCGGTGGATTACGTGATCACACACACGCCGTCGGCTAAGGCGGGCGGTTTCCTGCGCGGACGCGGACGGCGCGAGCTGTCGGTAGGCGGATTGAATATTTATCTCAATGCCATCGAGGAGCGTCTTTCGTATAAACGCTGGTTTTTTGGCAGTCTGCATCTCGACCGTAAGGTCAGCGGCAAGCACACCGCCGTCTACCGCGAAATCCGTCCGATAGAGGATCCGTAAAAGTATACTTTTTGACAAAAAATTGATGTTGTTTTCAAAAAAGCCGACCGCTATAATGGAAGCATAAAATTCCGAAAAGAGGGATGTTTATGTTGACGTTTGCTGTGGTCGGCTTTGGTAGTCGCGGTCAGATGTTCGGCCGATTGATCGGTCGGGACGAAGACGCGAAGCTGGTGGCGATCGCCGATCCGATCGAGGGGAACCGCAAGACGGCGCTGACGGAGTTCGGTCTGCCGGCGGAATGCTGCTATCCGGATGCCGACGCGTTTTTTGCCCAAGGCAAGGTGTGCGACGCGGTGTTTATCTGCTCGCAGGATGCGCAACATATTGATATGGCGATCAAGGCGATGGAACTTGGTTACGATATCTGCTTGGAAAAGCCGGCGGCCACCACGATCGAGGATTGCATTGCCATCCGCGATACCGCCAACCGTCTGGGACGCAAGGTGATGCTGACGCACTGTCTGCGGTACACGCCGTTTTTCCAGACCATCAAGAAAATGGTGGATAACGGCGATCTCGGTGAGATCGTCACGCTCAACCAGACCGAAAACATCGCCTACTGGCATTTCGGGCTCAGCTATGTGCGCGGTCCGTGGCGCAATATGGCAGACAGCAGCCCCACGATCATTGCCAAGTGCTGTCACGACCTCGACATTATCAACTGGTTGATCCCGTCCAAATGCACGGCGGTCAGTTCGTTTGGCAACTGCTATTTCTTCAACGCCGCCCACGCGCCGGCCGGCAGTGCCGATTGGTGTGTGGATTGCGATCCCAAGGTGCGCGAAAAATGCTTGTACAACGCGTATGCGATCTACCCCGACCGCGTGCAGAAATCGCTGGTCGGCGGTATGGCGCGCCTGAAGGGAATGGACATCTACTCGGTGTTGGATGGCAAAAAGGACGTGATTGGCCGATGCGTATTCCACGGCGATAACGATGCGATCGACAACCAAGTGGTGAATATGGTGTTTGAAAGCGGCGCAACGGCTCACCTGACCATGACTGCGTTTTCGCAGGAGTGCTACCGTTTGGTTAAGGTCCACGGCACGCGCGGCGAGATCTACGGGAACATCGATGAAGGTCTGCTGTATTTCACCGAATACGGTAAGCCGCAGCGAGTGATCGACGTGAACGAATCGACCGACGTCGATTTGCACGACGGACACGGTGGCGGCGACGTGTTCCTCTATCGGGATTTTGTGGACTATCTTACCAAAAACTCCCCCAGTATGACGCGCACGAGCATCAACGACTCCATCGAGAGCCACGTGATGGGCTTTAAGGCGGAGGAGAGCCGCCGACTAAACGGCAAGGTCATGGAACTGTAACAGAAAAAACATCCCCCTGAAAAATCAGGGGGATGTTTTTGTTATTCTGAAATATCCTCTAAGGCGGCTTTTACGGCGGCGATAACAAACGCAGAAAACGTACAATCTTTTCCTTGAATGGACTTCTCGACGTTTTCAATGACATCGTTTGGGAAACGAATGGTTTTGTTTGTCGTCGCCGGCGTCGACGGAATTTTAAATTTACCCACAATAGCACCTCGCAATACAATTGTCTTGCTTTTAGTATAACGAAAAGCGTTGTGCAAATATGCATTGCATTTGCAATGCATATTTGCTATAATAGGGATGAGGTGATGCAGATGAATTGTGGGAATACGCTTTGCATATATGAAAACGCAGGCGTTTGTATGCTTACGGAAATATCGTTAGATGACCAAGGGCAATGTATGGAGTATGTCCGCCCGCATTTTGATCGAGCAACATTAGAGACGACAAAAAGGGCTTTACGAGAAGCACTCAAAAAAACATCCCCCTGAAAATCAGGGGGATGTTTTTGTTATTGGTTAAAGGATACCACCGACTGTGCTGGTGGTTCCAAAAGGCTTTGCTATGCCCAGTCCCGCCGCAGCGGAAAGCCTCCCCTGTGTAAGGGGAGGTGTCACGGCGTTACGCCGTGACGGAGGGGTTGTACTCGTAGTGACAATCCCCCAGTCACCGCTGGGCGGTGACAGCCCCCTTTACACAAGGGGGTCTGTGCATACCACCGGCACGGTCGATGATAATTTATCGAATTTCGATGCCGAGTTTGAATTTAAGGTTGCCGAGGATCTTGTTGACAAAGCGGTCCACCTGCTCGGGCACCAGCGGAGCGTCGGTGCCTTGGAAGGTCAGCGCGAACGCCATGCTCTTTTTGCCCTCGCCGATGTGTTCGCTGCGGTACACGTCAAACAGCTTGACCTCCGAAACCGCCGGGCACGCCTTGCGGATCTCCGCCTCGATGTCGCCGCAGGCGACCGCCTCGTCGGCAACCAGCGCGAGATCGCGGCTGACCGACGGGAACGCCGGCAGCGGCTGATAACGGAAGTTCGGATCCTCGTGGGCGATCAGCTTGTCGTAGTCCAGTTCGCCCAGGAAGATTTTCTTGCCGGCCTTGCTGTCCTTGGGGAGCTTCAGCTCCGCCGTTACGTCGTTGGCGAGCTTGCCGAAGTAGCCGATGCGCTCACCCTCGCATTCCACGTACGCGGCAATGCCGGGGTGCAGGAACGGCACGTCGGTGCAACGGGTGTAGGTAAAGGTCAGCCCAAACGCTTCGGCGATGCCCTCCATCGAGCCCTTGACCGTGAAGAAATCCTCCTCGTCGCCAAACGCCGCCATGCCGAGATGCGGGCGTTCCTCCGGCAACTCGGTCACCGGCACCTGCTTCGGAATGTAGATGTTGGCCAGCTCAAACAGACGACCGGCTTCGTTGCCGCGCTTGAGATTTTCCACCACCACGTTTAAAAGCGACGGCGCCAGCAGCGGACGCATAATGGTCAGGTTGGAGCTGATCGGGTTGATCAGACGAATGACGTTGCGCTCCGGCGCATCCGCCGCGATATGCAGGGCGTCCAAGTCCGCATCCGCGTAAAACGCGAGCGTGGAGGTCTCAAAATACCCCTGACCGCACAGCGTGCGCTTCATCTTGGCGCGCGTTTTCTGCGCGCGATTCAAGCCGCCGCTGGTGGTGGTTGCGCTGGCGAGGAAGGTCGGCTTGATGTGCTCGTAGCCATACTCGCGGATGACCTCCTCGGCCAGATCCGGTTCGCCGATCTCGATATCCTCGCGCCAACGCGGCGCAGTGACCGACAGGTTGTCGCCATCGGCAACCACCTCAAACTGCAAGCGCGCCAGAATATCCAGCACGGTATCCGCCGGCACGTCAATGCCCAAAATGGCGTTGATGCCGGAAAGCGTAGCGGTAAACGACTTGCCCGCGCGCGGCGTGCCGTCGTTGCAATCAAAGGCGCTGGCGGTGATCTCGCCGATGTTCAGCTCTTCGATGAGGTGCAGCGCGCGCGCCATGCCCAGTTCGGTAGTATACTCCGCAATGCCCTTCTCGTAGTGCGAGGAGGCATCGGTGCTCTGGCCCAGACTGCGCGAGGTCTTGCGGATGTTGTCGCGCGCGAATTTCGCCGACTCAAACAGCAACTGCGTGGTTTTGTCGGTGATCTCGCTGTTGAGACCGCCCATCACGCCGGCGAGCGCGACCGGCTTTTCGCCGTCGCAGATCACCAGATTTTGCGGCGAGAGGGTAAATTCCTTCTCGTCCAGCGTGACGATCTTCTCGCCCTCGGTCGCACGGCGCACCAGAATCCGCGTGGATTCCAGCGTGTCCATATCAAACGCGTGCATCGGCTGACCGATCTCCAGCATAACGTAGTTGGTGATGTCCACCACGTTGCTGATGCTGCGCAGACCGCACAGCGCCAGACGGCGCTTCAGCCAACGCGGCGATGGACCGGCGGTGATGTTGCGGACGTAGTGTCCGAGATACCGCGGGCAGAGATCCATATCCGCCACCTCAACCGCGAGGGTGGGGTGAACGTAATCGGAGGTTTTGTAATCGGTCGCCGGCATTTTCAGCGGCTTGCGGAGAACCGCCGCGACTTCGCGCGCGATGCCCAACACCGACTGACAGTCGGGACGGTTGGCGGTGACCGAAATATCAAAGATCACGTCGTCCAAACCGATCACTTCGGCGATCGGCGTGCCGGCGACGGTGTCGTCCGGCAGAATGAGGATGCCGTTGACTTCGGCGCCCTCGATGTGATCGTCGTTGATGCCGAGCTCTTCGCCGGAGCACAGCATACCGTAGGACATCACGCCCATCAACGGCTTCGCCTTGATGACGATGCCGCCCGGCAGACGGGAGTTATCCAACGCCGCCGGCACGTGCGCGCCTACAAAAATGTTGTCGGCGCCGGTGGAGATCTCGATATTCTTGCCATAGGCGCCGCAATCGAGCTTGCACATTGTCAGATGCGTGCCCTCTTGCTTGACCGCCTCGGTGATGACACCGACCACAACGCGATCGAATTCGGCGGCGAGGTCGATGAGTTCTTCTACTTCAAAGCCACAGGAGAACAGGCGCGTTTGCAGTTCTTCTGCCGATACGTCGATGTCGACGTATTCTTTCAGCCAACTGAACGGTACTTTCATTGCTGTTCTCCCTCCTTAATCTTTGAACTGTTTCAGGAATCGGACATCGTTTTCAAACAGATAGCCCATGTTGTTGATGCCGTATTTGAGCATGGTGATACGCTCGATGCCGATGCCGAACGCAAAACCGGAATACACGTCCGGATCCACGCCGCAGTTTTGGAGCACCTGACGGTGTACCACGCCGCCGCCCAGCACTTCGATCCAACCGGTGCCCTTGCACAGCGAGCAGCCCTTGCCGCCGCAGGCAAAGCAGGACACATCCACCTCTACGCTCGGCTCGGTAAACGGGAAATAGCTCGGACGCAGACGGGTTTTGACGTCGGCGGAGAACAGCGCCTGCACGAATTTATCTAGCATGCCCTGCAGATCGCACAGCGTGATGCCCTTGTCCACCACCAGACCTTCCATCTGATGGAACATCGGGGAGTGGGTGGCGTCGCTGTCCGAACGGAACACGCGACCGGGCACCAGCACCTTGATCGGCGGCTGTTGCGAATCCATCACGCGGATCTGACCGGGGCTGGTGTGGGTACGCAGGACGATATCGTCTGCCACGTAGAAGGTATCCTGCATATCGCGTGCCGGATGGTTTTTGTGCACGTTCAAGCGGGTAAAGTTGTGGTCGTCGTCCTCAATCTCCGGACCTTCGTAGATCTCAAAGCCCATGCCGGCAAACACGTCGATCATCTGATCCTTGACGATGGTGATCGGGTGCAGCGATCCTGCCGGACGCCGCGTGGCGGGCATGGTGATATCCACCGCTTCGCGCGCGTTTTGCGCTTCCAACTCGATCTGCGCGATGCGCGCGCTCAACTCCTGATACTGCGCCTCCGCCCATTTCTTGGCTTCGTTGATGACCTTGCCGGCCTGCGGACGCTCTTCAGCCGGAACGTTGCGAAGCTCGGTCATCAGCAGGGAGTAGTGACCTTTCTTGCCCAGATACTCCTGCCAGAAGGCCGCCAGCTGCTCTTTGTTTTGCACGTTGGCAATCGCCGCCGACAACTGCGCGTTCAGGCTTTCGATTTTTTGTTTCATTTTCATACACCTCTGTTTGCTGTCTACACCAGCACATATACGGATTTATTTTATAACAAAAGTCCGCAGATGTCAACAAAAACACAAAAACCATTGCGACCGCGCCGCTCTTGTGGTATACTGATAGAAAAGGACGGTGGTTTGAATGAGAGAGGAATTTTCGCGGACGGCGGCGCTGTTCGGCGAGGCGGCGATTGCTCGTCTGGCGGACAAGCGTGTGGCGGTGTTCGGATTGGGCGGTGTCGGCGGCTACGCGGTCGAGGCGCTCGCGCGAGCCGGTGTCGGCGCGCTGGATCTGATCGACAACGACACGGTGTCGCTCTCCAATATCAATCGTCAGCTGTTGGCGCTCCACTCCACCGTCGGACAGCCCAAAACGGCAGTCGCTGCCGCGCGGGTGCGGGACATTTTCCCGGATTGCACGGTGCGGACGTGGGAACTGTTTTACTCCGCCGAAACCGCCGATTCGATGGACCTGTCGGTGTACGACTACGTGGTGGACGCGATCGACACGGTCAGCGCCAAGCTGGAGCTTGTTTCGCGGTGTGCGGCGGTCGGCGTGCCGATCATCAGCTGTATGGGCACCGGCAACAAGCTGGATCCCACGCAGTTTGAGGTGGCGGATATCAGCAAAACCTCGGTGTGTCCGTTGGCTAAAGTGATGCGCGTGGAGCTGCGCCGCCGCGGCATTACGCACCTGCCGGTGGTGTACTCACGCGAGCAGCCGCAAAAGCGCGTAGCGGACGAAGCCGGCGGTCGACACGCGCCGGCGAGCGCGCCGTTTGTACCGGGAGCTGCCGGTCTGCTGTTGGCCGGCGAGGTCATCCAATTGCTGATAAACGAATAAAAAACGCCCCTGCTCTGTTGAGCAGGGGCGTTTGTGCGATTTACCCGATGACGTATACGTTCATGGTGCGGCGTCCGAACTGATAGCATTCGGAAACCGTGTCGTAAAAGAGGTCGACCACCACGCGTCCGCTACGGAGAGCGCTGCCGGTGTCACCGGCGATGGCGTAGCCGTATACCCATTTGCCGTCCGGCGATACGATATACAGCTTGGTGCCGTAGGGGATGACCGACGGATCGACCGCGACCACGCCGACCTGAGCCGGTCGTCCGCTGGCGGTGCGCTTGCCTTCGGTGGCGGTGTACGCCGTGGCTTTGCCGGAATGCAACTTCTTATAGTTGATCGGCTGGCCCTTGGCATCCAGCTCCAGCTTGATGCCGCCGCCTACGGTGATGGTCTGCGACGCCACGCGACGAGTGCCCTTCACCACGATCTTATCGACCGGTTCGGTGATGACCTCGGTCTGCACCACGTCGGTATCGGTCAGCTTGCCGTCCACGTAGGTTTCGCGGTAGGTGACTTCCTGCTGACCGTTTTTGCCGGCGCGCTGCACCTTGGTGGTGCCGTTTAACAACGAATTGTCTTTTTTGGTGACCGTGTCGTAGCCAAGTGTTTCGGTACGGATGCTCTCTTTATAGGTCACGCGGGATACGGTCACAGCCGTATCTTTCTTGATGACCGTTTCCGGTTTGACCGACAGACGGTCGTTTTCGCCGACGGTCACGTCCATATCGGACAAGATCTCGTCTACCGTGCCGCCCAAGACGTTGACTTCCTGCGTCACGCCGTCGGCCGTGACAAGTACCTCAAAGGTCGCGGTCGTAGCGATGGCAGTTTCTTCGCCGGCGGTGGTTTTGCCGGAAACAGCAGAGGTGGTATCGGCGCTTGCGTCTACGAGTAGAGCCGAAGCCGTGGGGTCGGTTCCCTCCGCCATCGCCATCAGCGAGGAGGCAGAGGTTAACGAAATTAATGTCAGGATGGCGGTCAGCGCGCTCAATAAGCGCTTGCTGCTGAGCAGCATCCATAATGTTTGGAGTCGTTGCCTGTTCATAGAGATAGAAATCCTTTCTTCTTTCTGCCGACGAAAAAGACGCGTGTCGGCAGTCGGTTTTGGGGGCTTCCTGAGGTCGGGAAACAGGGTTTTTCGCACTTCGGGTGGATTATACCCACCTTTTTCGCATCTGTCAATGCAAAAAAATCGACATCTTTTGTGCAACATAAACAAAGAACTCTCAACAATTCAACCAATTCCGCGGAACGACTGTTCGGCGAAACCGCAAAAACCGTGGCTTTCAAAACGGTCGGAGGTGGGGGAGTTAAGGGGAAAACGACCGTCGGACAGGTTTGTAAATGGTAATTACTGGAAATATCGAAAAATTTGTGCAACCCGCCGAAATCCGCCAAGCGTGTCCGTCGCTCCGCTCCCAAAACGCCTTTTTGCGCAAAAAAGAGGCTTTCTTGACAGGTCTGTCATAAACGGATATACTATTTATATACTATTCTGTAACGAAAGGGGAGGGACGTATGAATTGGCGGCGATGGCTGGCCGGATTGCTGGTGCCGGCGTTGTTGCTGGCAGGCGGATGCTCGTTTAGAACCAAATACGGCGATACGTTCCGCTTCCCCCTGGGAGCAGAGCCGGTGCAGCTGGATCCGCAGATGGCGGCGGACGCGGCGTCGGTAACGGTGCTGCGCTCACTGATGGAAGGGCTGACCGTGTTGGATGCACAAGGAAAGCCGCAGCCGGCGGTAGCGGAAGCGTGGAATCACACAAACGAGGGGCGCTCGTGGACCTTCGTTTTGCGGGAATGTACATGGAGCAATAAAACGCCGGTGACGGCAGCGGATTTTGTGTATGCGTGGAATCGCGCGACGGACGGATCCATCGGCTCGCCGTTGTCGGCGAGGTTTGCGAATATCCATTCGGTGCGAGCCGAGGGCGACCGCGTGTTGCGTGTCACCTTAAAGCAAGCGGACGCGGCGTTTGACGCGGCGGTGGCAGACACGGCGTTTTTCCCTTGCAACCGCGCGTTCTTTGAACAGACGCAAGGACATTACGGCATGGATGCGGAGCACGTGCTGTCCAACGGCGCGTTTACGCTGGCGGCGTGGGAGCATCATTCGTATGTGAGTATGCACCGAAATGAAGAATATTATGCGGTTAAGCAGGTGGCACCGGAGGCGGTGCGGTACGTGATCGGTCGGCCGAGCGATCCGGTGACCGCGCTGGCGGAAAACGAACTGGATGCCGCTGAGCTGACGGCCGAACAGGCGATCGAAGCAGAAAAAAGCGGTTTGCCGGTCATCGGGATGAACGACAGCCTGTGTGCGCTGTGGTTTAACACCTCGGTGAAATCGCTGGCAAACGCGGCGGTGCGGCGCGCGCTTCGCGACTCGGTGGAATGGGATCTGCTGAAAGATTCGCTGGCGCTGCAAAACGCGGTGGCCGGTCAGGTGGATTTCGTGCCGCCGGATGCGGTGTGGGGCGACGGCGGTTATCGCGAAGCGGCGGGCACGGTGGGTTACACCATGACGGATAACGCGACGGCGGCGCTTCGGAAGGCGGCGCTTCCGACGCTCACGGTGCTTTGCACGGACGACGAGGCGACTTTGCAGGCGGCACGGCTGATTTTACAATCGTGGCAAAAGCACGCGGATCTGTATTTCTCGCTGAAACCGCTGGCGGCGGACGAACTGGCAGCGCGTATGGCGGTCGGCAACTACGAGATCGCGATCGGCGCGGTCACCGGCGGCTCGGCGGATGCCCGTCGTCTGCTGGCGGCGTACACCTCATCGGATGCCGATAACGTCACGCGTCTGCAAAACGCGGCGCTGGCGCAGCAGATTGCCGCGGCCGATTCGACGGCCGAGCTGACGGCGTGCGAGGCCAAGCTGCACGAGCTGTGTCCGTGTGTGCCGCTGTGGTACGCGGCGCGCGCCTACGCGACCGGCAAGGGGGTCGAGGGACTGACCATTCGCCCGTTTAACGGCGATCCGATCGGTGCCGTGTACGATTTTATCAACGCAGAGAAATAAGAAAACGCCCTCGGTGTCAAACGATGACACCGAGGGCGTTTGTTTTCGTCAAAAATGCGACGAGACGGAGGAGGCGCTCCTTGTGTTGATAGCAAAATCCCCAAAACCTACCCCCGATATACAAATTGTAGAAATAGATAAAAATAAAACAAATCGGACAATGCGACGCATTTTATTTGTCCGTAGAGAATATATTATTATAAATGTAATATAAATAATACCTTATTATATATAAAGGCCGAACGAGAAACTCGTTCGGCCTTTATGGTTGCTTACTTTATCACGATACCCATTTGATTGGGGGCGCAGCAAGCGGCGTTGGCTTCGTCGGTGTCGATGTGCATCGCCAGCGCATAGCTGTCGCTCACACGGACGACCACGTCACCCAGCACGCAGTTGCGGCCGTTGTCGTTTTCGATCTTCACGCTGACAACGTCCTTGTCCGCCAGACCGAACTCCGCCGCGTCAGCGGTGGTCATATGGATGTGGCGCTTGGCGGCGATCACGCCCTCGGTCAGCTCCACTTCGCCGCACGGACCGACCAGCTTGCAGGCGCCCGAGCCGGCGATATCGCCCGACTCACGCACCGGCGCGTTTACGCCGATGGAGCGCGCATCGGTCAGCGACAGCTCGACCTGCGTCGCACCGCGGCACGGACCGAGAATGGACACGCCGGCCAGCTCGCGCTTCGGACCGACAACGGTCACGCGCTCGGCACAGGCGTACTGACCCGGCTGGGACAGCATCTTTTTGACGGTCAGCTCATAGCCGGCGCCAAACAACGTTTCCAGATCCTTCTGGGAGACGTGTACGTGGCGGGCAGAGGTTTCCACTAAGACTTCGTTTTTCATAAAACACACTTCCTTTCAAATTTCACCGACATTGTACCGCAAAACAGATGATTTTTCAAGAGATATGTGCTATAATCTTTTTATAAACCATAATTTTTTTGTTGGGAGGACGAAAAATGCCGGAATTTACCGAATGGAACGCCTTGATCGAGGCGTGTCAGAACTGCCGCGCGTGCGGCTTATGCGAAACGCGGACCAACGTCGTGGTCGGCGTCGGACCGGAAAACGCGGAGGTATTGTTTATCGGCGAGGGACCGGGGGAAAACGAGGATCTGCAGGGCGAGCCGTTTGTGGGACGCGGCGGCAAGCTCTTGGATCTGGCGCTGCATGCCGTCGGGTTGGACCGTCGCCGCAACATCTACATCGGTAACTCGGTCAAGTGTCGTCCGCCGAAGAATCGCGATCCGTTGCCGGAGGAGCAGGCGGCGTGCGCGCACTGGCTAGAAAACCAGATCGCGCTGTTAAATCCCAAGATCATCGTTTGCTTGGGGCGGGTATCCGCATGCCGCATCATCAAGCCGGATTTCAAGGTCACGCGGGAGCACGGTCAGTTCTTCGAACGGGACGGGCGTTTGCTGATGGGTACGCTGCATCCGGCCGCCATTTTGCGCGATCCGCGCAAAAAGAGCGAGTGGTTTGCGGATTTTGTGGCGCTGCGCGACAAAATCCAAGAGGTGTGCGACCATACCGAGCTGGCCGATCCGGCGGAGTTTGCATAAAATCGAAAAAAAGTATTTGCCATTTTCACAGAATGTGGTATAATGACTTGTAAACCTATTTTTTAGAAAGGGGCGGAATGCCGTGGGACGCATTGTGGCGATCTACAACCAAAAAGGCGGCGTGGGAAAAACCACCACGACGGTAAATCTGGCTTCCGCCTTGGCGGCTGAGGGCAAACGCGTGTTGCTGGTGGATATGGATCCGCAGGGCAACACCACCGGCGGCGTGGGTGTCAACAAAAACAAGGTTGGCGCCAGCGTGTACGATTTGATCACCGGCGGTTGCACCGCCAAGGATGCCGTGCTGTCCTTGCCGTTTGAAAATTTGTACTTACTGCCGGCGGATCAGGAGCTCGCCGGTGCGGAGATCGAGCTGACCGCCATCAGCCGCCGCGAATCCCGCTTGAAAGCGGGACTCGCCGAGGTGCGCGAGCAGTTTGATTACATCTTCATCGATTGTCCGCCGTCGCTGGGGCTTTTGTCGCTCAACTCGTTGGTCGCGGCGGATACCGTGATCGTGCCGATCCAGTGCGAGTATTACGCGTTGGAGGGGTTGTCGCAGTTGATGGCGACCATGCGGCAGGTCAAGCGCCTGTACAATCCGACGCTGGACATCGAGGGCGTGCTGCTCACGATGTACGACGGCCGCCTCAACCTCACGCAGCAGGTGGTGGCCGAGGTCAAAAAATTCTTTCCGCGCAAGGTGTTCGGAACGCCCATCCCGCGTTCCGTTCGCTTGGCGGAGGCGCCCAGTTTCGGGCGTCCGATCAATTATTACGATCGCTCGTCCCGCGGCTGTCAAGCGTATGCGGAACTGGCAAAAGAACTGTTGAGGAGGGGAATCTGATGTCATTGAAGAAAGGCGGCCTTGGAAAAGGTCTGGATGCGTTGTTGATGGAAAACGCCTCCGATTCGGATGCGCAGGTAAGCTTGCGGATCAGCGATATCGTTCCCAACCGCAACCAGCCGCGAAAGGCGTTTGACGACGATGCGCTTCGCGAACTCGCGGATTCCATCGCCCAGCACGGTGTGCTGCAGCCGCTGCTCGTGCGGCCGATGACCGACGGCAGCTATCAGCTGGTCGCCGGCGAGCGCCGCTGGCGCGCGTCTCGCTTGGCGGGACTGACCGAGGTGCCGGTCGTGGTGCGCG
This sequence comes from Clostridia bacterium, assembly GCA_017414965.1. Lineage (GTDB taxonomy): Bacteria > Bacillota > Clostridia > Oscillospirales > Acutalibacteraceae > RGIG426. The sequence goes on from JAFQJL010000004.1 coordinate 19,905, forward strand.
AAATGTCCGAGCAGGAAGCGTCGGCGGTGGCGTTGATCGAAAACCTGCAGCGCGAGGATTTAAATCCGATGGAAGAAGCCTTGGGCTTCAAATCGTTGATGGAAACCTACGGTCTGACGCAGGAGGAAACCGCGGCGGTGGTCAACAAATCCCGTCCGGCTGTCACCAATGCGCTCCGTTTGCTGACCTTGCCCGCACCCATCGCCACGATGGTCACCGCCGGCAAGATCTCCGCCGGTCACGCGCGGGCGATCCTGTCGTTTGACACCGAGGCCGAGATGCTCGCCGCCGCCGAACAGGCAGCGGACAAGCAGTTGTCGGTGCGCGAGGTGGAACGGATGGCAAAGGCCTCCCACGCCGCGCCGAGTGCGGAAAAGAAAAAATCGCCGGTCACCAACTACTACAAGGAAGTGGAACTGGCGCTCAACGCAGCGATGAACCGTCGCGTGAAGGTCATTCCGGGCAAAACCGGCGGCGTGCTGCAAATCGAGTTTTATTCTCAAGACGATCTGCGGGATTTGGCCAACGCCATCTCGCCGGAACAATAAGAAAGAAGGCTATCGATATGTTGGATATTAAGTTGATCCGCACCAATCCGGATTACGTGAAGGAAGGCTGCCACAAGCGCGGCAAGGATATGGACGCGGTGGTAGACGAGATCTTGGCGCTGGATGCCGAGCGCCGTGCGATCACGGCGGAGGTCGAGGCGAAGAAGGCGGAGCAAAACGCCGCTTCGCGTGAGATCCCGAAGATCAAAAAAGAGGGCGGCGACGTGTCCGCCATTATGGCGAAGATGAAAGAGCTGTCTGCTGCCGTTAAGGAAGAGGACGCGAAGCTTGGCGAAGTGGAAGCCAAACAGCGCGAGCTGATGCTGTCGATGCCCAACCTGCCGTACGACGACGTGGTCGCCGGCGGTAAGGAGAACAACGCCGTGGTACACGTGTGGGGCGAGAAGCCGACCTTTGATTTTGAGATCAAGGATCACGTGGAACTGTGCGAGTCGCTCGGTATGATCGACTACAAGCGCGGCGCCAAACTGGGTGGCAACGGCGCGTGGATCTATCGCGGTATGGGCGCTCGCATGGAATGGGCGCTGTTAAACTTCTTTATTTCGGAGCATCTGGCGGACGGCTACGAGTTTTTGCTGCCGCCGCATATGCTGGGCGAATCCTGCGGCGTGACCGCCGGTCAGTTCCCGAAATTTGCGGACGAGGTGTACAAGATCGGCAACCCCACCGGCGAGCCGAAATTCCTGCTTCCGACCGCCGAGACGGCGCTGGTCAACCTGCATCGTGACGAGATCCTTACGCTGGAGGAACTGCCGCGCAAGTATTGCGCGTACACGCCGTGCTACCGTCGTGAGGCGGGCAGCTATCGCTCGGAGGAGCGCGGTATGATCCGCGGTCACCAGTTCGACAAGGTCGAGATGGTGCAGTACACCACCGCCGAGGGCAGCGCTGAGGCGTTTGAAGAAATGGTCGGCAAGGCGGAGCGTCTGGTGCAGAAGCTCGGACTCCACTATCAGCTGTCCAAGCTGGCGGCGGGCGACTGCTCGTATTCGATGGCCCGCACCAACGACATCGAAGTGTGGATTCCGTCGATGGGCATTTACAAGGAGGTTTCCTCCGCGTCCAACGCGCGCGATTATCAGGCGCGCCGCGGCAACATTAAGTATCGCGATGCGGACGGCAAGGTGCAGTTTGCGCATACGCTGAATGCGTCCGGTCTGGCGACCAGCCGCATTATGCCGGCGATCGTCGAGCAGTTCCAAAACGCCGACGGTTCGGTGACGGTGCCGGAGGTGCTGCGTCCGTTTATGGGCGGCATCGAGGTTATCAAGCCGGAGAAATAAGTTCACCCATTGCCGCGCAGAGGCTCTGCGCGGCAATTTTTCTAAAAGGAGAATCGCATGCTTACCAATCCGTATGTATGGCACACCCACGTTACCACCTACGACGCCGGCCCCGATCAGACGATGCGGTTGTCGTCGATCCTGAAACTGCAGCAGGAGGTCGGGGAGATGCAGTTGGCGGAAGTGAACGCCGGCTACCGCGATCAGTTGAAAAACGGTATGGCATTTGTGCTCACCCGCACGAACGTGGAGATTTATCGCGCGCCGGAGTTGGGCGAAAAGATCGCAATCAAAACGTGGCCGCGCGGCACCAAGGGTGCGCAGTTTTTCCGTTGCTACGAGATCTACGCCGAGGCGGACGGGCAGTTGCTGACGTCGAGCGTATCGGCGTTCGCGTTGGTTGATCCGGTGGAGCATAAGATCCTGCGGCCGCAGATGTTTGAGGACACGTTCCGGCTGGGATTTGATTTGGAGCTGACCACCTCGTGCCCCGATCCGAAGAAATGGGCGCCGCCGGTGCCGACCGCGCCGGTCGCACAGGTGACGGTCAACCACTCGGATACCGACTGGAACCACCACCTCAACAACACGGTGTACGCCGATCTGCTTACCGACTATATGCCGGACGGGCAGGCGTTTGACAAGCGGATCGTTGCGTTTGCCATCGAATTTATGCGTGAGGCGCTGCCGCTGGAAACGCTGGATATCGCGGCGTGCGCGGTGCCGACCGAGGTTGGCGGCGAGTCGTACGTGGTCGGCTCGCACGAGCGCGGCGAGTGTTTTCGCGCCAAAGCGTTGTGGAAACGCCCTATATTATAATAAGGTATTATATAAAAGCCGTCTGCACCGCGCAGACGGCTTTTGTTTTTTAAAAATAACCCATTTCTACCTAAACCACAAGTTCTTGGGGTTTGAAAGGGGGCTTGACCACAACCGGTTTGAATTGGTCGTTTTCCGCAAAACGGCGCGGAAAATCGCGCGAAAATTTATCAAAAAAATTTTCAAAAAACTATTGACAACGCCCTTGCAATCATATAGAATAATAGGGCACGCGTGTGGCAAAAAGGGAGAACTACGCCCATTTTGACCTGCACGCAGGACTGCACGATATGCGTTGAAGCGGGAGGTTGCAGCCGATCGGCTGGTTATTTCCGTGGAGTATGTCCGATTTCAAACCGGGCGAAATGAGAGAACCGTGCAGGGCATCGAAGGTCGCAGTATGCTCCTAACCCAAAGCGTCTGCGCCGGACACGCTCTGGCAAGGTGTCACCAAATCCGCCCCCGGAAACACTTGAACCGCAAGTTTTCCGGTTTTTTAGTGAGAAACGGGGAAACACCCGGCAGGGTGGACGGTTTTGGTGCAGCCCGCCTAAAAAAATTTCAAGGAGGCGTTTTACAAGTGGCAGTCAAAGAGAAAATCAGAATTCGCATCAAGGGATACGATTCCCAGCTGGTCGACAAAGCGTCGGAGCAGATCGTCAACGCCGCGCACAACACGGGCGCGCGTGTGTCCGGTCCGGTGCCGCTGCCGACCGAGAAGGAAGTGGTTACGATCCTTCGTGCCGTGCACAAGTATAAGGACAGCCGTGAGCAGTTCGAAACTCGCACGCACAAGCGTCTGATCGACATCCTTCGTCCGTCCAACAAGACAGTTGAAGCCCTTATGGGTCTTGAACTTCCCGCCGGTGTCGAGATCGAGATCAAACTGTAAGTAGTAACGGTTTGCACATCTTGACACGGTGAGGTCACGTTGGCGCGAGAGCGTCAACCAATAACCAAGGAGGCATAGTTATGCAGAAAGGTATCATTGGCAAGAAGATCGGCATGACGCAGATCTTCGACGACATGGGCAACGTCGTGCCGGTCACTGTTGTAGAAGCAGGTCCGTGCGTGGTTGTCCAGAAGAAGACCGTTGAAAACGACGGTTACGAAGCCGTTCAGTTCGGCTTCGGCGAAGTGACCACCAAGCACGTCACCAAGGCGTTGCAGGGCCACTTCAACAAAGCGGACGTCGCTCCGAAGAAAGTGCTTCGCGAGTTCCGTCTGGCCGATTGCGGCAGCTACAACATCGGTGATGTTGTGAATGCGGATGCGTTCGCCGTGGGCGAGCACGTCGACGTTGTCGGTACGAGCAAAGGTAAGGGCTACGCCGGCGCGATCAAGCGTTGGAACTTCGGCCGTCTCCGTGAGTCCCACGGTACTGGTCCGGTGGCCCGTCATGCCGGTTCGCAGGGTGCGTGCTCCTCGCCGTCCCGCGTGTTCCCGGGTATGAAAGCGGCTGGTCATCTGGGTGTCGAGCGCGTTACCGTGCAGAACCTGGTGGTCGCTAAGATCGATGCGGAGAACAATCTGATCGCTATCAAGGGCGCCATTCCGGGCCCGAACGGCGGCATCGTGATGATCTCCGACAGCGTGAAAGCGTAAGGAGGGAATACGAAATGGCAACTGTATCTACTTTTGATATGACCGGTAAGCAGACCGGCACCATGGAACTGAACGACGCCGTTTTCGGTATCGTCCCGAACCAGTCGGTCATGCACGACATGGTCGTCAACTATCTCGCTAACCAGCGTCAGGGCACGCAGTCGGCTCTGACCCGCGCGGAAGTCCGTGGCGGCGGCAAGAAGCCGTGGCGCCAGAAGGGCACCGGTCGTGCCCGTCAGGGTTCCATCCGCGCTCCGCAGTGGTATCACGGTGGTGTGGTGTTCGCACCGAAGCCGCGTGATTACAGCTACGCTCTGCCCAAGAAGATGCGCCGCCTCGCGATGAAGTCGGCCCTCTCCTCCAAGGTGCAGGAAAACGAAATGATCGTTCTCGATGAGCTCACCCTCGCCGAGATCAAGACCAAGGCGGTCGCCGACGTGCTGAAGGCGCTGAACACCGGCAAGAAGGTTTTGCTGGTTCTGGCGGAAAACGACACGAAGGCTGTTCTGTCGGCGCGTAACATCGCCGGTGTGAAGACCGCGCAGGTCAACACCCTGAATGTGTACGACATCCTTAACTGCGATCAGATCGTGGTTGTCAAGGCTGCCGTCGCTCAGATTGAGGAGGTATACGCCTGATGAACGCTTATGATGTGATTCTCGCTCCGGTCGTGACCGAAAAGGCTGTCGCCGGTATCGCCGAGAAAAAGTATACGTTCCGCGTTGCGCCGAATGCCAACAAGATCGAGATCAAGCAGGCCATCGAGACCATCTATGAGGGTGTCGAGGTTGCGAAGGTCAACACGATCAGCATGAAGGGCACCAAACGCCGCACCGGTCGCTACGAGGGTTACACCTCTGACTGGAAGAAAGCGGTCGTTACGCTGAAAGAGGACTCCAAGACCATCGCCGATTTTGACGGCATGTTCTAATTGACGGAGATCCACCGACTATGGATGCCTTTCGGTATCCGATAACTGGCAGGGATGGGGAGCGCGGCATGGTTCCCCGCAAAGCCAAGTAAGGAGTGAATGAAATGCCTATCAAGACTTATAAGCCGACAAGCAACGGCCGCCGCAATATGTCTGTTGTGGATTACAGCGGACTGTCGAAGGTCAAGCCGGAACGCAGCTTGCTGGCTAAGAAATCCAAGAATGCCGGCCGTAACAGCTACGGTCGCATCACCGTCCGCCATCACGGCGGCGGCAACCGTCAGAAGTATCGTATCATCGACTTCAAGCGCAACAAGTTCGATATGAGCGCCACGGTGCTGACGCTTGAGTACGATCCGAACCGCTCCGCGTTCATCGCGCTGGTTCAGTACGAAGACGGCGAGAAACGCTATATCATCGCGCCGGTGGGCGTGAAGGTCGGCGACAAGATCGAAAACGGCGAGACCGCGGACATCCGTCCGGGTAACGCGCTGCCGCTGTCGGCCATTCCGGTTGGTACCTACATCCACAACGTGGAGCTGTACCCGGGTAAGGGCGCGCAGCTGGCTCGTTCGGCCGGTGTTATGGCGCAGCTGATGGCGAAGGAAGGCAACCTGGCGATGATCCGCCTGCCCTCCTCCGAAATGCGCTACGTGCCGATGAACTGCATGGCTACCATCGGTCAGGTCGGCAACATCGACCACGCCAACGAGAAGATCGGTAAGGCCGGTCGTAAGCGTCACATGGGCTGGAGACCGCAGGTCCGCGGTTCCGTCATGAACCCGTGCGATCACCCGCATGGTGGTGGTGAGGGCAAGAGCCCGATCGGTCGTCCGGGCCCGGTTACCCCGTGGGGCAAGCCGGCTCTGGGTTACAAGACCCGCGCCAAGCACAACCGTTCCGACAAGTTCATCGTGAAGCGTCGTAACGCGAAGTAATCGAAAGGAGAGACAGAAATATGAGCCGTAGTGTTAAAAAAGGACCGTTCGTACAGCCTGTTCTCCTTAAGAGAGTACAGGAAATGAACGCCGCCGGCGAGAAGCGTATCCTCAAGACGTGGAGCCGCTCGTCGACGATTTTCCCGGACTTCGTGGGCCACACCTTTGCGGTGCACGATGGTCGTAAGCATGTGCCGGTGTACGTCACCGAGGACATGGTTGGTCACAAACTCGGCGAATTTGCGCCGACTCGGACGTTCAAGGGCCACGCCGGTTCCAAGTCGTCCAAGTAAACGGAAGGAGAGAGAAACAATGGAAGCAAGAGCACAGGTTACCAATGTGCGCATTTCCCCGCGTAAAGTGAAGATTGTTCTCGATCTGATCCGTAACAAGCCGGTCGATATGGCGATCGCGATCGTGGAAAACACCCGCAAGTCCGCTTGCGAGCCGATCGCGAAGCTGCTCAAGTCGGCGGTTGCGAATGCTGAAAACAACTTCAGCATGGACAAGAACAATCTGGTCGTTTCGGAATGCTTCGTCTGCCCCGGCATGATCTTGAAGCGTATCCGTCCGGCCGCGAAGGGTGCTGCGCACCGTATCAACAAGAGAACCTCCCACATCACGGTGGTTCTTAAGGAAATGGACTAAGAGGAGGAGGCAACTATGGGACAGAAAGTGAATCCGCACGGCCTTCGAGTCGGCGTCATCAAAGATTGGGATTCCAAGTGGTTTGTCAAGGACAACAAGTTCGCTGACACCCTGGTTTCCGACTACAACATTCGTAAGTATCTGAAGAAGACCCTGTACAGCGCCGGTGTGTCCAAGATCACCATCGAGCGCGACCCGTCCCGCGTGCGCGTCAACGTGCACTGCGCGAAGCCGGGCATGGTCATCGGTAAGGGCGGCGTGGAATTGGAGAAATACCGCGCGGCCGCCGCGAAGGTCGCCGGCACCGACAGCCTTGTGCTGAACGTGGTGGAGGTCAAGAACGCGGACACCAACGCGCAGCTCGTGGCGGAGAACATTGCTCTCCAGCTCGAGAAGCGTACGTCCTTCCGCCGCGCGATGAAGCAGGCGATCAGCCGTGCGATGAAGCTGGGCGCGAAGGGTATCAAGACGCAGTGCTCCGGCCGTCTGGGCGGCGCGGAAATTGCGCGTACCGAACAGTATCACGAGGGCACGATTCCGCTGCAGACTCTGCGTGCGGACATCGACTACGGTTTCGCGGAGGCGAACACCACCTACGGCCGGATCGGCGTTAAAGTCTGGGTCTACGGCGGCGAGGTTCTGGTGAGCTCGGCGAAGGCCCCGCGTCGTCGGGAAGGAGGCCGCAAGTAATGTTACTTCCGAAGAGAGTAAAATACCGTCGCGTGCAGCGCGGTCGTCTGACCGGTAAAGCGTTGCGCGGCAACACGCTCGCTTATGGCGAGTATGGCTTGCAGGCCTGCGAACCGGCCTGGATCAAGTCCAACCAGATTGAGGCCGCTCGTGTGGCCATGACCCGTTACACCAAGCGTGGCGGTAAGGTCTGGATCAAGATTTTCCCGGATAAGCCGGTAACGGCGAAGCCGGCCGAGACCCGAATGGGTTCCGGTAAAGGTTCCCCGGATTACTGGGTGGCCGTTGTGAAGCCGGGCCGTGTGATGTTTGAGATCGCCGGCGTAGAAGAGGCGCAGGCTCGCGAAGCCCTTCGCCTTGCGGCTATGAAATTGCCGATCAAAACCAAGGTCGTGTGCAGAACGGAAGGTGAGCAGGAATGAAGAAGAGCGAACTGAATAAGTTGAGAGACCTCAACAACGAGGAACTCGGCGCGAAGCTCGAAGAGCTGAAAGGCGAACTCTTCCGCCTGCGCTTCCAGCACGCGCTCAATCAGCTCGACAATCCGATGCGTCTGAAAGCCGTTCGTAAAGAGATTGCAACCGTAAAAATGTTGCAGCGTCAGAACGAGCTGAACGCTGAGGCTTGATTGACGGAAGGAGGAAACAATTCATGAGTGATCGTAACCTGAGAAAGACGAGAACCGGTTTGGTTGTCAGCGATAAGATGGACAAGACGGTTGTCGTTGCGATCGTGGACAATGTCCGCCATCCGCTTTATAAGAAGATTGTCAAGCGTACTGTTAAACTGAAGGCCCATGACGAAAACAACGAGTGCCGCATCGGCGACCGCGTTTCCCTGATGGAGACCCGTCCGCTGTCGAAGGATAAGCGTTGGCGCGTCGTGGAGATCATCGAGAAGGCGAAGTAAGTCGGTTCACTGAAAGGAGGAACATCTGATGATTCAACAGCAGAGTTATCTGAAAGTGGCCGACAACACCGGCGCGAAAGAGCTTATGTGCATTCGCGTTCTGGGTGGCTCCGGCCGCAGATATGCTAACATCGGCGACGTGGTGGTTGCTTCTGTTAAAAAAGCAGCACCCGGCGGCGTTGTGAAAAAGGGCGATGTCGTCAAGTGCGTCGTCGTTCGTTCGGTGAAGGGTGTCCGTCGTGCCGACGGTACCTACATCCGTTTTGATGAAAACGCGGCGGTCATCATCCGTGATGACAAGACCCCGCGTGGTACCCGTATCTTCGGGCCGGTGGCTCGCGAGCTTCGTGAGAAAGATTACACGAAGATCCTGAGCTTGGCTCCGGAAGTTCTGTAAGGAGGTGTCGGTAGACATGAAAAAAATGTTTGTCAAATCTGGCGACACCGTTGTTATCCTGAGCGGTAACGATAAGGGCAAGCAGGGCAAGGTTCTCGAAGTCAGCCCGTCCGAAGGCAAGGTTATTGTCGAGGGCGCGCACATCGTGACCAAGCACGTGAAACCGCGCAAGATGGGCGATCAGGGCGGCATCGTCAAGGTCGAAGGCGCCATCTATGCGGATAAGGTGCAGGTTGTCTGCCCGAGCTGCAAGAAGCCGACCCGCGTCGCGCACAAAGAGACGGTTGCCGATAACGGCAAAAAGCGTCAGATCCGCGTGTGCAAGCACTGCGGCGAAGCGCTGTAAGGAGGAACAAACGAATGGCCAGATTAAAAGAATTTTACAAAAGTGAAGTTGCTCCGGCTCTGATGACCAAGTTTGGTTACAAGAGCACGATGCAGATCCCGAAGCTGGATAAGATCGTCATCAACTGCGGCTGCGGCGAAGCCCGCGAGAACGCGAAGGTGATCGAGTCTGTGATGAACGACCTGTCGATCATCACCGGTCAGCGTCCGGTCGTCTGCAAGGCGAAGAAGTCTGTGGCGAACTTCAAACTGCGTGAAGGTATGAACAACGGCGTGAAGGTCACCCTGCGTGGTGAGCGCATGTACGAGTTCCTGGATCGTTTGTTCAATGTTGCGCTGCCCCGCGTTCGTGACTTCCGCGGTATCAACCCGAACTCGTTCGATGGTCGCGGTAACTACAACATGGGTCTGAAAGAACAGCTCATCTTCCCGGAGATCGCTTATGACAAGGTGGATGCCGTTCGCGGTATGGATATCTGCTTTGTCACCACCGCTAAAAACGACGAAGAGGCCCGCGAACTGCTTTCGCTCATGGGCGCTCCGTTCGCACGCTAAGGAGGGACGCAGAAATGGCTAAGACATCGATGAAAATCAAGCAGCAGAGAGAGCCGAAGTTCTCGACGCGTGCGTATAACCGCTGCAAGATCTGCGGCCGTCCCCATGCATACCTGCGCCGCTATGGCGTGTGCCGTATCTGCTTCCGTGAACTGGCTTACAAGGGCCAGATCCCGGGTGTCAAGAAGGCTAGCTGGTAAGCAATAGCACTATTATAAGGAGGAAGAGGCATTATGCAAATTACAGATACTATCGCCGATATGCTGACGCGTATTCGCAATGCGAGCACCGCCAAGCATGAAACGGTTGATATCCCCGCTTCCAACATGAAGAAGGCTATTGCCCAGATTCTTGTTGACGAGGGATACGTTAAGAGTTTCCAAGTGATCGAAGATGGCAAGCAGGGCGTCATTCGCGTCACCCTGAAGTACACCGGAGTGTCTCGCACGCCGGTTATCACGGGTCTGCGTCGCGTTTCCAAGCCGGGCCTGCGCATCTATTCCAGCAGTGAGGATATGCCGAAGGTCATGCGTGGCATCGGCATCGCGATCGTCTCCACCTCGAAGGGCGTTATGACCGACAAGTCGGCGCGCAAAGAGAACGTGGGCGGCGAAGTCCTCGCATTCGTGTGGTAAGGGGGAGAGAGATATGTCGAGAATTGGACGTAAACCGATTGCAATCCCCGCCGGCGTCGAGGTCAAAGTGGCCGACGGCGTTGTCACCGTTAAGGGCCCGAAGGGCACCCTGAGCGCGGCTGTGAAGCCGTCGATCACGGTTGCCGTGGAAGGCACCGAAGTGCTGGTGACTCGCCCCAACGACGAGGCAACCAACCGTGCGCTGCACGGTGTAACCCGCACGACCATCGCGAACATGATCGAAGGCGTGACCAATGGTTTCAGCAAGACGTTGGAAGTCAACGGTGTTGGCTACCGTGCTGCGAAGAGCGGCAAAGACGTGACGCTGAACCTGGGCTTCAGCCATCCGGTCGTGGTGAGCGAGAACGACGACATCAAGATCGATGTTCCGAACCCGAACACGCTGGTCATCAGCGGTATCGACAAGCAGAAGGTCGGTCAGTTTGCGGCGGAAGTCCGCAGCAAGCGCCCGCCGGAGCCGTATAAGGGCAAGGGCATCAAGTACTCCACCGAGGTCATCCGCCGCAAGGAGGGTAAGACCGGTGCGAAGGGTAAATAAGATAGGAGGAGTGAATTGATATGGTGAGCAAAAAAGACAACAACAAGGCTCGTCTGCACCGTCATGTTCGTGTGCGCGGCAAGATCTCCGGCACCGCCGAGCGTCCGCGTTTGAGCGTGTTCCGCTCCTCGAATCACATCTATGCGCAGGTCATTGATGACGTGGCAGGTGTGACCCTGGCGGCCGCGAACAGCACCGAAAAGGATTTCGGTATGGCCGGTGGCAACAAGGAAGCTGCGAAGAAGGTTGGCGAACTCGTCGCGAAGCGTGCTCTGGAGAAGGGCATTTCGGAAGTCGTGTTTGACCGTAGCGGTTACGTGTATCACGGCCGTGTAGCGGAGCTGGCCGAAGGCGCCCGTGAGGGCGGCCTCAAGTTCTAAGGAAAGAGAGGGAAACACTTTGGACAGATTTGACGCAAAAAAATCCGAATACATTGAAAAGCTCGTGGCGATCAACCGCGTTTCCAAGACTGTCAAGGGCGGCCGTGTGCAGAAGTTCGCGGCGCTGATGGTCGTGGGTGACGGCAATGGCACGGTGGGCTTCGGCGTGGGTAAATCCAGCGAAGTTCCGGATGCCATCCGCAAGGGCACGGAGGATGCGAAGAAGCACCTCGTGAAGATCACCATGAAGGATCACACGATCCCGCACGAAGTGACCGGCAAATTCGGTGCCGGCGTCGTGCTGATGAAGCCGGCGGCCCCCGGTACCGGTATTATCGCCGGCGGTGCGGCCCGTGCCGTCATTGAGGCGGTCGGCATCAAAGATATCCGTACGAAGTCGCTTCGCTCGAACAACCCGTACAACGTGGTTAGCGCGACGATGGAAGGTCTGAAGGAACTGCGCTCGGTGGAAGCCGTTGCGGAGCTTCGCGGCAAGACCGCCAAAGAAATCTTGGGTTAATGGGAGGACAGAAAAATGGCTACTAAAAAAGCAAACGTTCTGACCATTAAGCTGGTGCGCAGCCTGATCGGCGCCAAGCCGAACCACGTGGCTGTTGCGGAGTCTTTGGGTTTGAAGAAAATCGGTGATGTTGTCAGCCAGCCTGACAACGCCGCCACTCAGGGTAAGGTGGCTAAGATTATCCACCTCATCGAGGTAACCAACGCGTAACCAAATCGACAAGGAGGTGCGAAATTATGAAGCTGCATGAACTCTCTCCGGCGGAAGGTTCCGTCCGTGAGTCCAAGAGAATCGGCAGAGGCCATGGCTCCGGTCAGGGCAAAACTGCCGGTAAGGGCCACAAGGGTCAGAAAGCTCGTGCCGGACACGGTCAGCGTCCGGGCTTCGAGGGCGGTCAGATGCCGCTGGCTCGTCGTGTGCCGAAAAGAGGTTTCAACAACATTTTTGCGAGCGAGATCGTGGCGATCAACGTCGGCGATCTGAACGTGTTCGAAGCGAACGCGGTTGTAGACATTGAGGCGCTGGTGAAAGCCGGTGTGATCAAGAAAGCCTGCGACGGCGTGAAGGTGCTGGCGAACGGCAAGCTCGACAAAGCCCTCACCGTGAAGGTGAATGCCTACTCTGAATCCGCGAAGCAGAAGATTGAAGCCGCGGGCGGAAAGGCTGAGGTGATCTAACATGTTTCAGACGCTGCGTAACGCCTGGAAAGTCGTGGATCTCCGAAACAAGATTCTGTTCACGATTATGATCATCGTGATCTTCCGCATCGGTTCGGCTGTGTCCGTTCCGTTTGTGGATGTCGCCAAGATTGCCGAGGCTACGGCCGGCGGCACGGCGCTGGATCTTCTCACTATGATGTCCGGCGGCGGTTTCTCCGATGCGAGCATCTTTGCTCTGTCGGTCACGCCGTACATCAACGCCAGCATTATCATTCAGCTGCTCACCGTGGCGATCAAGCCGCTGGAGCGCTGGGCGAAGGAAGGCGAGGCCGGCCGTAAAAAGCTCGGTCAGCTGACGCGCTATTGCACCGTCGGTTTGGGTCTTCTGCTGGGCGTGGCGTACTACTTTATGGTGCGCAACAACTACGAAGCGATCGTCGACGAAGCGCAGACCGGCTTTGCGGCTTGGTTTGCGGCCATCGTGATCGTACTGTGCTTTACGGCCGGTTCGGCGCTGATGATGTGGCTCGGTGAACAGATCAACGAGCACGGCATCGGCAACGGCATCTCGATCCTGCTGTTTGCGGGTATCATTTCGCAGTTGCCGTCGGCGCTGACGATGCTGTGGGAAATGTTCTGGACCAACGGTCTGAAGTTCCTCATCGATGGCGATTCCACCGGTGTGACCTACACCGTGCTGACGCCGATCGTGATTCTGCTGTTCTTGGCGATGGTTATGTTCATCGTATACATCACCGACGCAGAACGCCGCATTCCGGTGCAGTATGCCAAGCGTGTGGTCGGTCGTAAACAGTACGGCGGCCAGAACACGTTCATTCCGATCAAAGTCAATATGTCCGGCGTTATGCCGATCATTTTGGCGGTTTCGATCATTTCGTTGCCCTCGATCATCACTCGTTTGATCCACGGCAACGACTACCTCACGGTGATGCAGGACAGTTGGTTCCTGCGCCTGTTTATGCAGGACAGCTGGGTGTATATCATCCTGTATTTCCTGATGATCATTGGCTTCGCCTTCTTCTATGTCACGATCCAGTATAATCCGGTGGAAATGGCCAACAATCTTCGTAAGAATTCGGGCGCCATTCCGGGTTACCGTCCGGGTAAACCGACTTCGGATTATATCAAGCGTGTCATCAACAAGGTGACCTTGATCGGCGCTCTTTGCTTGGGTCTGGTTGCGCTGTTCCCGGCCGTATTCGGCAAACTCAGCGGCTTCTACGGCTTGACCATCGGCGGTACTTCGCTGATGATCGTGGTCGGCGTGGCGCTGGAAACGGTTCAGCAGATCGAGAGCCAGCTGATGATGCGCCACTATAAGGGCTTCCTCGAATAAGTTTCCCCCAACCGATCGGAAAGGAGATTCTGATATGAAGCTCATCTTTTTAGGCGCTCCGGGCGCCGGAAAAGGTACTCAGGCCGAAAAGGTCAGCGAGTACCTGAACATCCCCACTATTTCCACGGGTAATATTATCCGTGAAGCGCTGAAGAACGGCACCGAGATGGGGCAGAAAGCCAAATCGTATATGGATGCCGGCACGCTGGTTCCGGATGAGGTCGTCATTGGCATCATCCGCGAACGGCTGGCCGAGCCGGATTGCGAAAACGGATTTATTCTGGATGGCTTCCCGCGTACCATTCCTCAGGCCGAGGCACTTGACCGTATGGGGATCGTCATCGACCGCATCATCGATATCGAGGTGCCGGACGATACGATCGCACAGCGTGTATCGGGTCGCCGTGTCTGCGCGGCGTGTGGCAGCTCCTACCACGTCGACTTTAAAAAGCCGCAGGTGGAAGGCGTGTGCGACCGCTGCCAAGGCACCCTCGTTCAGCGCAAGGATGACCAGCCGGAGACTGTAAAGGAACGTCTGGCGGTATATCATGAGCAGACCGAACCGCTTAAGGAGTATTACGCCAAGAGCGGCAAGCTGGTGATCGTGGAAGGACAGGAGCGTGTCGAAGACACCACCGCCCTGACACTGAAAGCCGTTGAGGAGTAAGCGCATGATATCCATTAAAAACAGCCGCGAGCTTACAGCGATGCGAGATGCCTGTCGCATCTCGGCAGAGGCATTGCAGTATGCCGGAGAAATCGCCAAGGCCGGAATGACCACGGGTGAGATCGACGATCTCATTCGTCGGTACATTGAGAAACAGGGCGCCAAGCCCTCGTTTCTCGGCTACGGCGGGTTCCCCGGATCTGCGTGTCTGTCGATCAACGAAACGGTCATTCACGGCATACCGGGAAAACGTGTATTAAAAGACGGCGATATTTTGTCCGTCGATGTGGGCGCGTTTTATAACGGCTACCACGGCGATAACGCTTATACGTTCCCGATCGGGAACGTGTCGGACGAAGCGATGCGATTGCTCTCTGCCACCAGAGAAAGTCTGGAAAAGGCGATCGAGCAAGCGGTCGCGGGAAACCGCGTAGGCGATATCGGCGCCGCCGTTTCGGCGTATGTCGAGGAGCGTGGCTACTCGGTTGTACGACAATTTGTCGGCCACGGAGTAGGCACGAACCTGCACGAGGATCCCAGCGTACCCAACTTTGGTACGGCCGGTCGCGGTCCCCGACTGCTACCGGGCATGACCATCGCCATCGAACCGATGGTGAATCAAGGAGTTTCAGAAGTCGAGATTTTACCCGACGGCTGGACGACTGTGACAAAGGATCGTAAGCTCTCTGCTCACTTTGAGCATACGGTCGCGATCACCACCGACGGCCCGGTCATTTTGACCTTGCCGTAACTAACAAGGAGGCAATACCATGTCCAAAGCGGACGTCATCGAGTTGGAAGGTACCGTTGTGGAAGCTCTTCCCAACGCCCAGTTTCAGGTAGAACTGGAAAACGGCCATCGTGTGCTGGCGCACATTTCCGGCAAACTGCGGACCAATTTCATCCGCATCCTGCCGGGTGACCACGTCACCTTGGAAATGTCGCCGTACGATCTGACGAAAGGCCGCATTACCTGGCGAAAGAAGTAAACAAACTAAAATGATTGCGCCGATAGGCGCAGGGAGGTATCTTATGAAAGTCAGACCTTCTGTCAAGAAAATCTGCGAAAAATGCAAGGTCATCAAGCGCAACGGTCGCGTGATGGTCATCTGCGAAAACCCGAAGCACAAGCAGCGTCAGGGCTGATGTGCAAACACATCTAACGCCCTGACATAGGGCATCGAAAGGAAGGAATGTTTTATGGCGCGTATTGCTGGTGTAGACCTGCCCAGAGATAAACGCATTGAAATCGGCCTGACCTATGTCTTCGGTATCGGCCGCAAGACGGCGACCGACATCCTGGCCGCGACCGGTGTCAACCCTGACACTCGCGTTCGTGACCTGACGGAAGACGATGTGTCCAAGCTGCGTGATTACATCGATCACAACCTCATTGTCGAAGGCGACCTTCGCCGCGACAGAGCGTACGACATCAAACGCCTGATCGAAATCGGCTCCTATCGTGGCATCCGCCACCGCAAGGGCTTGCCGGTCCGCGGTCAGCGCACCAAGACGAACGCCCGTACCCGTAAGGGTCCGAAGAAGACGATCGCCAACAAGAAGAAGTAAGAAAGTGGAGGGATAAGAAATGGCTGCTAACCGCAAGGCGACGACTACCCGCCGTCGCAAGGAACGCAAAAATATCGAACGTGGCGCCGCGCATATCCAGTCCACGTTTAACAACACGATTGTCACCATTACCGACACGAACGGCAACGCCCTGTCCTGGGCTTCTGCCGGCGAGCTCGGCTTCCGTGGCTCTCGTAAGTCCACCCCGTTCGCCGCTCAGAGCGCTGCCGAAACCGCTGCTAAAGCGGCGATGGAGCATGGCCTGAAGACGGTTGAAGTGTACGTCAAGGGTCCGGGCGCCGGCCGTGAAGCCGCTATCCGCGCGCTGCAGGCTGCCGGTCTGGAAGTCAGCATGATCAAAGATGTGACTCCGGTGCCGCACAATGGCTGCCGTCCCCCGAAACGTCGTCGTGTATAATCAGGAGGGATAAGAAATGGCGAAATATACCGGTCCGGTGTGCCGTCTGTGCCGCCGCGAAGGACAGAAGCTCTTTTTGAAGGGTGAACGCTGTTACAGCAAGAGCTGCGCTCTTGAGCGCCGCGCTTATGCTCCCGGCCAGCACGGCCAGGGACGCAAGAAGGTTTCCGAATATGGCCGTCAGCTCCGCGCGAAGCAGTATGCGAAGCGCTACTACGGCGTTTTGGAAGGCCAGTTCCGTCGCTACTTTGCCAAGGCCGAGAAAATGCAGGGCCAGACGGGTGAAAACCTGATCTCCCTGCTTGAGTGCCGTCTGGACAACGTGGCGTACCGTCTGGGCTACGGTTCTTCCCGTACGCAGGCTCGTCAGCTGGTGACGCACGGTCACATCTTGGTTGACGGCAAGAAGGTCAACATCCCGTCTTACATCGTGAAGGTGGGTCAGACCGTTTGTGTGAAGGAAGCTTCCCGTTCTCTCGATCTGTTCAAGAACATCACCGAGGCGACCAAGTCCCGTCCGATCCCGCAGTGGCTCGAGGCGAAGAAGGACACGATGGAAGCCAAGGTCGTAGCGATGCCGACCCGTGAGGATGCCGGCCTGCCGATCGAAGAGACGCTCATCGTCGAGTTGTACTCGAAGTAAGATCCGGCACAAAGGAATTTGTGCGCTGTATGATGGCAAATTTGTACGGAAATCACGGGCGGCGTAAGCCGTCGGTGCTTCCGCATTGACAAGGAGGCTTTTACATGATTGAAATCGAGAAGCCCAGAATTGAAGCTGTGAAGCTGGCTGATGACGGCACCTACGGCAAATTTGTCGTGGAGCCGTTGGAGCGTGGCTACGGTCTGACGCTTGGCAACAGCCTGCGTCGTGTGCTGTTGTCCTCGCTGCCGGGCGTGGCCGTCACTTCGGTGAAGATTGACGGCATCCTGCACGAGTTTTCCACCATCCCGGGTGTGAAGGAAGATGTTGCTGACATCGTCCTGAACATCAAGAGCCTGGTCATGAATATCCATGGCGAAGGCCCGAAGACGGTGTATATCGATGCAGAAGGCGCTCAGGAGATCACGGCCGCTTCGATCAAATGCGACAGCGAAGTAGAAATTCTCCGTCCGGAAACGCATATTGCGACGCTGGGCGAGGGTGCGAAGCTGTATATGGAGATCACGTTGGATAAGGGCCGCGGCTACGTGTCCGCCGAGCGCAACAAGCAGTTGCTTGCTCCGGTCATTGGCGTGCTGCCGATCGACTCCATCTACTCGCCGGTGCTGAAGGTCAACTACACGGTGGATAACACCCGTGTGGGCCAGATCACCGACTACGACAAGCTGACGCTGGAAGTCTGGACGAATGGTACGATCGCCGCGCAGGAAGCGGTGTCGCTGTCGGCCAAAGTGCTGATGGACCACCTGAATCTGTTCGTCGATCTGTCGGGCGAGACGTATGCCGGCGATTCGATTATGGTTGAAAAGGACGACAAGGGCCGCGAAAAGGCGCTGGAAATGACGATCGAGGAACTCGATCTGTCGGTTCGTTCGTTCAACTGCTTGAAGCGCGCCGGTATCAACACGGTGGAAGATCTGACGATGAAGACCGAAGAGGACATGATGAAGGTCCGCAACCTCGGTCGCAAGTCGCTCGAAGAAGTTATCCACAAGCTGGAATCGCTTGGCTTTACCCTGCATAAAGAGGAAGAATAATCTCTGTTTTACCGAACTTTAAAGGAGTGAATTCGAATGCCCGGAACAAGAAAACTCGGCAGAAAGACCGACGCGCGTCAGGCGATGCTTCGTGCGATGGTGACCTTCCTGATCGAGAAGGGCCGTATTGAAACGACCGTTACGCGCGCGAAGGAAGTTCGTGCGATGACCGAAAAAATGATCACGATCGCGAAAGAGCCGACCTTGGTCAACAAGCGTCTTGTGTTCGCTTATGTGACCAAGGAAGCTGTTTCCAAGAAGCTGTTCGACGAAGTTGCGCCGAAGTACGCCGACCGTAAGGGCGGTTACACCCGCATCATCCGCACCGGCGCTCGCCGTGGCGATGCCGCTGAGATGGCGATCATCGAACTGATCTGATCACCGATCGATCCACAAAAGTCCTCGTAGCACACGCTACGAGGACTTTTTTTTTTACCTTTTGGCCGCCGGCAAAACTTATGCTTGCTATTCTTTTGCGGGTTTGTTATACTGGGAATAGCAATAGAAAGGCGGGTTTCATTATGAACGATCGCACGTTTCAATATATGCTTCGATACACCATCGCCCCCGGCGTGTGCGAGGACGAGCGTATCGAGGAGATGGTGGCATACTGCGTTAAAAACGGCATCGACGACGTGATGCTGGTGACCTGTGGTGAGCACCTGAACACCGGCCATATCACGCCTGAGGAATGGGAGACGATCTGGCTGCCGTTGTTTGAAAAAGTAAAGGCAAAACTCCAGCCGCACGGTATCACGGCGTCCATCAACCCGTGGACGACCACCCTGCACTGCGACCGCGGTCGTTTCCGCAAAGAAGGGCAGAATTTCCGTCATATGGTCGATCCGACCGGACGGGAGGCCACGGCGGTGGCGTGTCCGGCAGACGAAGATTTCTTAGATTACGTGGCGGATATGTACCGCCGCTATGCCGAGGCAAACCCGCATACACTGTGGTTGGAGGACGATATGCGTCTGCACAACCACGCGCCGCTTACTTGGGGCGGTTGCTTCTGTGACTACCATATGCGCCTGTTTTCCGAGGCGCTGGGACGCACCGTCACGCGCGAGGAATTTATCGAGGCGGCGGTGGCAGAGGGCGAGCCCTCTCCGTGCCGTCAAGTGTGGTTGGACAGCGCCCGTGAGGCTATCTGCCGCATTGCCGAGCGCATCGGCGAGGCGGTGTTTGCGGTCAACCCCGATATCCAGTTGGGACTGATGTGTTCCGCGCCGGCGGTCCACGCCGCCGAGGGCCGTGACTGGGCGCGGATGATGAAGGCGCTCACCGGCAACAAATGTCCGCTGGTGCGTCCGCATCTGCCGTCGTACAGTGAGGAAAGCACCAATTTCTATAGCGAGCTGTTCACCACCATCTCTCGCCAGACGGCGGCGCTGGTACCGGCGAACGTCGAAATTCGGCCGGAATTGGAAAACTGTCCGTGGACGCGGTTTTACAAATCCCGTCGATTCACGGACTTCCAGATCAAATCGGCGGCGTTGCTGCCGAGTACCGGCATCACCATGAACATCTACGATATGATGGGCAACGGTATGCCGTATCCCGAGCAATTCGGCGGTATGCTGCGAGAGGCGCGTCCGTTCCTGGATGCCGTCTGCCGTCTGGATCTGAAGCCGGATGAAAGCCGCGGCGTGACCGTGCCGATCTTTGAGAAATCGGCGTACACGCTGCACACACACGCGCCGCAGGGAATGCCGGCGCTGTACCCGCGCGATTCGCTGTTCTCGCCACTGTTGTCGGCGTTCTCGATCTCCAATCATATGCTGGCGGACAAGCTGCCGAGCAGTGGCGTGGTGGCGTTTTCGGGACAATCCATTCGAGGCTACAACGACGCCGAGCTGGATTGTCTGTTTGCGGAAAACCGCGTGATCGTAGATGGCGAAGCGGTGCTGGCGCTGGCCGATCGCGGTCGTCTGGATCTGATCGGCGCGGTGTCCGCGACGGTAGCGGAACTGCCGGAGGGCGATCGCGCGATGGAGGAGTGCTTGGTGCCGATCCTCGGCCGCGACCGTATGCGGATGGGCATTATGGACGACGCCGGCGATCTGCTTCGCATTGAGTACGCACGGGAGACCGCCCACAAAACGCTGGCGGTGGCGGTCAAGCCGGACGGCACGCCGGTGTTGGATACGATCACGCAGGTGGGCGAGAAGGTGCTGATCTTGCCGTGGGCGCATTATCCGCACGACTTTGCGCAGCGCCGCTCGGACGTGCTGCTGGAGATCCTGCAGGGCTTTATCGGCGGCGATGTGGTGTACACCAAGGAGCCGCATCTCCATCTGTATGAATACACCACCGGCGACGGCGATCATGTGCTGGCGCTGGTCAACCTGTCCGGCGACGATTACGAGGACGTAACCTTCTACACAGCAGATGCGGCGGCGATCGCCAACGCGACGCTGATCACGCCGGAAGCGCCGAACGGCGTGCCGGCGCCGATCGAGACGATCGCGCCCGATCGATTCGTGCTGCATCGCCGCATCGATCGTTTGGCGGTCGAGCTGCTGAAATGGTAAAAATATAAAATTTGACAAAACACAAGATATTGTGTTTTGTTGAGAAACGGTTTCACAACCGAAAACTCCCCCATAATTCCGCGTAAACCGCGTGATTATGGGGGTTTTTGTCGCGTAAAGGCTTTTCCTTTCGGCATAAGTAACAAGAAATCGCCCTTGTTTTTGTACACCAATATCTACCAAGTATTGTGTAAAAACCATTGACAGAAACACAAGATATGGTGTATACTGTATCTTGCTCGACATATAATAAGGAATACCTGTAAGGAGGATATAGAGATGAAGATTATCAAGCGCAGCGGCGCGGAGATGGTGTTTGACATTACCAAGATCATCGCGGCGATTACCAAGGCCAACAACTCGGTTGGCGAAAGCGAGCGCCTGACGGCGTCGCAGATCCACGAGGCGGCAGCCAACGTGGAAAAAACCTGCTTGGAGATGAACCGCGCTCCGAGCGTCGAAGAAATTCAGGACTTGGTGGAAAACCAGATCATGCATTTCGGCGCTTTTTCGGTTGCGCGTAAATATATTACCTATCGCTACGTTCGTGCGATGGTGCGTCAGTCGAACACGACCGACGAGCAGATCCTCTCGCTCATTGAGTGCAACAACGAAGAGGTGAAGCAGGAGAACTCCAACAAAAACCCGACGGTCAACAGCGTCCAGCGTGACTATATGGCCGGCGAGGTCAGCAAGGATATCACCAAGCGCGTGCTGCTGCCGCAGGATATTGTGGACGCGCACGAGCAGGGCATCATCCACTTCCACGATGCGGACTATTTCGCGCAGCATATGCACAACTGCGATCTGGTCAATCTGGAGGATATGCTGCAAAACGGCACCGTCATCAGCGGTACGATGATCGAGAAGCCGCATTCCTTCTCCACGGCGTGCAACATCGCCACCCAGATCATTGCGCAGGTGGCGTCCAGCCAGTACGGCGGTCAGTCCATCTCGCTGACGCATTTGGCGCCGTTCGTGCAGATCAGCCGTGAGCGCATCCGCAAGGAAGTGCTGGCGGAAGCGGAGAGCTTCGGCGGCTTTGCCTCGCCGGAGGCGATCGACCGTACGGTCGAAAGCCGCCTGCGCGACGAGATCCGCCGCGGCGTGCAGATCATCCAGTATCAGGTTGTCACTCTGATGACCACCAATGGTCAGGCGCCGTTTATCACCGTGTTTATGTACCTTGGCGAAGCGCGCAGCGAACAGGAGAAGAAGGATCTGGCACTCATCATCGAGGAAGTGCTGTTACAGCGCATCAAGGGTGTCAAGAACGAAGCGGGCGTGTGGATCACGCCGGCGTTCCCGAAGCTCATCTACGTGCTGGAGGAGCAGAACATCCACGAGGATAGCCCGTACTGGTATCTGACGCGTCTGTCGGCCAAGTGCACCGCCAAGCGGATGGTGCCGGATTATATTTCCGAGAAAAAGATGCTCGAGTATAAGGTCGACAAGAACGGCGAAGGCCACTGCTACACCTGCATGGGTTGCCGCAGCTTCCTCACGCCGTACGTGGATCCGGAAACCAACGAGCCGAAGTACTACGGCCGCTTTAACCAGGGCGTTGTCACCATCAACCTGCCGGATATCGCGTTGTCGGCCGGCGGCGATATTGAGAAGTTCTGGAAGATTTTTGACGAGCGTCTGGAGTTGTGCCACCGCGCGCTGATGTGCCGTCACAATCGCTTAAAGGGTACGCTGTCGGATGCGGCGCCGATTCTGTGGCAGTATGGCGCTCTGGCGCGTCTGGAGAAGGGCGAGACCATCGATAAGCTGCTGTTTGGCGGCTATTCCACCATCTCGCTCGGCTACGCCGGCCTGTACGAGTGCGTCAAGGCGATGACCGGCAAATCCCACACCGATCCGTCGGCTACGCCGTTTGCGCTGCAGGTGATGCAGCATCTCAACGATGCCTGCGCCAAGTGGAAGGCAGAGCACAACATCGACTTCAGCTTGTACGGCACGCCGCTGGAATCCACCACCTATAAGTTTGCCAAGTGCCTGCAAAAGCGGTTTGGTATGGTGGAGGGCGTCACCGACAAGAGCTATATCACCAACTCCTACCACATCCACGTCACCGAGGATATCGATGCGTTCTCCAAGCTGAAATTTGAGGCGCAGTTCCAGCGTCTGTCGCCGGGCGGCGCGATCTCCTACGTGGAGGTCCCGAATATGCAGGATAACCTCGATGCGGTGCTGGAAGTGATGAAGTATATCTACGACCACATTATGTACGCCGAGCTCAACACCAAGAGCGATTATTGCCAGTGCTGCGGCTTTAACGGCGAGATTCAGGTCGTCACCGACGAGGACGGCAAGCTGATCTGGGAATGCCCGAACTGCGGCAACCGCGATCAGGCCAAGATGAACGTCGCCCGTCGCACCTGCGGCTATATCGGCACGCAGTATTGGAATCAGGGACGCACCGCGGAGATCAAAGACCGCGTTCTGCACCTGTAAACCAAATTAAGGGGTAGATTTCGGAAAATGAACGTTGCAACCATCAAGCCGGTAGATATCGCCAATGGCGAAGGCGTGCGCGTCTCGCTGTTTGTGTCCGGCTGTACCCACCACTGTCCCGGCTGCTTTAACGCCGAAGCGTGGGATTTTTCCTACGGCGAGCCGTATACGGCCGAGACAGAGGATCGGTTGATCGAGATGCTGCGGCCATCGTACATTCGCGGGTTGTCGTTGTTGGGCGGCGAGCCGTTTGAGCCGCAAAACCAGCGGGTGCTGGTGGGGCTTCTCCGTCGGCTGAAAGCAGAACTGCCGGAAAAGGACGTGTGGTGCTATTCCGGCTATACGCTGGACGGGGAATTGTTGACCGAATCGCGTGCGCGGTGCGAGGTTACCGACGAAATGCTGTCGATGATCGACGTACTGGTCGACGGTCGTTTTGAGCAGGACAAGCGAAACCTGATGCTTCGCTTCCGCGGCTCGGAAAACCAACGGCTGATCGATCTGCCGGCTTCGCTGGCGCGCGGTGAGATCGTGGAATGGAAAGGACTGTAAAACATGCAGATTCAAATCAAAAAACTCCGCGAGGGCGCGCAGTTGCCGACTCGCGGCTCCGAGAAAGCGGCGGGCTACGACCTGTATGCGTGTCTGGATGAGGCGGTCACGATTTTGCCGCACACCACCGCTAAGATCGGCACCGGTCTGGCGCTGGCGGTGCCGGACGGCTACTTCGGCGCGGTGTTCGCGCGAAGCGGTCTGGCGGCTAAGCAGGGCTTGCGTCCGGCCAACTGCGTCGGCGTGTGCGATGCCGACTATCGCGGCGAATACATCGTCGCCCTGCACAACGACGGCGAGGTCGAGCGTGTCGTCGCCCCCGGCGACCGCATCGCTCAGTTGGTCGTGATGCCGTTTCTGTCGGTGGAATTCGACGAGGTCGCCGAGCTCAATGAGACCGAGCGTGGCGCCGGCGGTTTCGGATCGACCGGTAAATAAACATCAACGTAAAAACTCCCCCGGAAAAATCCGGGGGAGTTTTTTGGTATTCAACACCGCGGCGGTAAAGCCCGCGGGTAATTTGTTTGGGGTTGCTTCCGCCGACGGTGTAGGCGGCAATCACACGATTGACCTCCTCGGCGGTTTCCACCGTAAAATGCAGCAACTTGAAATCCAGCGGCGGCAGTTCCTCCAACTTGTCTGCCCACCAGAGTGGGGTGGAGTTGAGTACTTCGACAGCGGTTTTGCGGTGACATTCCAACGGGAAGGTGACGCCCATCCGATCGACCAGTGCGCCGTTTCGACCGTCGCAGCCTTGGCAGCCGACGGCGTTTTGGCGTGGGCATGCCCGCGCCAGCATTAGCGGTTGTCGTCCGTATACGAGCGCACCGACGCGTCCGCCCCATGGCTGGCGCATTTGCGCAAAGGTCAGTTCCTGTGAGAGCGTAGCGGCGGTCAGCCCCTGCGATTGCAAGGCCGCTAGCGTGGCGGTGTTGGCGACGTTGAGACCGAATCCGCCGATCGGGGACAATCCGGCATCGGTTGCCAACGGCAGGGCGCCGATGTTGCCGCAGAGCGCCACGGTCGCACCGGCGGACTTGGCATCCGCCAAGCGTGCGCGAATGGCGTCCTCGGCGCCCCAGAGTGCACGCGGGATCTCCACGCCGACCGTCAGGCGATCCGCCCATTTGGTGAGGATGGCCGGATCGGTGTCCAGCGGAAAGAATACGGTTTCTGCCGCTTGCGCGACCGTGTCGGTCATCTGACCGGCATCCGACAACCGCACCCACCACTGCTCGGCGCGATCGACAGGAGAATGGACTTCAAGCGTCGGTTCGCGCCACGCAATCGGACGGCACGCGCCGCGCAAAGCGGTCAGCGCCGCCAACGCTTCGCGCCGGAGCGCGTTGAGCGCCGCCGCCGAGAGTGACAAGCCGTCTGCCGCCTGTACCGACAGATCCTCCAGCCGATACGGCGTGCCGCCGGTCTTGCTCAACTGCTGCGAGATGCGCTCGTGACTCATCGGGCGCTCGGAAAGCACCGGCAGATCGCCGGTGACCGTTGCGGTATGTCCGTCGTGATCGCTGACCACCAACTGCGCCGGTTGATCGGGCGCCAGCGTCAGCGCAAACCGGACGGGCACGCGCGGTTTTTCGGCGCGCGTCAACTGCTGCAGGCGCGAGAGTGCGCCGGAAGCGGCGGTTACGTCCTCTTTGCGACGCATCCCGAACATCGCGTTCCGCCGACCGGTGTAGTAGCCGTCGGTAAATCCGCTGCGCGAAAAGACCGATTGCAGATCGGTTTTTAAGGATTCCGAAATTTCTTCGCCGTCCGCGGCGGCGGCATAGACCGCCGAGGCGGCAGCTACGTATTCCGGTCGCTTGCGGCGCCCTTCGATCTTGAGGGAGTCCACGCCGAGTGTGGCCAGTTCCTGCGCGTACGGATACAACGCCAGATCACGCAAGCTGAGGGCAGCATCCCGTCCCTCGACGGCGCGATCGGCTTTACCGGCGACCGCAAACGGCAGGCGGCAGGTCTGCGCGCACAGTCCGCGGTTGCCGCTTCGTCCGCCGAGCATAGCAGAGAAGTAGCATTGGCCGGATACGCACATACACAAGGCGCCGTGCGCGAACACTTCAATTTCCGCCCCTTGACCTACACACGCGGCGATCTCCTCGCGAGACATCTCGCGCGCCAATACCACACGCGAAAAACCGAGCGCGGCGAGCGCTTGCACGCCGGCAGGCGAATGACAGGAGCATTGGGTGGAGGCGTGCAACACCATATCCGGCGCGGCTTGTCGAATGGCGGTCGCCAGACCGAGATCCTGCACGATCAGCGCATCCACACCGCAAGCGCAAGCCTCTTTGGCGGTTTCCAGCACCGCTGCAAACTCCTCTTGCCGCACTAGCGTGTTCAACGCCAAGTGAACAGCCACACCACGAACATGACACTCCCGGACGATGTCCGCGAGTGTCATGGTGCCAAAATCGTTTGCGTTTTGGCGCGCGTTAAATTTTCCAATCCCCAGATAGACGGCGTCCGCACCGGCGCGGAGCGCCGCATCCAGCATATCGCATGAGGCGACAGGGGCCAAAATCTCCGGTCGTTTCATCAGATGCGACGGTAGTTCTCCAGCTCGCGGCGCAGACGCTCGACTTCGCGGCGGGCGTTGTCGGCTTCGATGCGCGCACGCGCGTTGTCATCCAAGTAGCTCTTCATCTGCGCGCGGAGATTGTCCGCGGTGGATTCGGCTTTTTTGGTCGCGTCCAGACAGTTGAGCGCGCACAGCACCGCCGCCATGGTGGTGGAAACGCGCGGATTCTGCATCAGCTCGCGCATCTGGCTGTCAACCTCGGCGCCCAGCTCGTTCATATAGGCGACCGACTCGTCGGAGGTCAGGCAATAGGTGGCTCCGGCGATAGAAAGATTTACTTTATTAGCCATAATCTACACTCCTTTACTTAGGCATTGGCCGATTTGACAAGGCCGTGGGCGGTCAGCCACGCGCTGACGGTCACGTCTTCCCGACGCGCCAGCGCACGCAGATCCAAGTACAGACGATGATCGAGATCGCGCAACGCCATTGCCGTGGGGGCGCCATCGGGGAACAGCGCACGCACGCGCGCTTCGATATCCGCCACGTCACCCAGCGCGAGCGCCGGACGTCCGCCGCCGGAACGCTGATAGGTGAATCCGCCGCGCGCAAAGAACGCGTCCAGATCGCCCTCGTCGCCGGTCAGACGGCGCAGCTGCGCACCGCGCTCGGCCAGCTTCTTGTGACCGGTGTTCAGACGAACGATCACGCCGTCCGGATAGATCTCGCGCAAACGGGCAAAATAACGATCCAACTTGCGTTGCAACGCTTCGGCCGAAATGGCCGTTTCTTCCTCGGTGGCAACCGCCGCCTCAGCCGGTGCGGCCGCTTCCGCCTCGGCTACCGGTGCCACGGCCGGCACAGCCTCGGGGGCTTTTTCCTCCTGTGCATTTTCAACGGGGGCAGGTTTTTGCTCTTCCTGCGGTGCTTTCATCGGGACGGCTTCGTTTTGCGGCTTTTTGCCGAATAAACGATCAAAAAATCCCATAAAAACCCCTCCTTTTCGTGATATTGTGCTTTAATTATACACCAAGTATTTTCAAAAATCTACCCTTTTCGTCAGAAAAATTGAAAAAATTTACCCCCTGCTTTTTGGTGGTTTTGCATATAAGAGAAAGAATTTGAGGGTGGGTAGATTATGGAAATGCGGTTTGTGGCATAAAAATGTGCGAAGCGGTGGACTTTTTTGTTTTATTGTGGTAGAATATCTATATATGTCAATATTAAAAGAAAGAGAGGCCACGCGATGAGCAAGGTTTCGGTTTCGCTGGTTTCCTATAACAGCGGAGGGGTGATTGTCGGAGCGCTGACGTCGCTGTTCCGCGAAGTGCAGGATTTGGATCTGCAGGTATACGTGGTGGATAACGCTTCCTCGGACAATACGGTGGCCACGGTGCAAGAGCATTTTCCGCAGGTGACCGTGTTGCCGCTTTCGGAAAACTGCGGCTTTGGCGGCGGACACAACGCGGTGTTGCCGCTGTTGGATTCGGATTACCACCTGATCTTAAATCCGGACGTGCTGTTCACCTACGACGCCTTGACGCCGTTGTGCGAATGGCTGGACGAGCATACGGACACGGTGCTGGTCACCCCCAACGTGCTCAATCCGGATGGCACGCGACAGGCGGTGCCGCGGCGGTTGCCGCGACCGGAATATATGCTCTCTCGTCCGTTGGCGAAATTCGGGGGAGTTTTCCGGAAATGGCGCAACGCCTACACGATGAACGGCAGCGATTTTGACGGTCCCACCGAGATTTCGTTTTGCACCGGTTGCTTTATGCTGGTGCGGACGGCAGCCTTAAAAGCGGTCGGCGGCTTTGATGAGGATTTCTTCCTCTACTGCGAGGATGCCGACCTCTCTCGTCGCTTGGCGGCGCACGGTCGACTGATCTGCTTACCGGATGTCAGCGTGACTCACGGTTGGGAGCGCGGCAGCAGCAAGAATGCGGCGCTCCGCAAACTGCATATGCAGTCGATGCGGCGGTATTTCGCCAAATGGCGCGGCCGCGAAGCAACGGCGATGCCGGGCGAACGCGTATCGGTGGCGATGGCGTCCTACAACGGCGCTCGCTATATCGAGGAGCAGCTGCTGTCCATCACCGCGCAGTTGGCGGCAGAGGACGAAGTGATCGTGTCGGACGACGGCTCTACCGACGGTACGATCGAGATAATCGACCGTCTGGCGGCGACCGATCCGCGCATCCGTCGGATCGACGGACCGCGCGCCGGTATCGTGGCCAACTTTGAAAATGCGATGAAGGCCTGCACGGGCGATATCGTGTTTCTGGCCGATCAAGACGATGTGTGGCACGCCGACAAGCGCGAAGCGGTGCTGGATAAATTCCGCCAGACCGGTGCGACGCTGGTGCTGCACGACGCACGTGTGACCGACGGCGCGCTGACCGAAACGGCCCCGTCCTACTTTGCATTCCACGGCACGCGCGCGGGGTATTGGCAAAACCTGTGGCGTAACGGCTACGTCGGCTGCTGTATGGCGTTTCGGCGGGAACTGCTGGAGATCGCGTTGCCGATGCCGACAAACCTTCCGATGCACGATCAATGGCTGGGAATGCTCGCCGAAAAACGTGGCGGCGTGGCGTTGCTCAACAAACCGCTGATCGATTATCGTCGGCACGAGAGCAACGCGACCACGCTGGAACAGCACGGGCCGCTGCCGGAGATGCTCAAAAATCGTTGGATCATGCTCCGCGCGTTGACGGCGCGGCTGAAAAAATGAATGACGGGCCCTGCCCGTGACATAAGGAGAGGATGTAACATGAAAGGTATTATCTTGGCCGGCGGTGCCGGTACGCGACTGTATCCGTCGACGTTGGCGGTGTCCAAGCAGATTTTGACGGTGTACGACAAACCGATGATCTACTATCCGCTGTCCACGCTGATGTTGGCCGGCGTGCGCGAGGTGCTGATCATCTCCACGCCGCGCGATCTGCCGACGTATCGCGAATTGCTCGGCACCGGCGAACAGCTGGGTATGCGCTTTGAGTACGTGGTGCAGGAAGCACCGCGCGGTCTGGCCGAGGCGTGTATTCTCGGTCGCGATTTCATCGGAGACGATTCGGTGTGTCTGGTGTTGGGCGACAACGTGTTTTACGGCTACGGCTTCGGTGGCCGCTTGTTGAAAGCGGCTTCCCGTACGGAAGGCGCCACCATCTTTGGCTACCACGTGTCCAACCCGAAGGATTTCGGTGTGGTGGAATACGATAAGGATTGGAACGTGCTGTCCATTGAGGAAAAACCGGCCAATCCGAAGTCCAACTACGCGGTTCCGGGTCTGTATTTCTACGACAACGACGTGGTGGAGATCGCGGCGAATATCAAGCCGTCTCCGCGCGGCGAGCTGGAGATCACCGATGTCAACAACGAGTATCTTCGTCGCGGCAAGCTCAAGGTGGAACTGCTCGGTCGCGGTATGGCGTGGCTGGATACCGGCAACCATCGTGCGTTGTTGGCGGCGTCCAACTTCGTGGAAACGGTGCAGACGCGGCAGGGACTTTACATCTCCTGCATCGAGGAGATCGCCTATCGTCGCGGTTTCATCACGCGTGAGCAGTTGACCGAACTGGGGAACAAACTCAAAACCACGGAATACGGCCAGTACATCCTGAAAGTCGCTAACGGCGAGGTGGAGTAATTTTGAACGTTCTGATCACCGGCGCAAACGGCCAGCTCGGTCGTGAGCTGCAGTCTGTTCTCCGGCGCGGGCGAGCCGATATCGGTGCGGTGCCGGCAGTCTATGCGGACGCGACGGTTACGGCGGTCGACGCCGATCAACTGGATATTACCGATGCGCAGGCGGTGACGGCGTTTTTTACCAAAACCTGCCCCGATGTTGTGTTTAACTGCGCGGCATACACGCAAGTGGATGCGTGCGAGGAGAACGAGGCGGACGCGGCTCGCGTCAACGCGGACGGACCGGCGCATCTGGCGGCGGCCGCCGCCCGAATCGGCGCCAAGCTGGTGCACGTGTCGACCGATTACGTGTTTGACGGCGCGGCTTGCGAGCCGTACGACGAGGATGCGCCGACGGCGCCGGCGACGGCGTACGGCCGCACCAAGCAACGCGGCGAGCAGGCGGTGTTGGCGGCGTGCGATCGTGTTTTTGTGGTGCGCACCGCATGGTTGTATGGAACCGAGGGGCACAATTTTGTGGCCACTATGCGCCGTCTCGGCGCTTCGCGTGACACCGTGACGGTGGTGGACGACCAGACCGGTAGCCCCACCTACACCGAGGATCTCGCGTGGACGTTGCTGGCGCTGGGCGCGACCGAGCACTATGGCGTTTACCACGCCACCGGTGCCGGAAGCTGTACGTGGTGTGCGTTTGCTCGCGCCATTATGGAACGCGCGGGCAACGGTTGCCGCGTACTGCCGTGTACGACGGCGGAATATCCCAGCAAAACGCCGCGTCCGGCGTACTCGGTGCTGGGGCATAAGGCGCTGGCGGCGATCGGACTGGATCGTATACGGCCGTGGGAGGATGCGCTGGATGCGTATTTTGCCCGAACAAAAAACGAGGGGTAAGTTATGGGAAAATTACTTGTCGAAAAAACAGAGATCGAGGGCGTTTTGTTGTTGACGCCGGCGGTGTATGGCGATGCGCGCGGCTATTTTACGGAAACGTATAACGAGCGCGACTATCGCGAAGCCGGCATTGACGCCACGTTCGTGCAAGACAACGAGTCTCGTTCGGCACGGGGCGTGTTGCGCGGTCTTCATTTCCAAAAAACTCACCCCCAAGCCAAACTGGTGCGCGTGTTGCAGGGGGAAGTGTTTGACGTAGCGGTGGATCTGCGCGAGGGAAGTCCCACCTACGGGCAATGGACCGGTGCGGTGCTGACCGGCGAAAATCACAAACAGATATTTGTCCCCAAGGGGTTTGCCCACGGGTTTTTGGTGTTGTCCGACTACGCGGTGTTCGCGTACAAATGCGATGATTTTTACGATCCGACCGACGAGGGCGGATTGCTTTGGAACGATCCGGATATCGGCATTGAATGGCCGATTGCGGCGGATATGACCTTGTTGCTCTCCGACAAGGACAAACAGCAACCGACGCTTCGCTGATAAAGGGTGAACAATTCACAAAAACCCCTGCTTTCCGGCAGGGGTTTTTGTATACTCTGAAAAACACAAAATATTGTCGAAATAATTGCAAAATCGCGTTGACAAACACAATATGTTGTAATATAATGAAAATGCGCCGCTGTCGCTGACGGGCGCATAAAAGAAGTTAGTGCAGAATATCTGCTTGGATACTCAGAGGAGGAACTGTTATGCAACACGAAAATTGGAAAGGATTTGCACAGGGCGTATGGCAAGAGGAGATCAACGTCCGTGATTTCATTCAGAATAACTATAAAGAATATACCGGCGATGCGTCGTTCTTGGCCGGTGCCACCGCGCGCACGGATGCGCTGATGGAGAAGGTACAGGCGCTGTTTGCGGAGGAGCGCAAAAAGGGCGGCGTGCTGGATATTGATACCGAGACCGTCACCTCGCTGACCAGCTATGCGCCGGGCTACGTGGACAAGGATCGCGAGATCATTGTCGGCTTGCAGACGGATGCACCGCTGAAGCGCGGCGTCAATCCGTTTGGCGGTATGCGTATGGCGCGTCAGGCATGCTCGGCGTACGGCTATCAGCTCAGCGACAAGGTGCGTCAGGAATTCCGTTTCCGCACCACGCATAACGACGGCGTGTTCCGCGCGTATACCGACGAAATGCGCGCCGCGCGCAAATGCCACGTCATCACCGGTCTGCCGGACGCCTACGGTCGCGGCCGCATCATTGGCGATTATCGCCGTGTGGCGCTGTACGGCGTGGATCGGCTGATCGAGGAAAAGGAGAAAGACAAGGCGGCGCTGGTCGATTGCGATTTTAACGAGGAGACCGTCCGCTTGAGTGAGGAGCTGTTCAAGCAGATCACGTTCCTTGGTTATATGAAAGAAATGGCCGCTATGTATGGCTTTGATATCAGCCGTCCGGCGGCGAATGCGCGCGAGGCGATCCAGTGGACGTATTTCGGGTATCTGGCGTCCATCAAGGAGCAAAACGGTGCGGCGATGTCGCTTGGACGCGTCAGCTCATTCTTTGATATTTACATCGAGCGCGACCTGCAAAAAGGCATTTTGACCGAGGAGGAAGCGCAGGAGCTGATGGACGATTTCGTCATCAAGCTGCGCTTGGCGCGCCACCTGCGCACGCCGGAATACAACGAACTGTTTGGCGGCGATCCGATGTGGATCACCGAAGTGGTCGGTGGTATGGGTGAGGACGGTCGTACGCTGGTCACCAAGAGCAGCTTCCGTATGCTCAATACGCTGTACACGCTCGGCTCTTCGCCGGAGCCCAACCTGACGGTGCTGTGGTCGACGGCGTTGCCGGAAGGCTTTAAGAAATTCTGCGCCAAGGTGTCGGCGGATACCGACTCTATCCAGTACGAAAACGATGACGTGATGCGTCCGATCTACGGCGACGACTACGCGATCGCCTGTTGCGTGTCCGCGATGAAAGTGGGCAAGCAGATGCAGTTCTTCGGCGCGCGATGCAATCTCGCGAAGCTGTTGCTCATTGCGATCAACGGTGGCTACGACGCCACCAGCGGGATGCACATCGGTCCGCAGATGCCGGTGATGGACGGCGGCAAACTGGATTTTGACGCCGTCATGGAGCGTTACGAGATCTACATCGCATGGCTGATGCGACTGTACGTCAACACGATGAACGTCATCCATTATATGCACGATAAATACGCCTACGAGAAAACGCAGATGGCGCTGCACGATACCGAGGTCGGTCGCTTTATGGCGTTTGGCATTGCGGGACTTTCGGTGGTAGTGGATTCGCTGTCGGCGATCAAGCACGCGACCGTGCTGCCCATCAAGGATGCCGACGGCTTCATCACCGATTTTGAAACGATTGGCGGTTTCCCGAAATTTGGTAACGACGACGATCGCGTGGACCTGATCGCCAAGGATATGACCCATCGCGTGATCACCGAACTGCGCAAGACGCCGACCTACCGCGGTGCCGAGCACACGCTGTCGGTGTTGACCATCACCTCCAACGTGATGTACGGCAAGCACACCGGCGCCACGCCGGACGGCCGCAAGGCGTCCGCACCGTTTGCGCCGGGCGCCAACCCGATGCACAACCGCGAGGAGAACGGCGCGCTGGCGTCCTTGAACTCGGTGGCGAAGATCGACTACAACGATTGCCGCGACGGCATTTCCAACACCTTCTCCATCACGCCGGAAACGCTCGGCAAGACCGAGGAGGAGCGCGTGGACAACCTGGTCGCCATTTTGGATGGGTATTTTGCCAAGAAGGCGCATCACATCAACGTCAACGTGCTGAATCGCGAAACGCTGATGAAAGCGTACGAAAACCCCGAGGATTACCCCAACCTGACCATTCGCGTGTCCGGTTATGCGGTCAACTTCAACAAGCTGTCGCGTGAGCAGCAGCGTGAAGTCATCAGTCGCACCTTCCACGAGGCGATGTGATGACCGGCCGCGTTCATTCGTTTCAGAGTTTGGGAACGGTCGACGGTCCGGGTGTGCGGTTTGTGGTGTTTATGCAGGGCTGCAACCTGCGGTGCAAGTGCTGCCACAATCCCGATACGTGGTCACTGACCGGTGGCACCGAGTACGAGGCGGAGGAGGTCGTGCGGCGCGCCGCACGCTTCCGCGAATATTTCGGTAGGACCGGCGGCATCACCGTGTCCGGCGGCGAGCCACTGCTGCAAGCGGCGTTTGTGCGCGAGGTATTCGAGTTATGCCACCGCGAAGGGATCCACACTTGTCTGGACACGTCCGGCAGCCTCTTAACCGACGAGGTCAAGGCGCTGCTTGACGAGACCGATCGCGTGCTGCTGGATATCAAGTACACCGACGAGGCGCGCTATACCGCGCATGTGGGATGTGGCATGACCGCACCGCTGGCGTTTTTGGATTATCTGAATGCGCGGGCGATCCCCACTACTGTGCGACAGGTGACCATTCCAACCGTGAATGACACCGAAGCCGACGTGCAGGCACTCAAAGAGATTGTCGCGGCACGTCCGTGTGTGGATAAGGTGGAGCTGCTGCCGTTTCGCAAGATCTGTCAGGTCAAGTACGACAATTTGGGGATTCCGTTCCCGTTCGGCGATTTACCGGAACCTACCCCCGATCGTATGCAGATGCTCAAAAATTTGCTATAAAAACACCGTCCGATAGGACGGTGTTTTTTCTTTGTTTTTGGGAATGATATACCATAAAGGGGGAAATGGAGATGAAGCAACAGACAAAATGGGCGCTGACCGGTGCCGGAGCCGGTGTGATCTGTGGATTTTTCGGCGGCGGCGGCGGTATGATCGCCGTGCCGCTTTTGCAAAAAAGCGGGTTGTCCTCGCGGCAGGTGTTCGCCACGTCCTTGGGCGTGATCTTGCCGTTGACAGTGGCGTCACTGGTCGTCGCGCTGTTTCGCGACGGCTTGGATCTGGGGGCGGCATGGCCGTATCTGGTCGGTGGTGCCGTGGGCGGCATCATCGGCGGCCGTTTCCTAAAATCTATCCCCACTTTATGGCTGCACCGCGCATTTGGCGCATTGCTGTTGTGGGGCGGTGTAAAGGCGGTGCTGGGGCTGTGAACGTCTGGTGGGTATCGCTTTTGGTGGGTGCCGCCACCGGCGCGATCAGCGGGATGGGCGTCGGCGGCGGATCGTTGTTGCTGTTGTGGCTGACCGCCGTGGTCGGCATGGATCCGTATCCGGCGGGCGTGTTGAATCTGGCGTACTTTTTGTGCTGTGCGCCACCGGCGTTGTGGCAGCATCAGAAAAACGGATTGGTGGAATGGCAGGCGGTCAAGTGGAGCTTGGTCGGCGTGCCGCTGTGTGTCGGCGCGGCGATCGCCGCCTCGTATATTGACGCCGACTGGCTGCGACGACTGTTTGGCGTGTTGCTGTTGGTTGTCGGCTGGAAGGAAATACGGACCAAGGAGTGAGGGGTGCTTTCAAGCGCCCCTCTTGCTTTTTTGTAACGGGGCGATTATAATGAAGAAAAAGGGGGTGAGAACGGTGGAACTACCGAATCGGTTTGTGGAACGAATGACCTTGCTGTGCGGCGACGAGTGGCGCGGCGAGGGCGAAAAGGCGGTGCGCGGACTGCGCGTCAACACGCTGAAATGCTCGCTGGAGAAAGCCAAACGGGACCTGCCGCTTGGGAATCGATTGCCGTTCTCGCCGACTGGCTTTGCCGCACCGGACGACCTCAAGGCCGGCAAAGATCCGTTTCATCACGCCGGCGCATACTATATGCAGGAGCCGTCGGCTATGTCGGCGGTGACGGTACTGGATCCGCGCCCCGGCGAGCGCGTGCTGGATCTGTGTGCCGCCCCCGGCGGAAAATCCACCCAGATCGCCGCGGCGCTTGACGGGAAGGGATTCCTCTGGTGTAACGAATACGTGTCCAAGCGGGCGCATATTTTGGTTCAGAATCTGGAACGCTGCGGCGTGGCGAACGCGGTCGTCACCAGTATGGATACCGCGGCGCTGTGCCCGCCACTCAGCGGTTGGTTTGATGCGGTGCTGGTAGACGCCCCGTGTTCGGGGGAGGGGATGTTCCGCAAGGAGCCGGATGCGCTGGCGATGTGGAGCGAGGAAAACGTCCGTTTGTGCGCGCAGCGCGCGGCGTCGATTTTGGACAACGCCGCGTTGACGGTGCGCGAGGGCGGTCGGTTGCTGCTTTCCACCTGTACGTTTGCGCCGGAAGAAAACGAATGTCAGGTGGCGTATTTCCTAAAACGTCACCCCGATTTTGAATTGGAGCGCATCGACGTGCCGTTTGGCCGTGCCGGATTTTCGGCCGAGGCGGTGGCACCGTTTGCCACCGAGCCGTTGCCGGAGGTGGATCTCACCGCCACGCGCCGCATTTTTCCGGCGGACGGCGGCGAAGGACATTTTCTGGCGTTGTTTTGCCGCAAAGGAGAGGGCGAGCGCGCGAATTTGCCGTGCTGGCAAGAAGAAAAAGAGGCCGCCGCCGTTCGTAAAGCGGTGGCGGAATGGGCTGGTGAACTACCGGAGGGCGTGCTGTGCGCCGCCGGCGATATATGGCGGCTGATGCCGCCCGAAACGCCGCGCTTGGCGGGCGTTTCGTATCGAATGGCCGGCGTGGCGGTGGCGGAGCAACGCAAGAATCGTCTGGAGCCTACGCACGCGTGGGCAATGGCGTTTGGGACTCGTGCCAAGCAACAGCTTTCCTTGCCAACGCACGACCAAAACCTACCCCGTTTTTTGCGCGGCGAGAGCCTGCCGTATACCGGTCGCGGCTACGCCGCGGTAATGCTCGACGGTGTTCCCGTTGGCTTTGGGAAAGGGGACGGCCGCCAGTTAAAGAACCATTACCCCAAAGGGCTGCGCCTGCTGGGATATTGAAAAGAGGAGTGATCGATATGGAAGAACGCGCAAAAAAAGCCGCCGAACGGGCACAAAAAATGCTGACCGAAAACGGCGCGAAGCTGACCCCGCGCCAGCAAGAGGCGCTCGCACATCTCATCGATTATGTCAAAGGCAACCCCGACACCCCGCCGCAGCTGTGGCAATGCGATACCGAGTGTCGCCGCCATATGCAGCGCGAATGCGCCGGCAATTACGGCCGCACCTACGGCACCGCACCGCGCTGCCCCTATTTTGAGGATATGCTGTACTAAAAAACTCCCCACCGGTTCAAACGGTGGGGAGTTTTTGGTAAATTCAGTTTTTCTCGGTGTCGTAGTTTCTATTGCGCAGGTGCCGCACGATATCGGCCGTAGAGCGAATGGGCTCAGGAAACACCATCGCCGTGGTGCCGACCGCGTGGGTATAGTGGCAATCCGAGCCGACCGTTTCGATCAAATGGTTTTGCGCCACAAACGCCTCGGCCAGCGGATTGTTGTTGGGTTGACCCTTGTGCCCGTTGTATCCTTCGGCGCCGTGCAGATACTGCGGATCGACCGGCGTACACGGCGGACGGAACGGGTGTGCCTGAATCAGCAGCAAGCCGTTTTGATCGGCGAGTTTGTAAAATTCCGGTTGCGTGAGCATATACATCCACTCGTTAGCGTACAGGAATTCCTCGGTGAGTCCGATGACGAGATAATCGTTTTCGCTTCCCGGAAACCGAATCTCGGCCCCCAAAAACACATCCAAGCCGATGTTATCGCCGGCCGCCTTGGCGGCGCGATAACCGACGAGTAGCTTATCCACCGCTTCCTTCCATGTGCAGTCCTCCGGCTTGCCTTCTACCAGATCAAAGAAATGATCGGTGATGACGATCCCGTCAAAACCGGCCTCTTTATACAGCCGCACCATCTCCGCCGCCGGCACCGTGCCGCACGGACTGCTTTCGTCGGTGTGACAATGAAATTCCAATCGATAACGCATACGCTCACGTCCTTCCGCCTTGATTATAACACATTCGCGCGCCATACACAATAAAAACAATATACAAATTGTAAAATCCAATAATCATTATACAAAAAACCGCCGCATCAGCGGCGGTTTTGAGTTTATTTCAGCAACGTGCCGTTTTCCAGTTCGACCGGCCGGCAATGCCAGATACGGTCGCTGTAATCCCAGATGGAGCGATCGGCGGCGAACACGCCGGAGCCGGCGGTGTTCAAAAGCGCCATCTTCGCCCACGCCATCCGATCGGCAAAGGTCTTGCCGGAGGCGGACTGCGCACGGCGGTAGTCCTCGAAATCGGCCAGCACCATATACGGATCGGCGTTGGCCAGCGAGCCGGCGACTTCGCCATACTGGCGACCACCGAAGCCGGCGTACATTGCGTCGATCGCGCGGTGAATGCGCGGATTGGAGGTGTAGATCGACTGCGGATGATAGCCGCGCGCCTTGAGCGCGTTGACCTCCTCGGTGGTCATACCGAACAGGAACATATTCTCCTTGCCGACCGCCTCGCAGATCTCCACGTTGGCGCCGTCGAGCGTGCCGAGCGTGACCGCGCCGTTCATCATCAGCTTCATGTTACCGGTGCCGCTGGCTTCGGTGCCGGCCAGCGAGATCTGCTCGCTGATGTCGGCGGCCGGAATTAGATTTTCGGCCAGCGAGACACGGTAATCCTCCAGATACACGATCTTGAGCTTCTCGCGAATGATCGGATCTTTTTCGATCTCCTGACCCAGCAGGTAGATAAAGCGAATGATCTCTTTGGCGAGGAAATACCCCGGCGCCGCTTTGGCGGCAAAGATATAGGTGCGCGGCGGAATATCCGCGTTGGGATTTTCCTTCAGCTCGAGGTAGGTGTCGAGAATGTGCAGCGCGTTGAGGTGCTGACGCTTGTACTCGTGCAGACGTTTGACCTGCACGTCAAACAGCGAATCGGGATCGACCGCCACGCCGGTCTCCGCCTTGATGATGTCGGAGAAGCGTTCTTTGTTGTGGCGTTTGACCGCCAAAAACTCCTCCAGCGAAGCGGGATCGTCCGCGTACTTGCGGAGCTTGGCAAGCTCCGCACCGTCCAAGATAAACTTGTCGCCGATGCGGTCGCGGATAAAGGACGTCAGCGCCGGGTTCGCCTGGCACAGCCAGCGCCGATGCGCGATGCCGTTGGTTACGTTGGTGAACTTCTGCGGCGTCACGTCGTAGGCATCCTTAAACACCGAGTGTTTGACGATCTCGCTGTGCAGGGCGGACACGCCGTTGACGGCGTGGGAGGCCGCCACGCAGAGATTGGCCATTTTGACCACGCCATAGCTGATGATCGCCATACGGCCGACCTTTTCGTGATCGCCGCCGGTGGCCGCCATCATCTCCTCGCTGAAGCGACGGTTGATCTCCACGACGATCTGGTGGATACGCGGCAAACGCTCGCGGAACAGATCCTCCGGCCAGCACTCCAAGGCTTCCGCCATAACGGTGTGGTTGGTGTAACCGACGGTGCGGCAGACCAGATCCCACGATTTCTCCCACGAATACCCGCACTCATCCAAGAAGATGCGCATCAACTCGGGAATGGCGAGCGTGGGATGGGTGTCGTTGATGTGGATGGCGGCCATATCCGGGAAGTTTTCCAGCGAGCCGTACTGATCGAGGTGGCGCTGGATGATATCCTGAATGGACGCCGATACCAGAAAATACTGCTGGGACAGCCGCAGGGATTTGCCTTCGCGGTGGTTGTCCGCCGGATACAACACCTGCGTGATGACCTCGGCCATCGCCTTTTGCTCCATCGCACGCATATATTCGCCCTGATTAAACAGCGACATATCCATGCCCGGTGCGGTCGAACGCCACAGCCGCAGCGTCGACACGCCGCGACCGTCCTTGCCGGCGACCATCAGGTCGTACGCCTGCGCCAACACGACGGTGGCGTTCTCATGCTCCACGCAGTGCAAACCGCTTTCGTTCCACCACTCGCGGACGTGACCACCGAACTTGACCTCCTTGGTCAGTTCCGGACGCGGAAGCAACCAGCACTCGCCGCCCGGCAACCAGAAATCCGGCATTTCGGTCTGATAGCCGTCTACCAGCTTCTGGCGGAAAATGCCGTACTCATACAGCAACGAGTAGCCGATCGCCGGCATCGATTGGGTGGCCAGCGCATCGAGGAAGCATGCCGCCAGACGTCCCAGACCGCCGTTGCCCAGACCGGCGTCCGGCTCCAGCTCGTACAGGTTATCCAGCTTGACACCGTTGGCGGCCAGCGCCTCGGCGGCCTCCTCGGTGAGATTCATATTAAACAAGGTGTTTTTCAGCGAGCGCCCCATCAAAAATTCCATGCACAGGTAATAGACCTGCTTGGACTGCTGCTTTTTCGCCTGCGAGATATACTTGACGCGCATTTCGCGCATACGATCGCGCAGCACCAGCACCAAAGCGTTGTAGTAATTTTCGTCGGTCGCGGCCTCCGGCTGAACCGAAAAGTTGTGCAAAAGCTTCTGCTCGATCGCCTCGCGCAGACCGGTGTTGTTGGTTTTCTTGGCCATATCGGTCATCCTTTCCTAAGGTTTCATTAGTTATTATACGTTATAGCGCAAAAAAATGCAATACTTATCCATAATATCCAAAAAAATTTTATAAAACTGAAAATTAAACCCCCGTGTTTAGTCGAATTAACCAAACACGGGGGATAAATTTTGCTCTAATTACTTGTTGTAGCCGGTGGGGTTGTTTTTCTGCCAATTCCACGAATCGCGGCACATTTCCTCCAGACCGAATTCGGTTTCCCAGCCGAGCAATTCCTTGGCTTTGTCGGGGCAGGAGTATACCGCCGGCAGATCGCCGTCGCGCCGCGGCGCAATGACGTACGGCACGTCCACGCCGGTCACGCGGGCGAAGGTGTGCACCAGATCCAGCACGCTGTAGCCCTCGCCGGTGCCGAGGTTGATCGCCTCCGCGCCGGTGTGCTCCATCGCGTAATCCACCGCGCAGAGATGACCGCGCGCCAGATCCACCACGTGAATGTAATCGCGCAGACAGGTGCCGTCCGGCGTGTTGTAGTCGTCGCCGAACACCGAAAGCTTGGGCAGACGACCGATCGCCACCTGCGTCACGTACGGCATCAGGTTGTTCGGGATGCCGTTCGGATTTTCGCCGATGCGGCCGGAGGGGTGTGCACCGATGGGGTTGAAGTAGCGCAACAGCACCGCGGAAAATTCCGCGTCCGCCACGCACAGATCGCGGAGAATATCCTCGATCATCGATTTGGTGCGACCGTACGGATTGGTCGGAGCGCCCAGCGGCATCTCCTCGGTCAGCGGCGGCTGATTGCCGGCACCGTACACGGTCGCCGACGAGCTAAACACCAGT
This sequence comes from Clostridia bacterium, assembly GCA_017414965.1. Classification (GTDB taxonomy): domain Bacteria; phylum Bacillota; class Clostridia; order Oscillospirales; family Acutalibacteraceae; genus RGIG426. The sequence goes on from JAFQJL010000004.1 coordinate 60,946, forward strand.
CGCTTGCAGCCAAACTCCTTCATAACTTCCAATAGCACCAGCGTGCTGATGAGGTTGTTGTCAAAATACTCGATCGGCATCTGCACCGATTCGCCCACCGCTTTGAGTCCGGCAAAATGAATGACCGCCTCAATGTGGTTTTCGGTAAAAATGCGGCGTAGAGCCTCGCGGTCACGCACATCCGCGTCGTACTGCTTGAAATCTTTGCCGGTCAACTCGCGCACACGCGCCAGCGCCTCGGGATCGGAGTTGCAGTAGTTGTCCACCACCACGATCTCGCGACCGGCGTCTAACAACTGCACGCAGGTGTGACTGCCGATAAAGCCGGAACCACCGGTAACTAATATAGCCATAAAGATTGCCTCCTATGTATGATGGAATCTGTTTTCATTATAGGCGCGTTGGTTGCGGTTTGCAAGAGACGAAACCAGAAGAAAAGCGAAATGATTAGTAAAAAAGACGATTTTACTTATTTCCGAGGAAACATCGCGCCGATGCCGTTTAACACCACTCGATTGGTGCGTTCGGCCATCAGGTCCGGTGACTCCTTTTGTCCGGTGCGAAGCCAGACCTCCAGCATATACAAGCTGCCGCCCAGCAAAAACGAGAACAGGTACTCGTAGTCCTGCTCGTTGCCGGTGGGAAATGCCTTTGCGTAATCCTTGCGGCAATCCTCCAACAGCACCGCCTGCACCCGTTTCATAAACGACGGATCGCCGTGAGGACCCATCAGCACGCTGGTGATCGCGCCGTGCTTGGTGAAGAACTCGTAGGTGGGATGCAACCGCCAAAACGGATTTTCAGAAGCGTTTTTCGGCGCCACAGAAATGGCCTCGCGCAGACCGTCGAGCATCTCTTCCTCAATCTTTCGGAGCATATCAAACACGTTTTTGTAATGCAGATAAAACGTTCCGCGGCTGATATCCACCTTATCCGCGAGCTCGCTGACGGTGATCTCCTGAATGTCCTTTTCCGCCAGCAACGCAGTCAACGCACTTTTCAGCTGAGCGCGCGTTCTCAAAATCCGTCGGTCCATACCGTTCCTCTTTTCGTAAGTTTTAAGACATTATGGCACAAAAATGATCAAAAGTCAACAAATGTAGCGCATTTTGCGGCAACGGTTGCGAAAATAAATCGGGCGTGTTATAATAAATATATTCAAATAAAAGGATGTGAATGCGAATGCCGCAGGCCGTCAAGGACGAGCTGTTGATGCCCGATAAACATCCCGCGGAGTTGTGGGAGCGCTTGGAGCCGTTTCGTGCGTTGATGATGGAATATCAATGTGCGATCATGGAGGTCGAAACGAAATTGCGGGTGCTCAACGCCGAATTTTCGGTGCAGTACGACCGCAATCCGTTTGAGTCGATCAAATCGCGGTTGAAATCGCCCCAGAGCATTTTGGAAAAATTGCATCGCAAAAACCTGCCGTTGACGCTGTCGAGCATCCAAAACGAACTGGCAGACGTCGCCGGCGTGCGGGTGATCTGCTCGTTTCCGGAGGATATCTACGCGCTGGCGGAGATGCTGCTTGCGCAAGACGATATCTTTTTGGTGGAGAGAAAGGACTACATTGCCAACCCCAAGCCCAACGGCTATCGCAGCCTGCACTTAATTGTGGACATTCCGATCTTTTTGTCGCAGGAGAAAAAGAGAGTGCGGGTGGAGGTGCAGTTCCGCACCATTGCCATGGATTTCTGGGCGAGCTTGGAACATAAACTGAAATACAAAAAGGATGTCCGCGACGCCGAAAGGATCGCGGCGCGCCTGCGCGACTGCGCAGAGCAAAGCGCGCAAATGGATGCCGAGATGCAAAAGATCCGACATTTAATCGAATGGGGGCACGAATGAGATGAACAATTTGAAAGCGATCCGCCGTGCGTTCGGCGCCACGCAAGACGAGGTGGCGTACGCCATCGGCGTCACCCGCGTGACCATTGCCAAGTGGGAGGGCGAGTTTTCTCATCCGACCGCCGCAAACCTGAAAAAGATGGCCATTTTTTACGGCATCGACGTTGAGTATTTTTACGAGCGTCCGTTGGATGCGGAGACCAAGCAGTTGCTGGCCGCCAACGCCGAAACCTTGCGCGCCACGCAGCGCGCCGATGCCGCCAAACAACGGGAGATCGACGAGTTGGCGGTGCTGATGGCGCCGGTTACGTTCGCAGACGCGTCTGCGCAGTATCAGTTGTCGCTGAAGCTGCTTACGGCGCGCGCGGAGGAGGCAACGCTCGGCGAGCTGCGCACGATGGTTGCGCTGCATCGCAAGATGGGACTGGTGCTGTACAGCCTGCTGGAGCAGCGCGAGGCGGAGGCGGAGGAAGCCGCCGAGAACAAGGGCATTCCGCTGTTCGATCTGTTGGAGGAGGACTGACCGGTGCGTGTCATCGTGTGCTTGGACGATCGTGACGGCGTCCGCTTTAACGGCCGCCGTCAAAGCCGCGATCGCGCGGTGGTGGCGGATATACTGGCAACGACCGTCGGTCCTTTGCGAATGACCGCCGACACCGCGACGTTGTTTGCGGAGGCGGCGGAGCGCGTGCAGATTTCGGCCTCGCCGCTGGCTGACGCGGCGGCAGGGGATACCTGTGTGCTGGAAACGGCGTTTTTGCCGGACGCCGCGGTGGAGGAACTGGTGGTGTACCGCTGGAACCGCGTGTATCCGGCAGACGAATACGTCAACCTGCCGGCGGCTCGTCGGTTGATCGCGCGCGAGGAATGGGCGGGATTTTCCCACGAGCGCATCACCAAAGAGGTGTGGGGCCTGCGCTGAAAAAGCGGAATTTTTCCGCAAAATCGTTACAGGAATAACAAGAATTCGCCCGCCGTGTGTGATATAGTGAAGAAAAAACAACGGAGTGAAAGTATGTTTAACCGATTTCGCAACTGGATGTCGCGTTGGATGACCGGTCGCTACGGCGGCGACGATCTGACCAAATTTTTGTTTGTGGCGTACATCGTCACGTTTGTGTTGGGACTGATCTTTCAGCTGTTTGAAAAAACGCTGTGGCTGGGCGTGTTGATGGATCTGCTGACGTGGGCGATCGTTTTGTGGTCGCTGTTTCGGATGCTGTCACGCAACATCCAGAAACGCTGGCAGGAAAACCAGAAATATCTGTTGCTTCGCACACGCTTCAAGGAATGGCTGAAGCTGACCTCGCATCGCCTGCGGGATATCAGCACCAAACGCTACCGTCGGTGTCCGCACTGTCGGGCGGTGGTGCGCTTTCCGATCAAACGGGGCGTGCATATCGTGTCTTGCCCGCATTGCGCCAAAAAATTTGAACTAAAAATCCGATTATAAGAAAAAACACCGCAATGCGGTGTTTTTTCTTGCCAAAATTTAGGGGATGTGGTATACTCAAGCGAGGGGGGTGAGACAATGACACGCGGAGAAGAACGCAGAAAACAGATCTGGGAATGGTTGCTGCAATCCACCGTGCCGATTACCGGTGCGGAGATGGCGGAGCGTTTTCAGGTCAGTCGCCAGACCATTGTGGCCGATATGGCGACGATCTGCCACCAACATCCGGAGATTCGTGCCACCAATCGCGGATATCGGTTGATGGGCCTGCCGGTGTTTTCTCGTGTGTTCAAAGTCTATCACACCGACGAGGATATCGCCACCGAATTGCAGGCGATCGTTCGGCAGGGCGCCGGCGTGGTCGACGTATTTGTGTACCACAAAGCGTACGGACGCCTAACGGCATCGCTAAATGTTCGCAACGAGCGCGATATCGAGCAGTTGATCCACAACATCAGCAGTGGCAAGTCGCGTTCGCTCCTGTCCACCGCCTCCGGCTACCACTATCACACGGTGGAAGCGGTGTCGGAGCGGACGTTGGATGCCGTTGAGCAAGCACTTTCCCAGCTGGGTATGTTGCTGGATGCTGCCCCGGATGCAGAACAAATTTCTTGAGAGAAACGGAGAGATCGGAATGGATTACGCAAAGGAATCGCTGAAAAAACACTACGAATGGCAGGGTAAGATCGAAATGATCTGCCGGGCGCCGCTGGAAACGCGGGACGATCTGTCGCTCGCGTATACCCCCGGTGTTGCGCAGCCCTGCTTGGAGATTCAAAAGGACGTCAACAAGAGCTACGAGCTGACCAGACGGAAAAATCTGGTGGCGGTCATCACCGACGGCACGGCGGTGCTCGGCTTGGGCGACATCGGCCCCGAAGCCGGTATGCCGGTTATGGAAGGCAAGTGTGCGCTGTTTAAGGCGTTCGGTAACGTGGATGCCATTCCGCTGTGTGTGCGCAGTAAGGACGTCGACGAGATCGTTCAGACGGTTTCGCTGATCGCCGGTTCGTTTGGCGGCATCAACTTGGAGGATATCTCCGCGCCGCGTTGTTTTGAGATTGAGCGCCGCCTGAAAGAGATGTGCGACATTCCGGTGTTCCACGATGACCAGCACGGCACCGCCGTGGTGACCACCGCGGCGATGATCAACGCCGCCAAGGTCGCCGGCAAGCGTCTGGAGGATATGACCGTCGTGATGAGTGGCGCGGGCAGCGCCGGCATCGCGATCGCCAAGATGGTGATGCAGCTCGGCGTGAAGGATATGATTCTGTGCAACAGCCGCGGCGTGCTGTACCGTGGTGCGACCTATATGAACGAAGCGCAGGCGGCGATGGCGGAGATCACCAACCGCGACAACCGCACCGGCACGCTCAAGGACGTGATGGTGGGCGCCGATGCGTTTATCGGTGTGTCCGCTCCCGGCACGGTGACGGCGGAGATGGTGGCCTCGATGGCCGCCAAGCCGATCCTGCTGCCGATGGCCAACCCGACGCCGGAGATTATGCCGGACGAGGCCAAGGCCGCCGGCGCGTACATCGTCGGCACCGGCCGCAGCGATTTCCCCAACCAGATCAACAACGTGCTGGCATTCCCCGGTATTTTCCGTGGTGCGTTGGATGCCGGCGCGACCGACATCAACGAGGAAATGAAGCTCGCGGCGGCGCACGCCATCGCGTCGTACGTGCCCGACGATAAACTGTCGCCGGATTATATCATCCCTAACGCGCTGGATAAGGGCGTGGCGGCATCGGTCGCCGAAGCGGTTGCCGAGGCGGCTCGCCGGTCCGGTGTGGTGCGTGGCTGATCCCACCAATGAATAGGAAAAACAAAACAGACGTCATCCAAACGGATGACGTCTGTTTTGTTCACATGCTTTTTGTCGGCTCGAAAAGAGCCTCCGATGAAAGTATAAGGTTTAACCCTCAGCCTTCATGGACGCAAAGCACTCGCTGCAATAGACCGGGCGATCCTCGCGCGGCTTGAACGGGACTTTGCAGGCGGCACCGCAGTTGGCGCACACGGCGTCAAACATCTCGCGGTTGGCACGGGTGGCATTCTTGCGGGCATCGCGGCAAGCTTTGCAGCGCTGCGGCTCATTCTCGAAGCCTTTTTCCGCATAGAACTCCTGCTCACCGGCCGTAAACACGAACGGCTGGCCACATTCTTTGCAGGTGAGAGTCTTGTCTTCGTACATGGGTTTTCTTCCTCGCTTTGAATAAATAATTTTCGCCCCTGTCGGAGTTGCACCGACACATGGTCTGGAAGGGCATATATCTTTCACCGGTCAGGACCGGAAAAAGTCTGGTTGAGTTTGCAACACCTTGCGGAGCTTGCGACGTGCGCGTTGCAGGGCGTTGTCCACCGCCTTGGCTTCGGTTTGGAGTCCCACCGCTGTTTCTTCGTAGGAATATCCCTCCAAATGACAGCGCAGGCAATCGCTTTCGAAGGTCGTGAGTACCTGCCCGAGCTTTTCCCACAGCACCGCCTCTTCGGCTTGCAAAACGGTCCGCGGTTCCGGTCGAGTTTGTTCCTCGTCCGGCAAGGTGGCGGCCGCTTCTTCAGTGAGGGGACAAAGCAATTGAGCCCAGCGCAGTTGCCGCTGATACGAGATCAAGCGGTGCTGCACGCACATCTTGGCGTAGGCGGCAAACGGCACGCCGCTTTCCGCCCGATAATGCTCCATGGCTTTGAACAGACCGATGCGCGCCTCCTGCCGCCAATCCTGCAACGAATCGGCGTCGACCTCTGCGCCGGCAAACAGCGAAACCTGCCGATCGATCAGCGGCTTGTACTGTTTTTCCAGGGCAGCGAACGCTTCGTCGCGCTCGTTTTGGTCGGTTTTACGCGTATCGGACATACCTTTTCTCCGCAATAATTTACATATATGTATACAGTTTACGCCTTTTCCGTTCCCTTGTCAAGGAAAATTTTAAAAAAATTATTAACCTTGTATTAAAATACCGAGAAAAGAGGAAAAACTTTGTATAATTTGTCGAATACACCAAGAAAACAACGCATTTTCTGCTGAAAATGAGAGGGTGTTTAACCTTCTTTTGCTGACGCGTCGGTGAAAACCGCCAGCCAGTCGCCGCCCTCCACGCACAGACTTTTGAGAAATCCGCTATCGGCGTCGCTCAATAGTTGATACCGTCCGCCGGTTACGCGGCCGGTCAGCCGCCCGTCGCCGTTTTCCCACTCAACCGTTTCCGGTTGGGCGGTGCGGAGTGCGTTCCATAACACCGACACGAATCCCTCGGCCGGCAGACGACCGGCGTCTGCAACCACCGGCTCGCTGTCCGGCGGCGTCAGTGTCACTTGGTCGCCGTCACAGGTAAGCACGCAGCCGGCAACCACCTCCGGCGCCGTCAATTCCCAGCGAAGATGCTCCTCGGTCACGGTCAGCGCGCCGACATACGGCTCGCCCAAACCGGAGACCGTGAGCTGACTGCAAAACGAATGGGTGACCGGCTGCGCCGGCATATCGGCCGCGCAACCGCTCACCCATATCATCAACGTCAATATTCCCACCAAAAGCGCCCGACGCTTCATACGGACAACCGCCTTTACTCGTAGCGTAGAAACAGCGTCCCCAATTCCGCCAACAGATCGCGCGCCAGCATCGCGTGCTGCGAATGCTTTTTCGCGGCCAACTCACCGGCCGCGCCGTGCAGATACACACCGGCTGCCGCCGCCGCGTCCACCGCCATCCCTTGCGCGATCAATCCGGCAATCAATCCGGCGAGCACGTCGCCGGTGCCGCCGACCGCCATACCGGAGCAGCCGGTGGGATTGATCATCACCAAGGAATCGTCCGGCTTGGCTACCACCGTCTGATGCCCTTTGAGTACCACGACCGCACGGTAGCGATCGGCGCACGCCTTAGCAACCGCTTTGCGATTTTGCTGTACCTCGGCAACCGATAGCCCCATCAGTCGTGCCATTTCCGCCGGATGCGGCGTCAGACAAAGCGGTGCGGAAACTGCTTCCCGTTTATCTGTATGCGCCGCCAGCCAATTTAGACCATCGGCATCCAGCACGACCGGCATGTTCGCCGCCGCCAACGTGTGCGACAGTAGTTCGTCGGTTTCGGGGGATTGCCCCAATCCGCACCCAACGACCAGCGCCGACTTGCCGTCCAGCGCGGCAGTAACCGCCTCGACGGCGTTTTCGCCAAGCGGTAGACACACCGCCTCCGGTACCGCCACCGTCACCATCGGATAGATGCTCGCCGGCACCGCGGCGGTCACCAGACCGGCGCCGCTGCGCAGCACCGCTTCGGTACAGAGCATGGCGGCGCCCGCCATACCGTAACGCCCCACCACCGCCAACACGTGGCCGTAACTGCCTTTGTGACTGTCCGGCTGCCGCTTCGGCAGACAAGCGCGGACGCTGTGTTCATCTATACGGACCGAGCCGACCACGGCGTTCACGCCCTTTCGTCAAATTAATTACCCAGCGACGGCAACTCCACGTTCAGTTCGCGGCACGCCTTTTCCAGCGCCAGCTGCTTCGGGCGGTTTTGACCCGCATACAGCTCTTTCAGCACACGCTCGTTGGGCTCTAAGAACACAATGGTGCGACCGTTTTTCTTGCTGTGATAGGTCACGTAGAAGGTCGCATTTTCCGGCGCGGTGCAGGCAAACAGCACGCGACCGAAGCCTTTGGTGTCCATCTCGTCCGGCATCGGCAGAAACTCGTCGATCTTTTGCGCGCGCACCTGCACCACACGCTTGCGCTTGCGCTTGCCGGTAATGCGGTCGATATCCAGATCGCCGTTTAGCACCGAGTACTCGTACTCGATGTACTGCGTCTTAATGAGCCACAATCCGCCGTAGATCGCGCCGAAGATGAGCATCAGGCAGAGCGCCGGAATCGGCAGCAAAAACATCACCGCCAGCGCGCATACCAGCACCATCGCCGAGATAATGAGCGAGATGATCAGATTTTCTTTTAGGCCGTTTCTCTTTTTGAGCAACTGTTCTGCAAACGAATCCATACGTAAAACATCCTTTCTTTGGCATATCCCACGACCATTATAGCACGCTCGCGTTGCTTATTCAAGAAAAGATTTTGTGAATAAATCTGTGTTTTTCTTTGTAAAACCGTTGCGAGTTCGGCTCTTGTATGGTATAATAAGACCATTCGAAAGGGGTGGTCTTATGTTGTCCCAACGCGAGCGCGAAGCGCGCAGGCGCCAATATCGTCGCCGTCAACGGCTGACTTTGCTGGCAGTGCTGTTGGTGCTGGTTCTGTTGATCGTCGGCGTGGTGGCCGTGGTGCGACACATTGCCGAAGGATCGGACGATCCGAATACGCCGACAACCGGCGACAGCAACGCTTCCCAGACCACCACCACGACCACTCGCTATCCGCTGATGGCGGAGGGGATGCTCCCCGGCATCGGATTGGACACCAATACCATCCACGCCGTGATGCTGTACGACGCTACCGCCGGACAGCCGGTGTATGCATATGACGCCGATCGGCGGATGTATCCGGCGAGTATGACCAAGATGATGACGGCGGCGGTCGCGTGTGAGTATTTGAACGAGACCGCGAGCTATACGATCGGCTCGGAGCAGGCGCTGGTGCCTGACGATGCTTCTCGCGCCGGTTTGTACCCCGGCAGCAGCGTGTCGCTCAAATGTTTGCTGGAAGGCCTGCTGATGAACTCCGGCGGCGACGCGGCGTATGCGCTTGCGGTCAACGCCGCCCGAGCGGCGACCGGCGATACGGCGATGAACGATGCGGCGGCGGTTGCTAAGTTTATGGAATTGGTCAACGCCCGGATGAAGCAACTCGGTTGCACCGGCTCGCACTTTACCACGCCGGACGGCTACTACGATCACGATCATTACGCCACCGCCGAGGATATGGTGAAGATCGCGATCCACGCGCGCAGCTTCCCGCTGGTGAAAACGGTGATGGGGCAGTGGAACGGCGAATTTTTCGAAACCAACACCAACCTGCTGTTGAATTCGGCCAGCAAATACTATTACGAATACGCCGACGGACTCAAAACCGGATACCACGATCAAGGCGGCTACTGCTTGGCGGCATCCGCTACCAAGGGTGATACCACGCTGATCGCGATCATCCAATGCGGACACAGCGAGACCGAACGGTTTGCGGTGGCCAAGAGTCTGTTTGAGCAAGGCTTTGCACACATTGAAAAGCAGAAATAAAAAAGAGCGCCCGTCGAGGCGCTCTTTTTTATTTTACGGTCATTTTTTGAATGCGGCTCAAAAGCGGCAACAGCAACAGCGCAAGCAGGAGGTTGACCGCGCCCTGTGCGGCATTAAACGGTACGCTGACCAGTGCGCCGCCGAACTCGTACAGCACGATCTCGTACAGGAAATACCCCACGACCATGGCCACTTCGGCCAGCGCGCCGCCGCCGATGCGGAGCGCGAGCTTCGCGCCGCGGGAACGGCCGGCGGCCATATGCTCAAATCCGGCGACGACCAGCGGCATCGCCAGTTTGATGAGGAGGGTGACCGGCGCGTATTGCGCGTAGCCGAGCGTGAGATCGCCGAGCATGGCGCCAAGGCCGCCGGCGACCGCCCCATACACCGGCCCGAGCAGAAATCCGCCGAGCAGCACAAAGCAGTCGCCGAGGTTGACGTAACCGATGGCGATCGGGAACTGAATAAATACCGTGCCCACGTACGTGAGGGCGGCGAAAAGCGCCGCCAAAACGGTATGTACCAGACGCGTATGAGACACATTTTTCGACATAATACCATCTCTTTTCGTGGAATTTGATTGTATTATACACCGGTTTTAGCGGATTTTCAAGAGGGCCGCTTTGTGCGAAAAAATTTCGGAATTTTTTTCACTTTTTACAAACAGAGGGATTGATTTTTGGTGTATTTGTGGTATACTATATTCGTGTTGGTTTATGCCGATCACAAAAATTGACGAGGAGGTGGGAGTGTGAGCCGATATCGTATCGAGGGTGGCCGCCGCCTGCAGGGCGAAGTCACCATCGGTGGCGCCAAGAACTCGGCGGTTGCCATCATTCCCGCCGTGGTGTTGTCGGACGGCGTCTGCCGCATCGAAAACATCCCGAATATCTCGGATATTTTTGTGTCGTTTGAAATTTTGAAGGCGCTGGGGGCGCAGGTGCGGATGCTCGATCCCTCCACGGTGGAGATCGATCCGCGCACCATCTGCTCGCACGTTGTGCCGCACGAGCTGGCGCGAAACATGCGCGCGTCGTATTATTTCCTCGGCTCGCTTTTGGGCAAATTCGGTGTGGCGCGCGTGTCCATGCCGGGCGGCTGTAACTTCGGTCTGCGCCCCATCGATCAGCATTTGAAGGGCTTCACGGCGCTGGGCGCGACCGTGCCGCCGATGATCGAAAACGGTATGATCGAGGCCAGCGCTACCCACCTGATCGGCAACTCCATTTATCTGGACGTGGTGTCGGTCGGTGCGACCATTAACATTATGCTCGCGGCGGTCAAGGCGCGCGGCATTACCATTATTGAAAATGCCGCCAAGGAGCCGCATATCGTCGATGTCGCGAACTTCCTCAACGCGATGGGCGCGGATATCCGCGGTGCCGGTACAGACGTTATCAAGATCTGTGGCGTGCCGCATTTGTACGGCACCAGCTACTCCATCATTCCGGATCAGATCGAAGCCGGCACCTTTATGGCGGCGGCGGTTGCCACCGGCGGCGACGTGCTGATCAAAAACGTCGTTCCGAAGCACTTGGAATCCATTTCTGCCAAGCTGCAGGAAATGGGTGCCACGGTGGAGGAGATCGACGATATGGTGCGTGTCCGCATGGACGGACCGATCCGTCATTGCAACGTCAAGACGATGCCGCACCCCGGCTTCCCGACCGATATGCAGCCGCAGATCTCGGTGCTGCTGGCGATGGCCGACGGTACCAGCGCGGTGACCGATACGGTGTGGGAAAACCGATTCCGTTACGTGGACGAGCTTCGCCGTATGGGCGCGCAGGCGCAGGTCAACGGCAAGGTCGCGGTGTTTGAGGGCGTGCCGATGCTCACCGGCGCACCGGTCAAGGCGTACGATCTGCGCGCCGGCGCGGCGATGGTGATCGCCGGATTGGCGGCGCAGGGACGTACCGAGATCGACGACGTGCATTACATTGAACGCGGTTACGAATATTTTATTGAAAAGCTCCGTGGTCTGGGGGCGGAAATTTGTCGGGTAGACATTCCGTCGCCGTACGCCAAGCGGGCGTAAAAGGAAACACAAAAGAGGTATTGTAATCCGATTACAACACCTCTTATTTGTAAAGAGAGGAACGTTATGGCTCGTTTTTGTCCGCTGTTTTCCGGAAGCAGCGGGAATTGTACTTACATAGCCACCGCGGCCGGCGGTCTGCTGGTGGATGCGGGGGTCAGCGCCAAGCGGATCGAGACCGCCCTGCGCGAGCGCGAGGTGGACCCGCGCACGTTGCGTGCGATCCTCGTCACCCACGAGCATACCGATCATACCGCCGGTGTGCGGGTGTTGGCCAAGCGTTACGGCTTGCCGGTGTACGCATCCGAGGGAACGCTGCTCGGAATGGAAGGAACGATCGACACCACGACCGAAATCCATCGGATGCCCGATGAATTGGCGGTGGCGGATATGGGGGTGCGCGCGTTTGCGCTGTCGCACGACGCGCATCAGCCGACCGGCTACGAGATTACGCTGCCGGACGGGCGTCGCTTGGCGGTGCTGACCGATACCGGTATCATTACCGACGAGCATCGCCGGATCTTAAAGCAATGCGACGTGGTGCTGATCGAATCCAACCACGACACCGCGATGCTGCGGACAGGACCATATCCCTATCCGCTGAAAGAACGAATTTTAGGCGAACACGGACACCTTTCAAATACCGATTGTGCGGCGTTGCTGCCGTATCTGGTGGAGGCCGGCGTGACACGGCTGGTGCTGGGGCATCTCAGCCGCGAGAACAACACGCCGGCAATCGCTCGCCGCGAAGCGATCAGCCGACTGGCCGGATCGGGAATGGCCGAGCATCTGGATTATACGCTGGCGGTTGCCGAGCCGGTATGCTCGGGTTGCCTGACGATCGTATAAAAAAAGAGGTCGGCGGTTGCCGACCTCTCTGTTTGAAAATTACGCTTTACCGACCGAGCCGAACAGCGCCATCTTGGTTTTGACCGTGTCAATGATCGCGGCGGCACCGTCTGCCAGCACCTTGCGCGGATCAAAGCCTTTGCCGGACAGATCCTTGCCCGCTTCGATATACTTGCGGGTAGCCGCGGTAAACGCGATCTGGCATTCGGTGTTGACGTTGACCTTGGCTACGCCGAGCGAGATCGCCTTGTGCACCATTTCGTCCGGAATGCCGGTACCGCCGTGCAACACCAGCGGCATATCGCCCACCTTGTCCTTGACGGCGGCCAGCGTCTCAAACGACAGACCCGGCCAGTTTTCCGGATATTTGCCGTGGATATTGCCGATGCCGGCAGCCAACATATCCACGCCCAGATCGGCGATCATTTTGCACTCGTTCGGATCGGCGCATTCGCCGGCACCGACCACGCCGTCTTCCTCGCCACCGATGGCGCCGACCTCGGCTTCCAGCGACAGACCGAGCTGATGCGCCACGTGGACGAGCTCGGTGGTTTTGGCCAGATTTTCCTCGATGGGATAATGCGAGCCGTCAAACATAATGGACGAGAAACCGGCCTTGATGCATTTGTAGCAATCCTCATACGTGCCGTGATCCAGGTGGATCGCCACCGGCACGGTGATGTTCATATCGTTGATCATCGCCTTGACCATTGCCGCGACAGTGCCAAAACCGGTCATATACTTACCGGCGCCGGCGGACACGCCCAAAATCACCGGAGACTGGCATTCCTCGGCGGCTTTGAGTACGCTCTTGGTCCATTCGAGATTGTTGATGTTAAATTGACCGACGGTATAATGACCGGCCACGGCCTTTTGCAGCATTTCGGTTGCGGAAACTAACATAGAAGCGACCTCCTTAAAATTTTTCCAATCTTATTATACCTATTCGAAGCAGAAATTGCAAGCGATAGCCCAAAAAAACAAAGGAGTGGACATTTATGGACAAGATCATCCTGCGCGGACTGCGCGTGTATGCCTATCACGGCGTGTTTCCGGAGGAAAAACGCGAAGGGCAGACCTTTGTGCTGGATATCACGCTGTCGGTTGATCTGACGCGTGCCGGCGAGACGGATGCGCTGGCCGATACGGTCAGCTATGCGGACGTGGTCGAAACGGTCAAGCAGACCATGACCGAAAAAGCGTGCGACCTCATCGAGCATGCCGCTTCGCGCGTGGCAGCGGCGATCTTGGCGGCCTATCCGCCGGTGACGGAGGTCACCGTGCGATTGGCCAAACCGGAGGCGCCGGTGGATGCGGAGTTCGAATATATGGCGGTGGAGATCACCCGATCCAGATAAACAAAAACATACCCCCTGCTTCGGCGGGGGTATGTTTTTGTTATTCGCAAAGTCGTACGATCGCGTGGGCGTAGATCTGAGCACATTTGAGTAAGGTGGCCAACGGTATATTCTCGTTCGGACCGTGGAGGTGGTACTCCTCGCCGTCAAATTCCGGACCGAAAGCCACGCCGTTTTTGGTGTCGTGCACGTAGGTGCCGCCGCCGATGGCAATGCAGTATCCCGGCAGACCGGTCTGCTCGGTATACACCTCCAGCAGCGTGCGGATAAACTCGCTGTTTTCGTCTACGTGGTGCGGCTCAATGCCGTCGTAGTCAAAGGCAAATCCGGCAGCGGTGGCGGTGGCGGACGCCTTGGTCGACACGCCGGCAACCGTCTCGCTGACGGGGAAGCGGCAATCAAACTGCACCGTCAGCGTCTCGCCGTCGGTGTGGCAGATGGACGGCGTCAGCGTCAGCTTGCCGGACAGGTCATCCTCGCACGCCATCCCCATGCCGACGGCGTAGTGATCGCCGTGCGGGAACATCTTGGCAAGGGCGGTAAACGGCGCCAGGTCCAGCGCGGCGAGAAGCGCAAATTGCGCGGTTAATGCGTTGTGTCCCTCCATCGGCATGGCGCCGTGCGCCGCTTTGCCGTGGCAGGTAACGCTCAGCACGCCGTCGTTTTCGGCAAACGCCCAGTGAATGCCCTCCAGATTCAGCGCGGTGGCGGCGCGGGAGACCTTGTCAGCCGCCAAGCCGATCAGCTCGACCTGCGCCACGTCCGGTACGGCGTTGATAACGGTGCCGGCGTGGATGGAGCGCACGGTGCCGGTTGCGTCAAACGGCGCGGTCAGCGTGGAGGGGAGGCGTCCTTTTTCGATGTTGATAACGGGGAAATTGGCGTCCGCCGTAAACAACTGCGGCGGGAACGGCTCGTGCTTTTGGTACTCGATCATATCCGAGCCGCCGACCTCCTCGTTGCAGCCGACGATCAGCCGCACGCCGTGTTTCAGCGGAATGCCCAGCTCTTTGATGGCGCGCATCGCAAACAAGACCGCCACCGCCGGCCCCTTGTCGTCGGTGGAGCCGCGGCCGTAGAGTTTGCCGTCCTTGGCGGTCAGTTCAAACGGCGGCGTATCCCAACCGTCGCCGACCGGCACGACGTCAAGGTGGCACAGCACACCGAGCTTGGCCTCACGCTCGTCCAGCGCGATTGTACCGGCGTGATAATCCACGTTTTTGGTTTTCATTCCCATATCCGAGGCGATGTCCAAGGCTTTTTCCAAGCACCGAGCCACCGGTTCGCCGTACGGAAACTCGCCTTGCGGCGCGGCGGCCACGCTGGGAAACGCGATCAACTCGCGCAGGACCTCCACCATTTCATCCAAATGCTCCTCTAACCAGAGGTTGAGCTTGTCGTGCATAAAACGCACCCCTTTCTTTGTGGGTAGTATATCACAATTTCCCGCACAATGCAACGATGTTTGCATTGATTTCCGAGGAAATATGTGGTATACTCCTTTATGTAATATTTCTCAAAAGGGGGCACCAATATGAAAATTGCAATGGGTAACGATCACGCCGGTATCGATTTGAAAGAAGCGGTGATGGAAGTGTTGAACGCGCGCGGCGTAGAAGTCGTGGAGTGCGGCACGTTCGATCACAGCAGCTGCGATTATCCGGTGTTTGCGCAAAAGGCAGCGGATCTGGTGGCCAGCGGGGAGTGCGATCTCGGCATTCTGATGTGCGGCACCGGTGTGGGCATTTCGCTGGCGGCCAACAAGGTTAAGGGCATCCGCTGCGTATGCTGCAGCGAGCCGTATAGCGCGGAGATGTCCCGCCGCCACAACAACGCCAATATGCTGTCCATCGGTGCGCGTGTGATCGGCACCGAAACCGCTAAGGCGATCGTCAAGGCGTTTCTGGACGCACCGTTTGAGGGCGACCGCCATCAGCGTCGCGTGGACTTGATCACCGCGATCGAAAACGGCGAAAAGATCTATTAAGATGGCGCGCGAGCAGATTGAGCTTCTGCGCGGCTGGATGCGCGAGAATGCGGTAGACGCCGTGCTGGTGGTGACCGACGATTTTCACGGATCGGAGTACGTGGGGGAGCATTTCCAAACGCGCGCGTGGCTGACCGGCTTTACCGGCTCGGCCGGCACGGCGGCGGTGACCGCCGATGCGGCTTGTCTGTGGACGGACGGTCGGTATTTTTTGCAGGCCGCCGACCAGTTGGCGGATAGCGGTATCGCGCTGATGAAAAGCGGCGAGCCGGACGTGCCGACGCCGGCGGAATGGTTGCTGAATACGCTGCAGACCGGACAAACGCTGGCGTTTGACGGTCGGACGGTGTGCGCCGCGTTTGCGGAAAAACTGACAGAGGCGCTGTCGGTGCGCGGGGTGCGCGTGCGGGCGGACGCCGATCCGGTCGGTGCGGTCTGGGCGGATCGCCCACCGCTTTCGAAGCAACCGGCGTGGTTGCTGGATGCGGCTCTCGCCGGAAAAAGTCGCGAACAGAAATTGGCGGAGCTGCGGGCGACGCTGGACGCCGCCGAGGCGGATTGTCTGGTGCTGACCTCGCTGGATGATATTATGTGGTTGCTCAACCTGCGCGGCGGCGACGTGGCACATAATCCTGTGTTACTCAGCTATTTGTATATCGATTGTGGGCAATGCTGGCTGTTCGCCGCGCCGGAGGCGTTTGGCGAATTGGAACGGGCGGCACTGGGTGCGGCCGGCGTGACGCTGGCGCCGTATGAGCAGATCTATGAGATCATGCCGGCGCTGACCGATCTGACGATCTGGTTGGATCCAAACAAGGTCAACTACGCGCTGACGCGGTTGTTGCCGTCCAGCGCAAAGCGGCTGGAACGCCCGTCGCCGACCACGGCGGCCAAGGCGGTCAAGACCGAGGCGGAGATCGCCGGATTCCGTCGGGCGCATTTGGCGGACGGGGCGGCGGTGACCGCGTTTATTTATTGGCTCAAGCATAGCGCGGTGGCCGAGGGCGCGACCGAGCGGTCGGCGGCGGAGACGGTCGAGCGCTTGCGCGAGGAACAAAAGGGATACCGTGAGCCGAGTTTTGCCCCGATCGTGGCGGTCGGTGAGCACGGCGCGATCGTGCATTACAGTGCGACCGCCGAAACCGATGCGCCGCTTCGTGCGGAGGGCTTTGTGCTGTGCGATACCGGAGGTCATTACGCGGACGGCACAACCGACGTCACGCGGACGATATCGATGGGTGAATTGACAACTCGTCAAAAAGAGGATTACACGGACGTGCTGCGCGGCCATCTGCGACTGGGTGCGGCGGTGTTTCGTCAGGGAATGCGCGGCGATCAGTTGGACATTCTGGCGCGGCAGCCGCTGTGGGAACGCGGGTTGGATTATCGGCACGGCACCGGTCACGGCGTGGGGCATTTGCTTAACGTGCACGAAGGTCCCAATCGTTTTCGCTGGCAGGGTGAATCGGCTGCGATGGAAGCGGGTATGATAACCTCCGACGAGCCGGGGTTGTATCGCGAGGGCGAGTACGGCATCCGCATCGAAAACTTGCTGCTGTGCTGTCCGGCGAAGGCGGAGGGGTATCTGGCGTTTGAGCATCTGACGCTGGCGCCATACGATCGCGCGGCGATCCTGCCGGAACGGCTGACCGCCGAGGAGCGTGCGTGGCTCAATGCTTACCACGAACGCGTGTGCGAGGCGTTGTCGCCGATGCTGTCGCCCGAGGTAGCGGCATGGCTGCGCGGGGAGACGGCGGCGATCTGACGGAGGGATAAGATGGTATCCGAAAAGGTGATTTTGCGCGAGGCGCTGGATTTGGTGAGCATCGATCAGTTGGTAAAAGAACTGAAAGCATACCCGAAAACGCAGGTGACGGTGGTGCGCCGCGGCTACGACGTAGACGGTCGCGACGCGATTAAGTTGGGAGAGTTGCACGCGGTCGCCGGCGACGAGCTGACCGTCCGCTGTGTCGGACGGGAGGAACGCGCTTGTCTGCGTGCGGCGGTGTCGATGCTGGCGTAATATAAAGACATATTAAAAAAATTAAAAAAACGCTTGACTTTTCGGGGCGGATATGATAGAGTAATATCCGTTCCGAACAAATGGGGGTATAGCTCAGCTGGGAGAGCGCTTGAATGGCATTCAAGAGGTCAGCGGTTCGATCCCGCTTATCTCCACCAAAAGAAAAAGACTCGTCCGAGAGGACGGGTCTTTTTTGTTGTCAAAAAAAGATAAGCGGGATCGAAAGCCCGTCAAGAAAACAGTCCGGTGGACTGTTTTTAGGGCGTGGATCTGCCGACAGTTACGCCGTCTGGCTAAAGGGGTAGCCGGCGCAGAACTGCCGGTCTGCACAAACCGCTTATCTCCACCACTGGTTCGTCAAGTTTTATTTTTTTGCCTCAAAGTAACCCGTCACTCAAACAACATGGGAGGAAATCGTCGTTGGTCGTTCGTCAAATAGCAACTCTTTCAGATGAGTTGAAACCGTTTATTCAAAGCGGGAATTATGAACCATACACACTGGACTTAATGAACAAATCAGCACTCGTTTTTCCGGGGCAGTATGAATGGAATGAAGACCAATCGAATGGTCAGTGCGATTTTTACGATGTTCATACCCTTGAAAAATTCGAAGCAAAACTCCCCTTTGACAAAAAGGAAGGTCAATTGATTTGCAGTAACAATGCAAATCTTAAAGACTGGATTGAGTTCATGATGAACGAAGAAGAGGAATTTGGCGAGAAAATAATTCGTTGCAGAGGGCAGTACAAAATAACTGACCTTACGTTATATAAGACGTTAGAAAAACGAATTAACACAGTGCAAAAGGATGAGAATGCGGTTTTTCTGTTTCCTTATCCGATAACACTAGACGCGGAAGGTGGCGACGGATTGAATCTCTTGCATTTTTGTGGAGATATCCTTTCAAACATCTTTTCTGAATTGGCAAAACAAGGGGTAATTAGCACACGAAAAATTTATGTGATTTATCCTTCGTTGGACAATAAGATGGTGTTAAGATGTTTAAACAACCATCAAAGGGAGTATCTGTTCTCAGCAGATATGAAACGTTTCTTTTCTTACGAATTTTTGCCAATATAACTTCCGCGTTTATGGAGTATCAGCCGAGCAGAGCATTACGCTCTGCTCGGCTTTTTTGTTATGCCGCGATGTCTAAGCCGTTTGTAAACTGTTCAAAGTCGAAGTTGAAATCGATCTTCACTTTATAATCTCTGGAAACCTCAATGCGGTTGATGAGGGCGTTCACCACCATCTTCTTTTTCTCCAAGCTCGCACTGTCGTACAGTTCCGCCCAAGAGATCAGCTCGTCAAAATGGTCGCTGAGCTGACGGAGCAGATTTTCGGTGTCTTTCACGTCCCGCCTCGCATCGGCGCATTGTTCACAGAGCCGCGCACATTCGCTCTCCGCCTCGCGAATCAAATCGGACAGCATCTCGGTGGAAAAGGAACTCTCGCCCCGAATGGATTTCACCACCTCGGCTTTGAGCAGGGTGAGATTATCGCTTGCCTTGCCGTAATCGGCATTCAGCATAATCAGCCGCGCCTTGCGCAATTCCAACTCGTTGGCATATTTCGCATTGACCACTTCGCTTTTGGACACCCCTTTCATCTTGGCGAAAATGTCCTTGATGATGGAGTCCACAATATCGTCCAAAATGTGCATGGTGTAACCGGTCTGCCCATCGCACTCGGTCTGTTTGCGGGTCTTGCCATAACAGACGTAGCGAAGCCGCTTGGTGGTGTCCACCGTGCCGTCGGTGCGTTTGCGGTACCGCCCGTTGGTGCTGAGCAGTAATCGCGCCCCGCAATGCCCGCAAAACACCTTGCCCGCCAACAGCGATTTGGCTTTGCTGTTCATCGGCGGCACGGGATTGGCGCGGTGGTTGATGGATCGCTGATTCATAATCTCGCGTGCTTTTTCGAACTGCTCCGGGGTTATAATTTGCAGTTCCAAGATAACACCCGAGCGGGATTCGCCGCTCCGAAGCACCCCCGTATAGGTCAGATTTTGCAGCATCCCCCGCACGGTGGCGGAATGCCACTTTTTGCCCGTGCGGGCACGGTAGCCGTGGTCGTTGAGCCAAGTCGTGATGGTGTGAGCACCCAACCCCTCACGGGTGTATTTATCAAAAATGATCTTCACCACCAGCGCCTCGTCCGCATTCACTTGCAGGTCAAAGAGTTCGTGCTTTTTCTTGTTAACCCGCCCGTTTTTCACAAGGTCGTATCCATAGGCGGCACCGCCGCCTTTATAATGACCCGACTCCACGATCTGACCCAAGCTCGTTTTGGTACGCACCGAGGTTTTCTCACTCTCGCCGTCCGCTTGCCAAAAGCG
>JAFQJL010000005.1 GCA_017414965.1 Clostridia bacterium
ACCCATCACTGAATTTCAGTGATGGGTTCTACTTATTCATATCATATTGGGTGTTGCAAAGGCTTTTTCTCGTTGTCAATTTGCCGCTTTCAATTTTAATCTCTACACCATTTTTACACCATTCCTGCGGGGAATTGCATAGATTTATATGGAGTTATATTTTTGCGGCATTTTGAAAAACCCTTATTCCATCGGGTTTTATGGGATTTTCGTGGAGATTTAAGGATTTATGAAAATCGGCTTGTGAGCAACGATTCCGAGTTTCATATCCTAACTCCTCTTGTTTCTGAAATGATGTTATTTTCCGCAGCAGGCCTTGTATTTTTTGCCGCTGCCGCACGGGCACGGATCGTTCCGCCCCACCTTACCGGTCACGGTGCGTCCGCCTTTCAGCGTGCCGTCGCCGGAGGTCTGTCCCGGCTTCATGACCTGCTCGCGCTGCGGCTCGGTCTGCTCGCGGATCTCGACCGTCATCATGTGACGCGCCGTATCCTCGCGGATGGAATCGACCATCGCTTCAAACATATCGTAGCTTTCCAGACGATACTGCACCACCGGATCCTGCTGACCGTAGGCGCGCAAATGAATACCGCGGCGAAGCTCCTCCATATTGTCGATGTGATCCATCCAATAGCGATCGACGTTTCGCAGAAGCACCACACGCTCCAACTCGCGCATTCGATCGCCGTACTTCTCTTCTTTCTTGGCATACAGCATATGCGCGCGCTTGGTCAGTTCTTCGGTAAATTGCGTGTTTTCGGCATCCTCCAGTTCCTGCGCTGTCAGGTGGAAATCCTCCTCCCGACACAGCCAACCGAGGTAATACTTCCGGAGCCCCTCCAGATCCCAGTTTTCGCGCATATCCGAAGCCGCCGCATAGCGCTCGACGGTATTGGCGATCGACTCGTCGATCATCTTCATAATGGATTCGCGGACGTCCTTGTCTGCCAGCACTTGATCGCGCTGACCGTAGATCATCTCGCGCTGGGCGTTCATCACATCGTCGTACTGCAACACGCTGCGGCGGATGCCGAAGTTGCGCTCCTCGATGCGCTGCTGCGCGGACTCGATCGCGTTGGAGAACAGTTTGTTTTCGATCGGCATATCCTCGTCCACGCCGAGCGTCTCCATCATCGCGTTCATCCGATCGCCGCCGAACAGACGCAGCAGATCGTCGTCCATCGAGAGGAAGAATCGACTGATGCCGGGGTCTCCCTGACGACCGCTTCGACCGCGAAGCTGGTTGTCGATACGGCGGGATTCGTGCCGTTCGGTGCCCAGAATGAACAGACCGCCGGCCTGTCGTACCTGCTCAGCCTCCGGCTCGATCTCGGCGCGATACTTAGCCTCCAGCTCGCGGAACAACGCCCGCGCCGCCAGAATTTCCTCGTCGTCGGTCTCGCCGTAGCTGTCCGCCTGCTCAATGAGCTCGGCAGCGTATTCGCGGCGGCGCATTTCATCCTTAGCCAGATACTCGGCGTTGCCGCCCAACTTGATATCCGTGCCGCGACCGGCCATGTTGGTCGCAATGGTGACCGCACCGAGCTTACCGGCCTGTGCCACGATGAGCGCCTCGCGCTCGTGTGCCTTGGCGTTGAGAACTTCGTGCGGGATACCGCGCGCCGTCAGCAACGACGCGATCTTTTCGGATTTTTCAATGGAGACCGTGCCCACCAGCACCGGCTGCTGCCGTTTGTGGCAATCGACGATCTGGTCGACGACCGCGCGGAGCTTGGCGGCCTCGGTTTTGTACACCACGTCCGGCATATCCGAGCGCACCACCGGCTTGTTGGTGGGAATTTCCACCACGTCCAGCTTGTAGATCTGCTGGAACTCGGTTTCCTCGGTCTTGGCCGTGCCGGTCATACCGGAGAGTTTGTTGTACAAACGGAAATAATTCTGGAACGTGATAGTGGCCAGCGTGCGGCTTTCGCGCGCGACCTTCACGTGTTCCTTGGCTTCGATCGCCTGATGCAGGCCCTCGTTGTAACGGCGACCGAACATAATGCGACCGGTAAACTCGTCAACGATCAGCACCTGATCGTCCTTGACGATGTAATCGATATCGCGGTGCATCACGCCGTGCGCCTTGATCGCTTGGTTGATGTGGTGGAGCAGGGTGACGTTTTCGGGATCCATCAGGTTTTCCACCTCAAACGCCTTTTCCGCCTTTTTCACACCCGACTGGGTGAGAGTGGCGCTGCGCGCTTTTTCGTCGACGATGTAGTCGCCGTTGGCAGAAATGTCCTGGTTTTCCTTGGCGTCCATCTCTTTGATGCGGGTGCAGGACAACCGCCGCACAAACGCGTCCGCTTTCTGGTAAAGATCGCTGGAGCGATCGCCCTGACCGGAGATGATCAGCGGGGTGCGCGCCTCGTCGATGAGGATGGAGTCCACCTCGTCCACAATGGCGAACGCGTGACCACGCTGGACCTTGTGGTTTTGGTAGATGACCATATTATCGCGCAGATAATCAAATCCGAATTCGTTGTTGGTGCCGTAGGTGATGTCGGCGGCGTAGGCCGCGCGGCGCTCATCCTTGGAGAGGTCGTGCAGGATCAGACCGACCGACAACCCGAGGAAATTGAACACCTTGCCCATCCATTCGCTGTCGCGCTTGGCGAGGTATTCGTTGACCGTGACCACGTGCACGCCGTTGCCGGTCAGCGCGTTGAGGTACGCCGGCAGAATGACCGTCTGCGTTTTGCCTTCGCCGGTCTTCATTTCGGCGATGCGCCCCTGATGCAGAATGATACCGCCTAAAATCTGCACCGGAAAGTGCGGGGTGCCCAGCACGCGATCGGTCGCTTCGCGGCAGATCGCGTACGCATCCGGCAACAACGCATCCAGCGTTTCGCCGTTTGCAAGCCGTTCTTTCAAACGGGCGGTCTGCGATTTGAGTTCCTCGTCCGACATTGCCTTATAAAAGCCTTCCAACGCCAGCGTCTGATCGCACAGCGGTTGGATGCGTTTAATCTCACGGGTGCTGTAATCACCGAACAAGCGAGAAAAAATTCCCATAGGTGAATCTTCCTTTCAGCCATAATTATCTTTATCATAACACAACCGCCGGCATTTTGCTA
The DNA here is from genome assembly GCA_017414965.1 of Clostridia bacterium. Classification (GTDB taxonomy): domain Bacteria; phylum Bacillota; class Clostridia; order Oscillospirales; family Acutalibacteraceae; genus RGIG426. The sequence continues at coordinate 3,084 of JAFQJL010000005.1, forward strand.
CCCCTTTTTATAAACAGGATGTAAATTTTGTTGCGAAAACCGGCGAAAAGAGATATAATGAACGGTAGACGAGGTGAAACTATGAAAATCGGAAACATCGACATACCCGGCGTTGCCGGTCTGGCGCCGATGGCCGGCGTGACCGACCGTGCGTTTCGGGATATTTGCGTGGCCAACGGGGCGGCGTGGACGGTGACCGAAATGGTCAGCGCCAAGGGATTGACCTACGGCGATCGCAAGTCGGACGAGCTGCTCGAATTGGACGACAGCGCGCGTCCGACCGCGATTCAGTTGTTTGGGGACGATCCGACTATAATGGCCGACGCCGCACGGCTGGCGATGAAGCATCGGCCGGATTGGATCGACATCAATATGGGATGTCCGGCGCCCAAGATCGCCGGCAATCATTGCGGCAGCGCCCTGATGCGCGATCCGGAGCTGTGTCGGCGGTTGGTCGCGGCGGTCGCCGAGGCCGTGCCGGTGCCGGTCACCGTCAAGATCCGCAAAGGGTACAGCCCCAGCGAGGTCAATGCGGTCGAGGTCGCACAGGCGTGCGAAGCGGGCGGCGCGGCGGCGATTGCCGTACACGGTCGCACGCGGGGCCAAATGTACGCACCGCCGGTGGATTGGGAGATCATTCGGGCGGTCAAGCAAGCGGTGAACGTGCCGGTCATCGGCAACGGCGACGTGACCGACGGTCCGAGCGCCGCGGCAATGCTGGCCGAAACCGGATGCGACGGCGTTTTGGTCGGTCGCGGTGCGCTCGGCAATCCGTGGGTGTTTGCGGACATTCACGCGTGGCTTACAGAGGAGCGTCGGGTGCCGACGCCGCCTGTCACGGCGCGGTTGTTGACGTTGTTGAAACAGACGCAGAACGCCATTTCGCATAAGGGCGAAAAGGTGGCGATGCTGGAAGCGCGCAAACACGCGGCGTGGTATATGCACGGGTTGACCGGTGCGGCCGCGTATCGCCGACAGGCGTGCGCCATGACCACCTTTGACGATTTGGTGGCCTTGTGCAAGCAGGTCGAACAAGAGCAAGGATAAAAAGCGATCCCCCGATCGAGTGATCGGGGGATCGTTTTTTTATTTCATCGAATGTTTCGTCAACCGAATAAAATCCTCCAGCGTGAGCTGTTCCGCGCGGGCGGTGGGAGAGATGCCGGCGGCATCCAACAGCGCGGCAATGTCAGTTTTGCTCATGCCGGTGCCCATCAGCGAATTGGACAGCGTCTTGCGCCGCTGACCAAAGGCCGCGCGCACCAACGAAAACAGGCGTTTTTCCTCCTCCGGCGTGCAGGTCGGCCGGTTGTGCAGCGTCAACCGAATGACCGCGCTGTCCACATTGGGCGACGGCGTAAAACTGCCGCGCGACACGTCAAACAGCTTCTCGGCGTGGGCGAAATATCGCACCGCCATCGTGACCGCGCCGGCGTCCCGCGTGCCCGGTTCGGCACACAAGCGCGCGGCGGCTTCCTTTTGCACCATGACGGTGATCGAGGTAAACGGATACCGGCTTTCCAGCAACCGCATGATCACCGGCGAGGTGATGTAATACGGCAGATTGGCGCATACCGCCACCGGTCGATCGCCGAAATGCTCCTGCATAAAGGGATGGATGTCCACCTCCATAATATCCTTCAGCACGATCTGCGCGTTGTCGCAATCGGCGAGCGTTTCCGCCAGAATGGGTGGCAACCGATCGTCGATCTCCACGCACACGACTTTGTCTGCGCGTTGGGCAAGCTCGTAGGTCAGCACACCGACACCGGCGCCGATTTCCAGCGCCCCCATATCGGGGGAGTCAACCGCGGCCTCCGCCATCCGCGGACACACCGAGGGGTTGACCAAGAAGTTTTGCCCCAGCGCCTTGGAAAACCGAAACCCGTGCCGCGCCAGCAGGTCACGGATATAGCCGATATCTGTAAGCGCCGCCATACGCTTGCCCCCCTTCCTTGAATTTCTTTGCCCATTATACCACGTTTGCCATGGGAGGTCAACAAAAATCCCACCTGCAAAACGCAGGTGGGATTTGATTTTGCTATCAGCCGATCGCCGGCAGAGAGGCGGCCGCCACCGATTGTCCGACGCGGCGGATCTTCTCATCCGGCAGGTGGAGCAGCAGCTTGTCTGCCACGTCCGGATATTCCTCGTAAAGCACGCGCTCGGCCTCGGCGATGATGATATCGCCGCCCTTGCCCGACATCACGCGACCGAGCAGCAACACGTGCCGCATATCGTAATATTCCGCGTAATACGCGAGCTGGTGTCCGAGGTACACGCCGATAGAACTGTAAATATCCAGCACACGCTCGTTGCCTGCCTCCACTTCGGCCTGCACGACCTTCAGCTTCTGCGCCGGCGCCAGTCCGTCCTCAAACGTCACGCCGGCTTTGGGTGCCAGTTTGATGACCGCATCCTGCGAGAAGTATTTGCAGCCGACGCCCTTGTCGCCCGACCACTCGTCGACCATCGCGTCCGCCTGCAGATCGACCGGCGCAAACGCCAGTTCGGTCAGCCAACCGAGAATGCAGCCGTCCTTATCGACGTAGCCGACCGCCTCGGAGGTGCCCATCGCGAGTCCCAGCACGCGGTTTTCCTCCAAGCTCATCGCACCGGCGAGCGCCGACACGTCGCCGTCGTTGGCGACTTCGTACGGCACGCCCATTTCTTCACAGGCGCGAATGTAGATGGTCTTGGTTTCGTCTTTTTTGTCGGCCGGCACCTTCACAAACAGCGAGGCGACCATCGCCTTGTTATCGATGTACACACCCGCCGAGGAAATGCCGATGGCATCCACGCGCGGCATATGCTCCGCTGCCGATTTGAAGGCGGCCAAGATCCCGTCGTAGTGATACTGCGGATCGGTGTTCTCCTTGGGATACCACACGACCTCCTCTGAGTATACCGGCACGCCGTCGATCACGGCGGATACCTTGCGGTCAGAGCCGCCGGCATCAAAACCGATGCGGCAACCGTCCAAATGACGACCGACCGCCTTGGGATTGGAGCGCTCGGCAGGACACTGTTCCAGCGGCAGACTTTCCACCACAAACGGACGCTCGTACACGCCGGACATAAAGTCCACGTCAAACGCACGCGCGCCGTCCTTGCTGTAGGTTTCGGCGATATACGCGCCCAACTCGTCGTCGCCGCAGATCATCACGTGGAAGCCGCCGGTCGCCCACAACAGCATCTTGACCGTCCGTTCCACGTAGACGCGGTCGGCCGCCGCCATTTCCGGCGTGCCGTGAATGCAAAAGCGGCGCACCGCCACGCAACCACCGTTGCGCTCGACCGCCACGGCGATCTCCTTGCCGCCTTTGGCGGACTTTTCAAACGCTCTCACAAAAGCCGAAAGCGGCATAAAGGTTTGATCCAGCACCGGCAAATTTTTCACCGGCACATTCAATCCAAACATATTCATCAAAACCCCTCCTTTACGATACCAGTATAACACGTTTCTGTTCGGCTGGCGTTGTTCTATCTGGCTAAAAATTTGCATATCTTTGAAATGTTCAGAAAAAGGAGGAGTATACAATGAAAACGGACGACTACACCCCCGAGGGAATCCGACTGGAAACTACCCAAAATCACCGATATACCGATACGGCGGACGGCTTGTACGCGGCAATGGCGGAGGAGGCGATCTGCGAAGCCGTGGCGGTGCGGTGCGATACCGCACATAATTTATACGTAGAATTTCCGTGCGGCGAGGGCATCATCCCGCGCGAAGAAGGCGCCGCCGGTATTGCGGAGGGGAGCACGCGGGACATCGCGCTGCTGGCGCGCGTGGGCAAGCCGGTCTGTTTTGTGGTATCCGCCATCGAGCGAAGCGCCGACGGCACGGTGCGCGCTCTGCTCTCTCGCCGTGAGGCACAACGGCGATGTCGGCGGGATAAAGTGGCACACCTGACCACCGGCGATATCGTGTCCGCCCGCGTCACGCGGCTGGAGCCGTTCGGCGCTTTTTGCGATATCGGGTGTGGGCTGTCGGCGCTGTTGCCGATTGCGGCGCTGTCGGTGTCGCGCATCGCGCATCCGTCCGATCGACTGACGGTGGGACAGGACATTTTTGCGGTGGTGTCGTCGCTGGCGGACGGCCGCGTCTGTTTGAGTATGCGCGAGTTGCTGGGCACGTGGGAGGAAAACGCGGCACAATTTTCGGCGGGCGACACGGTCGCCGGCATTGTGCGATCGGTGGAAAGCTACGGCATTTTCGTGGAACTGATGCCCAATCTGGCCGGTCTGGCGGAACTCCGCACCGGCGTGACGCCCGGTACGGCCGCCGGTGTGTACATCAAAAGCATTCTCCCCGAACGAATGAAGATCAAGCTCGCGATCGTGGATACCTATCCGGCGCCGACCGGTCTGCGACCGCTGCCGTATACCCAGACAAGCGGGCATATCTCGCATTGGGAGTATACGCCGATCGGGGCGGAAAAGCGGATTTTTTCGGAATTTAGTTAAAGGCTTTGACATCGCTTTTCGAATATGTTAGACTAATTGACATAGACTAACGGTGACGGCAGAACTTCTGCCGTCCGCTGAGAAAGCGAGCGTCACCCAACTATGCTGTACCCCGAACAAGTGCAAGAAAAACAGAATATTCGCCGCCGGAGCAATCTGGCCGGCTTTGCGCTGCTGCTGACGGTGGTGCTGTCTCTCGGTGCGTCCGTGGTGATTGCGGTGTTGATGGTGCTGGGGGTAGGTTTTGGTATGGACACGCAGACCGTCGACGGTGTGCTGGTCGCTACCCAACCGAACGCCTATCTGATCACCAACACGATCTACTATCTGGTCGCGATCGGCGTTCCGATGCTGGTGGGATGCACGCTGCTGCGATCCACCGGCGATTCGATGTCGGTGCGCCGTTCGGTCAGCGGTTCGCTGTGGATCGGCTACCTGCTGTTCGGTATGGGCATGTGCGTGTTCGCCAACCTCGTGGCTTCGGCCACCGGTGCGGTGTTTTCGGTCTTTTCGCTGTATCCGGCGGAAATGCCGTTGACCACCGACGGCACGTGGCAAAACGCGTTGCTTTCGGTATTTAGCCTAGCGGTGCTGCCGGCGATTTTCGAAGAGATTTTGTTCCGCGGCGTGGTGGTCACGCTGCTGCGACCGGCCGGCGAGCGCGTCGCGATCGCGCTCAGCGCGATGGTGTTTGCGCTGGCGCACGGCTCGTTGACGCAGATCCCGTTTGCGTGGATTTTGGGCGTCGTGTTTGCTTACCTGTATCTGCGCACCGGCAATTTGTTGCTGACGATGACGCTGCATTTCCTCAACAACACGATGGCGGTTTTGCTGGAGGTGGCGACCTTGTCGGCCAGCGAACAGCAGCAAGCCACGGTTTTTTACGTTGTGTTTGCGGTGCTGGCGCTGCTCGGTGCGGTGGCGGCGGCGTTCTTGCGGATGCACGCCGATCATCCGTTGCAGGCGATGGGGAACAGCCCTTCCGTGCTGCCGGACCGCGAGCGAAAAAAGGCAGCGTGGCTGTCGCCGGTGGTAATCGTGTTTATACTGGCGTCGTTGCTGATGCTGCCGCTTAACGTGGAGTACGATCCCGATCGCTCGACTGAGACCTCTGTGTCGGAGGAGCAGGAGGAGAGTGGGTTGCCGTGGTTTGACGGCGACGGAAACGAAAGTGCGGTGATCACATGGCGGTAAACGAGGAGTTTATGCGGATGGCGCTGGCGCTGGCGGAGCAAGCCGCCGCCGAGGGCGAGGTGCCGGTCGGCGCCGTCGTGGTCAAGGACGGCGCGGTTGTCGGCCGCGGTCGCAACCGGCGGGAACTGGACAAGAACGCGTTGGCACACGCCGAGATCGAAGCAATCGACGAAGCCTGTCGCACGCTGGGCGGCTGGCGGTTGTCGGGGTGCGACCTGTATGTGACGCTGGAACCCTGCCCGATGTGCGCCGGTGGGATCATCAACGCGCGTATCGACAACGTGTACTACGGCGCGGACGATCCCAAAGCCGGCTCGTGCGGCTCACTGGTGTCGTTGTTTGATCTGCCGTATAACCATAAGCCGACCTGTACGGGCGGCGTACTGGGGGAGCAGGCATCCGAACAACTTAAACGCTTTTTTGGCGAATTGCGCGAAAAACGCAAAATTCGAGAACGAAAGGATGAAACCGATGAAGAAACTGATCTGTAAGGTGGAGTACGATACCGAAAACGCGGCGCTGGTCGCCAAAATGACGCGCGGTGGCTTCGGCGATCCGACCGGATACGAGGAACGCTTGTACAAAACCGATTCCGGCAAGTATTTTTTGTATGTCAACGGCGGTCCGGACTCGCCGTATAAGAAAGAGGACATCAAGCGGATGTCCGCAGCCAAAGCCGAGGAATGGCTGACCGAACACACCTAACAAAAACCTCCCCCTCTCGTTCGAGAGGGGGAGGTTTTTGTTATTTGTTATGCATGGTACATCGTGCTTGAATCGTTGGGCTTTGGAGCTTTTGTATTGCCCATAATTTTCTCAAACAGCATGTCGGCAAATAGGCTGTGCATCTCGGCGCACGGATGGTTGATGCGGTTGGCCAAAAGGGGCGTTACATCCTGTGTTTGGCTGAGTTTTTTCCACTCGGCGTAGCAATCGCATACGGCAATCTCCATCGCGTTGGCAAGCCGCACGGCGGCGTCCATAAACGCGTCCATCCGTCCCTCGTTTTGGAAGGCGGCTGTTTTGGCGGCGTATTCCAGATGCGGCTCGTCGGTGTCGGGAGCCACACGGGTGTTGAGCATATTGGGGGTCATAAAGATCACCTCGGCGCCGCTTTGCTTGCACTTTTCAAAGATGATCGTCAACGCCTCGATGTACTCGTTAAGGGGTAGGTTTACGTCATTCAATCCAAAGCATACGATGACGAGGTCGGGGTGATGCGACAGCACGTCTCGATCGATGCGCGCGACCGAAAGCTTGGCGGTCAATCCGCCGATGCCGGCGTTGATCACATTGATCGGTACGTAGTTTCGCACTGCGTTGAGTTTTTGTTTTAAGCGATTCCAGTAGACGGTTTCGTAATTGATCTCATCTGGACCAAGTGCCCCGTGTGTGATGCTGTCGCCGAATGCAACAATGGTGATCGGTCCTTCTGCCACCAATTCGGCAGTGGACATTGCCAGTTTGTCTTTTACACGCATATACAGTCCTCCTATTGGGGTAAAACCCGCGCTGACCTCAGTCAGCGCGGGTTTTGTTTAGAAGCAGTGCAATTTCAAGAACTCGTAGTTCTCGCGATAGAATGGATTGCGGTTGTCGTCCCAGGTGGCACCGAGTTCCCACGTAGCCGGCGACACGGCGTGGCGCGCCAACACGGTGTTGTTGTGGTGCGGACCCAGTAAATTGCGGTTACTGATAATAAAATCAATTTCCACACGGTTAAGGCCGGGTTGCTTGTAAGGGCGAATGTTGACCGATCGATCAAACAGCAGCGTGCCGGCATCTTGGCCGTTGATGCGTATATACGCCGATTGGAAGGTGCCGTTAAACCGCAGATGCGTAACGTCCTCCGTCCAGCTCACATCCTGCGAAATGGTGAGCTTTCCGCGGAAGAACGGCAGCCCGTCGGTCACCGGTTCGGTAACGGTTACGGGCGGCGCCCCAATATAGAACTTGTCGCCAAACACGTAACGGCTGTCGTGGGAATCGTTTTGGTATTCCTGATCGCTATACACTCCGAAGTGGCCGGCCAGAATGACCGGCTCCAGCTCGCGGTCGTATACCAGACAATTCTTGAGACCTTCGGTCACGCCCTTGCCAAACAGCACGTAGTAGACCTGTTCGCTCTGATACCAGTTGAGCTTGACCGTGTAATCGTTTTTGCCGAGTTGCACGTATTCGGCGATATCGGTCATCCACATATGCGATTCGATCTCTGCCTGCTCGGTGAAGACGATCGGGTGACCGTTTACCCATTGCTCGCCGGTGGAATCCTCCTCCGCCAACAACTTGATCTCCTGCGGAAGTTCTCGCATCTCGAACTCGTATTTCAGGTATAGATCTCCTTCGTAGCGCTCCTGCAATAACTTGTGGAACAAGCCTCTGCACGGATAGAGATGCGACCAATTTTGGCCGTCGGTGGAATAACGCACCTTGTCGATCGGCAGATAGTTGGCATCAAACCGCACGGTCGCATCTTGCAAGCGGAACGCCGTTTCGTAGATCTCGCGGCGCTTGCTCATCGGTTGGCCGCTGGGGAACAACACTAGCGTTTCGCCGGCGGCAATGTGCAGCGATAGCGGCACCTGTTCGGTCTGCATCGTGCAGAGATCCAGTTTCATCAGCGACTGCACGCTGTCGTCAAAGCGGAAGGTCTGATCGAAGCATTCGTCCGGCGAGCTGTTTTGCACCAGCAAGAACGGCGCGTCGCCGTGCAATCGATAGGAGAGATACAGCTTATGCTCGGTACCGCCGATGTGCACCGGCATAGATGCTTCAATCTCCTCAAACGTGCAGTTGGACTGCAGATAATCGTAGTTGTACGGCGAGCCCTCCAGATAACTGGGCGGATCGCCCAAAATCAGTACTTTACCGCCGTTTTTCACATATTGGCGCAGATGCCGTTCGGTCGACCAGTCCATGGTGACAATGTGCGGCAAAACCAGATAGTCGTAGGTGCAATGTCCGCAACCGATGCGATCTCCCTCCACGAATCCGTGGCGTTCCAGCAAGGTCTCGTCAAGGAAGTGGAAGGCGATGCCGGAGGCAGAAAACAAGCGACAGTCGCGAAGCAGCTGATCGGTCGCCGCCTTAACACCACAGTCGGCGGTGTAGGTATAATCGGGAATGTTACCGCCCTCGCGTTTGTAGTCGAAATACGCGCCGCGAATGGGATGCAGCAACGCTACACGTACCGGTTCTTTGCTTTCGCCGACCAGCTTAGACAACCGACCGATATAGAGGTTGAACTCGTCGAATTGTTCATTCACCCACGGATTGACCGGGGAATAGTGTGCCGGAAAATCTCGCTTGCGCTGACCGTATTCTTCGTAAGGAAGCAGGTGTTGGCACAGCAGATTGACGCCGCCGGTCACGGCTTGAAAACCGAATACCCGCCGCAGAGAACGCGGTGTAATATCCCAGCCGCAGCTGGCGAACGCCTCGACCAGTATCTGCTTTTTCCCGAGCTGCATGGCGGCGCTGCCCACCTGACGACAGCTGAGCTCGTTGTTGGTGCTGCTGCCCAACCAATCGATGCCCGGAATGTGTTCGTATTCGTAAAACGGCATCACGCCGGCACAACACATGATCTGACGTCCAAGCGCCTGTTCCTCCACGTAGTGACCGGTCAACTTAACGCCGTTGTTGTCGCACCAATCGTATACCTTTTTGGAGAAATTGGAAAGCATTAGCGACTGCATTGCTTTCCAATAACGGTAGCGGAAATCGCGGTAGCCGTCTTGTTCCACAAACAGCAGCCCGATCTTATCAAAAATATCCTCATCGTAATGATCTCGGAAATATTTGGCTACCATCGGGGTATAGGCGGTATGCCAACGCTGGTACTGTGGCTCATCGGTAAAGAAGCCCGCGATTTTGCGCGCAAAATCATCGCCGAAGCGTTCTTTATAGGATTCGTGTGTCAGTTGTAAAAACTGATTGGTCACGTTTGGATTTAAAATATCGGTTGTGGCTGCGGCGATGTGAATGGTGATGTTAAGGTGCGTAGCACCATCCACCGGCTCGTTCACCCGTCGCAGAACGTCTCCGTCTATACAGTAACTGACAGCGGCATTCGGATCAAATTCTCCGATGGTGTGCATCAGATACTGGTCGTGATTGGCTTCGTTTTCCAACAGTTTGCCACCGACAAATCCGCTGGGCCAACCGTTTTCGTCGTACACCCAGGCGCTCATATCGGAGCCGGCCGCATCGGCGCACAGCGCCACCGAATCCATCCATTCTTTTGATAGGTATTCTGTGCGCAAACCGGCGCGCGCGTGCATAAAGAAACCGCCGTTGTTGGTTTGGCGCATCCATTCGATCTGTTTGCGCAACCGGTCGGGCTTAAGCTCGCCATTCCACGACCAAAATGGGATCGGCTTCCATCGGTTTTCCAGCATTTGCAGTCGGTTAATGGAGTTGTTGAGGTTATTCTCCATCTTCTTCCATTTCTGGAAGGCGTACGTGCGCTTTTCCGCGCGGAACGTCTGCGGCGTCATACCGGTGCATTTTTTGAACACGGTGGCAAAGTAGTTGGGATCGTTAAATCCGACCTCCAAGGCAATGTTAACCACCGAGCGTTGTCCGGTTTTCAGCAGATAAGCGGCTTTGGAAACGCGCATCTGGTTGAGATATTCGTTGAATCCCATGCCGGTCGACCGTTTAAAAACCGTAGAAAAGTATTCTTTTGTGTACGAGTAGCGTTCGGCTACATCCGCCAGCGAAAGCGGCTCAGCGCAATGCTCTTTGATATACTCCGCCGCCTGTTGCATGATGGTATCGGTGCGCGAGTGCGGCTTAGAGGGCTGATGCGGCTCAGTCTCCGCTAACAGACATAGAATCTTAATTAACGTAGATTGATAAAAGTGTTGTTGATAGACGCCGTGCGTTTCCAAATACTGCCGCAGATCCTCAAAGCATTGATGGATCTGCTGGCGAATCGCCGGCGAAGGACGGAAATGGTGCTTTTCAAACAACGGCAAAAACGCCGTAGGGATGTCCTCCTTTTTGGGGGAAAACAAATACCGGATATGATTTTCCGTCGGATCGGTCTCCGGCTGATGCAGGGTTTGGTGCGCCACCTTTTCGGGCACCAAAACCAGATCTCCTTCTTCAAGATCGTAGACGTCGGTTTCAATAAAATACCGACGCGTTCCCTTAACCAAATAATAGATCTCGTACCAATTGTGGTAGTGCGCAGCGGCCATACTGCGAGAGGTCCGTTGGTCATAGAGAAAGGGGGTGTATAAAGCTTCCTGTTGAATTTTTTTCATAAGAACACCTGATTCTTAAAAATTTCAACGGCTCGCCACCAAAATAACCGAAAATGTCGAGTTTGTCAAGAGTTTTTTGTGATAAAATGAAAATATCCAAAATGCTGTAATGTGGGTGCGTAGCAACGGAAACGGCCAATTCCGTTATTTCGACAAAAACTCACTGCAAGCAGTTTGACCGACCAATGGTCGGGGCGGCTCAATTGTTCTATTTTAGTATGTCCAAATTCGAAAAGGAGATGTTTGTATGTTTTGGAACAAAAAACAGATCTTTGCGCTGGTTTGCGCTGTCGCGTTGTTGCTGACGGCGGTACCGGCAATCGGTGCGTCGGCGGTGCCTGTCAACACGCCGGTTAGTATTCCGAACGGCGATATGGAGATCGCCGGCGGCTGGAAGGATATCGGATCCGGCTCAGCCAATACCGTGCTCGCGTACGTGAACGGCGGCCATAGCGGCAAGGCGTTATCGGCTACCAACACCGCTGCGCAGACGCAGCTTGAACTCACTACCGAGCGTGTGGCGGTCGAGCCGGGCGCGACTTACGTGTTGAGTTTTTGGGCAAAGCCGAGCTCGGCAAACCGTTTCCAGGTGTTTGCTTTTGGTTACGCGGCAGCGACCGGTGGCTCGCCCGTGTTTACGTACAGTACGCCGGCAGATCAGGTGAATACGGTGTATTATGCCGGCGGTGGTTGGCAACAGGTGACGTTGACCTTTACGGTCGGCGAAACCACCAATTATCTGCGCCCGCGTATTACCAATTACAATACCTATGCAAACGGCGCGTTTTTGATCGACGACGTGGTGCTTACCAAGGTGAGTGAGCAGACGGAAGGTGCTACCGAGGCGATCGAGCTTATTCCCAATAGCGATATGAGCAAAGATTCCGATTGGGCGTTGCCCGGCGGTGTCAGTGCGACGCTTTCCTACGTGGCCGATGGCGGCCACGACGGTCGCGCATTGCATATTGCCTGCGTCGATCCGACTCCCGACGTCACCACCGATACGTATGACGTAACGGTGCGCCCGGGGCGTATCAAAGTGCTTCCCAACACCACGTATACGATTTACTGGAATATCAAATACAGCTCGGCCACGCGCTATCGTGCGCAGATCGTGGAATATAGCAACGAAAATGCGGCTGCCTATCATACGCAGGCGCAGCAGCTGCACTATCACACGGATTGGGCCGAAGCTTCCTATAGTTTTACCACCGGTGAGAATGCAGCGGAGATTTTGCCGCAGATTCAGGTCTATCAGATGAATAGCACCCGTGATGTGTATCTGGACGACGTGTCCATTCAAGTGACAGCGTCGCTGAGTGAGCCGGTGCTTTATTCCCAGAGTTACGATGCCGGTTTGGGCAATGAAGCGGGCGTTAACGCCGCTTCTAAGGCATTGGATGTCAACGGTGTGTCCGGCTCGGCGCTGTCGTTGCAGTTTACCGGTACCAACGGTTCGGTGATGTGCCGCCCCAACGGCGCTACTTCCAACACGATCGCGGCGTCGGCACATGCCGATTACGTGTTCCGCGCCAAGGTCAAGCCGTCGGCGGCTTCTGCGGCGCAGTTGGCGGTGCTTCGCACCGGCACCTCGCAGGTCGGTAAAACCGTAACGTTGACGGCGGGTGTGTGGAACGAACTTGAGTTTGCCTTTAACACGGATGTGGCTACGGCTATTTGGCCGCAGATCGTGTTTACTCCGACCAATGCGGCGACTGTTGATGCACCGGTCGTGTATATGGTCGACGATGTTGAAATTGTTTCGGCCGTGCCGTATTGCGAGGATATTTCGGTGTATACCGGTCACGGTAAAACGCCGGTGCGTGAGGGTTCGGTATTTATTGGTTGGTACAGCGATAATACGCTGACCACCGAGGCGACCTCCGGCGCGGCGTACGCGAAGTTTATGACGGCGGATGCGCTGGGTGCGGCGACGTTGGATCTCAACGGCACCGCCATCCGCAATACCACCAATCTGACCGCACAGGGCCTGTATTTCCGCACGGAATTCCAAAACGCCAATCTCTTAAAGAATCTGGATATTGCGGAATTCGGTGTGCTGATGCTTCCGGAAAATCTGCTGGGCGCCGATGCGGCGTTGACGTTGGCAGATACCAGTGCGGCGCGCTTGGCGGCGACCGATGCCGCTGACGTGGCGCTTCTCAAAACCGGAACGGAGAAAATGACCTGTTCGCTGTCCAATGCGGTGGCGGGCGAGCGCTATCAGCGCCGCATTACCGCTCGTCCGTATGCGCTTCTGGCAGACGGCACCGCGCTCTATGGCGACCAGCAGACCAGCTCGGTGGCATACGTTGCTTCGGCGCTGGCGAATATGATCGCCGCGGTAGACGGCGTGGACAGCTCGGCAGTCAGCGATCTGTTGAGCATTGAAGATACGGCGCTGGACTACGACCAGACGACCGCGTTGGTCGAGTTCTGTGTCGCGAACTATCAGCTGCTGAATGTGTAAGGAGGGGATCACGATGAAAAAACAATATGAAATGCCGGTCGTGTCGGTTATTCCGTTTGCGGTGGCGCCGATCGTGACCTATTCGCTCGGCGACTCCGAGTTTAAGGATGATTGGGAGAGCGAATCGTCTGTGGATCCGCAGGATTGATCGATGAATCCCTTGCATTCAGATTGGGAGGTTATTATGAGAACGTTTTTTAATCGTATGACTCGCGGACTTGGCAAGCGCGGGCTCAGCGTATTGTTGAGCGTGCTGTTGTTGCTGTCGATGATGCCCATTGGCGTGTTTACGTGGGCAATGGACAGCAATCTGATTGCCAATGGCGATTTCAGCGATGGTATGACCGGATGGAAGGACTTTAGTCCGTCGGTCGCTTCCGGCGGTACGGCTGCCGTGGTTGACGGCTATGCCGAGATCGTGGCGACCGAGGGAACGGATTTTGCACTGCAAACCGCCGACGAGTACGCGATCGAGGTCACGTCGGGTAAAAGCTACACGCTGACCTACCGTGTCAAGTGCGCGGAGGGTTCGCTTGCTCCGGAAATTTTGCAGTACAATGCCGCCGGCAATACGTCCAGTGTGCCGGTTGCCGGTCTGAGTTCGTATATCCGTCGGGAATTATCCGACTGGACCGAGGTGTCCGCCAGCTTTACCGCGGCGGACGATGCGGTGGCGGTTTTGGTGCAGTTTGTGGCGACCGGTACCGCACAGGTGGACGATGTTTGTCTGCGTGAAGCGACCTCGTCGGCCGTTAAGCTGCTCAACACGTATTCCATCACCGGTGGGGAGACCAATCTGATTGCCAATGGCGATATGAGCGTGGCTTCGGGATGGAGCGTATATGGTGCTACTGTCGGCTACGAAGCAAACGGCGGTCATGACGGACAGGCGCTTTCGCTGCCGTATACCCATAACGGTACGGCGACCACGTACACGTTGCGTATGTCCAATCCCAAGGTGAGTGTGACGGCAAATACCGAATACACGTTAAAGGCGTGGATCAAGACGAGTGTAGCCACCCGTTATTATATCCAAGTGGTGGAGTACAGCACGGCGAATACCCCGACCTATCACACGCTGTATACCGAGGGTACCACCAACTTCCCGGTCAACTACTCGACCGAGTGGGTGGAAATTGCCTTAACCTTTACCACCGGTGCGGATGCTGCTGAAGTGTTGCCGCAGATCATCTTCAAAGATCTGTCCAGCACACGCGATATTTTGGTCGACGACGTGTCGCTCGTTGCTAAGCAGCCCGAGCCGAATATGCTGGGCTTGATCCCCAATGGCGATATGGCGCTTGCGTCCGGTTGGATGGCAACCGCGCCCGGTCCGGCTCCGGTTTACGAGGCGGACGGCGGTCACGACGGTCAAGCGCTCAAGCTGGCGGTGACGTACAGCGGCACCAACATCCAGACCTGTGTGCGGTTGACCGACTCCAAGGTAGCCGTGCAGCCGAATACGGAATACGAATTTAAGGTGTGGATGAAGACGAGCACGGCTACGCGTTATTCGTTGCAGGTGATTGAGTATAGTTCGACCAACACGCCGACTTTCCACACGCAATACACTCCCGGCACGACGACGCTGCCGGTCAACTACTCGACCGAGTGGGTGGAGATCACCTTAACCTTTACGACCGGTGCGGATGCTGCAGAGGCACTGCCGCAGGTTGTGTTCTATGACATTTCCAGCACGCGGGACCTTCTGTTAGATGATGTATCGCTGGCGGCAAAACAGCCCGATCCGGGCCCCGGACCGGCGCCGGAGCCGCCGCAGCAACCGAATATGTTGGGTTTGATCCCCAACGGCGATATGGAACTTGCTTCCGGTTGGATGGCAACCATGCCCGGGCCGGCTCCGGTTTACGTGGCGGACGGCGGTCACGACGGTCAAGCGCTCAAGCTGGCGGTGACGTACAGCGGCACCAACATCCAGACCTGTGTGCGGTTGACCGACTCCAAGGTGGCCGTGCAGCCGAATACGGAATACGAATTTAAGGCGTGGATGAAGACGAGCACGGCTACGCGTTATTCGTTGCAGGTGATTGAGTATAGTTCGACCAACACGCCGACTTTCCACACGCAATACACTCCCGGCACGACGACGCTGCCGGTCAACTACTCGACCGAATGGGTGGAGATCACCTTAACCTTTACGACCGGTGCGGATGCCGCAGAGGCATTGCCGCAGGTTGTGTTCTATGACATTTCCAGCACGCGGGATATCCTGCTAGACGATGTGTCGCTTACGGTTAAGCTGCCTGAGCCGAATATGCTGGGCTTGATTCCCAACGGCGATATGGAGCTCGCTTCCGGCTGGAAAACAACCGAGCCGAATTTCCCGCCGGAGTATGTGGCGGACGGCGGTCACGACGGTCAGGCGCTGAAAGTGGCGTATGTGCATGGCGGCAGTAACGTCCACATCGGTGTGCGGTTGTCGGACGAAAAAGTGGCCGTGCAGCCGAATACCGATTATAAATTTGTCGCTTGGATAAAAACAAGCGTTGCCACTCGGTATTATATGCAGGTGGTCGAGTACAGCTCGACGAACGAGCCGACTTATCACACGCAGTATGCACAGGGCACCAGTTTCCCGGTCAACTATTCTTCCGAGTGGGTGAAGTTGGTATTTACCTTTAAGACCGGCGCTGACGCCGCCGAGGTATTGCCGCAGATTTTCTTCCGCGATCTGTCCAGCACGCGTGACTTGCTTCTGGATGACGTGTCGTTGGAAGCGTACACGCCGCTGGATCCGGGGGTATTGTTCCAGGATACGATGGAGGATGACAGTGCGTGGAAACTTAACGGCAGCGTGGACGGCGTGTCGTTTGTTTCCGGTGGCAAGGATAGTGACACCGCTTTGAAGGTGGATTCTTCCATTGAGGCAGGCGCGTTAGGGGCTCTGTCACCGGATCCCCGTGAGTTTGCGGTCAAGCCGAATACCGGCTATACGCTGGAAGCGTGGGTTAAGACCGAAAACACCACCGCCGGTCAGTCGAATTTGTTCCTGCAGGTGGTACAACGCAAGACTATGACTGAAAATACGGCGGCAAATGCCTATGTGCAGGGTGTGCATCATCGCGATGCACCGACGGAATGGCGTCGAATCACGGTGCGTTTTATCACCGAAGCGGATGCTGCGTTTGTCATTCCGCAGATCTACTTCAATAAGAGTGCGGAGAATTCCGTTCTGTATGTGGATAACGTGCGCTTGTATGAGGATGATACCGTTGTCAATCTCGGTCCGACCGATAACTTCGGTTTTGAGTACGACGACGACGGTTATCCGACCAATTGGAGCACCAATATGAGTGGCGGCAATGGCGCCGTTCTCAAATACGGCGTATCCGATGATGCAACCGAGGGCAACCAAAGTGGCTATATGTCGATCGTCGGCGGCTCGATTGATGCGACCGCGCAGGCGGTTTTACACTCTACCTATTTCGACGTGCAGCCGAGCACCAATTATGAGTTCGCCTTTAAAGCCAAGTTGGTTGGTAATGAACGAACCACGCTGACGGTATATGCGTCTAACCACAAGGAGGATGGCTCTGCCTGTTCGCAGGCAAGTTGCTGGGCCAATACCGCGTATCGCTTGGAGAACAGCACCGATGGTTGGGTGGAATTCCGTATTCCGTGGGTTACGCCGTCAGACGCGGCACAATGGCGCTTGCACTTTGTGTTTAGCGGATACGATTCGATATTGTATCTGGACGATCTCCGTGTCAATGCCTTTACGCCGACGACCAACTTCAGTTTTGAGGAAACCACCAATGGGATGCCGTCGAGCTGGTACTTTACCGTATACGGCGATACATCCTTTGATCAGATGAAATGGGATACCGAGCACTACCACAGCGGTAATTCCTCGGTCTACTTCAATTTTGCGGCGTCCGAAGCGTCCACCAACCCGAACTACCGTGCGGGTGCGGCGCTTCTGGAAAACCCTGTGCTCTTTGAGGTCGAGCCGGATACCTACAACGATGTATCGGTGTGGTTCAAGAGCCGTAACGCTATCGGTATGCCGTATTTGAATATGAATCTCACGCTGTATAACTCGGTCGGCGAGGTTGTATCGACGCTGCTTGGCAGACGGATGTATTTAAACGCCGGCACCGAAATTAGCGAATGGACCAAATCCACCCATACCGTGTATATGCCCAGCAACGCCGTGTACGCTTGTGCATGGATTACCGTATCGCCGGGCGAAGGTGAAATTTGGATCGACGATATTGCGGTGACACCTGTTCAGCAGAACGGCGCCGCGGACAAATTGGTCGGCATTCACGATTTCAGCGCCGTGGAGGAGACCGGCAAGATCAGCGGCTGGACGCTTAAGAAGATCAAGGGCACTCCGTCGATCGAGTCGAAGGTTAATAACGAAGCGACTTATGGCGAGCTGACGATTCCGTCAGGTGCCGAGGGCTATGCGGTGACCGAAATTCCGACGATGCTCGGCGGCAACAAGTACGAATTCGATTTGGTCTATCGCTCGACGACAGCGGCTACCGCGGTGATCAAATACCGCGACTATAAGGGCGACTATTTGGTCGATGCCGACGTAAAGGTCAAGTTGAACAGCACCAACGGCTCTTGGAAACCGTTTAGTTTTGAGATCGAGACTCCCAGCCATACGATGGCGGAATTGTGGATCGGCAGCAATAAAGCCGGCACGATCTGTGTAGAAGGTGTGACCATTACGTTGCACGGCTCGACCGCCAGCAGTACCGATTGGGAAGGCCAGTGGGTATGGTATCCGGAGGTTCCG
Source organism: Clostridia bacterium (assembly GCA_017414965.1). Taxonomy (GTDB): domain Bacteria; phylum Bacillota; class Clostridia; order Oscillospirales; family Acutalibacteraceae; genus RGIG426. The sequence continues at coordinate 21,265 of JAFQJL010000005.1, forward strand.
CGCGAGACCGGTCAGGCGCAAAGCCGCTTTTTCCGCGAGGTATTTTATTTGGAAGATACTCCCGCCGAAGCGCCGATGCAGATGACGGCGGACGATAAGTGTCACGTCTACGTCAACGGTGAGTTGGCCTATTCCAATATGGATGCACCGGTTGATACGTGGTCCGAGCTCAAGAGCTTTGACTTGCTACCGTATCTGAAAAAGGGTGAGAACGTTATCGCCTTTGAGGTGTATAACCGTACCACCGATGCCGGTCTGTTGTACGATTGCCGTATCACTATGGAGAACGGCGATATGTATAAACTGCTCTCCGGCGATCAGATCAAATCCAATTTAATTGAAGAACACGGCTGGTTGATGCCGAATTTTGACGACAGCAATTGGAAAGCCGTGCGCGTATACGGCGCTCCGCCGATCGCACCGTGGGGCAACATCTATTTTGACAACTCCTACTACGTTGATTGTTTGATGGAAGTGGTGGAGTTTGACCTTCCGCGCGAGGTTATGGCCGGTACTGAATTGACGGTGGATGCGGTCATTCGTGTGAAGAAACAGCCCTCGAAGGACTTTGATCTGAAATTCAATTACATTGTTCGCAATAACACCACGCAGGTTGGCTCGGCCTACGTCGAGATTCTGGAGGGCGGCACGCCGTCCACGTGGAAGGCGAATAAGGACATCAAGTTGAAACTTCGTTTTGTTGTGCCGGACTTCGTGGGCGAAGGCCGCTACAACGTTATGATGGATGACAACTACGTCGTCGTCACCAACTTCGATGCGGTGGATAACCAGTTTGCCACTATCCGTGTCAAAGGCAATCCGGATGCACAAAAAGCGCTGGACTGCAAGGTGGAGATGTATAACGGTCAGCCGACCATTATGATCGATGGGGAACCGCAAAGCGGGTTGATGACCTTGTCGACCACCTACGATGCAAGCTTTGATGCCGAAACCTACAACAAATTTTACCAAGATGCAGATATCTCGCTCGGCATGAACTTTTCCGGTTCCTTTGGCCGTTCGGCGAGTACCCCGTTGTGGTTGAGCGACGGTAGTATCAATTTTACCGAATTGGACAATCAGATATTGAAGCCGTTGTCTGCTTCGCCGAATTCACGCTTGATGGTTAACCTGGCTCTGGATATGCCGGCGTGGTGGATGGATGCCTATCCGGATGAAATCCATACCTTTAGCGACGGCACCACCCGCGAGCAATCGCTTGGTTCGGAGCAGTGGCGCAAGGATATGGGAGATGTGCTGCGGCGTGTCATCGAACATATGATGGAGCAGCCGTATTTCGGCCGCATCTACGGTGTCCGCATCACGGCGGGTCAGACCTCCGAGTGGATGAGCTGGAAAAACTACAACGAAAATCCGGGAACCAGCTACATCGATTACGGCCCGGCCGGCGTGAAAGCGTTCCGCAACTATCTGCGTCGGATCTACAACAACGACGTGGAAGCTCTACGCGAGGCGTGGAAGGATTCGGCGGTGACGTTTGAGACTGCCGAACTGGCAACGCCGGAGATGATGAAGCAGTCTGCGCTGGTGGGTATTTTTGACGCAGAAACTCAGCGCCGCTGTATCGATACCAATGCGGCAATGAGCGAGATTATCACCGACAGCTTCTTGCATTTTGCTAAGATTATCAAAGATACCAGTCACGATAAATTGATCGTTGGTAGTTACAACGGTTACATCAATCACATCACCGGTGGTGGCTCCAATGGTCAGGCGACCATTGCCATCCAGCGCATCTACGATTCTGGTTATGTGGACTTTATGGCGTCTTGCATCAGCTATGGCGAGCGCGATTTCGGTATGGGTGCCGGCGTGATGAATATCCTGGAAGGCGCACAGGCCCACGGTATACTGATCATCTCGGAGAACGACTATCGCACGGTGCTCAACACCTCTGCATATAACGCGCTGAGCGACGCCAATGTCGGCCAAAGCTTTACGATGCAGGAAACCATCTATAAATTCCGTCGCGATTTCAGCAACGTGCTGACCAACGGCTCGGCAATGTGGTACTACGATATGTCGGGTTACTACTATCGCGACGATCAGATGTTTGGTGAGTTTGCTGCCGAGAAGGCCGAGATGGATTTCTCGCTGTATCTGGATCGTTCCTCCAATGCCGAAGTGGCACTCATTTATGATGAGGAGGCGATCGTCTATCTGACGCACGAGTCCGGCAAGAACCATCCGATCATCAATTATCTGTACAAGATGCAGAGAGAGCAGTTGGCCACGATGGGCGCTCCGTATGACAGCTACACGCTGGGGGATCTGGTGGATGGCGTTGTTCCGGATTACAAGGTTTACTTTATGATCTCGCCGTATCAGGTGACCGAGGAGGAAGCCAAGGCGATCAATAAGTATTTGAAGAACGAGGATAAGACCATCGTCTGGCTGTATATGCCGGCGGTGACCGACGGCAAGACCTTCGATTTGGAGCGTGCGAGCGAGATCGTCGGTATTGACCTGGGCGTCAACCTCCAGACTGCGATGATGCAGACGCGCATTGAGTCGGATGTGCAGCATCCGCTGATTGCCGGCGTTGAGAATTCTCGCTTCGGCAACATTACCGGCGTAGCCGGCCCGCAGATGTATGTGGACGACCCCGAGGCGATTGCACTCGGACATCTGGTCGACACCAACTTGACCAGCTTGGCGTTTAAGGAAATGGATGGCTGGAACAGCTTGTATTCGGCGGCCGGAGGCTTGACCAACAAGTTCCTTCGCAATATCCTCCAATACGCCGGTGTGCACCTGTATACCGACAATCTGTCGGATATCGTGTATTCGGCTCCGCACTACGTGGCGCTCCACAGCGTCAGCGGCGGCGAAAAGACGTTGCATCTGGACGATACCTACAGCGTCTATGACGTCTACAATCGCCAGATCGTGTCTTGGAAAACCGATACCATCACCTACGAACACGATGCCAACGAAACCCGTCTGTTCCGTTTGATGGCGCCGAACAAGGTGTACGTCACGGTCGACGTGGTCGGCAACAAGGGCGGCAAGGTGTCGCACGAAGGCTTGATCGAGTTGGATAAGGGCTCGAATCTGACCGTGACCGTTACGCCGGATGCCGGTTATGAACTGGCCAGCGTGAAGCTCAACGGCGCGGAGACGGCGTTGAAGGACGGCAAATTGGCATTTACCAATTTGACCGAGCATCAAGCGATCAAGGTAAAGTTTGAACGGATTCGCGCGGAGGAGCCGGAGGAAGAACCGGAAGAAATCGATCCGCCGACGGAAGCGCCGGAAACGCCGACAGACGATCCGGTTGATACGCCGGAGGAACTCCCTGACGATACACCGACAGACGATTTGCCGACTGAAGAGCAACCGGTTGAGGATCCTCAGGACGAAGGCGGGAAGAAGCAAATCGTGGTCTACTACGACCCGACCTACACGTACAATTGGCCGATGATCATCGCTCTGGGAGTTGGCGGCTTGCTGCTTCTGGGCGGCGCCATCTTCCTCATTATCTTCCTGATCAAAAAGAAGAAAAAGAAGGAAGAGAGCGAGGAGTCGGAAGCAAAGGAGTAAACGCAAAAAGCGGTCAGGGAAACCATCCCTGACCGCTTGGGTGCGAAAGAAAGGAGATTTCATACAATGAAAAACTGGATGAAAGTGATCAGCGTGTCTCTGGCTGTCCTGATGCTGTTCTCAATGAGCGGTTGCGATATGCTGGTGCAGAAGGATGAAACGCCGCGCACCTCCATCATTGAGGTTGGCGGCGATAGCACCACCACGACCACCGGTGCGGACGATCCGGCTACCGAGGACAGTGATGTGCCCGGCGACACGACCACCAAGGGCGACGTGACCGGTACCACGACCACCAAAGGCAATACGCCGGGTGGTAAAACGACTACCACTAAGACGACCAAGGCCCAGAGCAAGACCGAGAAGAAACTCAGCGGCAATTTGGAGCTGCAGATTTTCGTTAACGGCTCGGATAACAACGTGTTCTGGGAGGGGCTTATCAACGATTTTGAAGATGCCAATCCCGATGTAAAGGTCATCACCCGTATCGGCACCAATGTCGGTACGCAGCTGGCCACCCGTTGGATGCAGGGCAATCCGCCGGATATCGCCAATGGCGGTACCGGTATGGATGCTACCGCGTATATGGAATCCGGTCTGTTTGAAGACTTGACCGATTTCGCCAAGACCGCGACGGTCTACGGCTCCAGCGAAAAGATCTGGGATAAGATTAAGCCCGAGTCGGTGGAATATTTTAATGGAAAAATTTATCATATTCCCAACACCGCTACCAACTATGGTTTGTGGTATGATGCGGCTTACTTTAAGAAAAACGGTCTGACCGTTCCGAAGAACTACGAAGATTTGATGGCGCTGGCAGACAAATGCCAGAAGCTCGGCATCGGCGGCGTCGCCTATCCGGGCACCAGTGGCGCGTACCTGTACTGGGGTATGATTATGCCGGCACTGGCTGCTTATGGCAAGGATTTCTTCGATCAGGTCTGCTCGGCGAAGGACCCGAGCGTGTTTAAATCGGCCAACTTTAAGGCGGTTATGCAGCGTTTGATCGATCTGGCCGGTAAAAACGGCGGCTTTATGAAGGGAACGGTTGCGATCAACCACACACAGTCGCAGATGCAGTGGCTCAATCACCGCGCGGCGCTGATGTCTTGCGGCAGCTGGCTGGAATCCGAAATGAAGACCAATATTCCGCTTGGTTTTGAAATGCGTTATTCCACTGCTTCGCTGGTCACTAAGAGTCAGAAACCGACGGTTGTTCTGATGGGCGGCGGTATGTACATTGCGGCCAAGGGTAAGAACAAGGAGAACGCCAAGGAATTCTTGCGCTTCATGTATCAGGATAAGTATCTGTTGGGTATCATGGAAAGCTATGGTTATATGACCGCCACTAAGGTCGACGCCTCCAAGGCGAAGCTGACGACCACCACCAAAGAAATGATCAAAACGGTTAATTCGATGAACGTGGTGTGGAAGACGCAGACGATGAAATCCACCTTTGATAACGAGTTCCGTAACGTCAATAATGCCATCGTTCTCGGCAACATCAAGAACGTAGACGAGGCGTGCAACCGTTTGTACGACGTCGCCAAGAAAAATCTGAAATAAGTTTCTCCGGCAGGCGACAATCGTCGCCTGCCGGAGAAACTCAGCTTGCCGGAAAGGAGAATGTCTATGCAAACGGCATCTGTTGGCGCGGTGCAACAAAAGACCCGTAAATACCCCAAGCTTAGTGCGTCTAAGAAGTGGTTTTTGTGGATTTTTGTAATCCCCACGCTGTTGCTTTTCAGTTTTGTCACCATCGTTCCGTTGGTAGAATCGATCTACATCAGCTTTTTCGAGTGGTCGGGCTACACGCCGGATATGAAATTTCTGGGTTTCCAAAACTATATCGATATTTTGGGCGACCCGCTGTTCTACAAAAGCGCGATCAACGATTTTATCATCATTTTCTTTAAGGAAATTATCGTTTGTGCGATTGTGATTTTATTTGCGGTCACGCTTACGCGCTTAAAGCTAACGAAGGTAGAAAACAGCATCTATCGGTTTATTTTCTACATTCCGAACATTTTGTCATCGATCGTATTTACCCAACTGTGGGTGTATATCTTCAACCCCGGCATCGGTCTGGCGGACGGCTTGCTGCGCGCTGCCGGTCTGTACGATTGGATTCCCGAGCAGGGTTGGATGGTCGAACACACGATGCCGGTGCTTATCTGGGTCATCTGCTGGTGTACGGTCGGTAGCTTTATGATCGTGATGATTTCCTCCATCAACAACATTTCGGAGGAAACCTACGAGGCGGCGGAGATCGACGGCGCCAATCAATGGCGTCAGTTGGTGCATATCACGTTGCCGGCGGTTTGGACACAGCTACGTTATATGATGGTTACGATTCTTTGTAGCAGTCTGGCGGCCAATATGAACATCGTGTTGCCGATGACCAACGGCGGTCCGGATAACGCATCGATGGTTATGGGTCTGTACGTGTATCAGTTTGGCTTGAGTGGCGCCAGCGAGGTTGGTTATTCCAACGCCGGCGCTGTACTGCTGATGATCATCGCCTTCGGTTTGAGCTTCTTGTTCAACGTGGTGTTGCTCAGAAGGGAGGAGAAGTAAATGGCGATTAAAAAGAAATTTAGCCTTGGCTCTTTCTCCTTGCGGCTGTTACTTCGTATCTTTCTGATTGCTTGGGGCATTACGGTGGTATACCCGCTGTTTTGGATGGTTATCTCCTCCTTCAAATCCAGTGTGGAATTTTATCTCGATCCGTGGACACTGCCGCAGTCGCTAATGTGGGAAAACTACGAAAGCGCGTGGGTTAGCTCCAAGTTTTCCGAGTATTTTCTTAACAGTGCGCTGGTCGTGACTGGTTCGACGGCGCTGTATTTGTTGATGCTCACCACCACGGCGTATGCCATCGGCAAATACAAATTCCGCTTGCAAAAGCCGATCGAGATCTTCTACTTCTTTGCTATGATGATCCCGACCATTTTGCTGACCATCCCGTTGTACTTTATGATGTTCAATTTGGGATTGACCGATAACCGTGCCGCGCTTGGCGCAATCTACGCGCTGCAATCGCTTCCCGGCGGTCTGTATCTGCTGATTGGCTTCGTTAAGAACATCAACAACGCCTTTATCGAGGCGGCGGAGATTGACGGCGCCGGAGAATGGTACATATTCACCCGCGTGATTTTGCCGTTTGTGAAGCCGACGGTGTTGTATCTGGCGGTCGTTAAGATTATGAGCACCTGGAATGAGTACGTATTGGCGCTTACCTACCTGCGTACGGAGAGCAAGTTTACCGTTCCGATCGGTGTGTCGTATTTGACCAATACAATGGAATATCGCGTGGATTTCGGTGCGATGTTCGCGGCGCTCACCATTTCGGTTTTGCCGATATTTATCTTGTTCGCCGTTTTCCAAAAACACATCCTCTCGGGCGTGGACGCCGGAGAAGGCGTGAAAGGATAAACTGAATGTAAAAACCTCCCCCCTCTCGTTCGAGAGGGGGGAGGTTTTTGTTATTATTATGCACATTTCTGGCAGGGGGTGAGACCGGCGTTTATTGCTTGCTGGTAGGTGACCTCGTAGCTGTTTTTGCCGCCGCAATCGGGATCTAAATGATACCGCTTGCCCGACGGCGTGCGGTAGACGGTGCTGCCGTCGGTGTCGTCGCCGTCCGGATCGCCGTCGGCGGTCGGCTTGGCGGTCGAGCGGCTGGTCTTTTTGGTGGTCGAGCCGGTCACAACGCCCTCGGCACGACTGTCGCCGTCGGCGTAGTTGATCACGATACCCGGCTGCACGTTGTAGCAATACACGTTAAAGCAAATGCCCTCACCGGCATCCTCAATGGAATAAGCCTCCATCTGCACGCCGGAGGCAACCAGATTATTTCCCCGGAAAATCGGCGTCACACGATAGGCGACGTGGTTGCCGGTTTCTTTGATGTAGTCGGCGACCATATTCTCAAACGGCAGCATGCCCTCGATGTTGAGATAACGTGTGCCGGTGAGGAGATTCTGCTCGTTGGCATTTTCGCCGGTCAACTGAAACCCGATCAGGTGACAGCGGTTGTACAGATATTTGCCGTCGACGTTATCGTATTTGACCGTGTGCCAGCCGCTGGGCTTGATCTGCCCGATGCTGCCGCGATCCTCGGTCGGCATCAGGTCACGGCCGATGGAAGCGATCGCCACGCCGCAGCGACCATAGGCGTCCAGCGACTCGTACGATTCGTACGAATGGACGGTCAACTCGGCCTTGGAGAAGGAGGGCCGGTTGCCGTCAAGCGCTACATACGCCTTGCCGCTGTATGCGGGAATCTTGCTCGTAACGGTGGTGGTCGTCGGCTTTTTGGTGGTTGTGGTTTTCAATGTAGGGGTAGGTTTTTGTGAAGTAGTCGTCGACGAGTCCGCCGTAGAGTTCTCGTCGGCGCCGGACTCGCTGTCGCCGCTGGGTGTCTCGGCGGTCGTGGTTGTCGAGGTGACAACATCGGAATCGACCGACGGCCACTCGTCCGGCGACACCGTACAACCGGCTACACACGAAAGCAGCAAAATCGCCGCCAACCATATCGATAAATGCTTCATAAGAGCCTCCTTGTCATAAAAACAAAAAGAGAAGAAGTGCCTTCCCTGTTTCAATTCTCTTCCATATTCTCCAATGCATATTTGCAGCATTGAAGCACTAACAAATTAAAAGAAATTCCGCTTTTTGTAGCTGTTTTATTAAGTTCATCAAACAAGGGCTCGGTAAATCGAATGGTACGCGCTACGTTGGCGCTTTTCAGTTCATTATCAATTTTAAATATTTTCATCACCCATTCATTTCCGCGTGGGTTTTACATTGGAATCCGGATGGATACAGCCATTGATCGTACCATTGCTTGCCTCGAAATCCTTGATGCTTTCTCGAATCAAAACCAACACTTGACTGTTCACGCTTCGCCCCTCGTAATCGGCGATATACGCGATCTTGTTTAACATTTCTTCTTCAATTCGAATGGAAACACTCTTAATAGCCATAAACTCACCTCATAATAAATATGTTGTATATTCATTTTATATTTATTATGTGTTGTAGTGTCGGAAATAGATATATTGTATATCTAAAATTTAACTTAACGTCCTCTTTATCGTCCCGTAAGACGCCGGCCGCCGCCCTTGCTCTTTTACAAAAAACAAAAACCCGCGTGGCAGTCGCCACGCGGGTTTTGTTTATACGAGAAATTACAGGGTCTGGTTTTTGCCGGTCTTGGCGGAGGTGTAAGCCGCCTCCACGACCTTCTGCACCTGCAACGCATCGTCGCCGGATACCGGCGGCACGGTGTCGTTCAGGATCGCATTGCCGAAGCCCTCGATCTCCTTGGTGTACATATTGCCGAGCTTCGCTTCCAGTTCGACCGCTTCCACGTCCACGCGATCCTGCGCGGCGTCGTAGCCGAGCGTATCGTTGGAGAGAACAACTTCGACCTTGCCGCCCTCGACCTGACCGATGGTGCCTTCCGCCAGCACACTGCCGCGGGTACCATAGATCTCCAAACGACCGCGTGCCGCGGCGTCCGGAATGTTGAAGTTGGCATCGACGTACATCACCGAGCCATCGTCCATCTTGATGAGGATGTTGGAGAAATCGTCAGCCGTGTAGTTGAAGGTCTGGTTGCCGGCGAACGCCGCGACCTCGACCGCTTTCGCACCGCTGATGTACTGCAACAGATCGATGCAGTGGATGGCCATATCCATACCGGCGCCGCCGCCCGAGCGAGCCTTGTCCTGACGCCAGTTGCCCGGGATCTCCGGATACCAGCAGGTCAGCTGACCGCGCATCGACACGATCTGGCCGAGCTTCTTCTCCGCCACCAACGCCTTCATCGCCTGATGGTAGCCGTGATAGCGCATCATCAGACCGGCGCCGAGCTTGACACCCTGCTTTTTGCACTCCGCGACGATCTCCTCGGATTCCTCAATGGTGAGGCCCAGCGGCTTCTCGCACAGAATGTGCTTTTTCGCGGCCGCAGCGGCAAACACCTGCGGCTTGTGGCAGAACACCGGCGACGCGATGTACACCGCCTCGATCTCGTCAATGGCGAGCAGATCGGCCTCGTTGGTGAACGCGTACTTCGCGCCGTATTTTTCCTTACAAGCGTTCGCGAAATCGGGGTTGACGTCCATAACGGCGACCAGCTCCGCGTTGTCCGCGAGCATCATACCCGGCAGAGTACGGCGATCGGCGATGCCGCCGCAACCGATAACGCCCCATTTGATCTTCTTCATAGTATTCATCCTTTCGTGGCTGAAATTTTTGCTTTCCTATTATACCATAAGAAATTCAAACGTGCAACGGTTTTTACAAGAAAATCCGATTCGCTTATGGTATACCAGAAATGTCCCTGCGCACATGCGCAGGGACATCGCTGAAACAGATTACTTCAGGTGACGCTTGATGGCCTCTTTGAAGCCCGCGATGCAAGCGTTGATGTGCTCTTCCTCCCAGGACGGGTGCAGGAACAAGCAAACGGTCTCCGAACGCAGACGGTTCGCAACCGGGCAGTTGACGTTGGCATAATCCACGGCCGCCGGATCGGTGTACTCCTTGGACTCGAACGGGAACTTCGCGGTGCCGAAACCGTTGTGGTTGACGTAAGCGTTCTCTTTGTACGCTTCCGGCCACTGGATGCCGTAGCACGGGATCTTCAGCGCGCCGAGCTCAGCGAGGATGCCTTCCGCATCGGTGTCGAGCACGGCGGTGTCGATCAGCATCGGATACCACCAGTAGGAGTGCTTGCGCTCCGCGGTGTTCAGCGGCAGCTTCTTCACGCCCTTCATACCCGCAAACGCCTCGTCGTACATCTTCGCGTACTTCAGACGGCGAGCGAGGTTCCAGTTTTCAAAACGCTTCAGCTCGTTGATACCGATGATGGACTGGATCTCGGTCATACGATAGTTGAAGCCCACGCGGTTGTGGATGTAGGGGAGCTTCTCTTCCAGAGCGAGCATGTTCATGCGCTTACGCACGTCGTAGCCGTGATCACGGAAGGAACGGCACTCCCAGCCGAGGTCTTCGTTGTTGGTGACGACCATACCGCCCTCACCACCGGTGGTGAAGTGCTTGGACTGGCAGAACGAGAAGCAGCCCACGTCGCCGATGAGGCCGGCCTTAACGCCGTTGTACTCACCGCCGAAGCACTGCGCGCAGTCTTCGATGATCTTCAGGTCATGCTTCTTGGCAACCGCCAGCACGCCGCCCATGTCGGCCACGCCGCCATACAGGTGAACAACGACGATACCCTTGGTGCGCGGGGTGATGAGCTCTTCGATCTTAGCCGGATCGATGGTGTGATCTTCGGTGACATCGCAGAACACCGGAATCGCACCGGCCTGCACGATGGCAAAGGAAGAAGCAATGAAGGAATAGGACGGCACGATGACCTCATCGCCGGGGCCGATGCCGAGGCTCGAGATCGCAATGTGCAGCGCCGCGGTACCGTTGGTGCAAGAGATCGCCATCTTCGCGCCGATGTACTCAGCCCACTTCTCTTCGAACTCCATACCCTTCGGGCCGGTCCAGTAGTTGACCTTACCGTTTTTGATCGGCTCCAGGATATCTTCCAGCGTATCCGGGTGGAACTGCGGCCACATCGGGAAACCGATTTCGGTGATGCCGGCGCCGTTCATAACAGCCTTTTCTTTTTCCATGATAAATCGCTCCTTTTAATAAATTTTTTTAAAACAAAGCAAATCAGAAGAAACCCTCACATCGTGTGAGGCTTCTCACAAATTCAGTTTAACAAATTGTGCGCCGTGTGAAAATACACAGAATAAACCAAACTGGACAATATACAGATTTTTTCGACGATTCAGCGCCGTTGCTCCAGCATTTTCAGGTTGTAGCAATATTCTTTAAAGGAAACGCCGTAATACCGACGGAAGATGCGGCTGATATAGTTGGCGTCGTTAAAGCTAACATACTCGCAGGCTTGCTTCATCGAATAGCCGTAGTGGGAGATAAGCAACAGCATACGGTTGAGCTTGACGCGGTTGATGTACTCGGTGAGTCCCATCCCTTTATACTCGGAGAAGATATTAATAAGGTAATTCTTTGAAAGGCCGATGGCGTTGGCGATCTCCGAAATGTTGATGGGCTCGAGAATGTGTTGTTCGATGTATTCCTCTGCGCGCTTGCAGTGTGCTTTATATTTGGGGGAGATGTAGGGTTTGACCAGTTCTTCCGGATCGGCCGATCGGCGAAGCCCTTCCAGCAGCGAATAAAAATCCGCGCATTGAGCGAAGTAGCTCTTGTTGACCAGCAAGCTGTGGTCGGCGGCCAAACGGTGAATGATGCCCTTAACCGAGCGATGCACCGTCTCGGCAGGAATGATGTACGGCAGGGCGATGCTCGCGCGCACGTCGCCGGTGAGCTTGTCGGCTACGGTCGCGTGGGGGCAGACCTCCACCGTGCCGCTGACCATAAACTCCGACGTGACGTGCTTGTGCGGCGCGCCGTCCTTGGCGTGCACGGTGATGTCGTGCTGTGGGGGGAACAGAAAGACGTCGCCCTCCTCGGCGGTGTAGGTTTCGCCGAGCGTGTGATTTTCGATGATCAGCGGCGTTTTCAGCACGTAGCCGATCTCCAGTAGACCCGAGCGCTCATCGGTTGCCGGATAGTAGTTGCCGAAGCCGGAGGTGGAAAACGAAAAATGATAGTCGGTCATATCCAGAGCATGGGCATACACGACCTGATGAAGCTCCAAATCGTTTAGCACGAAACAACTCATAACACACCCTCCTTTTCTGATTGGTAGTATACCATAATGATTTTAAAATTTCAACAAGACCAAATGCAAAAAGCAGAGCCGCGCCAAAGCACAAACTCTGCTTTTTGTTGGATTTTATCCAAAGCGATTATAAAGAAAGGGCGCTCACATAAATTTTTGTTTATCCGGCAACAGGCAGACTTCGTGCTTGTTGGTGGACAGCACCACGGTGGTGCGGGTGAGCGATACGCCGTTGATGGATTTGATGTCGGCCAGAATTTCTTCCAGATTCTGTCCGTTTTCTGCCAAAACCTTGGTGATGAAATCAAAATCACCGGCGATGTGATAGCACTCGGCGATGCAATGGCGCGCATTGATCTCCGAAACGAAGCTCTCGTAAAACTTGGGATGCTCCAAACGGATGTTGATAAAGGCGATCAATTCGCGGCCCAGCGCCTTTTGGTCGATGAGCACGGTGTGTTGCTGAATGATGCCGGAACTTTCCAGTTTTTTGATGCGCTCCAGCACGGCCGACGTCGACAAATTGATCTTGTGACCGATCTCGGTCGCATTTTGGCGCGCGTTTTCTTTCAAACACGCCAAGATTTTGTAATCTGTTAAATCCATAAATGCCACCCCCAAAATTCCCCTTAATTATACAAAAAGAACTTAAAAATGTAAATATTATCTCAAAAACACAATAATATTTTCGGAAAGAAAGCGGAACTCCAAAAAATATTTTCACTTTTCAGAAGCCAAATATAAAAAATCCAAAAAAATTAGCGAGCAAAAAACCAAAAAACGACCGCCTCGAATGAGGCGGTCGTTTGGCGTCGATAAGAGGAGTCGAACCTCCGGCCTACCGCTTAGGAGGCGGTCGCTCTATCCAACTGAGCTATATCGACAAATAAACAAGCGCGCATTCGCGCGCTTGTGTTATTCGGTTTCGAAAATCAGCGGCGCGGTCGGTGCGCCAATCGGTCGGCAGACAAACGTCTCGCCAAGCGTCGCCAAGCCGTCGGCTGCCTCTTGTGCTTGCTCCTCCGAGTCAAACAGCGCAAACACCGCCGAACCGCTGCCGGTCATTTGGCAGCCCAGCGGTCGATACGCCGCCATCGCCGCTTTAACAAGCGCGACGGCAGGGATCGCCAGCGCGTCGTCAAAGACGTTAAACAGATGGGCGCCCACACCTGCCGCGTCGCCTGCAGCGAGTGCCGCCAGTAGTGCGTCCTCGCTTTCCGAATGTAACACCGGTTCGGCACTGTCCACCGCCGCATACGCGTCGGCCGTCGATACGCCGACCGGCGGCTTGACCACCGTGATCCACACCGGCGGCATCGCCGGAAGCGGCGACAGTTCCTCACCGATGCCGGTGGCGAGCATGGTGCCGCCCAGCACGCAAAACGGCACATCCGCGCCGATCTTTTCGGCCAGCATCACCAGCACCGACTCGGTCAGCGGCTCGTCATACAGCGCGTTCAATCCGCGCAAAACGGCGGCCGCATCCGCCGATCCGCCGGCCATACCGGCCTGCTGGGGAATGCGTTTTTCAATCAAAATATCCACCGCCGGATCAATCTCGGCAGCCTCGTAAAACAACGCCGCCGCTTTCCACGCGGTGTTGCGCTCGTCCGCCGGCAGATCGGCGTCCGACAGCGTCAAGCGGATGCCCTCGCCGCCGGTGATCAGCGTGACCGTGTCACACAAATCCACCGTCTGCATCACGGTGCGAAGCAGGTGATAGCCGTCTGCCCGACGGCCGGTGATATCCAAGGTCAAATTGATTTTCGCCGGTGCGTCTATTGCGCACGATCGGCCTATGTCGTCACTCATCGGAACTCCTCCAAAAATTCATCCATGCGGCGCAGCGCCTCGCGGATGTGATCAACGGAATAGCAATACGAAATGCGGACAAAGCCTTCGCCGCATTCACCAAACGCGGTGCCGGGTACGACCGCTACGCGTTTTTCCTCCAACAGACGGCGGCAGAATTCTTCGGACGTCAGGCCGGTCATCTGCACCGACGGGAACACGTAAAACGCGCCCTCCGGCTCAAAGCACGGCATACCGATCTCGCGCAGACCGTCCACGATCAGACGGCGGCGACGGTCGTACTCCGCGCGCATGGCGGCGACATCCTCGTCGGCGTTTTTGAGCGCCTCGATCGCCGCGTACTGCGCGGTGGTGGGCGAGCTCATAATGCCGTACTGGTGCAATTTCAGCATCTGCTGAATGATCGGCTGCGGACCGCAGCAGTAACCCAGTCGCCAGCCGGTCATGGCATACGCCTTGGAGAAACCGCTGACCAAAATGGTGCGTTCTTTCATACCGTCGAGCGATGCCAAACTGACGTGCTCGCTGTCACCGTAGGTGAGTTCGGCGTAGATCTCGTCTGCCAACACCAGAATATCGGTGTCGCGCAGGACCTCCGCAATCTCCTCCAAATGCTCGCGACGCATGACAGCGCCGGTCGGATTGTTCGGGAATGGCAAGACCAGCAATTTGGTTTTCGGGGTGATGGCGGCCTTGAGCGCCGCGGCGGTCAGACGAAAATCGTCCTCTGCCTTGGTTTCCAGCGTGATCGATGTGCCACCCGCCAACCGCACCAGCGGCTGATAGCAGACAAACGACGGATCGGGCACCAGCACCTCGTCACCGGCCGAGACCAGCGCGCGCATGGTTAGATCGATGGCCTCGCTGCCGCCGACCGTCACGATCACTTCCGAAGCCGGATCGTACGAAACCGCAAACCGACGGGCGAGATAATCCGCGATTGCCTGACGCAGTTCGATAAAACCGGCGTTGGGGGAATACCACGTCCGCCCTTTTTCCAGCGTTTCGATGCCCACCTTGCGGATGCGTTCCGGCGTGGAAAAATCCGGTTCGCCGATGGTCAGTGCAATCACGTCGTCCAACGCCGCCGCCAGATCAAAAAACCGGCGAATGCCGGACGGCGCGGTCGAGAGCAACGTGGGATTTAACAATTTTTCGTAGTTCATAAAAGTCCTTTCTTTACGTACAGGTCAAGGGGTGTCGGGTGCGGTAATCACCGCAAACAATTCGCGCAACCGATCGTCGCGGTCGTTGAGATACAACCAACCCCACAACGCCTCAAAGCCGGTGGCACGGTGATAATCCTGTCCGCCGCGCGCAGTGTGCGCGTTGCGACCGCGCTTGAATACCGCCATCTCTTCTTCGGTGAGTAGGGGCTCGATTTTGGAAAATGCCGCCGCCTGCGCACCGGCGCAGACGCGGGAGACCGCCATTTTATGCAATACGCCGGTCGGGCGGTTGGCTTCGGCGGCCAGGTGCTCGCGCACCATCAATTCGTACACACCGTCCCCCACAAACGCCAACGTGATGGGCGAGAGGTCGCGGGTGTCTACGGGCATCGGAAACAATCTCATAGGCGTCCTCGTCAATAGACAAAATCAAATTCAAAGTCGTACATACTGACGGTGTCACCCTCCTGCACGCCGGCGGCTACCAGCGCGTCAATGACACCGGCGCGCTGCAGCAAGCGTTGGAAATACTGCAACGCATCGTAATCGTCCAGGTCGATGGTGCGCATCGTGTTGAGCAACCAATCGGCCTCCACGAAATACACGCCGTCCTCGCGGGTGACCTTGACCGTGTGATCGGCTTCGGCATCCAACTCGGCCATCGTCAGCGGCTCCGGCTCGTATTCTTTGATCGGCGGCAGCTCCGGCAACCGCGCGGCCAGATGCTTGACCAGCTCGTCGGTGCCTTGCGCGATGGCCGCCATCATCTCAAAATACGGCAGTCCGCGCGCTTCCATTTCTGCGCGGAAAGCCGCCAACTGCTCGTCGGTGGCAAGATCTGCCTTGTTGCCGGCCACCACCATCGGCAGCTCGGCGAGCGCCGGATTAAACACCGCCAGCTCACGGTTGATGGTATCAAAATCGGTGATGGGATCGCGGCCTTCGCTGCCCGAAACGTCCACCACGTGTACCAGCATCCGGCAACGCTCCACGTGCCGCAGGAACTCAAATCCCAGTCCAACGCCGGTGCCGGCGCCCTCAATCACACCGGGGATATCCGCCATCACAAACGAGGCGCCTTGCGCCACGCGAACGACGCCCAACACCGGCAACCGCGTGGTGAAATGATAGTTTGCAATTTCCGGTTTTGCCTCGCTGACGACCGAAATGAGCGACGATTTGCCCACGTTGGGGTAACCGATCAAGCCCACGTCCGCCAACAATTTCAGCTCCAAGCGGAGATTGAATTCCTCGCCCGGAATGCCCGGCTTGGCAAAGCGGGGCGCTTGCCGTGTCGGCGTGGCGAAATGCTGGTTGCCCCAGCCGCCGCGACCGCCCTTGGCGATCACCGCGCGCTCGACCGACGAGAGATCCGCCATCAAGCGACCGGTATCGTCGTCGTACACCAGCGTCCCCTTAGGCACGCGGATCTCGCAATCCTCGCCGTGGCGACCGCTGCAGCGTTTGCTGCGTCCGTTTTCGCCGCGCACCGCCAGATATTTGCGCTTATAGCGGAAATCCGACAGTGTGTTCATGCCGGTGTCCACCACAAAGACGACGTTGCCGCCGTGACCGCCGTCGCCGCCGTCCGGACCGCCGGACGGCAGGTATTTTTCGCGGTAAAAGGAGACCGCGCCATCGCCGCCGTTGCCGGCTTTTACATAAATTTTTGCTTTATCAATAAACATAGATTTTGAAAACCTCTTTCATAATTATCCTCAATATAGCGTATCTGCCTGTAATTGTCAATTGGAAAAAGGAAAGAACAAGCACAATAAAAAGACCGAAATGACGCCGAATTTGTCGAATGTCCGCACAAAAAGAAAAAGACGGGCGCTCGGTCAAGGAGATCCCGTCTTTTTTGCGTTTACGATTTGCCGAGGTCGGCCGCCAACTGAGCGAGAGAACGCTCGCGGAAGGCCGCCAACAACGCTTCGCGTTGGTCGGTGTCAAGCGTGCGATAATACAGAACCAGCGACTTTTCATCGGGTGAAAGCGTCGGGATCGGGATCGCATCCACATCGGTCACATCGGCAACTGCCGGCATATCCGCTTCGGTGCTTAACTGCATAATAAACCGCGGATCGCCGCCGCACAGGATCTGTGCCAGTCGCCTTGTCAGTTCCAGCGACGGTGCGGAGGAGCCGTTTTCGTAACGGGTGTAGGTCGAACGGCTGACGTTGAGAATATCCGCGATCTGCTGCTGGGTATACTCCTGCATTTCGCGAAGCAACCGCAAACGCTCGCCGAATACCTGCTGAACCGTCGGTTCTCCCATCACGCTCACCGCCTTTCTATAATGTGGAATTATACCACGCAGACCGGCCCACAAGCTTAAAATGTGCAGTTTCTTCACATATTATGTAAAGGTAATAAAAAGAAAATTAAAAAAAGAATAAAATTTATCTTGACGAACGGGGTTTGGTTTGATATAATAATCGGGCAATATGCTACTGTGGCTCAGCAGGTAGAGCAGCTCACTCGTAATGAGCAGGTCGTCCGTTCGAATCGGATCAGTAGCTCCAAAGCCTCGATGCATTGCCGTCGAGGCTTTATTCTTTGGTTAGAGGGGATGGCAAAATGCAGTTTAAAGCCGCGATTTTCGATCTGGACGGAACGTTGGTCGACTCGTTGATGCTGTGGGATATTTTGTGGGAGCGTTTCGGCATCCGTTATCGCGACGATGCGGGATTCCGACCGACCGAGGCGGACGATAAAGCGGTGCGCACGATGCCGCTTAAAGAGGCTATGCACATGATCCACGAGCAATATCAACTGGCCGAAACCGGCGAGGCGTTGCTGGACGAGGCCAACCGTATCATGCGGGATTTTTACGCGACGGAGGTCCAGCTGAAAAGCGGTGTCCGCACCTTTTTGGAGCATTGCCGTCAGACCGGCGTGAAGATGTGCGTGGCCTCGGCGACCGCGCCGGATCTGCTGGACGTGGCGATGAAGCACACCGATATTGCGAAGTATTTTTCGCGGGTGTTTTCTTGCGCGGAGCTGGGACTCGGCAAGGACAAACCGGATATTTTCCTCTTGGCGCAGAGCTACGTGAACGAGCCGGTGGAGGATGTCTGTGTGTTTGAGGATTCGCTGGTGGCCATCGAAACCGCCGCCGGCATCGGTATGAAGACGGTGGCGATCTACGATCGCTTTAATTTCGGGCAGGAACGTATGCGCGCGTTGGCCGATGTGTACGTTGCCGACGGCGAGAGTCTGACGAAATTGATCGAAGCATAAAAATCGCCCGTGACAGAGGTCACGGGCGATTTTGTCGTTAGTCCTCGCAGGCAGACAGGCAGCGGACCGTGCAGGCGGTCGCCGTCAACAGCAGCGCAAAGAAGAATAGCAAGATGCCGACGAGTACGGCGCTGAGGATGCTGGTGGCGGTGACGCCGATCGCCAGTAAGAGGCCCGACAGCAGCACTGTGCCGAGCGCGCCGCCAAGCTGCGCCCGTTGCACCGAGCAGGGGCAAACGCCGTTGCTGGTCGATGCCGCCAACAGCGCGAGCCCCAGATACCCAATAGCGATGCCGAAAGCTACCCACAGAAACACCGGCGTGACCGTGATGGTGCCGGTAATCTGCAAAAAGGCGGCGACAACACCGACGATGACTGCGGCGATCACCGCGGCGGCCGCGCAGCCAAATCCACAGGTGCGGTTACAAAAAGTCATAGTTTCACCTCCCTTACCATCTTATGAGAAAGCGGAAGGTTTGTCCGCAGGATATGAAGAATATCGCAAAACTACCAAATATTTTGAAAGAAATTCTCCTTTTTTCGGAAAGAAATGGCTTTACATCTCGGGAAAAATTAGGTATAATGGATTAAATAGAAAAGGGGCGAGAAACGTTCCCCTAATTTTGTTGCGAAAAGGTGCGTAATATGAACAATGTAAAAACTCGCGGCATCGCCGTTTGCAATCCGGTTGATTTTGACAGGGACTACCTGCGCTTTACGGCGGACTATGCCATTGAGCACGGGATCAATCACTACCAGTTTGTCGGCCCGATCCACAACCCCGAAAAGGGCAACATCGACGGTATGGTATTTTACCGGAAATACGCGCAGTTTAACGATGAAAAGAATGCGGAGTATGTGCGCTTTTGCATGGAGATCGGCAACGAGATCTGCGAAAAGCTGTCGGCCGCCGGTGTGAAGACGTATATGTGGCATCACGAGCTGGAGGTGCCGGAGGCATTTAAGAGCACCTTCCCCGAGATCTGCAATCAGTACGGCGATGTGGAGATCACCCATCCGATCATCAAGGATTTTTTGGAGAACAAGATTGCCGATTTCTTTGCGGCTTATCCGAAAATGGACGGCATTGTGCTGACACTGCACGAAACGCGCATTCCGCTGCTCAAACTGAAAAACCAGAAGCTCAGCAAGATCGAGCGCGTAAAGTACGTCACCGAAATTTTGTACAATTCCTGCAAGGCGCTCGGTAAGGAGCTGATCGTGCGCCCGTTTGCGAGCATCGAGGAAGATTACGAGATGATGACCCATGCGTACGAGCAGATCTCGCACGATATGGTCATTATGGATAAGTGGACGCAGTTTGACTGGTCGCTGACCTTGCCGGAAAACCAGTTCTTCAACAAGATTCAGCATAACCCGCTGTTGGTGGAAACGGATATTTTCGGTGAGTATTTCGGTCTGGGTATTCTGCCGATTATGCTCAAAAAGCACATTTTGAAAAACTACAGCTACTGCGAGAAATTCGCACCGCTTGGTTATATGTCGCGCATTGACCGTGCCACGTTCCATTCGTTTGGCGACGTCAACGAGGTCAACTATCACATCATGGAAGCCTACGAGACCGGCTCGGATGTGGAAGCGGCGATCGATCGCTTCTTTGCTGCTCGTTACCCCGGTTGCGGTCCGGAGGTGCGCGAGCTGATGGAGAACACCGAGGACATCCAGCGTCAGATCTTCTACTTAAACGACTACTACTTCACCGAGGGCAGCCGTTTCCCGCGGATCAACCACAGCAAAAACCATTTCTACTTCGAAATGATGAAAGAGGAGCACTACCTGCTCTCCGGCGAGTGGTTTATTCCCAAGAAATGGGAGCGCGGCACGCTGGAATCGCTCCGCGCCGAAAAGCAGGCGGCGGTATCTGCAGCCGAGCAATCACTTACAAAACTTCGGGCGCTTGAAGGCAAGCTGACGGCGGACGATTACGCGGTCCTGTCGGATAAGTTCAACAACCTCTACTATGTCGCGAAAGCATGGCAGCAGCTGACCGAGGCGTTTATCTACTACACCAAGTTCTTTGAGCTTAAGGACGCTGCTTACGAAACCGGTCTGTATCAGGCGCTGGATGCGCTGCTTACCATCAACCAAGAGGCGATGGACGCGCTGGGCAAGAAATTCTACATCAATCAGCTGGCGATCGATCAGATTTTGGGTCGCGTGAACGATTTGCCGATTCCGTCGTTTGTGGAAAGCGTCAAGGCAAGCTTTGCGCATGAAAAAGTCGCCATGGCCGAACTGGAAGCGGAACCGCTGACCGATTTCGTCGTCTGCGGCGGTGGCTACGAGGGTCACAAGCTGAAGAAGGAAGTCAACTTCAGCGACACCTATATTCACGAGGACGGTCTGTGCCGCATCCCCGGCACCAACCGCGGCAAGAAATTCTCCAGCGTCAACGCGCACGGCTGGTTCAGCTACGAGCTGAAAGTCAAGCCGAACGCGGAGAACACCGTGGAAGTGACGGTCAAGGGCACCGAGGGTCAGATCGACCTGCGCGTGACCATCGGCGAGCAGGGGTACGACCTCCACGAGGCGACCGAAGGCAAAAAGACCTTCGCGCTCACCTACGCTGAGAACGCCGGCGCCGATGCCGTTCGCATCCGCTTCGACCGCATCTCCGGCTACACGCCGTATATCTACACCGTCAAGGTGCGGTAAGAAAAGAATACATAAAAAAAGAAGGCCATCGGCCTTCTTTTTTTGTTTTATACCATTTTGAATTTACTGAATTTCCTGATCTAATTGCTCAAACACCGCCGCAGAGAAAAACTCGCCCAGCGTGATGTCTAATCCATCGCAAAACTTCTTGATTGTTACGATGGATACGTCTCGGCGGGTGGCGTCCATCATACTATACGCCGTAGAAGGCGTGACACCGGATACATTGGCCAATTCGTTGATTTTCATATGTCGATCGCGACATAACTGATGAAATCGCTCTGCTACTGCATCTTTAACGCTCATTTTTCATCACCTCATCGTTATTGTATGGAATTTTACGTTACTGCGTATACGCACTTGCGTAATAATTGAAAAAATGTTATACTGTCCGATGGGGTGATCATATGAACTGTGAAAACGATTTTTGCATTTATGAATGTAAAGGGCGGTGTACTCTTTCTGAAATTCGCATTGACAAGGTTGGGTTGTGTACAGAGTGCATTTACCCTGAAATCGAGAAGAATTTGTTAGAGGAGAGCAAGGAAAAACAGCGACAGAAATATCAACGTTTCACCAAATAAGCGCAAAAAAAGAAGGCCATCGGCCTTCTTTTTTTGTTTTACAGAAACCGGCGGATATCGATAGCCAGTTTTTCCTCCAGATCGATCAGTCGCTTGGTGATCTCCTTGGATTTCTCGTCCGCCGCCTCGTATTGATTGAGATAGCGGTTGAGCGACTTGACGCCCATGTTGCAGCCGTCGGTGATCAGGTCGGCGATCACGCTGTCCGATTCGTTCATCGCCAGCTTCACGTTGGTTTTCATCCACGACATCCCCTTGACGATCGGATTGGGCGATTTGCCGTCGTCGTCGCAGGCGTCCAGCATCTGTCCGATCTCCTCTTTGAGCTCCTTGTGCTTTTGCCGACTGTCGGTCAAAAATCCGCGCAGCGCCTCGGCGTGAGCATAGTCGAGCACGTCGTCGATGGCGGCAATGCCCATTTCCACACCGGCGTCGCATTCGCGTAACAATTTTATGGTATCTTGTGTCATTTCTATCCCTCCCTTGCGTTTATTATACCCGTTTCTCTTGAAAATACTACCCGATTGTGATATACCATAAGAGAACCGAACCCCGCATCGCCGCAGAAAAGTCTTTTGGGCGCTTTTCCCGTTTCTTCATTGGATGGGCGTTAGCCCATCGGCATTCAGAAACGAAAAAATCCCACCAAAATCCATTCTCTGCGGTGCGAAGCAGTTTTTATGAGCGAAAATTGGTGGTTGGACAACGACGATTTCGAGGGCATACTGACGTATGGCGAGAAATCGGAGGCGGTACAAACCGAATTTTCCTTATAAAAACCGTTGCGAGTTCGGCTTTCTTATGGTATACTAACGGAGAACTCGCAGAAAGAAGGGGTGGCCTTGAAAGTATTGATGATCAATGGCAGTTCGCGACAAAACGGCAACACCGCTGTCGCGCTGGCGGAGTTGGAACGAGTGTTTGCCAAAAACGGCATCGAAACCGAAACGGTGCAGGTCGGCGGTATGGAGATCCGCGGAGGTCTGGCGTGCGGTTTCTGCTTTAAAAACGGACGCTGCGCGATCGACGATATCGTCAACCGCGAGCTTGCCCCCAAGCTGGAAGCGTGCGACGGATTGGTGGTGGCCAGTCCGGTGTATTACGCCGCCCCCAACGGCACGCTGGTGGCGCTTCTCGACCGCTTGTTTTACAGCACTCCGTTTGATAAGACGATGAAGGTCGGCGCGGCGGTCGCGGTCGCTCGGCGCGGCGGATGCTCGTCCACCTTCGATCAACTGAATAAGTATTTCACCATCGCCGGTATGCCGGTGGCATCCAGCCAATATTGGAACAGCGTCCACGGACGCAAGCCGGGTGAGGCCGCCGAGGATGCCGAGGGTTTGCAGACCATGCGCACGCTGGGCGAGAATATGTCCTTCCTCATGAAGAGCATTGCGCTCGGCAAGGAAGCCTACGGCGTTCCGCAAAAAGAAAAGTGGCAGATGACCAACTTCATCCGCTGAAACCCAAATATACCCCCCAAAGGAGAATGAATATGAAAATCACCAACGACATTCGTTACATTGGCGTCAACGACCACGAGTTGGATCTGTTTGAAGGGCAGTACATCGTCCCCAACGGTATGGCGTACAATTCCTACGTGATCGTCGACGAGAAAGTTGCCGTTATGGATACGGTAGACGCGAATTTTGCCGACGCGTGGCTGGACAACCTCCGCGCCGTGCTGGGCGACAAGCAGCCGGATTACCTGATCGTGTCGCATATGGAGCCGGATCACTCGGCGAATATTGCGCGCTTTGCGGAACTTTATCCGGCGGCGGTGATCGTGTCGTCTGCGGTGGCGTTCCGTATGATGAGCAACTATTTCGGCACCGATTTTGCCGCGCGCCGTCTGGTGGTCGGCGAGGGGGACGCCCTCTCGCTCGGCACTCACGAGTTGGCGTTTTACACCGCGCCGATGGTGCACTGGCCGGAGGTCATCGTCACCTACGACCGCACCGATAAGGTGCTGTTCTCGGCCGATGCGTTCGGCAAATTCGGCGCGTTGGACGTCGAGGAGGATTGGGCGTGTGAGGCGCGCCGATATTACATCGGCATTGTCGGCAAGTTTGGCGCGCAGACGCAAGCGCTGCTCAAAAAGGCCGCGGTGCTGGATATTCAGACGATCTGCCCGTTGCACGGTCCGGTGCTGACGGAAAATCTGGAGTATTATATCCGCTTGTACGATCTCTGGTCGAGCTATCAGCCGGAAACCGAGGGCGTGATGATCGCGTACACCTCGGTGTACGGCAACACTAAGAAAGCGGCGTTGCAACTGGCGGCGGCTCTGCGCGCCAAGGGTTGCCCGAAGGTCGCGGTCAACGACCTCGCGCGCGGCGATATGGCTGAAGCGGTGGAGGATGCGTTCCGCTACAGCAAGCTGGTGCTGGCCACCACCACTTATAACGGCGACGTGTTCCCGTTTATGCGCGAATTCCTGCATCATCTGACCGAGCGTAACTTCCAGAACCGCACGGTCGCGTTTATCGAAAACGGCTCGTGGACGCCCACTGCCGCCAAGGTGATGAAGGGAATGCTTGAGGGTTGCAAAAACCTCACGTATGCACAGACGGATGTCAAAATTCTGGCTGCGCTGAATGCGGATAGTGCCGCGCAACTGGACGCTTTGGCGGAGGAATTGTGCGCCGACTAAAAAGCAAGGGGTAGTTTTATGGAAATGGTATGGATCACCGCCCTTGGCGTGGGCGGAGCGACCGTATTCGGCTCGCTGATCGGGTTCGCCTTCAAAAAGATCTCACACAAATTTTCCGATATCGTGCTGTCTTTTGCCGCCGGTGTGATGCTGGCGGCGGCGGTGCTCGGGCTCATCCTGCCGTCTTTGGACTTTGGCGGCAAGTGGGGGCTGCCGGTCACCATCGCCGGTATTTTTGCCGGTGCGCTGTGCCTCAATTTGATCGACAAGCTGGTCCCGCACCTGCATAAGCTGATGGGACCGGAGCAGGAAACGCATCACAACGCCAATTTGAGCAAGGTGCTGTTGTTTGTGACGGCGATCGCCATCCACAACCTGCCGGAAGGCATTGCGGCCGGCGTCGGTTTTGGTTCCGGCAATATGTCGCAGGCGCTGTTGATCGCCGGCGGCATTGCGCTGCAGAATATTCCGGAGGGTATGGTCATTATCGCGCCGATGTTGGCGGCCGGTGTCACGCCGCGCAAGACCTTTTTGTGTGCGCTGGCGACCGGTCTGGTCGAGGTGCTGGGCACGTTGATTGGTTATTTCGCGGTACATATCGCGTCGGTCATTCTGCCGTTTGCACTGGCGTTTGCCGGCGGCACGATGCTGTATGTCATCAGCGACGAGATGATCCCCGAAACCCACGCCCACGGCAGTCAACGCGGTGCGACCTACGCGTTGCTGGTCGGCTTTTGCGTCATGCTTCTCTCCGACGTTCTGCTGGGCTGATATACGAGTAAAAGCCGCGGAGAATACCCATTCCCGCGGCTTTTTTATGGAGGTTTACATATGGAACTGTCTGTGTTTTGGAAAAGTTTGATCGACAGCGATCATGCGCCGATCGTCATCTGCGATCTGTCGCATACCGTGGTGTATATGAATCCGGCGGCGGTGCGCCGCTATCGTGTGGATCTGACCGGCAAGAGCCTGAAAGCCTGTCACAACGCAGATTCCAACGAGAAGATCGATCGCGTGACCGCGTGGTTTGCCGCCGATGCGTCGCATAACGAGGTGTATACCTCCCGCAACGACGCGGAGAATAAGGATGTGTATATGGTGGCGTTGCGCGACGCGGCCGGCGTGCTGATCGGCTACTACGAAAAGCACGAATATCGAGATCGCGAAACGCGCCCGCTGTATCAAATGGAGGCGTGATATGACTCGACCGTATATTCTGTGCCATATGGTTACCTCGTTGGACGGCAAGGTGACCGGCGCATTTCTCGGCAGCCCCGAGTGCGCCGCCGCAACCGAGGTGTATTACGATATCCACCGCCGCCTGTCGTCCGACGGGTTTATCTGCGGTCGGGTGACGATGGAGGGGAGTTTTACCGGTGGGTGGTATCCCGATCTGACGGCGTATGAGCCGCAGGAGAAGGTGGATTTTATTCCCGAAACGACCGCCGGCTTTTACGCCGTAGCGTTTGATACCCACGGTCGGCTCGGTTGGAAAGAACGCAGCATTGTCGATCCCGATGGCGATCCCGGCTACGACGGTGCGCAGATCGTCGAGGTGTTGAGCGAAGCGGTCGACAGCCGGTATCTCGGGTATTTGCAAGAGCAGGGGATTCCCTATATTTTCGCCGGTCGCGACAGCATTGATGTTGCGGTGGCGCTGGAGAAACTCCATACGCGGATGGGAATCGATCGGTTGCTTTTGGAGGGTGGCAGCATCCTAAACGGCGCGTTTTTGCGCGCGGATGCGGTGGACGAGCTCAGCTTGGTGGTGGCGCCGGTTGTGGCGGAAGCGGCGGATAAGCCGCTGTTTGCGGATAGCGCCGCAGCCGCCTTCTCGCTTCAAAGTGCGCGCACCGAGGGCGACGTTGTGGTAACCACCTACAAGCGCCGATAAAAAGCGGTAGCGAATAGCAAAAAAATAAAAGATCGGGGTTCAGGGACCATCCCTAAAACCCGATCTTTTTATGTGGTCGAAGTGCGGAGACTCGAACTCCGTGCCTCCTGGTTCCAAAAAATTTGGGAGTACCTGTTTCCGCTCGATTTTAGACATTTCTGCTCGGAAACACATCCTTTCAGGCACTCTTATCTCTACTGTTTCCGTGTACTCCGGTCGTGTAAATGGGATAAACTGTGGTCAAGCAAAACACCCCGAATGCAGCTTTTCGCCGCATCCGAGGTGTTTTTTGTCGTCTGTATGGTGACTCTGTCTGCCCCAAAAGTCAAGGCCTTTCGCAAAACAAAAATTGCCCCGCAGTAAACAAAGAAAAAAGGATTGAGATAAGGTGCGAAAAATGATATAATGATCTAACCGATAAATAAGAAGTTAATGGAGATATATTATGGAAGATATTCTGATAAAAATACTTGTCTGTTTTCTCGCAGGAGCAGGGGCAGGTATCGGCACGGGATTTGCGGGGATGAGTGCCGC
>JAFQJL010000016.1 GCA_017414965.1 Clostridia bacterium
GACTTGGTCTTATTTTTTCAACTAAATCCGTCCTAGCGGACGGGATAAATCCATCTTCGATGGGTGAAATCACTCCGTGGTGAAATCCGACTTCGTCGGGTTAGGGGACGGATTTAATTTCACCGAAACCGTCAGGTTTCGATTTCACCTAAGGCGAAAGCCTTTGATTTCACCGTGAGCAAAGCGAACGATTTCACTAATCTCTTGCCCCTCCGCCTCTTTTATGCTACAATAGACCTAAGGCGGTGATGAAGTGAAAAGTTTTAAACAAATTCAACTTGATGTTATTAATAAGA
Source organism: Clostridia bacterium (assembly GCA_017414965.1). Lineage (GTDB taxonomy): Bacteria > Bacillota > Clostridia > Oscillospirales > Acutalibacteraceae > RGIG426. The sequence goes on from JAFQJL010000016.1 coordinate 297, forward strand.
ACTATAAAGAGCATCGTGGTTGTTTAATAAAAAAATACCGCAGTGTTTTCGGGAAATATGTTTTTGTTATTGATGAAAACGGTGGAAAATCAAAAGTCTATGTAGGCAAGTGTATTTATGAAGATACAAAATTAGGTTCTATATTAACCATTGGTGAAATTAATCGCAAACTTATTAATATTCGTCCTGGTATTTGCAAAAATAATGATGAAAAGTTAAAAATGAAGGAAAATCTCGGTTTTTAGGCACATTCCTTTGTATCATTAAGATCAACCCCTCCAAAAATCCCGAAAGCTTCGGCATTCGGGATTTTTTCTTTGGGCTTCCTCGCCTCTCCGGCAGGAAAGTTACAATGTTGTTAGATTTGTTGCCATTTTGTCGTTTTCTTATATAATGGATATAGTATTAGAAAGAAGGCGAAACTATGACATTGCACGATTGGATATTCAGCGTTTATCCGGAAAACTCCGCCATCAACGGGCGTTGGGGCGCGCTGCACATTGCCACTCTTGCGTTATGCATCCTCATTATTGCGGCGCTCTCGGTATTCCGCCGCAAAGGTTTCAAGGTGCGGCAAAACGTGATCCTCGTTTTAGCGTCCTGCATCTTGTTTCTGGAGATTGCCCGCCGCGTCATTAATCTCCTGCGAGGCGAAGCCGCCGGCTTAAACGATTATCTGTACCTGCTGTTGCCGCGCCCATGGTGTGCGATCTCCTGCTGGTTTATGATCGTCGCTGCTTTTACGAAACGGCGTGTCATTTGCAGTTTTGCCGCCGCCAACGGTCTTCTCTGTGCGCTGGTATTCTTTGCGTATCCGGCGGTCGGATTTAACGATCGGTACATATTGTTTGAGAACGTCTATTCCATCGCCACGCATTCGCTGCTGTTTATCTCCTCCATTACCATGATGATTCTGGAGATCACCGACTACCGCATCGAACGCGCGGTCGTTCTCCCGCAGATCGGCATGCTGGGCGGCGTGTTCGTCTATGCGTTTGCGGAGATATACCTCCTGCAAATCGAATCCGATCCGCTGTATTTTATGCCGGGCAACGACGTGCAGGAGGTGCTTGGCGTCAACCATCCGTTATACTTAGTGATCTACGTGGTGTTTTTGGCGTTCTATTTCAGCCTGTTTTACATCGTACAACAGCAGCTTACACTTCGCCAAACCAAACGACAGCCGACACTCGCATAACAAAAAAGAGTCCGTGCAATTGCTTGCACGGACTCTTTTTGTTCTCTCTTATTCGATTACGTGGATCCAGCCTTCCGGCGCTTCCACACGACCCATCTGAATACCGGTAAGGGTATCGTACAGTTTCTTGGTGACCGGTCCCATCTCGGACATACCGGACGGGAAGCAGATCTCGCCATCTTTATGCACGATCTTGCCGACCGGCGAAATCACCGCCGCCGTGCCGCAAAGGCCACACTCGGCAAACTCCTTGACTTCCTCAAACAGCACCTCGCGATGCTCGACCTTCATGCCGAGCACCTTTTCCGCCACGATCATCAGCGAACGGCGGGTAATAGACGGCAGGATGCTATCCGATTTCGGCGTGACAACCGTGCCATCTTTGGTGACAAACAGGAAGTTCGCGCCACCGGTCTCCTCTACCTTGGTACGCGTAGCGGAATCCAGATACATATTCTCATCAAATCCATTGCGGTGTGCTTCCATAACCGGATACAAGCTCATCGCGTAGTTTAAGCCGGCCTTGATATTGCCGGTGCCGTGCGGCGCCGCGCGGTCAAAGTCGCTGACCGTCAGCGTCAACGGACGGACGCCGCCCTTGAAGTACGGGCCGACCGGCGTGCAGAAAATACGGAATTCGTATTCGGTAGCGGGCTTAACGCCGATGACCGAGTTAAAGCCGAACATAAACGGACGCAGATACAGCGTAGCGCCCGAACCGTACGGCGGCACCCACGCCGCGTTGGCGGCTACCACCTTCTCTACGGCTTTCACAAACAGATCCTCCGGATAGACCGGCATCTCCAAGCGTTTGCAGGTATCGGCCATACGCTGAGCGTTTAAATCCGGGCGGAACGTGACGATCTTGCCGTCCTCGGTGGTGTAGGCCTTCAAGCCCTCAAAGCAGGTCTGCGCATACTGCAGCACGCCCGCGCACTCGCTGATGACAACGTTGGCGTCTTGCGTCAGCTCTCCTTCGTCCCATTTTCCATCGCGGTAATGGGCAACGAAGCGCCAATCGGTCGGCGTATATTCAAAGCCGAGATTCGCCCAGTCGATGTTTTTCTTTTCCATATACGATTCCTTCTTTCCTTAGGGTTATAAAAACATTTGAAATTAGTGTAGCACCGATTTTTCGCTGTGTCAAGCGGTTATTTCATACCATTATAAGCCACGTCGGCGGCTTCCAGATCCATATTACAGCCCAGCCGATAGCATGGCACGATGCGGATCAATCGATCCAGCGAATCCAACCACAGCCGCAACTCCTCCTCGGCGGTGGGCATCATCAGTTGCGAAAACAACAAAGGGAGCGTGTCGCCATCCGAAATGCGTGCGATATGGTTTTTCTCGCTCCGTTCCAAAAAACAGAGCGCTTTCAGCGGCGCTTTGGCATTGGTATGCCAACCCTCCTTGCCACTCCACGGCGTGCCGTAGGCATACACGTTGCCGTCCACAATGCGCAAAAGCGGCTTATCGCCGTTGAGCACCTGACAGCGATCGCCAAATTTTCGGCGCCACAATTTCAGATGCGTCGTTTTTCCGATGCCGCTGTCCGCTGAAAAAGCGTACGCCTCGCCGTCTACGGCGATTACCGCGGCGTGCAGCAGAAACGCGTTATACGGCAACACCGCCGCACAAATCTTGCGATAGACCGCCACGCTTTCCAGATAACCGGCCGAAAACCCGCGACCATCGTCCTCCGCCGCGATCTCCTCCGGCGTGACCGCAACGGTGATGACAGGCTCCTCATCCGTGCGATAATCCCGGCACAGTTGCTCGGTGTAAGGGTAGAGATTGTCAATGCGGATCGGCAGATCCGCCAGTTTCACCGTCAGCATCGCGTTCCTCCTTTGCCGGCAAAGCGGCATCTTCCAACATTTCCAGCACATCGCGGTTGGCCAGCACCGCCAGTTCACGAGCCGGATCCCCTGCCTCGTGACCGCAGATCGCGCTGTAGCGGCAATAGCGGCAGGCATCCACCGTTTTGCTGACGGTGGGACACGGCTCGACAGCGCCCGAACGAAGCGACTCTGCCATTTCGCGCAACAAGTTCTCGGCGCGGCGCTTGAGAAGTCCGAACTGCGCCAGCGTGGCCACGCTGGACGCGCTTTTGCCTTGAATATTGCCGTTTCTGTCCAGTTTAACCGGAATGAACAAGCCCTGCGCTTCCGCTTCCATCGCGCAAACGATCTCCGGATTATCCAAAATCAGGCCGTTCATGGTCATCGCCTTGGTTTGCTCGACCTCTTGTTGCTCGGCGACATCCGAGCTGACAACCGGCAACTTGGACGGCAGGTACAGCATACCGGCCGGCACGACCGTGCCATGCCGCGGACCGCCATTTTCCCACAGTGCCGAGAGATAGATCAGCATTTGCAGGTTGATGCCGTTGACGATATCGTCCAATCGGAATTCCTTGTAGCCGGTCTTGTAGTCCACCACGCGAACGTACGACTGGTCACCGGCTTTATAGACGTCCACGCGGTCGATAGTGCCGTAAACACGCACCGACGTGCCATCCGGCAACGCCACGTCCAGCGCCGGCACCGCCGGCTCGCCGTTTACGCTGTTGCCGATACGAAGCTCGTAATCGGTGGGCACGAAGCGGCTTTGTCGCAATTCACGAACGACGTGCCACAAGAAGTATCCGCACAGCCGTTCCAGACGGGAAAGCAGATACAAAAAGCGATCGGGTTTATCCTGCAGACCGCCCATAACCTCGTCCACGTATTGCTTGAGAGCCGCGGCGGCATCTTGCATCACTTCGGTCTTGCGCAGACCGGAAAAACCGGATTCCACATACCGCGGAATGCAGGTTTCCATCACGTGGTGGGCGGCCGTACCGAATTCCAATGCGTTGAGCTCGGCTTTTTCGCGTTCTTTCAAGCGCAGTCCGTATTTACAGTAATACCCAAACGGGCATTGATAGTAGGTTTCCACCGCCGTCGGCGACATGGCCGACAGCTTGGTAAACAGTCGCTTGGCCTCGTCCGGCGAAGCAAAGCGCAGCGCGCGATCCTCCGACGCTTGCCGCATCCGATTATATCGCTCGGCCGTTTCGGGAATGACGGCGCACGCTTTGTGCAGGCTGGCGGCCAACGTGTCGCGGCATTTCCATTCCTGCGCCATATAATGCAGCAGTTCCTCAGCGGTTTCTGCTTCGGACGGATCGTCCTTGCCGACCGTCGTCTGCGGCAGCAGGCGACGGATCTCCTCGACCAGAGACGAGGGCTCGGCGGCATTTCCCTCCGCGTCCTCCTCCAGCCAACTGACATACAAGCTCTCGCACGCGGCAGAAACCGCCGCGTATGCGAAGTAACGTTCCTCTATCATACGATGCGCCGAGGTATCGGTCAACGGCAAGCCGCATTCCACCAGACGCATCCGTTCGGCATCTCCCAGCAAGCCGTCGATCGGCGCCGTCTGCGGAAACACACCGGCATTGGCGCCCAAAATCAGCACCAATTTCGGCGCGGAATAACGGCTGCGATCGGCTTGTCCGATCTGCACGACGTCGATGCCGGGCGGCACGCTGCCGATATCGATCAGATCGGCTGCCAGCGAAAACATCGACAAAAATTCCTCACCTTGCTGAACCTCTTCGCCGGCGGCCGCCGCAAACTGATCGAGCATATCCATCAGGATATCCCACACACGCGCGGCACGGCTGGCGAGATCGGCATCCCCCTCCAGTTGCAGCCGTTTGACACGGCGAACAACGGCACGGCGAGCTTTGGTCTTGCACAAATACTGGTAAACCGCCTCGGCAAATTGCCGACCGGTACAACCGTCCGCCAGCGTATCCCGCAATTCTTTCAACGGGCGGTACAACCGGCGGCGAAGAATGTTTAAGTAATGTAATGTCTGCCGTGTCTTTTCGGTGACCGGCGCGCTCAAGCCATCGGGATTATACGCCCAATCCGACTGCCACGCCGCCCCTCGAATGTTCCACATATACAGGTAATTTTCCAGCTTGGCGATCGTGCGGGGCGAAAATCCAAGCAGACCGGTCTTCATCAGGCGGAGCAACGCCTCGGTATTCCAGCCGCCCGATGCACACTGCAGCGCCTCGATCACCGTGACGATCAGCGGATCGGTGCGCACCGTTTCGCGCGAATCGATAAAATACGGAATCTCCGCCCGTTCCAGCATCGGCTCCAAAATACCGCGGTACGTTCCCAGATCGCGCACGACCACCGCCGTGTCGCGGCATCGGCCGCCCTCACGCAAGAAGCGGTGCAGGCGGCGCACAGCCAATCGGCATTCCTCGTAGACGTTACCGGCACACATCAGTTCTACGCCGTTGGCGGAAACATCGGCCGGCTCTTCGCCAATGCGATACAGGCGTTCCTCCAATACGGACAGCGCCGGCGAATGACGATGACGGAAATTATTGGTCAACACCTGCGGTGTCTGCACCGGCACGCCGTTTTTACGCGCCAGATCCTGCAGGTGCATCGAGGTTTTGACGATTTCGGAAAACAGCTCCAGTCCGTCGGCATACGGCGCATGTTGGTCATAGCCGAGCGTAACCGTCAGCGATTCGGTCAATATCATCAACTGCTCGAGGACCTTCATTTCCAAGCCGGTAAAGCTCTTAAAGCCGTCCACAAACACGGTAGCGCCGTGAACGGTCGTCCACTGCGGCAGATCCTCAGCTAAGTGCGCCAGATCGTCCACGGGATCGAGATAGCTATTGGCGATCAGGGCTTGGTAGCCGTGCTCAATATGGATCAAATCTTGCAATTTCTGTTTCAGCGCGCCATCCTCCAGCTGCGCCAACACCGATTCGTATTGCTCGTCGTCGATCGCACAGCCGCGCAGTTCTTCCAACAGTGCCAGCATCGACGACAACCGCGCGCCGTCGGTTTTTCACATCCGATAAACCGAAAGTTTCGACGAAAGCTCGGAAATCGCTTTAGCCAACAGCACCACACGGGTGGCCGGTGCCATCGGCACCCCCGCCCGACCGCCGACTTCACGGCGGACAAGCTCAGCCATTCGTGTAAAGCTATAGACCTTTATTTTAGTGGCCAACGACGAATCCAAGCGCGAAACTAACGCGCTTTCTGTTTCAAACGAAAATTGTTCGGGGACGATCAAAATACAGGTTTTTCCGCCAATTAAAGCCGATTCCATCCGCTTCCAGACGGTTTCGGTCTTGCCGCTTCCGGAACGACCGGCCAAAATCTCCAGCATTTTATCCTCCCCTTTCTTTGTAAAGTTATATTGCTTTACTCTTTGTGTAAGCGACGGTATTCCAAATAGTCTTGTAAAATCACCGTTGCCGCTACTGTATCCACCACCGCTTTGCGTTTTTTGCCGCGCACGTCGGTTTCGTTGAGGTACGAAATGGCGGTCACGGTGGTCATACGCTCATCCCACAGCGTCACCGGCAGACCGGTGGCGGCTTTCAGATCCTCGGCAAACTGTTCGGCACGCTGGGCGCTCTCCCCTCGCGTGCCGTCCATATTTTTCGGGTGACCGACCACGATCATTGCCGCGCGTTGCTCGGCGGCGGCTGTCGCGATCTTCTCGCACAAGCGGTCAAGCCGACGCTCGGCGATCGTACCGACCGGCGACGCCAAAAACTCGGTTTCATCCGAGATCGCCAAGCCGGTCCGCGCTAACCCAAGATCTACTGCTAATATCCTCATACCATCACCATTCGTTCAGGGTACCGGTCAGTTCGGTAATGGACGACAGACCTTGCTCATCCGCAAAGCGTTCCATACCCTCGATCACCTTAATCGCGGCATACGGATCGCGGAAGTTCGCTGTACCGATCTGAATCGCGGTCGCACCGGCGATCATCATCTCGACCGCATCCTCCCACGTGGAGATACCGCCCAGTCCCACTACCGGAATTTTCACTCGTTTGTACACATCACGGACCATACGGACCGCCACCGGAAACACCGCCGGACCGGACATACCGCCGGTATTGTTACGAAGCACCGGACGGCGAGTGCGAATGTTGATTCGCATACCGGTCAGCGTATTAATCAGCGAAACGGCGTCGGCACCGGCGGCTTCGGCCGCGGCGGCCATATCGCCGATGTTTGTGACGTTCGGCGTCAGCTTAACCATCAGCGGTTTGTTGGTCAGCTTCCGCTTGACCTGCGAGGTGATGTCCTCGATCATAGCCGTCGACGTGCCGAAACTGGCGCCGCCCTCGCGGACGTTCGGACAGGAGATATTCATCTCCACCATCTGAATATCCTCGTCGTTGAGGCGCTCAGCCATCGCCACATAATCCTCCACCGAGCTACCGGCGATATTGGCGATCACCGTGACGTCCTGCTCGCGCATCCACGGGAGCAGTTCGGTTACAAACGCTTCAACACCGGGGTTTTGCAGACCGACGCTGTTGAGCATACCGGACGGCGTCTCCGCAATACGCGGCGACGGATTGCCGGGGCGTTCCAACAACGTGGTACCCTTGCAGGAGATGCCACCGAGCTTGCCGACCGGATAAAAATCCTGAAATTCGTGGCCGTAGCCAAAGGTGCCGGATGCGGTAATCACGGGGTTTTTCAGTTCCACACCGCACAAATTCACGCGCATATCCGCCATTATCGCACCACCTCCTTGGAAAGAAACACCGGACCGTCGGTACAGACCTTTTTCCGCTTGATATTGCCGTTTTCGTCGCGGATATCCACCGCACAGCCGACGCACGCGCCAAAACCGCAGCCCATCCGTTCTTCTAACGACAGATAGCACAAGATGCCGTTTTTCTCGGCGATATCCGCCAACCGACTCATCATCGGCATCGGACCGCACGCGCAGATCAAATCGCACGGATTGGTCGCCAAATGCGCTTCCAACGCCTGCGTGGTAAAGCCGGCGAAGCCCGCCGTGCCGTCATCGGTGCAAAGCACCGCGGTCGCACCCGTGGCGGCAAATTCCTCTTGCAGGATCGCCGCCGAAGCGGTGCGGAAGCCGGAGATGACCGTCGCGGCGTTGCCGTAGTGCTCCGCCAGCGGCAACAACGGCGGATTGCCGATGCCGCCACCGATCAACACCGGATGCTTGGCATCGGGCAGCGGAAATCCGTTGCCCAGCGGACCGACCAGATCCACCGTATCCCCGACGACAAATTTCGCCATACGGTCGGTCCCTTCGCCGCGGATTTCGAAAATGATCGTAATCGTTTCCGCCTGTTTATCAATGCCTGCCAGCGAGATCGGCCGACGAAGTTGCTTGCCCTCAACCAGTACCTGCACAAACTGTCCGGCAACAGCCAAACGGCTGATAGCCGGCGCTTTCAAACAAAAGCGATAAATACCGGCAGCCAATTCGTCCTTGGCCACCAGCGTCGTGTATTCCTGCGTATATCGCATGCCTTTCCTCTCCTTACAGAACCGAGGTGATATCTTCCTTCATTCGAATAGCCTCGCGGCGAGCCGCGCCGGCGTAATCCTCCGGTGCGCAGTTTTCTTCCTTCTGCCACGCACACAGAATGCCGCGCGAGGAGTTGATGATCGCACCGAGACCGTCCTTGTCAAACGCGCCGGCCACATCCTTGGCACCGCCGCCCTGCGCGCCGTAGCCGGGCACGAGGAAATACGTATGCGGCAACGCCGCGCGCAGTTCGGACAACTGCTCCGGATAAGTCGCACCGACCACCGCGCCAACGCCCGAATAGCCGTATTTACCCATCAATTCCTTGCCCCATTCCTCGCAGTTGTCGCCCATCGTGCGATAGACGCTTTTGCCGTCAATCGTACGGTCTTGCAACTCGCCCGAGGACGGATTGGAGGTCTTGACCAACACAAACATACCGGCATCCTGCTCCTGACAAACCTTGAGCATCGGGCGAATGCCGTCCGAGCCAAGATAACCGTTGACCGTCAGCGCGTCGCCACCAAATGCGGTGAGCATTTGACTACCGACCGCCGTCTGTCCGAGGTAGGCGGTCGCATACGCCTCCATGGTGGTGCCGATGTCGTTCCGCTTGCCGTCGGTGATGACGAACATGCCTTTTTCCTTGGCGTAAGCAATGGTTTCTACCAGCGTTTTGACGCCCGGCCAGCCGTACATTTCATAATACGCCGCCTGCGGTTTGACCGCCGGCACGACGTCGCACAGCGCGTCGATCAAGCCTTTGTTATAAGTAAGGATCGCGGCCGCTGCACCCTCCAGCGTCTCGCCGTACTCGGCAAACGCCGCCTCACGAATATACGCCGGAATATACGACAATTTCGGATCCAAACCGGCGACCGTCGGGTTGCCGGTGCGGCGGATGCCTTCAATCATTCTATCTAAACTCATACGTTTTCCTCTCCTAACTCATAAACGATTTTGCCGCGGCAGACCGTGGCCATCACACGACCGGTAAAGCGCCGGCCGGCATACGGGGTGTTTTTGGATTTGCTATGGAGCTTGTCCGGTTCCACCGTCCAAGCCGCCAGCGGATCAAACAACACCAGATCCGCCGGCTCGCCGACCGCGATGCGTCCGCCGCGTACGCCCAGCAGTTTGGCAGGCGTGGTGGACATCATTTCGATCAAGCGCGGAAGTGTGATATGACCGGGACCGACCAGATAGGTCAGGCTCGCCGCCAGCGACGTTTCTAAACCGATCACACCGTTGGGGGCGGTTTCGAAATCCGCCTTTTCTTCAGCGGCGTGCGGTGCGTGATCGGTGGCGATCGCATCGATCGTTCCGTCCTTGATGCCTTCGATGATCGCCTCGACGTCCGCTGCCGTACGAAGCGGCGGACTCATGCGATAATCGGCATCCCGACTCATCAGCAATTCCTCGGTCAATGAGAAATAGTGTGGCGCCGTTTCGCAGGTGACCGGTGCACCGCGCCGTTTCGCGTCGCGGATGATCGCCACGCTACCGGCGGTACTGACGTGGCAGATATGCACCGGCAGATTCTCCGCCACCGCGATCGCAACCTCCCGTGCGACCGCCACGTCCTCTGCCGCACGGCAGACGCCGCGCACGCCAAGCGTTTGCGCGATCTCTCCGGCATTCATAATACCGCCACGCGTTAACGACAGATCCTCGCTGTGCGACAAGATCGGCAATCCTTCCAAACGAGCCTCCAGCATCGCCCGCTGCATCATACCGGCGGTCGGCACTGGCCGGCCGTCGTCCGACACCGCAATCGCGCCGGCCGCTTTGAGTGCGGCAAAATCGGTCTGTTCCTCGCCTTTGAGCGATCGGGTGATCGCCGCCACCGGATACACGCGAGCGTCTGCGTGCTCCGCTTTTTGCAAGATCTCCGTGATCACCTCCGGCGAATCCGCCGCCGGTGTGGTATTGGGCATACACGCCACCGCCGTCACGCCGCCGGCCGCCGCCGCGCGACAACCGCTCAAAACATCCTCTTTATGCGTCTGACCGGGATCGCGCAAATGCACGTGCATATCCACCAAGCCGGGCGCGCAAAGCCAACCATCGGCTTGCAGGATCTGCGCATCGCCGGACGGCAGAAAATCCGCCATTTCGGTAATCACGCCATCCTCTATGAGAATATCGGTATGCGGCCGGCGTCCGATCGCCGGATCAATCACCGTCGCACCGCGAATGAGTAATTTCATCCTCGTTTCACCGCCTTTGTATTGGTCGTAAAGCGTCCGTATTTTTCGGCTGCCTTTAATTTCTTTTCCGTGCAGGAACGCGCCAGCAGCACCACTTCCTTGCCGGTCAGATACCGCCACTGTCCCACCGGCAGAACGCCCAGCTTGACGCCGCCGACGTGGGTGCGCTTTAAGCGAATGACCTCCAGTCCAAAGGTCTCAAACATCCGTCGAATCTGGCGGTTGCGCCCCTCCCGAAGCACCACCGTTGCCACGGTGCGCTCCGGACTCTCCTCCAGCACCGAGATCTCCGCCGGCAGGGTTTTCTTGCCGTCCAACTCGATGCCGGTGGCAAACTTGTCCAACTGCTCATCGCTCAGCGTGCCGCGCAGAGTAACGCGGTACTGCTTGGGCACGTGCGTGGACGGATGCATCATCGCATTGGCGAATTCGCCGTCGTTGGTAAAGAGCAGCAAACCCTCGGAATCCTTGTCCAACCGACCGATCGGATAGACGCGTGTGCCCACGCTTTCCACCAGATCTGCCACGCATTTGCGTCCTTGCTCGTCGCTCATCGTGGTGACGTAGCCACGCGGCTTATTGAGCATTACGTACACCATTTCCTCCGGCGCAACATTTAAGCGTTTGCCGGCAACGGTGATCAGATCCTTGTGCGGATCCGCCTTGTCGCCCAGCGACACCGGACGGCCGTTGACCTTGACCTTACCGGCCGCGATCAATTCCTCTGCCTTACGGCGAGAGGCCATGCCGCTTGCCGCGATGATTTTTTGTAACCGTTCCTTTGCCATAACATCCTCCCAGACAATTAGGGCTCTGACAACAAAGCCCGTAAACACGCGATAAACAGGCGCCAAATCCGCGTCGGCGTTTCCGCGACCGGTCGCGCCCCTGTGCCCGCCGCCGTCAAAAGCGGCGCTTCGGCGATCGGTTGACCGTTGTATTCCCACACAACACGACCGACCGGTGTGTCCGCCGCGATTGGCGCCCACACAAACCGCGGAACGATCACCCGTGCGGTGATCGCCGAAACGGCGTCCGCCGGCACCGATACGGTCGGCGCGGTCGCCGTAAGCGACAAGCGCTCGCGCTCACCACCGCTGACCGCCACATTCGGTAACGACGGCACGGTCAGGTGACAATCGGTCATTTGGGCAAAGCCGGCTTCGTACAACGCGATGTGGTCGTTCCAATAATCGCCGCCGTTTAAGGTGACACAGATCAGCGTAGCGTGACCCTGCTGTGCCGCCGACACCAGACAGCGACCGGATTTTTTGGTGTATCCGTTTTTCATCCCGATACACGCATCGTATAATTTGAGCAATTTGTTGTGGTTGACCACGGTGGTCTCCACGCTGTTGATCGCGATCGTCGCTTGTGTTTGACGACAGACTGCCGCCAAGCGTTCGTTTTTCAAAACCTCGCCTGCCAAAAGCGCCATATCGTAAGCGGTAGAGTGGTGGTCGCCCTCGTCCAAGCCGGATGGCGTAACAAACAACGAATTCGTCATACCGATCGCCGCGGCGCGGCGATTCATTTCGTCGGCAAACGCCGACAGACTGCCGGACACCAAAAACGCGATCACGTTGGCGGCGTCGTTGCCGGATGCGAGCAGCAATCCGGTCACCAGATCCGCCACCGTCAGCCGATCGCCGGCCGCCAGATACAAGGAAGTGCCCTCTACCGGCACCGCGCCCGCCGGCACGGTGATAGTGGCATCCCAGTCCAACCGCTCGGCCGCGAGAAGCGCGGTCATCAGCTTGGTCGTACTGGCCATCGCGCGCGGGGTGTGTGCATCTTTTTCGATCAGTACCTCGCCGGTCGTTGCGTCCATCACGATCGCCGATCGCGACGAAACCGCGGTCTCAGCCGCGCACGGCATTACCAAACATACACACCAAATCACGCTCGCCAGACAGAGCGCCGCCCATTTCTTATACAACATTACCACCTACCCAAACACAAGGTATGCGGGCAGATGGTAAGAAATGTCTTATTCCGTTTCGGCCGCGTTTTTAGACACCACGTCCGATACAATATTGCTGACGGTATCCGCCACTTTGTCCACGGTCGTGGGGATCATGCTGAGCGCCACGTCCAACGTATTCGGGCGATCCTGCACCGGCATGACGCGCACCTCGCCGTTCTTGACGACCAAAAACGCCACCGGTACCACGTTGACACCCGCACCGCTGCCGCCGCCGAAATGTTCGCCGGCTGTTTTGGTCGGCAGATCCGCACCGCCGCCCACAAAACCGTAGCTGATGCGGGAAACCGGCACCACGGTCACACCGTCTAATGTCATCGGCGTGCCGATCACGGTATCCGCGCTGACCATATTGCGCACCTTTTCCAACGAAACGCCCAATACATCTTGCACATTCTTACTCATTTTGTCAGTCCTCCTTATCGATCAGATCTTCCAGCGTCGGTTCTGCCGGATATTCCGGCAGAGCATCGACCTCGCCCTTTTCCTCTACCGACTGCGGCAGATCGGGCAGATCCTCCAGCGATTCCATACTGAAGCACCGCAGGAAATGCTTGGTCGTGCCGTACAGCAACGGGCGGCCGGGCATTTCCAGACGGCCGCGTTCCTCGATCAGACCTTTCAGCATCAAGCCCTGCATAACCGCCGAGCAATCCACGCCGCGCACCTGCTCGATACGCGAGCGCGTGACCGGTTGGTTGTAGGCAACGATCGCCAGCACTTCCATCGCCGCCTGCGACAGCGGCGTGTTGCGGCGCAGATCCATCGCACGGCGCACATACGAAGCGTAGTCACGCGTGGAGCACATCTGGTAGGCATCGTCCAGCTTCACAATGGTGATGCCGCCGGCGTTCTTACGGTAATCCTCCACAAGATCGTCCGCCACCGCTTTAATGATATTCTTTTCCATTTCCACCGCTTCGGCCAGTCGATCCAGTTCGACCGGTTCGCCGCTGGCAAATAAGATGGCTTCAATTGCCGCTTTATACTGTTTCGCTTCCATCTGTCGCTGTTACCTCCATTTCCCATTCGTCGCCTTCGTGGTACTCGCCCACCATATTGACTTCCATCGATTCGCCGGCACCGCTGACGTGTACCCGTTTGACCTTGATCAGTTCCAGCAGAGCCAAGAACGTGGCGACCATTTCGGATTTGCTTTCCGCCCGTTCAAACAACGAGCGGTATTTTAAGCGTTTCTTTTGATACAAGTGCCGCAGCACATACGTGATTCGCGACGAGACCGACACGATCTTACGCGTCACAATGTTGCGAATGGATTGCTCCGGCGGCGGAAGCTCCACACGCTTCCGTCCGGCCGCCGCCAACAACGCCTCCAGCATCGTCTCCGGCGGATGCACGCGACGGTAGGTTTGATCCGGCTCGATCTCCTCCGACTCGCGCACAAACAGATCCGCGCCCACGTTTCGCGCCGCCAGCAGCCGCGCGCATTCCTTACATAACTGGTAGCTGATGAGTTCCTCCGATAACGCCAATTTGAGTTGCTCAGTCTCCTCGTGCTTGGGAAGCAGCATCGTGGACTTGATATACACCAAGCGTGCCGCCATATCCAAAAACTCGCTGGCAACCTCCATATTGACCTGCTGCATCATACGGATGGTATCCATATACTGCTGCAACAGTTCCGCGATCGGAATGTCGTAAATATTCAGTTTGTTTTTCTGCACCAACGTCAGAAGCAGGTCAAGTGGCCCTTCAAAGTTAGGCAGTTTGTACGAGATGGCTTCCATAAGGGAACGTTCTCCTTATCAAAACATATTCGGCAGACCGATCAGCAGGCACAACACGCCGCCGATCCCGTGCCGCAAAAAATCCAGCGGCACATCCAGCACACCGGTAAACAGCAAAACAAAAATACCCATCGTGATGTAGCGGCTGTACCGTTCCATTGAAAAGATCCATTTATCCGGCAGAAACACCGAAAAGATGCGCGATCCGTCCAGCGGCGGAATGGGCAGTAAATTGAACACCGCCAAGCCAATGTTGATGCCGGCAAAGATCTCCACAAAAATCAAGTAGAGGTACTGCGTCAGCTCCGAATCTATATACACATAGCCGCCGTTTAGCAGGATATCTCCACCGGTAACCAACAGCGCCAGCCGAAAAACAAGGAGCGACACAAACGCCATCAGCAGATTGGAAAGCGGACCGGCCAGCGCCGTCAGCGCCATGCCGCCCTTCGGCGCCATTTTGCGAAAATTTCGCGGATCGACCGGCACCGGCCTGGCGTAACCAAAGCCGCACAGCACCAGCATCAGCGCACCGATCGGATCCAGATGTGCTTTGGGATTGATGGTCAGCCGCCCGTACATCCGCGGGGTGTAATCCCCCAGCCACGTTGCCACGGCGGCGTGTGCACACTCGTGCACCGGCAGCATCACAAAAATCAGCACCGCATAGGAAACGAGCATCAACACAATATTCAAAACAGAGAGGTCTCCGCCCGATCGTAACAAGGAATACAGCATACCGTTCTCCCATCCGTCACTCGTTAATGGATAGTTTTGTCCAATTTAAAACATTATAATATAAATTTTAAAAAAGTACAAGTCTAAAAGCAAGAGAATTTTGCATTCCTTTGCAAAAGTTTGAGTGTTTTTTTCGCGGAATAAAAATTATTGTGAGAAAATTCAAAAAAATGCTTGATTTTCCCGCAAGCTTCTGTTACAATAATTCACGATGTCTATTTAGATATGCCCGATTGCAAGGAGGTGCCGTATACCATGGCCAAATGTGATATTTGCGGTAAGAGTGTTGCTTTCTCGATGCAGGTGTCTCACTCGCACAGACGTAGCAACCGTACCTGGAAGCCGAACATCAAGCGTGTGAAAGCGATTGTCAACGGTTCGCCGAAGCGTGTTTACGCTTGCTCCCGTTGCCTGCGCTCCGGTAAAGTTACCCGCGCCATCTGATAGGATACTTGTCAGAACAGACAAAACGGTGTGATCGTACGATCACACCGTTTTTTCGTTTTTACAAATCGTTCACAATCATTTCCCACATCGTTTACAAACGCGTTTTTGGATTCGTGTATACTAAAATCGTAATTCAAAGCGAAAAAGGAGAACGGAAACGATGGTCGAATGGATTCGCATCGAAACCGAAGATTCTGCTGTCACCAAAATGATAGCGGAAATTCTAAATAAAGCCGGCGTGGTCGCGCAGGCAGACACGCCCACACCGGACGCGATCCCTTGCTTGATCATCCGCAACGAAGCAAAACCGGAGGCTCGGCACCTGCACATGGGGCGCTTGACCTTGGATCTGGACAACGTCACCGGCGTGTTGGAGGACGGCAGCCTCCTGCATTTTACGCCCATAGAGTTTGCGGTTTTGCGCTATCTTCTGCAAAATCGGCACCGCGCCGTTTCGCGCGACGAGCTGTTGCCGGCTGTTTGGGGATTTGAAAACGACGCCGGCACGCGTGTGGCCGACGATACCGTCAAGCGACTCCGCCGCAAGCTGACAGACACCGGCGTGTGCATCGAAACCGTCTGGGGCTTCGGCTTCAAAGTGACCGAAAACATATAAAAAAGCATCTCACCGATCGGTGAGATGCTTTTTTGTTATCGAGAGATCGGAAAGCGCACGGTAAAGGTCGAGCCGACGTTTAACTCACTTTCCAGCGAAACGGTCGCACCGTGTACCTGCGCCGCGTGCTTGACAATGGACAACCCCAGTCCGGTGCCGCCCACTTCTTTGGATCGACTCTTATCCACGCGATAAAACCGCTCAAATATGCGGTTTTGGCTTTCCGGCGGAATGCCGATGCCGGTATCCTCCACCGTCAAAACAGCGGTTTTGTTGTCGGCGTATACGCGCACCGACACGCGTCCCGACGGGCGATTATACTTGATTGCGTTGACGCAGAGGTTAAAGAGAATCGCACTCACCATCTGCGGAACAGCCGAAAGTGCGACGCTCTCCCCTGCCAATTCCAACGTCAAGCCGGCCGCCTCTGCCTGCGGGCGCAAGCCTTCCACCGTTTCCTGCGCCATCGCAAACAGATCCACCGTTTCAAAATGCAGGTCGCTGACGCTCTCGTCCAGATGCGACAGATGAATGATATCCTCAATCAGCCGGATCATACGATGCGCTTCGGTATAGATACGATCGGAAAAGCGATCGATATCCTCGGGCTTGACCAACCCGTTTTTCATCAGCTCCGCATAACCGGAGATCGCGTGCAGCGGCGTTTTCAGCTCATGCGAGACATTGGCGGTAAACTCCCGCCGCATCTGCTCCGCCTGCCGTTGCTCCGTCACGTCAAACAGCAACAGCACCACGCCGGAAACCGAGCCGTGGGACACCACGGGACTCGCATCCAGTTGAAATTCCCGACCGCTGATATTCACGACTTTGGAAAAATGCTTGCCGGTCTGTGCTTGATACAGCGCATCCTCCAAATCCAAATGACGCGCCACGGTTAAAATATACCGACCGACGCTGTGCCGGTTGGTGCCGAGAATGGTCTTTGCCGCGTGGTTGATGCTTAAAATGTTGCCCTTTTCGTTGAGCAGGACCAGTCCCTCGTTCATATCCGAGGTCAACGCGTCCCACTCATCCTTACGGCGTTGCAGATCGCGCGATTGTTGTTTAAGCAATCGCTGTTGGTCGTCAATACGCCGCAACAACGGCTTTAATTCGTCGTATTCCTCATTTAACAACGGTTTATCCAGATCCACGTCGTTGAGTGGCTTGACAATGTGTTTGGCCAGTCGCGAGGCCAACACCAAGGACAGCACCACCGCCACGATCATCACAATGGCGATCGGCTGGATCATACCCAATAACAGCATCCACACGGAATACTGGGCGACCGACAATCGCACCACCGTGCCGTCGCTTAACCGTCGGGCAATATACAGCGATCGCTGCATCACCGAATCCGAATACCGCGCGCTCTCGCCGGAGCCGTTCTCGAGCGCTTCACGAATCTCCTCACGGTCGAGGTGATTGGGCATCTCGCTGCCAGGCAAGCGGCTGTCGTACAACACCGCGCCGTCCGCCGAAACCCACGTAATGCGATAATCGCCGGTAATGCGGAAATCTTTGAAATACGCCGCACCCTCGTGTTCGATTCCCTGCACCGCCAGATCGGTCTGCATAATCAGTTGATCGCGTTGCACTTCCGAAAAATGTGCGTACAGCACGCCCATCACCAGCGTGAGCGAAGCCACAAATACCGCCAGCGCCACCAGAAAAATGGAACGAAAAATCCGTTTTGTCATGCCCGTTCCTCCAACCGATAGCCGACTCCGCGGACCGTCCGAATGTATTCACCGCACGCGCCCAGTTTGGTGCGGAGCGTACCAATATGGACATCCACCGTGCGCGTTTCGCCGACAAAATCTTCCTCCCATACTTGAGAAAGGAGTTGCTCACGCGTGTAAACATGACCGGCATTTTTCATAAACAACCGCAAAAGATCAAATTCTTTGAGCGTCAGCTCTACGCGTGTGCCGGCCGCCCGCACGGTATGTTCGTTCGGATCCAGTTCCAGCGCCCCCACTTGCAGGATCTGCGCTGGCTTTGGCGGCGCACAGCGGCGCAAGACCGCCTTGACGCGTGACACCATCTCCATCATGCCAAACGGCTTAGTGAGGTAGTCGTCGGCGCCCAGTTCCAGCCCTAACACCTTATCGTACTCCGCGCCCTTAGCAGTCGCCATAATCACCGGAATTTGCGCCGTGTTGGCATTGGCGCGCAGGCGCTTGAGGATCGCGATCCCATCCTCGCCGGGAAGCATAATATCCAACATGATCAGCGCCGGCGTCTGCTTGTCCAGCGCCTCAAACATCGACTGTCCGTCCGAAAATCCCACCGCTTCATAGCCGGACGTTCCCAGCGTATACAGCATCAGATCGCGGATGCCGTTGTCGTCTTCTACACAAAAAATCATCGGTTCAATCCTCTTTGTATCTGCGTTGCCTTTGGCAACACGAATCGTATTCAGTATATCGCTTTTCAAATGGATTTGCAAGACAAATAAAAAGCAGCAGGAAGCTCCTGCTGCAAAATTTTTAGGGGATGGTTAATTTCGGGCGTTTTCTCCATATACTAAAACGAAAGGGTGTGATCGTAATGGAAGAAACAAAACCTTGGAAAAAATGGGTGTCCCTCGCAGGCTGGATCGTCGGAACGGTCGCCGTTGGGGCGATTGGCGGATTGATCGGCGGCACCGATCGGTACGAATCGCTGATTCAGCCGCCGTTGGCGCCGCCCGGATGGTTGTTTCCGGTGGTGTGGACCATCCTGTATATCCTGATGGCAATCGGGGTGTGGCTGGTGCTGCAAACGCGGGAGCCGGGCACCTACGAAGCGGTGCAACGGTATATCCTGCAGCTGCTGGTCAACGTTTTGTGGCCGCTGATCTTTTTCCGGCTGGAATGGCGGTTGTTTGCCTTTTTCTGGCTGCTGTTGTTGCTGGTGCTCGTCTCGCTGACATTCGCGTCGTTTAGAAAGTTCTCCAAACCGGCGGCGTATCTGCTCATCCCGTACCTGCTCTGGCTGCTGTTTGCGGGTTATCTCAATCTTTCGATTTATGTGTTAAACGGGTAAGCAAACTCAAATGTTGCTCGAACAAAACACCGTCGTTGCGGTCGGAACCGGCCGCCACGGTGTCGTTTAGCGCCGCCACGATAAACCGGGTGGCCAGTTCAACCGCTTCGGTAGCGGTCGCGCCGGTCAGCAGACCGCCGCACAACACCGATGCCAGCAGATCGCCGGTGCCGGAATAGCTCCCGCCGACACACGGCGACGAGATTTCGTGAACGCCGGTCGCATCGATCACCAAATTGGTCAGGTGATCGTTTTGCTTGATGCCGGTGATCACGACCGTGCCGATGCCTTTTTGGCGAAGATCCTGTCCCAGCTCCGCCGCACGCTGCAACAGCGACGGCGCTTGTATCACCTCGCGGTAGTTGGCGCCGGTAAGTAGGCAGGCTTCAGTGAGATTCGGGGTAACGACGTCTGCTTGCATAGCCAGCTCCGTAATACGCGCACAAAGTGCCTCCGAATAAGACGGATAGCGGTCGCCGTCGTCGCCCATAATGGGGTCGACCAGCAAAAAACTCTCCGGACGGCGAAACGCCTTCAAAAAACAGTGGATATCCTCCACCTGCTGTTCCGAAGTTAAAAAGCCGGTAGAGATCGCATCAAAGGTCATACCGGCTTTTTTCCAGTCGGCTACATAATCCGCCACACACGGCGTATAATTCTGTATGGTAAAAGAGGGATAGCCGGTTTGATTGGTCAGTACCGCCGTCGGCATGGCGCACGGCTGTACACCCATCACCGACAGCACCGGCAACGCCGCCGTCAGCGAACAGCGGCCCAGTCCGGACAAATCGTTAATGAGCGCTACGCGTTTCATTCCGTCCCCTCCTTTTTCGATAATTTTCTATATTGTAACACGCTTTTTGGCCGCTTGCAAGAGGAAATTAAGATTTACAGATTTGCAACAAATTCGCAAAACCCACGCCATATTTATTGGGTAATATGATCTTGTCACAAGAAAGGACGAGGAAGATGCACCCCCAAAGCGTAATTGTATTTGTGACCGATCAATCCGATTGCCTGCGGCTGATCCGTCACGGAAAAACCATCGCCGACGAACGCGGCGTACAGTTGCAGGTCATCACCATTCAGATCAACTGCGAGCTGACGCCGTTTGCCACCGAGCAACTGCAAAAGCTCTATAACTGCACGCAAAAACTCGGCGGCGAAATGAACATTCTGTTTAGTCAGGAACCGGCGCTTACCGCCGCGGTTACGGCGAAAAAGCTGGGCGTGACGCACATCGTCAGCGGCGTTCCCGAACGCACCTTTATCAACAACGTTCGGCTGTTGCTGCCGGAAATTCCGTGGACGGTGGTCGAGTCGGACGGAAAAGCCAACCTGTATTCTCCTCTTTCTGCCGCTGTAGCGACGCCCTTGTGACTTCTTTCTTCTCCTTACTCCAAGAAAAATGGTCTGTGAAAACAGGCCGTTTTTCTTTTTGACATTCCATTTATTCTGTGGTATACTTGCGGAGGAATTTGTTAAAGGAGTATCGATGGTATACTTGCGGAGGAATTTGTTAAAGGAGTATCGATATGACGCTGGATATGACTCACATCATCAACCAGATGATCTCGTTGTTTTTGTTGCTGGCGGTCGGCTACATCGCCAGCAAACTCAACCTGATCACCAAAGATATGCTGCCGAAATTGTCAAACCTGATGATCTCGATCATCGTTCCGGCCAGCGTGCTCAGTGCCGTCATCAACGTCAAAAATGAGCATTCGATCGGCGAATTGCTCGGATTGATCGGTATCGCGGTGTTGGTGTATGTGTTTCTCATTGCGTTTGCCTATCTGATTCCGCCGATGCTCGCCGTAAAAAAGGAGCAAATCAATCTCTATCGGTTTATGACGGTGTTTACCAACGCCGCGTATATGGGATTTCCGGTCATTACCGCCATTTACGGTTCAGAAGGTCTGTTTTATGCGATGTTATTCCAGTTGCCGTTTAACGCGCTGGTGTTCTCGTACGGTGCAAAATTGATCGCCGGCAAGAATTTTCATCTTTCTCTGCGGAAAACGGTCGTTAATATCGGCACGGTGACGGCTGTGCTGGCGTTGATCGTGTACGTGGCACAGATTCCCGTACCGACCGTGATCGACAACACCATTGACACCGTCGGCGGTATGACCGCGCCGTTTAGCATGCTGATCATCGGCGCCACGCTCGGCGGTATGCCCATTCGACAGATGTTTAACAAGTGGCGGTTGTATCCGTTTGCCGTTATCACCAACGTCGTGTTGCCGCTTATTCTGTATTTCATTCTTCGGTTGTTTGTCGTCGACCAGATGATGCTGCAGGTTTCGGTTGTGATCGCCGCTATGCCGGTTGCCACCGTCAGCGGCATCTTCTGCCACCGTTACGGCGGTGACGCCGAGACCGCTTCGGCCGGTGTTTTCATCTCCACCGCTATGTCGGTGGGCACCATTCCGCTTCTGGTTTGGCTGATGCAGATTTTATAAGTATAAAGGTGTGTACCTTTACATTGAGGTGTGCCTATGAACGTTCCGTCCGCCGTCGTCGGCATTGTGCAAAAATTAAATCGTGCCGGCTATGAGGCTTATCCGGTAGGCGGATGCGTGCGCGATCTGCTGCGCGGCGAACAACCTCACGACTGGGACATCACCACCTCGGCAACGCCCGAGGAAATTTTGGCGGTATTTAGCGACGAAAAAACCATCCCCACCGGATTAAAGCACGGCACCGTCACGGTTATGAAAAACGGCGTCCCGTTCGAGGTGACCTCCTATCGCGTCGACGGGGATTACACCGACGGTCGCCACCCGGACAGCGTGCGTTTTACGCGCTCGCTAAAAGAGGATCTGGCGCGACGGGATTTCACGGTCAACGCGATGGCAATGGATATTGAAAACGGCGTGGTTGACCCGTTTTTTGGATTGCGAGATTTGGAAAGCAAGACCCTCCGTTGCGTCGGAAATCCCGACGATCGCTTTGAGGAGGACGCGCTTCGCATTCTCCGCGCGCTGCGGTTTTCGTCGGTTTTGGGGTTTGCGATCGAGCCGAAAACCGCCGCCTCTATCCACCGAAACGCCCATCGGTTATCGCTCGTTTCTGCCGAGCGGATCACCGAAGAATTCACCAAGCTTCTGTGCGGTAGCTACGTCGCCAACGTGTGCAGAGAGTTTGTCGACGTGCTGGAATTTTTAATTCCCGAAATCTCCCCCTTGATCGGTTTTTCGCAGCATTCCCCCTATCACGATCGCGATATTTTTGAGCATACGCTGGCATCCGTGGCGGCGGCCAAGCCGCAATCTGTATTGCGTTGGACGATGCTGTTACACGATATTGGCAAGGCGGAATGCTTTACACTTGATGAAAACGGGGTCGGGCATTTTTACGGTCACGCCACGCACAGCGTGCGGCTGTCGACGGATGTTTTGTCTCGATTTAAACTGAGCAACAAGGATGTGGAGCGAATTCTGTTGCTTGTGAAGATCCACGATCTCCCCTTGCCGCCGGATGAGGTGCTGTTGACCAAGCGTTTGCGCAAGTTCGGCAAGGATGTGCTGTTGCAGTTGCTGGACGTGCAGGACGCCGATTGTCTGGCGCAGTCGCCGGAATGGACGAAGAAGCGGCTGGCCGAGCATCAGCAGGTGCGTGAAATGCTAGAAAAGCTGGCACTGGACGTCTGTTACCGTTTGAGCGATTTGGCGGTCGACGGACGCGATCTGCAAGCGGCAGGATTTCCGGCCGGACCGGCTCTTGGCAAGGCGTTGGATGAATTACTGGAAGCCGTGATCGAAAAGCGCGTGGCTAACGAGAAAACCGCCCTCTTGGCGTATATAAAAAACAAGCCGAACTGACCGTTCGGCTTGTTTTATTTTGCTTTATTCTTACAGATGTCAAAAAGCGGACACTCGGCACATTTCGGCGCCCTTGCCGAGCAGATATCCCGTCCAAATAACACCAATCGATGACAAAAATCGTTGCTTTCCGCCGGCGGCAGAATCGCGCGCAACTGCGCCTCCACCTTGACCGGCACGTCGCTGTCGACCAAGCCCAATCGATTGGTAATGCGGATACAGTGGGTGTCGGTCACGATCGCCGGTTTTCCGTAAACATCCCCCACGACTAAATTCGCGGTCTTTCGTCCCACGCCGGGAAGCTTTATCAACTCCTCGACCGTATCGGGAATCACGCCGCCGAATTGCTCGCACAGGATTCGGCTCATTTCCACCAGATCTTTGGATTTAGTCTTGTAAAATCCGCAGGAATAAATGAGTTTCCCCACCTCGTCCACGTCGGCAACCGCCATTTCCTGCATAGTGGGATACCGCGAAAACAACGCCGGCGTCACCAAATTCACACGCGCATCGGTGCATTGCGCCGACAGGCGCGTCGCCACCAGCAACTGCCACGCAGAGGTATAGTTCAGCGAACAAATCGCCTCCGGATACCGCGCTTTCAGGCGTTCGACTGCCTCTAACGCCCGTTGTTTTTTGGTCATCGTGATCCCTCCGTTCGCTGTCAGTTTAGCATTTGCGGCGAATTTTGTCAATTTTTTTGAAAAGTTGCGGTTTTTCTCTTGCTAAAACACGAAAAATCCAGTATGATATATACTGGTATATTTTTTACAAGGAGGATCTCTTACCATGTACGAGAATATGTTGGATTCTATTGGATTTGTGAAGGCTGCCGATCCGGCGGTGGGTGCCGCCATGGAGCGTGAGCTCGGTCGCCAGCGTCGCAATCTGGAGTTGATTGCGTCGGAAAACATCGTCTCCCCTGCGGTAATGGCCGCCATGGGCAGCGTTCTGACCAATAAATATGCCGAAGGTTACCCTGGCAAGCGGTACTACGGTGGTTGCGTGCACGTAGACGAGCTGGAGCAGATCGCCATCGATCGCGCTTGCGAGTTGTTCGGCGCGAAATTCGCCAATGTTCAGCCGCACAGCGGCGCGCAAGCCAATATGGCCGTCTATCTGGCACTGCTCAATCTGGGCGATACCGTGATGGGCATGGATCTGTCGCAGGGCGGTCACCTCACGCACGGCAGTCCGGCAAATATGTCGGGTAAATATTTCAATTTCGTCGCCTACGGCGTCAACGACGAGGGCTTTATCGACTACGAGGCGCTCGCCAAAACCGTCAACAAGGTGCGACCGAAGCTGATCGTGGCCGGCGCTTCGGCGTATGCACGCGCCATCGATTTTCAGAAGCTCGCAGACATTGCGCACGGCTACGGCGCGATGCTGATGGTGGATATGGCGCACATCGCCGGCTTGGTGGCGGCGGGTCAGCATATGAATCCCGTGCCGTACGCGGACGTGGTGACCACCACCACACACAAGACGCTGCGCGGCCCGCGCGGCGGTTTGATCCTCACCAACAACGAATACATCGCCAAGCGCATCAATTCGGCGGTGTTCCCCGGCTCGCAGGGCGGTCCGCTGGAACACGTGATCGCCGGTAAAGCGGTCTGCTTCGGCGAGGCTCTCAAGCCGGAGTTTAAGGCGTACCAGGAACAGGTCGTCAAAAACGCACAGGCGCTGGCTACCGGTTTGATCAACCGCGGTATGAAGCTGGTGTCCGGCGGTACGGACAACCATCTGATGCTGATGGATCTGCGCGATACCGGCATCACCGGTAAGCAGCTGGAGCACAACCTTGACGAAGTGTATATCACCGCCAACAAGAATACCATCCCCAACGAGCCGCTGTCGCCGTTTGTCACCAGCGGTCTGCGTCTGGGCACGCCGGCGGTCACCACTCGCGGGCTGAAAGAAGCGGATATGGATCTGGTGGCCGGCTTTATTGCCGATTGCGTCACCGATTTCGAAAACAAAGCGGATGCCATCCGCGCCGGTGTGACCGCGCTTTGCAGCAAGTACCCGCTGTACGAATAAGCTTCTCTCCGCTTTCAATTTCTTGGGAAATCAGGTGAACGTATGAACTCTCCCCTGGCCGATCGCATTCGCCCGAATTGCTTAGACGATATGGTGGGACAACCCCATCTCATCGGCGAGGGCAAGTCGCTTCGACGAATCATCGAATCGGGAAAAATCCCTAACCTTATATTCTACGGACCGTCCGGCGTAGGCAAGACGACGCTGGCGCGCATCATTGCGGAAAAATCCGATATGCGCCTGCACAAATTGAACGGCACCACCGCCTCGACCGCCGACATTAAGGCGATCGTTGAGGAAACCGGTACGTTTGCCGGTATGAACGGAATCCTGCTCTATTTAGACGAGATCCAGTATTTCAACAAACGCCAGCAGCAGACGCTGCTCGAGTACATTGAAAACGGCAGTATTACGCTGATCGCGTCCACCACCGAAAATCCGTATTTCTACATTTACAGCGCCATTCTCAGTCGATCGACCGTGTTTGAGTTCAAGCCGGTGGAGGTTGACGAGATCGCCAAGGCAGTCCGCCGCGCTTTCGACGTGTTGGCAGACGAGCAGCAGGTAGAGATCGAGGTAGAAGACGGCGTGGTCGAAAAGATCGCGGCGGCGTGCGGCGGCGACGTCCGCAAGGCCATCAACACCGTAGAGCTGTGCGTGCTGGCGGCGGAAACCGACGCTGTCGGCGGCATTCACGTGACGTTGGAAAACGCCTCGCAACTCGGTCAGCGCAGCGCGATGCGCTACGACCGAGACGGCGATGATCATTACGACATCGTTTCCGCTTACCAGAAATCGATGCGCGGCTCCGATCCGGACGCGGCACTTCATTATCTGGCGCGATTGCTGGAAGCCGGCGATCTCCCCTCGGCATGCCGTCGATTGATGGTGTGCGCGTGCGAAGACGTGGGGCTGGCGTATCCACAGATCATTCCCATCGTCAAATCGGCGGTGGATATCGCGTTGCAGGTCGGTTTGCCGGAAGCGCGTCTGCCCTTGGCGGATGCGGTCATCATGGTGGCGACCGCACCAAAATCCAACTCCGCACACAACGCCATTGCCGCGGCGATGGCAGACGTGCAGGCCGGTCGCTCCGGTCCGGTGCCACGGCAGCTGCAAAACAAGCATTACGACGGCGAGGATGCCGCGGTCAAAGGCCAGCATTACCTGTATCCGCACGCGTTCCCCGATCACTGGGTCAAGCAACAGTATTTGCCGGATGTCCTGCAGGACGCCACCTACTACACGCCGGGCGACAACAAGAACGAACAGGCCTTTGCCGCCTACTGGAAAACGGTGAAAGACCGACAAAAATAAGAGAAAACCGGAGAATTTCCGTGATGCGCGTCGAATTACGTGCAAAATCTTGCGGAATTCTCCGTTTTTTTTGGATTTTCGGGGAATATTTCCGAAAATCTATTGACCTTTTATATGGTATAATTTATAATATATGTCGTTGCATCCTGCGAAATTTCTTCGCAGGAGCCTGCATCTAAGCAAAAACCAAGCGGTATCCAAGCGGCGCCGCAAGCGGACGATTCCCCGTCACGCTTTGCGAAAAACCCTTTGCGAGGGCGCTCGTCCCAAGTACCGCGGTTTCACGTCCGATGACGGCCATGACCGTCCACGGGAAACTTCTATGTGCCGTCCGGCACGACCGCAAAGGGGGATGCATTGAAAATGGAAAAAAATCCGATCATTACACTCAAAGACATCGCACTATCGTTTGACGGTGAAAAGGTGCTGGAGAACTTAAATCTCAGTATCTACGATGGGGAATTTGTCACGCTCCTCGGCCCTTCCGGCTGCGGAAAGACGACGACGCTGCGCATCATCGGCGGCTTCCTCACACCGGATAGCGGCGATGTCTTTTTTGGCGCCAAGCGCGTCAACGATCTGCCGCCGTATAAGCGACCGGTCAACACCATTTTTCAGCGCTACGCGCTGTTCCCGCACCTGAACGTGTACGACAACGTGGCGTTCGGGATGAAGGTGCAGAAGAAAAAGAAGGCCGAGATCGCAGAAACGGTAGAGCGAATGCTCACGATGGTCAACCTGAAAGGCTTTGAGAAACGCACCGTTTCCACCCTTTCGGGCGGTCAGCAGCAGCGCGTGGCGATCGCGCGCGCCCTCGCCAACAACCCGAAGGTGTTGTTGCTTGACGAGCCGTTGGCGGCGCTGGATCTCAAGCTCCGCAAGGATATGCAAAACGAACTCAAGAATATGCAAAAATCCTTGGGCATTACGTTTATCTACGTCACTCACGATCAGGAAGAAGCACTTTCGATGTCCGATACGGTCGTGGTGATGGACGGCGGCGAAATCCAACAGATCGGTACGCCGCTGGATATCTATAACGAGCCGGTCAACGCGTTCGTGGCGGATTTCATTGGCGAAAGTAATATTTTAGACGGTGTGAGGCTGGCCGACTACAAGGTTAAGTTCTTCGGTCGCGTGTTCGATTGTCTGGATGCCGGCTTTGAAAAGGACGAGCCGGTCGACGTGGTTATTCGACCGGAGGACATCAACATCGTGCCGCCCGAGCAGGGCTTGACCGGCACGGTCACTTCGGTGACGTTTAAGGGTGTCCACTACGAAACGATCGTCGATTTCTACGGATTTAAGTGGCTGATCCAGACCACCGAGTATCATCCGGTGGGCAGCGTGATCGGTATCGTGCTGGATCCGGACGACATCCATATTATGAAAAAATCGCGTTACTCCGGTATGTTCGGCGATTACAGCTCGTACTCCGAGGAGTTCGACGAGATGAACGATCCGACCATCGACCTGGTCGACGACGAGTCGACCGCGGCGGAGGAGGCGGACTGATATGATGAAGGCTCGCGGTGCGGCCGCTCCCTTTGCGTTGTGGATGGCGATCTTTACCGTCGTTCCGTTGGGAGTAGTCGTTTACTACGCCTTCACCACCGCCGAAGGCGCTTTTACTCTGGACAATATTTTCGCCATCCACCAGTACGCCGGCTCGCTGTTGCGGTCGTTCTGGATCGGCTTGCTGTCCACCGCCATTTGTCTGTTGCTCGCCTATCCCCTGGCGTTTAGCATCTCGCGCGCCAAAGGCCGCGTTCAGCAAACGATGGTGATGCTCATTATGATGCCGATGTGGATGAATTTTCTGCTCCGCACCTATGCGTGGCAGTCGCTTTTGGAAAACAACGGCTTTATCAACCAATTCCTTGGCTTGTTTGGGTTGCATCTCAATATGATCAACACCACCGGCGCGGTCGTGCTGGGTATGGTGTATAACTTCCTGCCCTTTATGATCCTGCCGCTTTATTCGGTGATGGTCAAAATCGACCGTTCGGTCATCGAGGCGGCACAGGATCTCGGCTCTAACGCTATTCAGGTGTTTGCCCGCGTGATCCTGCCGCTGTCGGTACCGGGTATCATCAGCGGTATCACGATGGTGTTGATCCCGATCATCAGTACCTTTGCCATTACGCAGATTCTCGGCGGCAGTCTAGTCAATATGATCGGCGATAACATCGAGATGAAATTCTTTGGCACCGCGCCCGACTACAACGTCGGCTCGGCGCTGGCGTTGTTGTTGATGGTGTTACTGCTCATCAGTATGGGCATTATGAACGCCTTTGACAAAGATAACGAGGGGGTGACGGTATGAAAGCACTCTCCCGTGTGTATAACAGCCTGATCTTCTTGTTCCTCTACGCCCCTATCGCCGTGCTCATCCTGTTTTCGTTTAACGATTCCAAAAGCCGCGTAGTGTGGAACGGGTTTTCGCTCAAATGGTACGAGCAGCTGTTCCAAAATGAGATGATCATGGAATCACTCCAGGTCACCTTGCTGGTGGCGATCATTGCCTCGTTGGTGGCAACCGTCATTGGCACTGCCGCCGCCGTCGGCATTCACGGCATGAACAACAAACTCAAAAAGGTGTTTTTAACGGTCAACAACATTCCGGTCAACAATCCGGAGATCGTGACCGGTGTGGCGCTGATGCTGTTGTTTGTGGCAATCATCAGCTTTATGAACCACACCTTCGGCACCCATTTGAAAATGGGCTTCGGCACGCTTCTCATTGCCCACATCACCTTTGACATCCCCTACGTCATTTTGCAGATCATGCCCAAGCTTCGCCAGACCGACAAACACCTCTACGAAGCGGCATTGGATCTGGGATGTCATCCCGTGCCGGCGTTTTTCAAGGTCATTCTGCCGGAGATCGCCAGCGGCGTGTTTACCGGCTTGCTGATGGCGTTTACGCTGTCGCTGGACGATTTTGTCATCAGTTATTGCACCGCCGGCTCCGGCGCACAGACGCTGTCGGTCACCATCTACTCGATGGTGCGCCGCCGTGTAACACCGGAGGTCAACGCGGTGTCCACCCTGCTGTTTGGCTCGGTTTTGTTGTTGCTGGTGACGGTCAACGTCATTCAGATCCACAACGAAAACAAGCTCAAAAAAGAAGAAAGAAGGGGGCGTGCGCGATGAAGCTTTTCCGTTCCCTGACGGTGACGATCGTCGCCGTGCTTCTGTTTTCACTTTTGACCGGCTGTACGGCCGTTGAGGATGACACGCCGGAGATCACGGTGTACAACTGGGGCGAATATCTCGACGACGAGGTGTTGGACGTCAACGAGGCTTTCACGAAAGAAACCGGCATTCGCGTCAAATATCTCACCTTTGACAGCAACGAATCCATCTACGCTATGGCGAAGATTGGCTCGGTGGATTTTGACGTGATCATCCCCTCGGATTATATGATCGGCAAAATGATCGAAGGCGATATGCTGGCGCCTCTCAACTACGAAAACATCCCCAACGCCTCGCACATTGCCGAGGCGTACACCGGCTGGGATTTCGATCCCGACAACACCTATTCGGTGCCGTATATGTGGGGCATCACCGGCATTTTTTACAACAAAAAATACGTGGACGAGGCCGATTTGAAGGCGGGCTGGGACATTCTGTGGAACGAAAAGTACAGCAAGCAGATTTTGATGTTCAACAACCCGCGCGATGCCTTTGCGATCGCCGAAGCAAAGCTCGGCTACTCCATCAACACCACCGATGAGGACGAAATCGCCGCCGCTGCGCAGGAGCTTATCCGGCAAAAGCCGTTGGTGCAAGCGTACGTGATGGATCAAGTCTACGACAAAATGATCAACGAGGAGGCGTGGCTCGCGCCGTATTACAACGGCGATATAGCCATCATCTGCGACGTGGAGGAAGGCAACCCCGACGTCGGCTTCTATATTCCGGAGCAGACGGTGAACTTCTTTGTTGACAGCGCCTGCGTCAGCAGCAAGTCAACCAGAAAAGCCGAAGCGGAGGCGTATATCAATTTCCTCTGCCGCACCGACGTGGCGCTCGCCAATGCCGAGTACGTTTGCTACGGCTCTCCGCACGACGAGGTGCGCGAGCTGCTGGATCCGGAAATGGGCGAAAATCCGTTGTATTATCCCGATCTGGACGCCATCAAAGCCGAGGCGTATATCACGCTGCCGGATGCCACCAACAAGTTGATGGACGTCTGGTGGACCAAACTGAAGCAATAAGGAGTTTCCTATGACCGTTACCTTACAAAATCAAGCCCTCACCGTAAAGATCGAGAGCTTTGGCGCACAGCTGAAATCCATGGTTACTGCCGACGGCACCGAATATCTGTGGCAAGGCGATCAGGAGAACTGGGGCGATCGTGCGCCCAACCTGTTCCCCACCGTCGGTCAGCTGCGCGGGCAAAAAGCGACTTGCGCCCGCGGCGAGATCCGTCTGCCGATTCACGGGTTTGCGTGCACCTCGGAGTTTGTCGTGGAAAGTGCGTCCGATACCGCGGCGACCTTTCTGCTGACCGATAACGAGGAAACGCGCGAGCGCTATCCGTATCGGTTTGCGTTCCGCATCACCTATGCCATCGAGGACAATCGGTTGGCGGTATCCTACGCCGTCACCAACACCGATGCCGATCCGATGCCGTTTGGCGTTGGCGGACACCCCGGCATCAACGTGCCGCTGGTGGAGGGCGAAAATTTCGAGGATTATGCGGTGGAGTTGGAGTATCCCGAAACGGCGGATTGTCCGACCGTCGATCTGGCCGCCGGCCTGATCGTCGACGGCATCCGCAACCGAATGCTCACAAACGAACAGCGATTTACGCTGCGGCATCCGTTGTTCCGCGGCGACGCACTGATTTTCGATAACATCCGTTCCCGCAAGATCAAGCTGTTTTCCAAAAAAAGCGGTCGCGGTGTAGAAATGGCGTTTGCGGATTTTCCGGCGGTCGCTCTCTGGTCAACCGAAACGGACGCCCCGTTTGTCTGCTTGGAGCCGTGGGTGACGATGGCCACGAAATACAGCGAGGACGACGTATTTGAACATAAGTGGAACATTCAAACCGCCGCCCCCAATGAAACCAAAACCTATACGTTTACCTTATCGATGTTTTAAACAAAAACCGGTCATCCGCCAAAGCGGACGACCGGTTTTTATTATAGTAGATCGTTTTTCGCATTTCGTTTGTGTAATCTGCCACATTTCCCGACCGAAAGCAACGGCTTTGGTCTTGTTTTTTGAAAAAATGCGATTTTCCTGAAAATAAATGTTGTATTTTTTATTTTATAGTGATATAATAAGATGAATTTATGTAAAGTTGGAGGTGTAACCGTGGCAGGTAACGGATTGTTTCGTTCCAGTTTCCGTGGATTTAACCGTCAAGACGTGCTCGATTACATCGACACGCTGTGCCGGGAAAACGAGCAGCAGTTGCAGGCTCTGCAAGAGCAGATGAATGCGCAAAACGCTCGCTTGGTCGAAGCGGAACAGGCTCGCGCGGCAGCGGAAGCAGAGATCGCTTCGCTGACCGAGCAAAACGATCAGCTGGAAGCGTTGATCGATGAGCACAATCGCGCCAACCGCGAATTGCGCGCACAAATTGAAGAACTCAACACCCGTCAGCAGGGACAAAGTCAGTTGGAGCTGGATAACGCTCGCTTGTTGGCGGTCAACGCCACCCTCCGCGAGCAGCAGTCGCAGTATCAAGCGGTGACTGGTCGTCTGCAAAACATCACCGACGAGATGCGCAAGCACAGCTTGAATTTCCTCGGCACCTCCTGCAAGCGCAGCGAGGAATGTCTGGATACGATGGAAAAACTGGTGGCCGATTACGAAAGCCAGTTGGCCGAAACGCGCCGCCGCATCGGCGAAGCGCGCGCGGTACTGGAAGAACAGAAGGATGCCGCCGGCGTACATCTGGACGAGTTGATCCAAGAGATCTTGGAGGGCAAGCCCTTGCCGGCCTCTGCCGCCCCGAAATCGACGGTCGCACAACCGGCTGCCGCCAATCCGGTCAATAAGCCGCGCTTGATGCAGCAGCCGAAGCGCTCTGCCCCGCGCCGCAGTACCGTCAGTTGGCTCGCGAATTTGCTGAAATAAATTTGGTTGAATGGAGCGCGTCTCCTCAACATATACTGTAACACACAAAAAAGGAGTTATGAACTATGCCTGAGCTGAAATATGAAATCGTGAAAGAGTGCGGCGTGCTGTCGCAGACCCCGTCCGGTTGGACCAAAGAACTGAATATGATCAGCTGGAACGATCGTGCCCCGAAGTACGACATTCGTGAGTGGGCGCCGGGCCGCACCAAGATGGGCAAGGGTTGCACCCTGTCGCCGGACGAGATCATTCTTCTCCGCGATATACTCAACGACCTCGATCTGTAAGACGTAAAAAACGGGATACCTCGGTATCCCGTTTTTCCTTGAAAGGAGTCGATTGCTATGGAATTCTGGGAGTTGCTGAAATCCGCGCTGATGGGCGTGGTGCAGGGCATTACCGAATGGCTGCCCATCAGCAGTACCGCCCACCTGAAACTCGCCCAGCAATTGTTACCGCTGTTTCCGCACGACGCCATCGGTCCGGCGTTTTCCTCGATGTACGACGTGGTGATCCAGCTCGGCTCGATTTTGGCGGTGGTGGTGCTGTATTTCCACAAACTCAACCCCCTCTCGCCCAAGAAAACCAGCGAGCAGAAAAAGGAAACCTTTTGGCTGTGGGGAAAAGTGTTGATCGCCAGCATTCCGGCGGCGATCGCCGGCCTGCTCATCGACGATTGGCTGGATAGTATGGAAACCGAGCACACCGCTGTGTTTCTCTACATCATTGCCGCGGCGTTGATCGTGTACGGCATCCTCTTTATCGTAATGGAAAGCGTAGTCCGCAAACCCAAGGTAAACGATCTCACCGAACTTTCCCCCAAGCGTGCGCTGGGTATCGGCGCGTTCCAAATGCTCGCGCTCATTCCCGGTACCTCGCGCTCCGGCTCAACCATTCTGGGTGCCACGGCACTCGGTGCGGCGCGTTCGGTGGCGGCGGAATTTTCGTTCTTTATGGCCATTCCGGTGATGTTTGGCGCGAGCGGCATCAAGTTGCTCAAAGCCGCTTTGGAAGGTACGCTTGCACAGTTTGAGTGGTTGCACTGGGCCTCGCTGATCGTGGGATTTGTGGTGTCGTTTATCGTGTCGGTCGTGGTGATCCGCGTGTTTATGAACTACATCAAAAAACACGACTTCAAGGGCTTCGGCGTATACCGCATCCTCATCGGTATTGTGGTGTTGATCGCCGTACCAGTTCTTTTGTAATCTCGCAGGGCTTTGGCGTGCCAGAGCCCTGTTTTATTTTTTGCCTAAAAATTCATAGAATGTCCATACTCCTCTTACCATTTCGATGTATGATAAAAGTGTAAATTAATGGAAGGAGTCTTCTCCATGCTGGAACTAAAAAACATTAAGAAGGATTATCCGGCCGGTGAAAGCACCGTTCACGCGCTCAAAGGGATCGATCTGCAATTCCGCAGAAGCGAATTTGTGTCCATCCTCGGTCAATCGGGCTGCGGCAAAACCACCATGCTCAACATCATCGGTGGATTGGATCAATACACCGCCGGCGATCTGATCATTAACGGACGCTCCACCAAGGATTTCAAAGATCGCGATTGGGACACCTACCGCAATCACTCGGTCGGCTTTGTGTTTCAGAGTTACAATCTGATCCCCCATCAATCGGTTCTGCAAAACGTCGAACTGGCGCTGACGCTTTCCGGTGTTTCCAAAGCGGAGCGCCGTCGCCGTGCCAAAGAGGCGTTGGCTATGGTGGGGCTCGGCGATCAGCTTAAGAAAAAGCCGAGCGAGCTTTCCGGCGGTCAGATGCAGCGTGTGGCGATTGCCCGTGCGATCGTCAACAACCCCGATATCGTGCTGGCAGACGAGCCCACCGGTGCGCTGGACACCGAAACCAGCGTACAGGTAATGGATATCCTACAGGAGATCGCGCGCGATCGCTTGGTGGTGATGGTCACCCACAACCCCGAGCTCGCCGATCGCTACTCCACGCGTATTATTCGCATGCTGGACGGCGTAATCATCGGCGACTCGCATCCGCTTTCCGAGGAGGAAATTGCCGCCGAGCACGATCGTCTGCAGGCAAGCCAACCGACCGGCAAGCGCCGGCGTCGCGAGAAAAAGCCGTCGATGTCGTTTGCTACCTCGTTTGGTTTATCGCTCAAAAACCTGTTCACCAAAAAAGGCCGAACCATTTTGACAGCGTTCGCCGGCAGCATCGGCATTATCGGCATCGCACTCATTTTTGCGGTCTCGCAGGGTATGACGACCTATATCGACACGTTGCAGGAGGATACTCTCTCCTCCTACCCCATCACGCTGGAATCTCAGCATATGGACATGGGCACGTTGATGGCCACCTTTATCGGAAACGCCGAGTCGGCAGACGAACACGAAAACGATGCGGTGTATCAAAAGGGTATGGTGTACGATATGATCAACGCCCTAAACGACACCGAGACCATCGAAAACGATTTGAAGGCGTTTAAGGCGTATCTCGAAGATGCCATTGAAAATAGCGAAAAAAATCCGGAGCTTCACGAAGCGGTCAGCGGCATCCAATACACCTACGATATGGATCTGTTGGTGTACACCAAATCGCCCGACGGCACCATTATCCCCTCCGATTCGCAGGCGCTGTTGCAAGAACTGCTTATTGAATATTTCGGTATGGATATGTCGGGCATGATGGGTATGAGCGAAAACGGCAGTGCGTTTTCCTCTATGATGAGTTTCTCCCCTATGGCCGCCGGCTCTATTCTGTGGCAGGAGATGCTCGGCGGTGACAACGGCAAGCTGATCAGTCCGCTGCTGGAAAAGCAATACGACGTAATCTACGGCTCCTGGCCGACCGAGTACAACGAGATCGTGTTGGTGGTCGACGAGCAAAACGAATTGGACGACATGGCGCTTTATGCGCTCGGTCTCAAAACCAAAGAAGACATCGACAAGCTCGCAGACGCCGCCCTCAACGGTACGTCCCTTGAGGTCAAGCAGGATAAATGGACCTACGAGGAAATCTGCGATATGACCTTCCGCACCGTCCTCGGTGCCGATTGCTATACCTACGACGAGGCCAGCGGCTTGTACACCGATCTGCGCGAAACCGAAGCAGGACTGCGGTATCTGTACGACAACGGCATTGATCTGAAGGTTTCGGGCATCATTCGTCCGAACGAGGATGCGGTATCCACCATGCTGGCCGGCTCGATCGGTTACACGGGCGAGTTGACCTCTTACGTCGTGGAGGAAAACAAAAAATCCGCCGCCATTAAGGCACAGCTCGATTCGCCCCATACCGATATCTTTACCGGTCTGCCGTTCCAAGAGGTGACGGGCGATCTGACCGACAAGGAAAAAGAAACGAATTTCCGTCGGTATATCGACGAACTGGACGAAAAAGGAAAAGCGGATGCATATATCGCCATTCAAAGCATTCCGTCGCAGGAGTATCTGGATAACGCGGTCGAGCAATCGATGAAGGATATGAACCGCGAAAAAATGGAAGAAACGCTGTTTGACGTGTTCTCCCAGCAGATGAGTATGGACGAGGCGAAGCTCAAGGATTATATCGCCGCGATGTCGGACGACGAGTTGGATGAGTTGTTCACCAATATGGTGACCGAGCGCGTGCGTATGCAGTATGCCGCCGGCATCCAGCAACAGATGAGTATGCTGACCACCGCACAGTTGGCGGCGGCATTGGATGCGGCGCTTCCCGACTACTCCACCAAGGACTGTGCGTTGTATCACGACGAGGTTTTGGAATTCTCGGAGGAAAGCTACGAGAGCAATCTGCGGACGCTTGGCTACGTGGAACTGGATGATCCGGCCACCATCAATCTGTACGCGTCCTCGTTTGAAAACAAGGACGTGATCGAGGCCGCCATCACCGAATACAACGACGGCGTCGACGAGTTAAAGCAGATCATCTACACCGATTACGTTGGTTTGATGATGTCATCGGTCACGCTGATCATCAACGCCATCACCTACGTGCTGGTTGCTTTTGTGGCAGTTTCGCTGGTCGTATCCTCCATTATGATCGGTGTTATCACGCTCATTTCGGTGCAGGAACGTACCAAGGAAATTGGCATCCTGCGCGCCATTGGTGCTTCTAAAAAGAACGTGTCGAGTATGTTTAACGCCGAAACGATTATAATCGGTTTTGCTTCCGGTCTGTTGGGTGTGCTGGTCACCTATCTCTTGTGCATTCCCATTAATGCGATCCTGCATCACCTCACCGGCATTGCCAATCTGAACGCCTATCTGCCGCCGGTCGTGGCGGTCGCACTGGTCATCATCAGCCTTCTGCTGACGCTGATCGCCGGTATCATTCCCTCGCGCAGCGCCGCGAAAAAAGATCCGGTTGTGGCACTTCGCACCGAATAACAAACAAAAAACACACCCGTTGCCGATCGGCAACGGGTGTGTTTTGTTAGATCAATTAGTCTGCAACGTACGGCAGCAGGGCGATCAGACGGGCGCGCTTGATCGCGACGGTCAGCTCTCTCTGGTGACGCGCGCAGGTACCGGTCACGCGGCGCGGAAGAATCTTCGCACGCTCGGACAGGAAACGGCGCAGACGAGCTACATCCTTGTAATCGATGTAATCGACCTTGTCGGCGCAGAAAGCGCAGACCTTACGGCGACCCTTGCGCGGACCGCGCATCGGGCGCTCGGTTCTCTCATCAGCCATTGTGTAGGCCTCCTTTAAGTTAAGTTAGTGTGGATTCTCAAAACGGCAGTTGATCGTCACCGGTGATTTCCTCGAAATCGTCCGCTGCAGCGGTCGAAAACGCGGTGCCCGGCTCGGAGTACGGCGTTACCTGAGAATCGTTTCCGCGCGGCGCATAACCGGACGTCGCGGACTTCGGCTCGCAGAATTCGGCGTTGTCCACCACGACCTCGTAAGCCGTGCGCTTGTTGCCGTCACGGTCGGTGTACTGACGGGACTGCAGAGAACCCTGCAGCGCAATACGCTGACCTTTGTGGAAATAACGGCAGATGAATTCGGCCGTCTGGCGCCAAGCAACACACTGAATGAAATCAGCCTGTCTCTCCTGGCCCTGCGGCACAAAGCGGCGGTCGACCGCCACGGCGAAACTGGTGACCGCCGTCTGATTGGCGGTACGGCGCAGTTCCGGATCGCCGGCAAGGCGACCCATCAAACAAATAATGTTCATGCTTCGATCTCCTCTCAGGCTTCTTCCTTGCGGATAACCATATCACGCAGGACACCGTCGGTGATACCGGCAACGCGGGACAGCTCGGCCGGGAATTCCGGCGTGCTCACGAAATTGTAGAGGACGTAGTAGCCTTCCTCTTCCTTGTTGATCGGGTAGGCCAGACGGCGTTTACCCCAATCATCAATTTCGCCCGCTTCCGCTTTCGACGCGATCAGAGAAGCAAACTTCTCCTTGAGAGCCTCGACGCTCTCGTCGCCGCCCTTCACCGAGTAGATGAGGACAGCCTCGTACGAACCTTTCACTGTGGGCATATCATTGCACCTCCTTATGGACTAATGGTCCTGACTCTGCAGGACAAGGATTTGGCCTAAAAAGCCATCGAATATTATAACAACGAAAAGAAAATAAGTCAAGTCTTTTTTTCTTTTTTATTTTTTCTCTTTACAAATAGAGGTTTTTTGGGTATAATCATCGGTGGAATATTTGTAGAGGAGATTGTCAGATGCTGCAATTTGAAGAACTCCGGTTGAAGCTGGCCGGAATGGAAGACGATCTGAATGAACTTTCGGATGCGCTGGGCATGTCCCAGATGGAGCGCGAGGTGGAAGAACTGGAACAGCGCGCCATGGCTCCGAATTTCTGGGATAATATGGAGGCCGCGCAGAAGGTTACCCATCGTGTCAACCAGCTGCACATTAAAATTGACGGCTACAACAAGCTCAAAGCCTTGTTTGCCGATACGATGGCGCTCATTGAACTGGCCGACGAGATGGAAGACCTCTCGATGCTGGAGGAATGCGCCGCCGGTGTGACCGAAGTGGAAGAAACCATTGAGAAAGAGCGCCTCTCTACCCTGCTGACCGGTCAGTACGACGCCAACAACGCGATCCTTACCTTCCACGCCGGTGCCGGCGGTACCGAGGCGCAGGACTGGGCGTCGATGCTTTATCGTATGTACACCCACTGGGCAGAAAGCCGTGGCTTTAGCTACGATATTTTGGATTACCAAGATGGCGACGAAGCCGGTATTAAGAGCGCGTCCATCGTCATCAAAGGCGAAAACGCCTACGGCTATATGAAATCCGAGGCCGGCATTCACCGCTTGGTGCGTGTGTCGCCGTTTGATGCATCCGGCCGCCGCCACACCTCGTTTGCGGCGGTGGAAGTCATTCCCGAACTGGACGAGGACGTCACCGTGGAGATTCGTCCCGAGGACATCAAAATGGAGGTTTTCCGTTCCTCCGGCGCGGGTGGCCAGCACGTTAACAAGACCTCGTCGGCCGTTCGTTTGATCCACATTCCGACCGGCATCGTGGTATCCTGCCAGACCGAACGCAGCCAGTTCCAGAACCGTGACTACTGTATGCGTATGCTGACCGCCAAGCTCATCGAGATCAAGGAGCGCGAGCATTTGGCGCGCATTGAGGATATCAAGGGCAGCCAAGCGCAGATCGCTTGGGGTAGCCAGATCCGTTCGTACGTGTTTATGCCGTACACGATGGTCAAAGACCACCGCACCAGTCACGAGACCGGCAACGTCAACGCGGTGATGGACGGCGAGCTGGACGGCTTTATCAACGCCTACCTGCAAGCCAAGGCCAACAACGCGCTCGGAAGCGCTGTGTCTGCTGAATAAAATACACGCAAGGGCCGATGTCCGCATCGGCCCTTGTTTCCTGTGGAGGAGCCTATGTATCGCATTGTTTTATTGGATTTGGACGATACTCTCTTGGATTTCAAAAAAACCGAAGCGGCTGCCGTCAGTCAAACGCTGGCGCGTTTTGGCATCGAGCCCACGCCGGCAGTCGTGCAGCGGTACAGCGAGATCAACCAAAGTCTGTGGAAGAAGCTGGAAAAGCGTGAGATCACGCGCGAAAAGCTTCTGCCCCACCGCTTCGAGCTTTTGTTTGCCGAACTGGCTGTCAACGAGGACAGCAATCGCGTACAAGCGGTCTATGAAAAAACACTTGGCACCGGCCACTATTTCATTGACGGCGCACCGGAACTGTTACAGACGCTCTCAAAAAACCACGCGCTGTATCTGGTTTCCAACGGCACCGCGTCGGTACAGCGCGGACGCATCGCCAGCGCCGGCATCGAGCCGTATTTTCGGCGAATGTTTATCTCACACGAGATCGGCTATAACAAGCCGGATATTCGCTTCTTTGAAGCGTGCTTTGCCGAGATCGACCGCTTTGACAAATCCGAGACGATCATCATTGGCGACAGCCTCTCCTCCGATATGGAGGGCGGACGCCGCGCCGGCATTGCGACTTGCTGGTTTAATCCGCACCGGCATCCGTTGCCGGACGGCGTGACGGTGGATCACATCGTCTCCAATCTGGCAGATATCCCGTCAATCGTCGGCTGACCTTCATCGTCACGATTTATTTGAGGAAAGGAGGGGCGCTATGCGTCGGTTGTCATTTCCCGATCCGCAAACCGAAGTACTCTTCGGCGACGTGATCCCATTTCATAAAAAGTACAAGCTCGACGTGTGGCTCCCCTACGTCGCCATTGCGACCGTTGCAGCAGCAACGATCGGCATTCTTATCTGGTTGGTCTGGTTTTTGATCCACCATTCCTACACCGTAGAGACCCACACCATCTACGTGGAAAGCGCCTTCACGCAAGAGGTCGAGGACGTCGTACCCGAGGACGACGGCGAGGACATTGTCATTGAGGATTCCATCCTCGGGCGGTTGACCATTCAGAAGCACTACAAGCTCGGCCGCAACCCCTTGCGGACGCTCGGCATCAAGCGCGGCGAGGGCGGCATCGTCATTCCCGAAAACGACGGGCGATATACCATCGAGCAGGGCATCGATGTGTCCGAATGGCAAGGCGACATCGATTGGAAAAAGGTGCGCGCCGACGGCATCGATTTCGCGATCATCCGTTGCGGATTTCGCGGATATCGGGACGGTGTGGTGTACACCGACAGCGATTTTTACAAAAACATCCGCGAGGCAAAAGCCGCCGGACTCTCGGTCGGCGTATATTTCTACTCGCAGGCGTTGGGGCGCGATGAAGGGCTTGAGGAAGCGCAGTACGTATTGAAAATCCTAAACGGAATGCCGCTCGATCTTCCGGTATTTTTCGATTGGGAGCAGGCACCCGAATCACCGGCGCGAACGGATAACCTCCCCTCCACCAACCTCAACAATGCCGCCAAAATGTTCTTGCAGACCATTCGGGACGGCGGGTATCAGGCGGGCTTGTATTCCTACAAGTATCTCGCCTATTCCGAATACGAGTTGGAGGATTTTGCGGAATACCCGTTCTGGTTGGCGGAATACGACACCCGCGATTTCTACTACGGATACACCTTCCTGCAATACACCAGCAAAGGACGCGTCAACGGCATCTACGGCAACGTGGATCGCAATCTATTTATCGCGCCGGTAAAAAGTGAAAATTAAAAAAACTCCCAGTCGACCGACTGGGAGTTTTTGTTTTAGCACTGCAAAAGCAGTCGAATGTAAAATTCCACCGATCGACCGATGCAATCCACACGGATCGATTCGTTGTTGCCGTGGATAGACGCACGCTCTGCCGAGGTGAGATCCATCGCCGAGAAGCGATAGACCTTATCCGAAATCGCGCCGTAATGACGGCTGTCGGAGCATTGCACCATCAAATACGGCGTCACCACGCAACCACGCCACGTCGAAGCGACCGCCGAGGCGATCTTGTCCCACGCCGGTCCTTCGGACAACGAAATGCGGCTGGGAT
The DNA here is from genome assembly GCA_017414965.1 of Clostridia bacterium. Lineage (GTDB taxonomy): Bacteria > Bacillota > Clostridia > Oscillospirales > Acutalibacteraceae > RGIG426. The sequence continues at coordinate 41,788 of JAFQJL010000016.1, forward strand.
TAATGCCATGCAGGCGCGTGATCTCAATGCGATCGTCGCCGACTGTCTTTTGCAGATACGCCAACGCATCGTCCAACGTATCCGCCGGATTTAAGCGGATGTTGGACACCATCGTCGCCTCCGGCGGAATGACATTAGACGCCGAGCTGCCGGTCATTTGCGTAAACGCCACGGTTGTGCGGAGCAGCGCGTTCATCTCGCCACCGCTCTTTTTCGCCAACAGATCCAGCACGCCCTTAAAGCACCAGAGATTCGCAAATATCAGGCGATACAACAGATTGGAGTGGCGACCGAGCGTATCAAACATCGCCGCTACCGGCTTGGTGATATGAAAGCGGAACGGATGGGCTTCAATTCGACAGCAAGCCTGCGAGAGAAGTCCCACCGGCGTGTGCGGCTTGGGCGCAGACGCGTGTCCGCCCTGCGACACACAGCGATATTCCACGTCCATCATTCCCTTTTCGGCGATGCCGATCATCGCACACGGGAGCGATACCCCGGGGAATACGTTTTCCACCACCGCGCCGCCTTCGTCTACCACGATGGACGGCGTGATGTTGTGTTCCTGAAAATACTGAACAATATTGGGAGCGCCGGCACCGTTGATCTCCTCGTTGCCGGAAAACGCAAAATACACGTCCTGCGTCGGCTGGAAGCCCTCGGCGATCAGATGATCGGCCGCCGACAGCACTCCGTTGAAGGTCACCTTCGTATCCAGCGCACCGCGTCCCCACAGCACGCCGTTTTCCAGCACGCCGGCAAACGGCGGTTTTTCCCAGTTTTCTTCGTTGACCGGCACCACATCGTAGTGCGCCATCATCACCGCCGGATCGCCCGCCTGCTTACCCGGCCATTTGAAAAGCAACGCGCGGTCGGGCATACGCTCAAACGTACAAACCTCAAAAACGTGCGGATACAGCGACGGCAAGGCGGCGATCAGATCCTCGAATGCCGCAGCGTCCTCCAGCGAGGAATCGCGGTAGGAAATGGTCTTAAACCGCAAGAGCGTCTGCAAATTGCTAATCGCTTTATCGCAGTCGAAACGGATCTCCGTATCGTCCGCTTTCACCGACGGCTTCGGACGAAACGCCGCCGTGCGGATAAGCAGAACCGCCAAAAACCCCAAAACGAGCGCCAGCGCGCCCCACAGGATATACGTTTCCATCGATTACAGTTTCCCCTTCTTATACAGAATACGCGCCACCGCGATCGTAAACAGCACGCCCACCGGAACCATGATACCGACGTTGCCTTGATTGAGCGCGTCCACGCCGATAAACAGCGTCAGCATCAAGATGATCGGCGCAATCGCGAGCTTCGGATTTTTGGATACAAATACCACGCCCAGACCGCCGAATAACGCCGGCAGCATCTGGTCGAACGCCGCCGTCAGCACCGGATTTTCCAAAAGCGGCTGCAGCGGCACGATCAGAATCACGCCGATAATGATGATCAGTGTGGTCACGATACTGGACACCGCAATCGCGATGGTGGAAACGATCTCGCCCTCCTCCGAGCTGGGCTTGACGTTAGCACGCTCAAGCGCATCCAGCGCACACGGAAGCTTCAGGTTGGAGATGTTGCCGGTCACAAAGGACAAGTATGTACCGCCGGCACCGAGCATCGGAACGTAAGTAAAGATCTCCACAATACCGACCGCCCAGTACATCGGCAAAACCGCTACCAAGCCTTTTCCAAGCGCCTCCCACTGCGGCACGGCTTGGAATACCACGCAGGTCACGGTGGGAACCGCCACGATTAAAACCAAAAGTAACCAGCCCCACAGGCGACCGTAATGATGGACACTATCCATAAACGTCATTGTCTTTTTCATTTCAAGCACCCACCTTTCTTACTGCGCCAAACGCGTCAGCGCGTTCATCCAATCGGTGATCGGAATTGCCGCCGCCATGCCGCCGACCAAGCTGATCGGCAACGCGTAATCGGTCAGCCAGCCTTGCTTCAGTTTCTTCGAAAGCAGACCGCAGATAGCCATCAGCAGTGCCGATACCATCATCACAGCCACCGGAATGAGTGCGTTATAGTTGCTGATCGTAAACACCTGCTTGACATCGCAGAACACGTAACCGAGAAACGCCGAGATCATGCCCATAAACATAGCGTTATTGAAGATCTCGCTCCATTTCTTGTCGCGCTTTTCCATATTGATCACGCCGGTCTGGATCTTTTTGGTCAACAGCGGCACCAAGATCAAACCAATCATAATGCCGAGAGTCATCACCCACAAAACCGTCACGAATTCCGAGGCGCTGGCGATGGTTTCGCTCATCGAATGATCCATTTGCATCATCGTGGTTTGTGCGGCGATCTGCTCATACGAGAGCGAGCCGATGACCGACAACCGTAGCCACGGCACCGCCACACCCAAGCTCTTGGAAAGCACCAACACGCCTACCAAAATCGAAACCGCCGGCGCGATCGTGAAAATCGCCGCCGAACCGATCGTCTTTTTCACCACCGACCGATCCATCCCAATCTCCTTGGCGCGGCGCACGGCACGCACCAAGAAAAACACCGACTGTCCCAAAACAGCGGCAATGACAACCGCTACCATCACAAACAGCAGCGGATGATTAACCGAAAATTGCATAGCATCCTCCCCAATCCTATGTATTTATCTACATTATACCACAAATTTCGTGCTTTTCAAGAAAATGGCAAAAAAAGAACAGGTGTTCTCTGCAGAACACCTGTTTTTTTATTCTTCGATCGCATTTTCGGCTTTGGAGGACATCAGTTCCTTCGCCTTATCCACCACCGTATTGATAATACCGACCATCGCCGCCGGTTTTTCCGGCGCATCCACGCCGATCACCTGTACCTCGTTACCGCGGATAACCAGAAAATTCATCGGCGTTTTATCCACCTTCGCACCTGCGCCGGCCGGATTCTGACGCGTTTTCTTGCCGGCATCCGCCACATCGGCGCCACCGCCGGCAAAACCGATCGATACCTTGGAGATCGGCACAATGGTCATCCCCTCCGAAACGATGGGCTCACCCAAAATGGAGTTGGCGGTGGCCAACTGCAAGGTCTTTTCAGCTGTAAAGGCCAACACCTTTAATAACGTGCTATTGTTCATCTCATCGTTTCTCATCGTTTATTCCTCCGCTTGATTGATCGCAAATTTCAAGAACATCATCACCACAAACAGCAACATCGCCGACAGCGTCGCCGTGAGCGATATATTCGAACGGTCACTCTCAAAATCGCAGTTAACCGACACGTCAAGCCCGCGCTCCTCTATTTTCATTATGGCTTTCAAATATCCGATAAACGGGTAAAGCAACGAGCAAACCGTCCCGTATTGCATCGCCACTTCCGCGGCGTTCTCACCGGCGACGACGCCCTCGATCTTCAATTGCTTGACTCGCAAGTGCTTGGTCAGCGGCCCACCCGCCTCCAGCAAGCCTTTGATCATCTGAATCGTTTCGCGCCATTCTTCTATGGAATCTTTGAGTTTGGGGGTAGTTTTTTGTTTCTTGGAAGGCACGGCCGCTTTTTCTTTTTTGGGTTTATCCGAACGATATACTGTAAAGCCAAAAAACTTTACTTTTAGATCTGCGCCCGTTTCCGGCTGGTAGGACACCAACAGTCGCACCGGCAGAAGCAGCAGCACCAGTATCAAGAGCAGAATGGCAGCCAACACCACCCCGATCACGATCAGAACATCCACTGCCACACCCCTTTTCTGTTAATGTTACCACATTGGCGTAAAAAATGCAATTACTTCTCGTTTGCGTGCCAAATACCGGATACCACGCGATCAATACCGGAGCCGTCGGTGGTAATTTGCAGCTCCGTCAATCCGGCATCGCGGAACAATTCCGCGACCGCTGGCGCCTGTCCGGCGCCGACCTCCACCGCCAGCATACCGCCATCCGCCAAGCGTTTGACCCATTTATCCGCAAAGCAGCGGTAGAATTTGAGTCCGTCCACATCGCCGTCCAGCGCCATACGCGGCTCGTGATGCACCTCGGTCATCAACCCTTCCAGCTCGCCGGTGGGAATGTACGGCGGATTGGAGAGGATCAGATCGGCGCGTCCGCGAAGCGACGGCACGTCCTGCAGCACGTCCGCCTGCAACACCCTTACGTTAAACTGGGAATAATCCACACAGTTGTGGCGCAGATAGTACAACGCAAAATCCGACAGTTCCACCGCCGTCACGCGAGCGCGCGGATACAACTTGCACAGTCCCAACGACACGCAACCGCTACCGGCGCACAGATCCCATACCTGCGGACTGCGCAGGTAGTGATCCCAATGATCCTTCAGGAAATTGGCGCCCACCTCGCACAGCAGTTCCGTCTCGGGACGCGGAATGAGCACGCCCTCACCCACATGCAAGGTCAACGACAGAAACTCCCAATTGCCGAGAATATATTGCAGCGGTCGGCCGGAGGCCCGATAGGCCGTTGCCGTCTCCACCGCTTCCTGAATTTCTGCCGGCACATCCTCGTTGAGATAGCGGGCGCGCTGACGATGCGGCAAACCGCCAATATCCTCCAAAATGCACTCTGCATCAAAGCCGGGGAATTCGCAGCCGGCATCGGCCAACGTCTGTTTGATTTTTTGAAACAGTTCTCCGTAAGTCATAAACGGTTACTCCTCTTCGGGCACCACGTCGGCAAACGCCGTAATGGCGCACTCGATCATCTCGTCGGTCGGCTCCTTCGTGGTAACGTGCTGCAACCACGTGCCGGGCGCGGAGATCGCACGCGTCAGCCAGTTGTCGTGGCGTCCGCAGAACTTGATCGCCTCGTAGCCAATGCCAACCGACAACGGCAACAACACCAGCTTGACTACTGCACGAAGTCCCGCCGGCAGACCGGTCGGAATGAGCATACCGATGAAAATGCCGACGATCAGCATCAAAATCATAAACGATGTGCCGCAACGCGGATGAAAACGGCGCTGGGCGCGCACGTTTTCCACCGTCAACGGTAACCCGTGCTCGTAGCAAAAGATGGTCTTATGTTCCGCGCCGTGATACATATAGACACGGCGGATATCCTTCATCAGAGAGGTCGCCGCCACGTATCCTACAAAGATCGCAATTTTCAGTATACCCTCAAACAACGACTGCCAAAACCGATTGTCCAGCAGTTCCGGCGCCAAAGGCTTCAGCAAATAATTGTAGATCGCCGACGGCAGATACATAAACAGCAAAATCGCCAATCCCACACCCAGCACCATACTGACGATCATCAGAATGGTCATTACAGGGCCTTCCAGTTTGGCCGGTTTGCCGTCTCCTTCGCCCTTGGCGGCGCGTTTAGCGGCTTCCTCCTGCTCTTCAAGCTCGGTATAGCCGGACAGATCCGCCGAGCGCATCATCGACTTGTAGCCGGCGATCATCGAATCGACAAAGCCAAACACACCGCGAATCAGCGGCCATTTGGTAAACGCCGGGCGCTTACCGGCTTCGGTCGGCCAGCTTTCGGTGAGAATCTCACCGGTAACAACGTGGCGGACCGCCATCGTGGTCTTTTTCGGACCACGCATCATCACACCCTCAATCAGCGCCTGACCGCCGATGGAGGTGCGCTTGCATTCTTGTTTGCATGTTTTCGGCATCGTTATGCCCCTTTCTTGATCGGCAGAGTCACCGTGACGGTCGTCCCCTTGCCTACCACACTGTCAATATCCAATCGGCCGCCGTGCAGACGCGTTACCTCGTCTGCCAACGCCAAGCCAATGCCCGAACCCGGGATACTTCCGTTTTTGTTGACGCGGAAAAATTTTTCCTTTACGTGAACGAGATCCTCCGGCGGAATGCCGATACCGGTATCGCTGATCACAATCTGCACCGTATCCCCCACGCGCGCCGCCTCGGCACGAATGACACCGCCGCTTTTGGTATACTTGACGGCGTTATCCATCACGTTGATCAACACCTGACGGATGCGATCTTTATCGCCCTCAATGGGCGGAATATCGGTCGTTTCGGCATAATAGAGGCGGATGTTCTCTCGTTCGGCACGAGGACGGTACAAAAGCACCGTCTCCTCCAATTCGTTGATCACGTTAAAGCTTTCGGTGCGGATGGCCAACCGACCATCCTGCAAGCGAGAGAAATCCAACAGTTCCTCCACCAGCGCCGACAGCCGCGAGGTTTCATCCGAGATGATACGCAGTCCGCGCTCGGTCAGTTCGGCGTTGCTGTCGCCAACCTGCGACAGCGTTTCACTCCAACCCTTGATGGCGGTCAGCGGCGTTCGCAACTCGTGCGAAATGGAAGAAATAAAGTCGTTTTTCAGTTGTTCGCTATTGGCGATCTCGCCGGCCATATAGTTGATGGTATCACACAGATCGCCGATCTCATCGTTATCCCGTTTGGGAATCCGATGCCCGTAATTGCCGGCGGCGATCGTCTGTGCGCCGCGACCGATCTCCTTGACCGGATTGATGATCGAGCTGACGAAATACGAACTGGACAGCATCACAAAGAACACGACCAGCAACGCCAACAGCACCAGCAATCCGCTAAACAGAAACAACTGACGATCCACCAGTCGCAGCGACACCACCACTCGTAAACCGCCGGAGACCGTGTCGTTTTGCTGCACCAGCGTCACCAGCGACATCACGCGTTCGCCGGAGGAGTATCGTCCGGTCCACAGACCGTAGCCGTCGCTGCTTTGCGAGGCAGTCTGCCAATCGGCTTTCAAGTTGGCGTCCGGCATAAAGCCGGTGGAGGTCATCTGCACGTCACCGGCGGCATCCAAAACCTGCACTTCCACTTGACTCTTATCTTGGAAATTAGCCAAAAACTCACGCGAGGCGGTCGCCCAGTCGTGAGAGGAATCGGATAAATACACCGAGAACGTACCGGAGGTGGCATCGGCGTATTCGTACAGCGCATCGGACACGCTTTCGTAGTACAGATACCGAAGCATCAGCGTGCCGGCAACCACCAAAAACACCAGCACCAAAATAATGACACCCACGCCGTTGACCATCCAACGACTGGTGATGCTCTTGCGCCGCATCGCCATATTGCCACCTCCTTTCTCCAAACGACAATCAAATGTCAATTATACGTTCCATTGATACCCTTGGCCACGCACCGTGCAAATATGCCGCGGATCCGAGGGTTCGTCCTCGATCTTCATACGCAGACGGCGAATGTTGACGTCGACGATCTTTTCGGCGCCAATGTAACTTTCGCCCCATACCTGCCGTAAAATCTCCGTGCGTTCGATCGGCACACCGGGGTGCAGGAAAAACAGATACATCATCTGGTATTCTACCTGCGTCAGATCCAGCGGCACGCCCGCCTTGGAAACCGTGCGGTTGCGGACGTTGAGCACAAAATGACCGGATTGCAGTTCCTCTGCCGGACCGCTGCGCTCGCGCACCGCCGACACGCGCCGGTAGAGCGCGTCTACGCGCGCCATCAATTCGGACGGGCTAAACGGCTTGGTAACGTAGTCGTCGGCACCCAGCCGCAAGGCATCCACCTTTTCCTCCTCGCGAGAACGCGCCGTCAGCATAATGATACCCATCGTATTGCTTCGCTTGCGAAGCTCGGCGCACACCTCAAATCCGTTGATTCCGGGAAGCATAATATCCAAAAGTGCCATATCCACCGACTCGTCAAACATCGCCAGCGCCTCCTCGCCGGAAGCCGCTTCGATCACCCGATAGCCGGCATAGGTCAAGTTGACAACCACAAAATCCCGAATGGAAGCTTCGTCCTCACAAACCAAGATCGTGCGCATATTATTCCTCCTCCAATCGGATCAATTGATTCCGCACCGTGCGGGAATCCAGCGGACAATCCGGCATCATCCGAATCGTCAGCTCGTCTTCGACCACGCTTACGCTAAACAGCGGCGTCCGATCGGATGCGCTGACCGTCATCGTCTTGGTCTGCGGCACGTAGCTGACGACCGTTTCCGCCGGCCATTCCTCTGCCGGCCACAACCACGCGTATCCGTCTGCCGAGCAGACATAGCTGCTGCATTTGACGACCGGCAGGCCGATTGCGGCATCCCACCGCATCCAATCCACCACGCCAACGTCGCCCAGGACGGTGTCGCGCAGGACCGGCCATTCCATCAACCCGTCTTTGTCCACGTCCAACATCGAGAGCGTACCGGTACGGAAAGACGCAGCGGTGCCGCCCTGTACCGCTTTATACAGCGGAGCCGACAACGTAGTGCCGTTCCACACCAACAATTCAGTAATGGTGCCGGTTTCTTTGATACCGTCGGCGTAGATCTCGGTGTCGCCCCGTTCGTTGATACAGGCGTAGGTATCGGTATACCGAATGACCGAGCCGTCCACCGCCGTGCTCGACAGTGTGCGGAAGTTTTCACCCTCGGTGGTGATCAACGTAGCCGCACCGACCGAGCGGGATTTTAAGTGTAATAACAATATGTCCTCGCGGTCGGTACGGCTGATCGGCGATACGATCAGGCGACTGTACAGACTGCGATAGCATTCGGTAATCTGCGCGTTTTGATAGCGATAGACGCGCAGGTTGCTCTCGCGCTGGCTGCCAAACGACCAGCCGACAAACACCGCCTTGGTACCATCGCCGAAAATATCGCCGAAACGGATCTCCTGCACACCGACGCTGCCGCCGGCGATGTCGGCGACCGAGTTCCACTCGTCGTCGACGTTACACAGCACGTTCATATGCACGTCGTTGCTTTCGGGCGAGGTGCGGTAAAACACCAGCGCTTCTTCCTGCTTATCGCCATCCAGATCCTGCAGAATAAACGCTGCGCGATGCTCACCCGTAGCCGGGAACTGCAGGCGGTAACTGACCGCCGAGCCATCGCCGCGCGTTTCCAAATACGATTCAAACGCCGCTTGAATGTCGGCTTGTTCACCGGTCAGGCCCGGCGGCACCAGTTGCGTCTGCACGCGCAGATCCATCGACGTGCAGCCGCCAAGCAGCAGGCAGACGACCGCCAACAGCGCCAACCATTTGATTCTCTTTTTCACGGGCGTCCACCTCCTAAAACTATATAATAACTCAAAATATATTATATGTTTCTAAATGCCAAAAGTCAAGAGAAGATGGATTTTTACGGCACAAACTCTTGTAATTTTTCAAAAATATAGTATAATATCTTGTTAGGAGTCCAAAAGGAGGATTTTCGACTATGGATAAGCAGAAATTTTACATCACAACCGCCATCGCCTACACCTCGCGCAAACCGCACATCGGTAACACGTACGACATCGTGTTGGCCGATATGATCGCGCGTTACAAGCGAATGTGCGGCTTTGATGTTCATTTTCTTACCGGCTCGGACGAGCACGGCTTGAAGATTCAGGAAATTGCCGAGCAAAGCGGCATCTCCCCCAAGGAGTACGTGGACGGTATCTCCCGGCAGATCAAGGATGTATGGGATTGTATGGACGTGACCTACGATCGCTTCATCCGCACCACCGACGACGATCACGTCGCGTCGGTCAAAAAGATCTTTACGAAGCTGTATGAGCAGGGCGATATCTATAAGGGCGAGTACGAAGGCAAATACTGCGTGCCATGCGAGTCATTCTTCACCGCATCGCAGTTGGTGGACGGCAAGTGCCCCGATTGCGGTCGCGACGTCATTGACGCCAAGGAGGAAGCCTATTTTCTGCGGTTGTCCAAGTATCAGGATCAGTTGATGCAGTATTACGAGGACAACCCCGATTTCTTCTGTCCCGATTCGCGCCGCAACGAGATGATCAACAACTTCTTAAAGCCCGGACTTTCGGATCTGTGCGTTTCGCGTTCGACCTTTACGTGGGGCGTGCCGGTGGAATTCGATCCGCGCCACGTGATCTACGTGTGGATCGACGCGCTCTCCAACTACATCACCGGCCTCGGCTACAGCCCCGACGGCAGCGGCGATCTGTACAGCAAGTACTGGCCGGCGGATCTGCACGTCATCGGCAAGGACATCGTGCGCTTCCACACGATTTATTGGCCGATCATCCTCATGGCGTTGGGTGAGCCGCTTCCCAAGCAGGTGCTGGGGCATCCGTGGCTCTTGGCCGGCGAGGATAAGATGAGCAAATCCCGCGGCAACGTACTGTATGCCGATCGGTTGGTGGAAAAATTCGGCTCGGATGCGGTGCGCTACTACCTGCTGTCTGAAATGCCGTTTGCGCAGGATGGTACCATCACCTACGAGAGTTTTATCAACCTCTACAACAGCGATCTGGCGAACACACTGGGTAACTTGGTCAACCGCAGCATCGCCATGACCAACAAGTATTTCGGCGGTCGTGTGCGCAAGCCGGTCGTCACCGATGCGCTGGATGCGGAACTGGAGGCGTTTGCCGCCGACACGCTCGCGGCGTACACCGAGCGTATGAACAACTATCACAACGCCGATATGGTGCAGACGGTCATCAATCTCGCCAAGCGTTGCAACAAGTACATTGATGAGACGGCGCCGTGGACGCTCGCCAAGGACGAAGCCAACAAGGAACGTCTGGAGGCGGTGTTGTATCACCTGCTGGAAAACATCCGTCTGCTGGCTTTGATGCTGCAGCCGGTGATTCCGAAGACCGCCGCCGCCATCTTTGAGCAGATGAACGTGCCGGCGGAGTTGACCGATTATCTCACCGCCGCCGCATTCGGTAAGGCGGCGGAGTTTGCGGTCGGCACTCCCTCCCCGCTGTTTGCGCGCTTGGACGTGGAGAAAACGCTGGCCGAGCTGCACGCGGAGGACGAAGCCGCCGTAGCTGCGGTTACGGTGGAGACCGAGGAAGCCGAGAACGTAGCGTTCCTCGACGAGATCCTGTTTGACGATTTTATGAAAGTCGATCTGCGGGTGGCGAAGGTCGTGGCGTGTGAGCCGATCCCGAAGGCCAAAAAATTGCTGAAACTCACGTTGGACGACGGCAGCGGCACGCCGCGCGTGGTCGCATCCGGCATCGCGAAATGGTACAAACCGGAGGATCTCACCGGCAAGTGCGTGGTCGTGGTCGCCAATCTCAAGCCCGCGACGCTGTGCGGCGTGGAAAGCTGTGGTATGATTCTGGCTGCCGACGACGGCGACGCCGCCAAGGTGTTGTTTGTCGATGGCGTCAAGCCGGGCAGTCGGGTACGTTGATATGACCGCCATTATCGACACTCACGCTCATTACACCGACGAGGCGTTTGATGCCGATCGCGAGGCGCTGATCGCGTCGCTGCCGGAGAAAAACGTCCGGTTGGCGCTGACCGCCGGTTCCTCGATGAAAAGCTCCGCCGAAGCGGTGGCGTTGGCGCACCGTTGGCCGCATATCTATGCGGCGGTGGGCGTGCATCCGGGCGAACTGGACGACGTGACCGAGGAGAATTTCGGACAGTTGCGTCTGTGGGCGGCGGATGACAAGGTGGTGGCGATCGGCGAGTTGGGGCTGGACTACCACTACGAGGACGGATTTCCGCACGAGCAACAGATGTACTGGCTGGAAAAACAGCTGAAGCTGGCAAACGAGTTGGATATGCCGATCATCTTTCACGACCGCGATGCGCACGGCGATACGCTGGATATCCTGCGTCAGTATCGTCCGAAAGGCGTGGTGCATTGCTTTTCCGGCAGTGCCGAAATGGCCGAGGAAGTGGTACGGCTGGGTATGTACGTCGGACTCGGTGGTGCCGTCACCTTTAAAAATGCCAAAAAACCGCTAGCGGTCGCCGCGGTCGTGCCGGCAGACCGACTGGTGTTGGAAACCGATTGTCCGTATATGGCGCCGGTCCCCCACCGCGGTCACCGTAACGATTCCTCGCTCATCATCCACATCGCCGAGGTGTTGGCCGCCGTTCGCGGCGTAAGCGTAGAGGATTTACTCGCACAAACCTCACAAAATGCACTGCAATTGTTTCCGAAAATGAAAAAAGGACAGGGTTAAGAGACCCTGTCCTTTTTGTTATGTATTCTTATCCCCTAATGCTGTTTAAAAGGCCGCCCGCCTGAATGATATTCTGGATAAACGGCGGGAACGGCTGTGCCTGATACGTTTTGCCGGTGGTGACGTTGGTGATCACACCCGTATCAAAATCCACCGCTACCTCGTCGCCGTCCTGAATATCGGCCGCCGCCTCGTCGCATTCGAGGATCGCCAGACCAATATTGATGGCGTTGCGGTAGAAAATACGCGCAAACGTCGACGCAATCACGCAGGAGATACCGCTGGTCTTGATCGCCAGCGGCGCATGCTCACGCGAGGAGCCGCAACCGAAATTGCGGTTGGCGACCATAATGTCGCCCTCTTTTACCTTGTTGACAAAATCCTTGTCGATATCCTCCATGCAATGGGAGGCGAGTTCCTTGGCGCTGGACGTATTCAGGTAACGCGCCGGAATGATCACGTCGGTATCGACGTTGTCGCCGTACTTATGTACGCGTCCTTGTGCTTTCATTCTGCTCTCCTCCTTTACAGATCCGCCGGATCGGTGATATAACCGGTCACGGCCGAAGCCGCGGCCACCGCCGGACTGGCGAGGTAGACCTCGCTGTCGACGTGACCCATACGACCGACAAAGTTACGGTTGGTGGTGGATACGGCGCGCTCACCGGCGGCGAGAACACCCATATGACCGCCCAAGCACGGACCGCAGGTCGGGGTGGAAACCGCCGCACCCGCATCGATAAACACATCGAACAATCCTTCGTGCATAGCAGTCTTCCAGATCTCCTGCGTAGCCGGAATCACGATACAGCGGACGCTGTCGGCCACCTTGCGACCGCGCAGAATCTCAGCCGCCATCCGAATATCCTCCAAGCGACCGTTGGTGCACGAGCCGATCACGACCTGATCGATCTTAACCGCGCCCTTGCACTCGTCAATGGTGCGGGTGTTATCCGGCAAATGCGGGAACGACACCGTCGGGCGCAGGGTGTTGAGGTCGATCTTCACCGTGCGGGTGTACTCTGCGTCGGCGTCCGCCTCAAACACGCGGATCTCTCGCTTGAAACGATCCTTGACGTACGCCATCGTGATCTCGTCGACCGGGAAAATGCCGTTCTTGGCGCCGGCTTCGATCGCCATATTGGCAATGCACAGGCGATCGTCCATCGAGAGCGCCGCCACGCCGTCGCCGGTAAATTCCAGCGACTGATACAGCGCGCCGTCCACGCCGATCTCACCGATCAGGTGGAGAATCACGTCCTTGCCGCTGACGTACTTCTGCAGTTTGCCGGTCAGCTCCACCTTGATGGCCGACGGCACCTTAAACCACGTCTTACCGGTCGCCATACCAGCGGCCAGATCGGTGGAGCCTACACCGGTGGAAAACGCGCCAAGCGCGCCGTAGGTGCAGGTATGCGAGTCGGCGCCGATAATGCAGTCGCCGGGACCGACCAAGCCCTGCTCCGGAAGCAACGCATGCTCGATGCCGACGCGACCGACATCAAAGAAATTCTCAATGTCGTACTTGGCGGCAAACGCGCGCGTCTGCTTGACCTGCTCGGCCGCCTTGATGTCTTTATTCGGCGTGAAATGATCCATCACCAGCGCAATGCGCGTGCGATCGTACACGCTGGTGGCGCCGTGCTTTTCAAACTCGTTGATCGCCACCGGCGCGGTGATGTCGTTGCCCAAGCACAGATCCAGCTTCGCCTCGATCAACTGACCGGCAACCACCGAATCCAAGCCGGCGTGCGCCGCCAGCAACTTTTGCGTCATTGTCATTCCCATTGTGATCTCATCCTTCCAATCCGTCAAAAATCGTGGTGTCGCCGCGCTGCAACGCCGTAACACCGGTACAACCCATTTCCACAATGTTAAACGGGCGCATAAATTCTACAAATCGGTTGACCTCTTCCTCTCGGCCGGTCATTTCCAAGGTGATGGTGGTATCTCCGATATCCAACACACGGCAGCCGTAGGTCTGCGCGGCAGACAGTACTGCGTGACGATTTTCGGGAGTGGCGCTCACCTTGATAAGCGCCAGCGAGCTGGCGGCGCAATCCGCCATTTCCAGCACGTCCACCTTAACGATGTCCTCCAGTTTGAGCAACTGGCGGCGTACTTGCTTGATTTCCGCCGACTGTCCGGTCATGGTGACCGTCAGACGCGAAAGCGACGGACGATCCGTCTGGCAGGCGACCATTGTTTCGATGTTGAAACCGCGGCGATAAAACAAACCGGTCATACGGAGAAGCACCGCCGGATTGTTGTAAGCCAGCACCGACAACACCGTCACCGTGCGGTTATCTTTCATTCTCGTACTCCTCCATCGACTCGATCATCTGGTCCACCGAGCCGCCCGGCGGAATCATCGGCAAGACGTTGGCGTCTTTGGAGATGCGGCAATCCACCAACACCGGACCGTCGGCCGTGGCCAACGCCTCTCGGAGAACCGGCTCAATATCGCCGTTCTTCTCAATCACCAAGCCCTTGCAACCAAAGGCCTCCGCCAGTTTCGGGAAATCGGTCTGTCGCTCCGGATCGGTGGCGGCAAACCGTTTTTGGTAAAACACCTTCTGCCACTGGCGCACCATGCCCAGCACGCGGTTATCCATCAACAGGATCACCACCGGCAACTTGTAGGACACCATCGTGGTCAGCTCGTTCAAATTCATATGGAAGCAACCATCGCCGGTAACCAGCGCGATCTTCTTATCCGGCGCGGCGAACTGCGCACCGATAGCGGCGCCCATACCGTAGCCCATCGTGCCGAGACCGCCGGAGGTGAGCAAATGACGCGGCGCGTATTGCTTATAGAACTGCGCCGACCACATCTGGTGCTGTCCGACGTCGGTGACCAGCACCGTGTCGCGATCGGTCAGATCGCGCAGGGTACGCAGAATGACCGACGGATCGACCGGCGCCTCCGGATCGGTCGGAAAAGCCGGCCATTCCACACGGTTTTCGGCACAAGCCGCCAGCCATTCGGTATGGCAGGCAGGGTCGAGGCGATCGGTGACGATCGCAAGCGTTTCTTTCAAATCGCCCGCCAAACGGACGGTGGAAAGCACGTTTTTATCAAATTCCGCGTGATCGACATCCATATGGATGATCTTGGCGCCGGCGGCAAAGCCTTTCGGGTTACCGGCCACGCGGTCGGAGAAACGCGCACCGCAAACGATCAGCGTATCGCAATCGCGCGTAGCGCAGTTGGCTGCACGCGTGCCGTGCATACCAACCATACCGAGCCACAGCGGATGATCCGCCGGAAAACCGCCGAGTCCCATCAAGGAGGAGCAGACCGGAATATCCAGTTTCTCCGCCAGCGCACGAACCTGTTCGGCCGCACCGGAGGCGATCACGCCGCCGCCGATATACAGAAGCGGGCGCTTGGCTTCCGCCAAGATTTCCACCGTGCGTTCCAAGCGATCCGCCTTAGGCGGCGCGATCGGGCGCGCCTTGACAGCCGGAGCCGGTGTGTATTCCGCCAACGCCGCCGACACATCCTTCGGAATGTCCACCAGCACCGGACCGGGGCGACCGCTTTGGGCGATCTCAAACGCCAGACGGACCGTATCCGCCAACTGATTGACGTCTTTTACCAAGAAATTGTGCTTGGTGATCGGAATGGTCACGCCGGTGATATCGATCTCCTGGAACGAGTCACGGCCGAGAAGCGGCGTGGCAACGTTTCCGGTAATGGCGACCATCGGAATGGAATCCATATACGCCGTGGCAATGCCGGTGACCAGATTGGTCGCACCGGGGCCAGAGGTAGCAATACACACACCGACCTTACCGGTCGTGCGGGCGTAGCCATCCGCGGCGTGCGAAGCGCCCTGCTCGTGCGCCGTCAAAATATGTTGAATGCGATCGCTATATTTATACAGAGCATCGTAAATGTTGAGAACCGTTCCGCCCGGATAACCAAACACGGTATCCACGCCCTGTTCCAACAGACATTCCAGCAAAATTTCAGAGCCGTTGAGTTTCATATGAGTCTCCTTTCCCGAAAACGGAAAACATTAGAAAATATTATACACCTATACGCGCGTCATGACAAGTGATTTTTAAATCAACGAGTCAAAAATCGTGCTGTCACCGCGCTGCAACGCCGTCAAGCCGGTACAACCCATTTCCAGAATACCGTACGGGCGCACTTTATCAATAAATGCGCGGACATCCGCGCCGCGACCGGAAAGCTCGAAGGTCAACGAATCCTGCCCGATATCCACTACGCGACAACCGCAAGCCTGCGAGAGAATCAGCAGATCGTGGCGGTTTTCCGCCGCACGCACTTTGATGAGCAGCAATTCGCTGGCGGCACATTCGTCCAGTTGCAACACGTCGACCTTGACGATATCCTCCAGCTTTAACAACTGTCGGCGAATCTGTTCGATGATACCCGAATCACCCGACAGCGTCACCGTAAAACGCGAGAGATCCTCACGATCCGTCTCGCATACAACCAGTGTCTCGATGTTGTAGCCGCGACGGTAAAACAAACTGGTCATACGCAACAAAACCGACGGTCGGTTGTAAGTCAGCACCGATAGGACGGTACGTTCTTCGTTATGCGTACTCATAATCATTCCTCCAAATAAAAAGTCCTTCGTCCCTTAAACAAGAGACGAAGGACGAAACTCCGCGGTACCACTCCTGATTGCCCGTAAACGAGCCGCTTTGCCGACTGCTTCACAGCCGCCCTCGATAACGGCAAGGTGCCGTCCGAGCCTACTCCCCTTCGGGTTTCAGTCGGCCGCTCAAAGGGGACTTCCGACAGTAGAATTTACCGCCTCACACCAACCGGCGGCTCTCTGAAAATTCACGCTGACGTACTCTTCCTTATCGTTGCGTTTAAAATATTGGCTTAATTATAAGAGATTTTAAAATTTTTGTCAAGCACAAAACCGAAAATCACAAACATTTCGACTTTACTGCCGTACCGGAATGTGTTGATCTGCCAAATACGCCTTCAGATCGCGGATATCGATCTCGTGATAGTGGAACAGTGAGGCTGCCAAAGCGGCATCCGCCTGCCCCTGCGTGAGCGCTTCGGCAAAGTGCTCCATCGTGCCGGCTCCGCCCGAGGCGATGACCGGAATCTTCACACGCGAGGAGATCGCGCGTGTCAGTTTCAGATCGTAGCCGGCCTTGGTGCCGTCGGCGTCCATACTGGTCAGCAGGATCTCACCGGCGCCGGCGGCTTCTACCGCCAACGCCCATTCGACCGCATCCAACCCCGTGTTGATGCGACCGCCGTGCTTGTACACGTCCCAGCCCGAGCCGTCTTCACGACGGCGCGCGTCGATCGCCACCACAATGCATTGGCTGCCAAAGTGTTTGGCACCCTCGGTGATGATCTCGGGATGGTCGATCGCCGAGGAATTGATGGAGATCTTGTCCGCGCCCTGCAGCAGCACCGCACGCATATCCTCCACCGAGCGAATACCGCCGCCCACCGTAAACGGAATGGACAGCGTAGCGGCCACCTTCGCCGCCAACTCTACCACCGTCGCACGACCCTCGTGCGAGGCGGTAATATCCAAAAATACCACTTCGTCTGCACCCAGATCGGAATACGCGGACGCGACCTCAATGGGATCGCCGGCATCGTGCAGGGATACAAAGTTGATTCCCTTAACCACGCGACCGTCTTTAATGTCCAGACAAGGAACGATTCGTTTAGCCAGCATCAGCGCGTCCCTCCTTCCACCATAGCGGCGAAGTTTTCCAGCAACACGCGCCCGACTTGCCCCGATTTTTCGGGATGGAACTGCATACCGATAATGTTATCGCGGCGCACGGCGGCGGCAAAATCCACCCCGTAATGCGCGGTGGCCAGCACGTCCGCCGGATCGTTCGGGAAGCACGCATACGAATGCACGAAATACACATACGGCTCCTCCGGCAGACGATCAAACAACGGCGACTGTTTCGGTGTAATGGTGTTCCAACCCATATGCGGGATCTTTTGCGTGCCCTCGGCCGTCTGATGCGGCAGCAGGCGAACGGTGCCGGGGATCAAGCCCAGGCCACTGACGCCGACGCCTTCCTCGCTGGAATCAAACAGCGCCTGCATACCGAGACAAATGCCCAAAAGCGGCTTGCCGTTTTCCACTTCACGCAGCATCTCCGGCAACAGATCGCCGCCGCGCAGAGCCGCCATCGCATCTGCAAAAGCGCCCACGCCGGGAAGCACCAGACCATTGGCCTGTTGCAGTTCTTCCGGACGGCGCGCCACTATCGCCGGTAAACCGATGCGCGCAAACCCCTGCTCCACACTGCGCAGGTTGCCGGCACCGTAATCGAGTATCGCAATCATAGGAATCTCCTTCTGGGCTTTTTGGAATCATTATACAACCGTTTCTTCCCTGCCGTCAAGTCAATTTGCCGCTTTTTCTGTTGACTTTTGCGGATATTGAATGTAAAATAGAACTATCCTAACACGAAAAGGAGAATCTCCTATGAAGTGTCCGTATTGCGGTTATACCGAAAGCAAGGTTGTTGACTCCCGTCCCACCGACGAAGATCTGCGCATTCGCCGTCGTCGCGAATGCCTGAGCTGTGCGCGTCGTTTCACCACCTACGAGGTGATTGAAACGGTGCCGATTATTGTGGTCAAGCGGGATAAATCTCGCGAGGAATTCGACCGCGACAAGTTGCTGCGCGGCATGCTTCGCGCCTGCGAAAAGCGTCCGGTTTCCATCAAAACGCTGGAAAAAGCGGTGCAGGATATTGAAGCGCAGATCCAAAACTCGCTTGACCGTGAGGTCAGCGCCGCACAGGTCGGCGAATACGCGATGGATGCGCTCAAAAAGATCGACGAGGTGGCGTACGTGCGCTTTGCGTCGGTTTACCGTCATTTCAAGGATATCAACAGCTTCCAAGAGGCGATCGCGCATCTTTTGGAGGATAACTGAATAAACATTCTCCCTTCTGTGCATACTACCATCGGTTCCGACCGTAATATGACAGGAGGGATTTGTTTTGAAGATCATTGACCGTATCGCGTTACTGCTGGTGATCGTCGGCGCCGTCAACTGGGGACTGATCGGCCTGTTCCAGTTTGACCTTGTCGCGTGGATCTTCGGTGGACAGGATGCGCTGTTTTCGCGCATCATCTACACCATCGTAGGTATCTGCGGCTTGTGGTGCTGCTCGCTGCTGTTCCGCACAAAAGCAATGGAATAAAACACAAAGCGTCCCGAAAAATCGGGACGCTTTGTGTTTTTACATCACCGAAAGCAGCGCGCGCAAGCTGAGTATAATCAGCAATCCACCGCCGATCAGCAACGCCGGTCGACCGAAGCGCGCTCCCAACCGCGTGCCCAATCCGGTGCCCAGCAGACACATCACAAAGGTCACGGCGGCAGTCACCGCACAGCCGAGGAATCCGCCCGTCGGATGCGCCAGCAGTCCGGTCGGCGGCGACAGCGCCATCGTCACCCCCACCGACATCGCATCCAAGCCGGTCGTGAGCGCCGTGAGCAACAAATGCCCCGACGGCGTTTCCTCCGGCTTTCGGAATGCTTCGCGGATGCGGCAAATTCCTAAAAACAGCAAAACGACAAAAATGATCCAACCGCTGACCGTCTCCAACGCCGCCGCCACCGAGCCGACCGTCAGCCATCCGACAAGCGGCATTACTGCATGCGCCAGCGCAAACCAAAAGGATATTTTCATCAGATCCGTCGCCCGTTTTTCCCCTATGCTCAAGCCGACGGCTACCGCCGCGGTCATGGCGTCCATACCGACGCCTACTGCCAGCAGCAGCAAATTCCACCAGGACATCGCATTCTCCCCTTTGACAGACAGAGTCTCTTAGTGTATACTATGTGGTAGACACATCAACAGTGACAGGAGGATTGGCTTATGCGAATCGGACACGGGTACGACGTACACAAATTGGTCGCCGACCGAAAACTTATTTTGGGCGGCGTGGAGATTCCCTATCACAAAGGCTTACTGGGGCATTCGGACGCAGACGTGCTGGCACACGCGATCTCGGATGCGTTGCTCGGTGCCGCCGCGCTCGGCGATATCGGCAAGCTGTTTCCCGACACCGATCCGGCGTATGCCGGCGCCGACAGCCTTAAGCTGCTTGCCGAGGTTATGCGGCAGATCCGCGCACACGGCTACGAATTGATCAACGTCGATGCCACCGTGCTGGCGCAGGCGCCCAAGCTCCGACCGCATATTGATGCGATGCGTGCCAAGCTCGCCGATGCCTGCGGCGTGTCGATCGACCAGATCAGCGTCAAGGCCACCACCGAGGAAGGGCTCGGCTTTACCGGTGCCGGTGAGGGAATCGCCGTTCACGCCGTTTGCTTGTTGTCATAAAACCCGCCTCCTTTGCATAGGAATATTCCGGCAAAGGAGGCGTTTTATTATGAAAAATTCACCGGCCGTTACCCCGCGTCCGCATACGCTGAACTCCGCCGACCGACACACGCTGTCGCTGACCGGCGTGACCGACGTGGACAGCTTTGACGATACCGCCATCGTGGCGTACACCGATTTTGGCGGACTGACCATTCGCGGCGAGGATCTGCATATCACGCGGTTGTCGCTGGATAACGGCGAGCTGGATCTGGAAGGCAGTCTGCTGTCGCTGGTGTACTCCGGCGTGGGCGGACGGCGCAAAGGTCTGCTCGGCAAACTGTTTCGCTGATGTTTACCGAGACCATCTCCCACCAGTTGTACAGCGCGTTTCTGTTTAGCGGATGGGGATTTCTGTTCGGTCTGTACGCCGATCTGTTTACGGTGTGGCGGCTGACCTTTCACAGCCGACGCTTGTCGGCTATATTGCAAGACATTGCTCTGCTGCTGAGCGGCGCGGTCGCCTTTTTTCTGCTGGCATTGCCGCTGTCCGGTGGTCGATTGCGCTGGTATCTGTTTGTCGGTGCGGGAGTCGGATTTTTGGCGTGGCAAAAAACGCTCGGTCGGATCGTGGTACCGGCGCTGACACGCCTTGCCTCCAAAATCCGGCGTGCCGTCGCGGTTTTTCGACGTTGGATCGACCGCCGTACCGAGAAAGTGCGCGGTTTTGTAAAAAAAGGCGGCGATTTTTTGAAAAAACACTTGCATTCCCTTGTGTGCGCGTTATATAATAAATTAGATATTTGTGTCTATTTGAAAGACGCGCGCAGGAAGGAGGGCGATCATCTTGGCGAGCAAACGCACTTACCGTCAACCTCGCAAGAAAAAAAGCATATTTTTGCGCATCGCCCTCGCGGTATTCGCCGTCTACACCATCGTCATGCTCATCCAACTGCAAATGGAGATCAACGCGAAGGAGAAGGATCTCGCCGATCTGCAACAGCTCCAATCCCAGCTCTCCGCCGAAAACGATAGCATGGAGCAGCAGTTGGAGACCCCCGAGCAGATCCAGCAGGATAACGCCTACGATTCGGGGTATATTCATCCGGGGCAGGAAGTGTACGTCGAGACCCCGAAGTAATCTGTCATCAATGCCTTCGGGCATTTGAAATTTGTTCGTGCGAAACAGCAGGAGGCCAGCTACCAGTCATGCAGTTTGAAGTCGGTTCCATCGTGGAAGGAAAAGTCACCAGCATCACCAATTTCGGCGCTTTTATCGAGTTGCCGGAGAAAGCCACCGGTATGGTGCACATCTCGGAGGTCGCTCCTACGTATGTGCGCGAAATCCGTGATTTCTTGACCGAAGGCCAGCAGGTCAAGGTCAAGGTTATCAACATTTCTCCGGAAGGGAAGATCGCGCTGTCCATTAAGAAGGCAGCCGAGGCTCCGCGCCGTCAGCCGCGGCAGGCGGCCCCTGTCTCCCACCGTCCCGGCGACTTTGAATGGCGTCCGACCGCACAGAGCAGCACGGATTTCGAAGATATGATGAGCAAATTTAAAGCCACCAGCGACGAGAAGATCTCTGATCTGAAGCGTTCGCAAGACGGTCGCCACGGCGGTTTTTCCCGCGGTCGCGGTCGCGGAAACTCGAATTTCGATTGATGTTTAAGAAGCGCCGGCGAGACTCGCCTGCGTTTTCTTATGTATATTTCAGGAGGTTTACAGCATTATGGTTAAAGCGATCGTAGGTGCCAACTGGGGCGACGAGGGTAAAGGTAAAATTACCGACGTTCTGGCGGCACAATCCGACATCGTCATCCGTTTTCAGGGCGGTGCCAACGCCGGTCATACCATCATCAACGATTATGGCCGCTTTGCGCTTCACATTCTGCCGTCCGGCTCGTTCTACTCCCACGTAACCAACATCATCGGCAACGGCGTCGCGTTGGATGCACGCAAGTTGGTCAACGAACTGAAAAGCATTACCGATCAGGGTGTGCCGGCTCCCAATCTGATGGTTTCGGAGCGCGCGCAAATTCTGATGCCGTATCATATCCTGCAAGATGCCTACGAGGAAGAGCGTCTGGCGGGCAAATCCTTCGGCTCCACCAAAAGCGGTATTGCGCCGTTTTATTCGGACAAGTATGCTAAAACCGGCATTCAAGTGTGCGATCTGTACGATGACGAGCGTCTGAAAGAGCGCCTGACGCGTGCGGTGGAAATGAAGAACGTGTTGTTTGAGCATCTGTATCACAAGCCGAAGCTCAACGTGGACGAGCTGTATGCGGAGCTGCTGGAGCTGCGCGAGATCATCCGTCCGTACGTGGGCGATACCGTCAGTTTCGTGCATAACGCGCTCAAAAACGGCAAAAAGGTGCTGCTGGAGGGCCAGCTCGGCTCGATGAAGGATCCGGAGCTCGGCATCTGCCCGATGACCACCTCCTCTCACACATTGGCAGGCTTCGGCACCATCGGTGCTTGCGTGCCGCCGACGAGCATTGAGGACGTCATCTGTGTCACCAAGGCGTACTCCTCCTGCGTCGGCTCGGCTACCGAGCCGTTTGTCAGCGAGCTACTAGGCGAAGAGGGCGACGAACTCCGTCGTCGCGGTGGCGATAAGGGCGAATTCGGTGCCACCACCGGCCGTCCGCGTCGCGTGGGCTGGTTTGATGCGGTCGCCACCAAATACGGCTGTGCGGTGCAGGGCGCCACGCAGGTGGCGTTGACCTGCTTGGACGTCCTCAGCTATATGGACGAGATCAAGGTCTGCACCGGCTATCTCATCGACGGCGAGGAGACCGATGTCTTCCCTGTCCCCTGCAAGCTCAACAACGCGAAACCGGTGTTTACCACCCTACCGGGCTGGAAAACCGATATCCGCGGAATCAAGAACTATGCCGATCTGCCGGAGAACTGCCGCCGGTATGTCGAATTTATCGAAAGCCGCATTGATGCGCCGATCACGATGGTCTCCAACGGCCCCGGACGCGACGCGCTGATCTATCGATAATATACGTGCGTCCGTTTAAAGAAACGGACGCACTTTTTTCGTTAACCCCCTGCGTTTCGCGCAAAAAAATGTTGATTTTTGCGGTAGACGGGGTTATAATAAGTGTAATATTTTTGGGTAAACTCAAATGGGAGGAATTTTGATATGTTGAGTAATAAGCGTCCGGATTCTATGCAACGCATCACCACACCGGAATTGGCCAATGCGTTTATTGACGAGCAGGTCCGCGAAATCCGCGAGCAAGTCGGCGACAAAAAAGTGTTGCTGGCGCTGTCGGGTGGCGTGGATTCATCGGTCGTAGCGGCATTGTTGATCAAAGCCATCGGTAAGCAGTTGGTGTGCGTGCACGTCAATCACGGTTTAATGCGCAAAGGCGAAAGCGGACAGGTAATCGACGTGTTCGGCAAATCGCTGGACGCCAACCTCATCTATATTGATGCGACCGACCGTTTTCTGGATCTGTTGGCCGGTGTGGCCGAGCCGGAAAAGAAACGCAAGATCATCGGCGCGGAGTTTATCAAGGTCTTTGCCGAGGAAGCGCGCAAACTGCAGGGCATTGCGTTCCTGGCACAAGGCACCATCTACCCCGATATTCTGGAGAGCAAGGGCGTGAAAGCGCACCACAATGTCGGCGGCCTGCCGGAGGATATGGAATTCGAACTGGTGGAACCGGTCCGTCTGCTGTACAAGGACGAAGTCCGCGTTGTCGGCGAGGCGCTCGGTCTGCCGCACGGGATGGTCTACCGTCAGCCGTTCCCGGGTCCGGGTCTCGGCGTGCGCTGCCTCGGCGCGATCACGCGCGATCGTCTGCACGCGCTCCGCGAGGCAGACGCGATCCTGCGCGAAGAATTCGATAAAAACGGATTGGCCGGCAAAGTTTGGCAGTATTTCATCGCTGTGCCGGATATGAAGAGCGTCGGCGTGAAGAACGACCAGCGCTACGAGGGTTGGCCGGCGATCATTCGCGCGGTCAACACCACCGATGCGATGACCGCAACCATTGAGGAAATCCCCTACGCGCTGCTGCACCACATCACCGACCGCATCACGCACGAGGTGGACGGCATCAACCGCGTACTTCTGGACCTCACCCCGAAGCCGATCGGCACCATCGAGTGGGAATAATAACAATTTAACACAATTTATCTATAGTAGCAGACAGTGGATTTCATTGTCTGCTATTATTTTTATTAGCGTTCATTATTTGGAGTGCATTTATTATCCGCAGCAGAGCCACAGAAATCGTAAATCACGATATAATTTACAACTAACCGAAGCACGGCGGCGGGAAAAGAACTTCTCCTTGCCGCCGTTTCTTTATTTGTACTGCAAATATTCAATAAACCGTTTCACCGCAAGTGAGGCGGTTTTCTTATCTCTCAAAGCAAGTCCGATATTGC
>JAFQJL010000017.1 GCA_017414965.1 Clostridia bacterium
AAAGACTCTATATTCGGGAATCCACGACCTGACTCCCACTTTGAAATAGCAGTGCGGGATACATACAGCAATTCTGCCAATTCCTCTTGTGTAAGACCTTTTTGCTTTCGGAGTTCCTGTAATTTTTCATTAAATTCCATAATAGCACTCTCTTATAAATTCTTATTTATCGGTCAGTTGTATTATAGCATAACTTGACCAACAAATAAAGAGAATATGAAAAAACACCCACAGTTTTACAAACTACGGGTGTTTTCATTTTTTGTTATGCTATCCTTACGGGTACAACGCCTATGCGCAAGCCTTTTTGTTTTTGGTGCGGTAGACCGTTTTATCAATCGCAGCAGGGATCGATTTTCTTGACCGGCTTTTTGGCGGGTGCAGCGTCGGTGGTGTGTCCCAGACCGGTGGTTTCGGAAAACAGCACGTTGGAGGCGGTGGCGTTGACCGCGTCGGTCGGCACAATGATCTTGGCGGCTCTGCCGTCGGCCAGCTTTACCAGCGCTTCGTAGCGCTTGAGCTCTAACACCGCCGCGTCCGCGCCGGCTTCTTTCAGCGCCAGCAGACCGTCCGCTTCCGCTTTTTTCGCCAAATAAATGGCGCGCGCTTCACCCTCGGCGCGAGCGATTTGCGCGTCGCGCTCGCCTTCGGCGGCGAGAATCAGCGCCTGCTTGTCACCTTCGGCGCGCATAATGACGGCGGCCTTGTGTCCCTCGGCCTGAAGCAGCGTTTCACGGCGATCGCGCTCGGCTTTCATCTGCTTTTCCATCGCATTTTGGATCTCGGCCGGCGGAATAATATTTTTCAACTCCACGCGTCCCACCTTGATGCCCCACTGATCGGTGGCTTCATCCAAGATCTCGGTCATCTTGCCGTTGATGGTGTCGCGCGAGGTCAGCGTGCCGTCCAACTCCAGCTCACCCACCAGGTTGCGCAGAGTGGTCGCCGCCAAATTGGATAACGCCGAGATCGGATTGACCGCGCCATAGGCGTACAGCTTGGAATCGTAAATGCGGTAGTACACCACCGTGTCAATCTGCATGGTGACATTATCCTTGGTGATCACCGGCTGCGGCGGCGAGTCGAGCACCTGCTCTTTCAGGGTGACTTTTTTGGAAATGCGGTCAATAAAGGGAATCTTGAGATGCAGACCGGCCTCCCACGTGGTCAGGTAGCGACCGAGTCTCTCGATCACGTACTCGGTGGCCTGCGGCACGATCCGCAGGTTAGCGATCACCACAATGAGCACAATCAGCGCGATAATAAAAAACCATTCCATACAAAACATCCTTTCCTTTTTTTGAATTAAGCGGTCAACAGACCGATCAACAAAAACCAAACTATACCCCATAAACTGCCGGCGATGCCGCCGACGGCGACGTCGCGTACGTAGTGGGCGCCGCCGACTACGCGGACGACCGCCAGCACGACGGTCGCCAGTGCCGCGACCGTACCCAACGGCCACCACAAGCGAAACGCCGTTACAGCGATAACAGCGGCGGAAAACACGTGCCGACTGGGGAAGGATTCGCCGGGCGAGGTTTTACCCAGCAGACACGGCGTGTCCCATACCTCGTAGCGACGGGGGATGTTGGCCACGCGCCGCCAGATCGACACGCCGACCAATCCGGTTGCCGGAATAACGGTGGAAAGCAACAGATCCCACCAATTATGGTTTACAATTAGGACAACAATTATACAAATATACAAAACGTAGATCAAACCGGTGGTAATGCGGTTGATCCAGCGGAGCGCGGACAAACGACGCGGGTGTCCGTTAAACGGCGCGGACAGCGCCTCGTAAAACTCTTTTTTCAAAAACATCCCCCCGAACATGAGGTTGCGGCACTCACCACTCGACCTTGTCGATCGGCATGGTCGGTGCGGCGTTGAGCGATGTGTCGGCGGTGTGACCGGCCCGATATTCGTAAAACCCCTGCGAGCCGATCATCGCGGCGTTGTCGCCGCACAGCGACAGCGGCGGCATATACAACTGTCGTCCGGACGTTTCGCACAGCGCGGTCATGCGGCGGCGAAGCTCCGCGTTGGCGGACACGCCGCCGGCGAGCACGATGGTGTCAAAACCGTTGTCGTCCGCCGCTTTCATGGTGTTGGTACACAGCATTTCCACCACGCGGTCGCGGAAGGACGCGCACACGTCGGCGTGGTTGAGCGTCTGACCGGTCTGCTCGGCGTGGTGAAGCAGGTTGATGACCGCCGTTTTCAGACCGGAGAACGAGAAGTCGTATTCGCTGCCGTCCACGTGCGGACGGGGGAACGAAAACGCGGTCGGATCGCCGGTTTCGGCGATCTTGTCCAGCGCCACGCCGCCCGGATAAGGCATTCCCATCGCGCGAGCAGCCTTATCGAAGCATTCGCCGGCGGCATCGTCGCGGGTGCGACCGATCACGCGGAACGAGGTATAGTCGTCGACGGCGACGATGTGGCTGTGACCGCCGGAGGCGATCAGGCACAAAAACGGCGGTTTCAAATCGGGGTGCGCCAAGTAGTTGGCCGCCACGTGTCCGCGCAAGTGATGCACCGGCACCAGCGGTTTTCCGGCGGCAAACGCCAGACTTTTGGCGTAGTTGACGCCCACCAGCAACGCGCCGATCAGTCCCGGCGCGGCGGTGACCGCCACCGCATCAATGTCCGCCATCGTGACGTTCGCGTCGGCGAGCGCCTGCTCGGTGACGGCGGAGATAAACTCGGCGTGTCGCCGCGAAGCGATCTCCGGCACCACGCCGCCGTACAGCCGTTGCTCCTCCAGCGACGACGCGATCACGGAGGAGAGAGCGGTGCGACCGTTCTCCACTACCGCGGCGGCGGTTTCGTCGCAAGACGATTCAAATGCCAGAATTTTCATAGCGTTCTCCTTTAAAGGGGTAGGTTTTGGTTTTCCCAAGAATACAGCAGCGCATCCTCGGCGGGTGCGGTGTAAAACCGCGGTCGGCGGCCGTCCTGCCGAAAGCCGAAGCGTTCGTACAACGCGATGGCGGCGGCGTTGGATTCTCGCACCTCCAGCGCCAGACGAGCGATCCCGCGCTCGCGGCAGATCGCCTGTGCGGCGGAGATCAGGGCGGCGGCGACGCCTTGTCGGCGAAACGCCGGAAACACCGCGACGTTGGTGACAAATCCCTCGCCGACTACGTC
This sequence comes from Clostridia bacterium, assembly GCA_017414965.1. Lineage (GTDB taxonomy): Bacteria > Bacillota > Clostridia > Oscillospirales > Acutalibacteraceae > RGIG426. Next base: position 3,154 of record JAFQJL010000017.1, read on the forward strand.
GTGAAAGCCCATATAACCGGCGACCGCGCCGTCCTGTTCGGCGACCAGAAACACCGCCAACGGATTGTGCAGTTCCTCGGCAAAGCCGGCGGCCGTCCACGGATGCGGAAAGCACACAGCTTCCAGCTCGACCAGCGCCGGAACGTGGCGCTCGGTCATCGGCACGATGGTCATGGGCGTTCTCCTTTCGGTGAGGTGCGCAAACCTCATTATAATCCTATTATATACCACATTTTCCCGAAAAGCAACAAGCGAAAATCCCCGATCGTCCGGCGACGGTCGGGGATTTTGGTTTAGATCTTGAAGTAGTCCACGGCGCCCTCGAAAATGGGTTGCCATTTATTGCCGGCGACGTTTTTGTAGAGGTTGTCGCCACGGCGTTCGCTGTGTCCCATCTTACCAAACACGCGACCGTCCGGCGAGGTGATACCCTCGATGGCGGCGACCGATGTGTTCGGGTTGAAGCGGATCTCCTGCGTCGGCTGACCGGACAGATCCACATACTGCGTGGCGATTTGCCCGTTTTGGATCATCTGCGCCAGCAGCTCGTCGGATGCCACGAAGCGTCCCTCGCCGTGCGAGATCGCGATGGTGTGGACGTCGTCCACCTGACAGCGGGACAGCCACGGCGATTTGTTGGACGCCACGCGCGTGTTGACCAGCATCGACTGGTGACGGCCGATGGTGTTGAAGGTCAGCGTCGGGCAGGTGTCGTCCATATCACGAATCTCGCCAAACGGCACCAAACCGAGCTTAACCAGCGCTTGGAAGCCGTTGCAGATGCCGCACATCAGACCGTCGCGGTTTTTCAAGAGATCCATCACCGCTTCGGTCATCTGCGGATTGCGGAAGAAGGCGGTGATAAATTTACCCGAGCCGTCCGGCTCGTCGCCGCCGGAGAAACCGCCCGGAATGGCGATGATCTGGCTTTCGCGAATGCGACGCACCGCTTCCGCGATCGACTGTTCGACCGTGGCGGCCGACAGGTTTTTCAGCACCAAGATCTCCGCTTCTGCGCCCGCCGCCTCGTAGGCGCGCGCGGTGTCGTACTCGCAGTTGGTGCCGGGAAATACCGGAATAAACACCTTCGGCTTGGCGACGCCGATCTTCGGCGCCACGCGCTCGGTTGCCTCATAACGCACCGCCGGAATTTCCGGCGAGGTGCGGATGGTGCGATAGGGGAATACCGGCTCGAGCTTTTGCTCGTACGCTTCCTGCAACGCCGCCAGATCGCGCGTTTCGCCCGCCATGGTCAGCGTGTAATCGGCGGTCGTTGTTCCCAAAACCTGCCCCACGGTTTCGCCGTCCGCCATTTCCAGCACGAACGAGCCGTAGGCGTAGGCGGTGAGGTCGGTCTTTTCGGCAAACGCGAAGCCGAGGCGGTTGCCAAGGCACATTTTAAACACCGCTTCGCCGATACCGCCGAGCGACGGCGTGTAGACGGCGGTCACTTTCTTTTCGCGGATGAGCGACTGCACCGTGTCAAAGCAGGCGAGCAAGCTCTCCGGCGTCGGCAGACCTTCGTCGGTGTAGGTCGGCGCGAGCAAGCAAACGGTGGAGCCGGCCTTTTTAAACTCCGGCGACACGATCGCGTCGGTCTCGGAGGGGCTGATGCAGAAGCTGACCAGCGTCGGCGGGACGTCCAGCTCCTCGAAGCTGCCGGACATCGAGTCCTTGCCGCCGATGGAGGCGATCTTCAAATCGACCTGCGCCTGCAACGCGCCGAGCAGCGCCGCAAACGGCTTGCCCCAGCGAGTCGGCTCGGTGCGCAGACGCTCAAAGTATTCCTGATAGGTATAATACGCGCGCTTGCGGTCGCCGCCGGCGGCTACCAGACGCGCCGTCGACTCAACCACCGCGAGGTAGGCGCTGTGGTAGGGGGAGGTTTCGGCAACAAACGGGTTGTAGCCGTACGCCATGACCGAGCAGGTCTTGGTCTCGCCGCCGAGCACCGGCAGCTTGGCGACCATCGCCTGCGACGGCGTCAGCTGATACTTGCCGCCGAACGGCATCAGCACCGAGCCGGCGCCGATGGTGGAGTCAAAGCGCTCCACCAAGCCCTTCTGCGAGCAGACGTTGAGGTCGGTGACCAGCGCGTCCATGCCGGCCAGACCGGTATCCGCAAAATGACGGTCGGACACCGTCGGTTTTTCCACCTTGACGGTGGTGTGCTTTTCGGCGCCGTTGGAGTTGAGGAACTCGCGCGAGAGATCGACGATGCGCTTGCCGTTCCAGGTCATGCGCAGACGCGGCTCCGCCGCGACCGTCGCCACCTTGGTGGCTTCGAGGTTTTCGGCATGCGCCAGTTCGATAAAGCGGTCGGCATCCTTCGCCTCCACGACCACCGCCATACGCTCCTGCGATTCGGAGATGGCAAGCTCGGTGCCGTCCAAGCCGTCGTATTTCTTCGGAACGGCGTCCAGATTGATTTCCAGACCGTCCGCCAGTTCGCCAATGGCGACCGACACACCGCCGGCGCCGAAATCGTTGCAGCGGCGGATGAGACGGGTGGCTTCTTTGTTGCGGAACAGGCGTTGCAGCTTGCGCTCCTCCGGCGCGTTGCCTTTTTGCACCTCGGCGCCGCAGGTTTCCAGCGACGACAGGGTATGGGATTTGGACGAGCCGGTGGCGCCGCCACAACCGTCGCGACCGGTGCGACCGCCCAGCAGAATCACCACGTCGCCGGCCTCCGGCACGTCGCGACGGACGTGATCCTCCGGCACCGCGCCCACGACCGCGCCGATCTCCATACGTTTGGCGGCGTAGCCGGGGTGATAGATCTCGTTGACGTAACCGGTCGCCAGACCGATCTGGTTACCGTAAGACGAATAGCCCTGCGCCGCCGTGGTCACCAGCGTCGACTGCGGCAGCTTGCCGGGCATCGTTTCCTCCACCGGTTTCAGCGGATCTGCCGCACCGGTCACGCGCATCGCCTGATACACGTAGCCGCGGTTGGCCAGCGGATCGCGGATCGCGCCGCCGATACAGGTGGCGGCACCGCCAAACGGCTCGATCTCGGTGGGGTGGTTGTGGGTTTCGTTTTTAAACAGCAGCAGCCAATCCTCGTCCGTGCCGTTGACGTCCACCGGAATGCGAATGGAGCAGGCGTTGATCTCGTCCGATTCGTCGAGGTTTTTGAGGTAGCCTTCGGATTTGAGCTGCTTGGCGCCGATGCATGCCACGTCCATCAAGGTCATCGGCTTATCGGTGCGACCCGCGTACAGCTTTTCGCGCATCGCGACGTACGCATCGTACGACGCCTTGACGGTGGGATCGTCGATCTCGGCGCTGTCGATCTGCGTCAGGAAGGTGGTGTGGCGGCAGTGGTCCGACCAATAGGTGTCGATCATGCGGATCTCGGTGATGGTCGGATCGCGCTGCTCGGTCTTAAAATACGCCTGACAGAAGCGGATGTCGTCCGCGTCCATCGCCAGTGCGTACTGCTTGACAAAATTTTCCAAACCGGCGTCGTCCAACGCCAAAAATCCGTCCAGCGTTTCCACGCTGGTGGGGATATCGTACGGCGTCGCCAGCGTTTCGGGACGATCGAGCGCGGCCTTGCGCGCCTCCACCGGATTGATGAGGTGGTGCTCGATCTTCTGGAGATCGTCGGCGGTCAGCTTGCCGCCGAACAGATACACGCGCGCGGTTTTGACGATCGGGCGATCGCCCTGCGACACCAGCTGAATGCACTGTGCGCAGGAATCGGCGCGCTGGTCGAACTGACCGGGGAGATACTCCACCGCCAGTACCGCGTCGTCGGTTTTCGGCAGATGCTCGTACACATCGTCCGACTGCGGCTCGGCGAACACGCCGGCCTTGCACTGCTCAAACAACGCTTCGTCGATGTTTTCCACGTCGTAGCGGTTGAGCAAGCGCACCGAGGTCAATCCCTCGATGAGCAATTGATTTTTCAGTTTGTTGTAAACGCCCTGCGCTTCCACTTCGAAGCCGGGCTTTTTCTCTACGTATACGCGATAAACCATAATGTACCCCCTAATTACACGGTTGCTTGCAGGGCGCGCTGTCCGATGTCGGTGCGCTTGTGCAATCCCTCAAACGAGATCTGTTCGGTGGCGGCGTAAGCGGCTTTGACCGCCTCTGCCAGCGTGTCGGCGGTAGCCGTCACGCCCAGCACACGACCACCGGCTGTGACCAACTGACCGTCTTTTCGTGCGTCGCCGGCGTGGTAGACGGTGGCGCCGTCCACGTTGCCGTCGGCGTTAAAACCGAACATCGGAATGCCTTTTTCGTAGGCTTCGGGATAGCCGCCGGAGGCCAGTACCACGCAGGTGGCGGCGCCGTCGGAGAACGTGACCTCGGTTTCGGCGAGCGTGCCGTCGATGGTTGCGTTCATAGCCGCGAGCAGATCGCTCTTCATCAGCGGTAACACGACCTGCGTTTCCGGATCGCCGAAGCGACAGTTGTATTCGATCACCATCGGTCCTTTTTCGGTGAGCATCAGACCGAAATACAGGCAGCCCTTAAACGGGCAACCCTCCGCCTGCATCGCGCGGATGGTGGGAAGAAAGATCTCCTCCATACACCGCTCGGCGACCGCCGGCGTGTAGTAGGGGTTGGGCGCGACGGTGCCCATACCGCCGGTGTTTAAGCCCTTGTCGCCGTCCAGCGCGCGCTTGTGATCCATCGAGGAAACCATCGGCTTGACGGTCTTGCCGTCGGTAAATGCCAGCACCGATACCTCGGGGCCGCGCAAAAACTGCTCGACCACCACGCGATTGCCGGAGGCACCGAATTTCTTGTCCTCCATGATCTCGCGGACCGCCGCTTTGGCTTCCTCGAGCGATTCGGGGATCAGCACGCCCTTGCCGAGCGCCAAGCCGTCCGCCTTAATGACGGTGGGGAATTCGTTTTGTTCCTCGATGTACGCGATGGCCGCCGCCGCATCCTCGAACACCTCGTAACGCGCGGTGGGGATGCGGTATTTTTTCATCAAATTTTTGGAGAACACCTTGCTCGCTTCGATGCGTGCTGCGGCGGCGTTCGGGCCGAAGGCGCGGATGCCGGCGGCTTCCAGCGCGTCCACCATACCGGCGGCCAGCGGATCGTCCGGCGCTACCACCACCAGATCCGCTTGGTGCTCCACCGCAAACGCGGTGACGCCTTCCAGATCGGTGGCTTTGATCTCCGGCACGCAGATCGCGTCAAACGCGATGCCGCCGTTTCCGGGCAGACAGTAGACGGTGTCTACAGTTGCGTTCTCTTTCAGTTTTTTGATGATGGCGTGTTCGCGGCCGCCGCCGCCCACAACAACGATCGTCATAGCAAGCTCTCCTTTGGGGGATATTTTGGGAAATTTATTAGTGATGGAATAGGCGCAGTCCGCAAAACGCCATCGTCATACCGTATTTGTTGGCGGTGGCGATGACCTGCTCGTCGCGGATTGAGCCGCCCGGCTCTACCACGACCGACACGCCGCTGCGACGGGCGCGTTCGATGTTGTCGCCAAACGGGAAGAACGCGTCGCTGCCGAGCGCCACGCCGGTGACTTGCGATAGCCACGCCTCTTTTTCGGCGGCGGTCAGCGGTGCCGGCTGCTCGGTGAAGGTTTCCGCCCACACGTCGTCGCCGATCACGTCCTCCGGATGCGCGCCGAGGTATACGTCGATCGCGTTGTCGACGTTCGGCTTGGCCACGTCGGCTCTAAACGGCAGTCCCAACACCTTCGGGTGATGGCGCAGCTGCCAGAAATCCGCCTTGTCGCCCGCCAATCGCGTGCAGTGGATGCGGCTCTGCTGACCGGCGCCCACGCCGATGGTCTGACCGTCCTGCACGTAGCACACCGAGTTGGACTGGGTGTATTTGAGGGTGATAAGGCTGATGACCAGATCGCGCTTCTGCGCGTCGGTCAGCGCCTTGTTTTCGGTGACGATATTGGACAGCATGGTGTCTGCGTTGATCTCCAGCTCGTTGCGGCCCTGCTCAAAGGTAATGCCGAACACCTGCTTGCGCTCGATGGGATCGGGGCGGTAGCCTTCGTCGATCTGCACCACGTTGTAGTTGCCCTTTTTCTTGGAGGAGAGGATCGCCAACGCCTCCGGCTCGTAGCCGGGCGCGATGATGCCGTCGGACACCTCCGGCTTGATAAGCATCGCGGTCGCGACGTCGCACACGTCGGACAGCGCGATCCAGTCACCAAACGAGGACATGCGATCGGCGCCGCGGGCGCGCGCGTATGCGCAGGCAAGCGGCGACAGCTCGGCATCGGGCGCGATGTGGTACATCTGACGCAGGACGTCGTCCAGCGGCAGACCCACCGCCGCGCCGGCAGGGGAGACGTGCTTAAACGAGGTCGCCGCCGGCAGACCGGTGGCGGCTTTCAGCTCGCGGACGAGCTGGATGCCGTTGAGCGCGTCTAAGAAATTGATGTAGCCCGGTTTGCCGTTTAACACGGTGACCGGCAGTTCGCTGCCGTCCGCCATAAAAATGCGGGACGGCTTCTGGTTGGGGTTGCAACCGTATTTCAAAGTCAATTCGTTCATCGTTACACCGCCTTATATTGGTTGATGATGGTATCCTTGTACTCGCCGGTCTTCAGATCGATGGCGCGGACAAACAGGCTGACGCGATTGTCGGGGTTGAGTGCCGCCCAGATCTTTTTGGCAAACGCCTTGCCGTCGGCGGTGTCGATCGCCACGCGAGTCGGTTCGCCGGCGAAGCTCGGCAACGGATTGCCGTTGCCCTGATAGGTGCTGATAAAGCGACCTTCGCCGTTTTGCGGCTGAGCGTAATCGAAGGTGTAGCGTAGCACGCTCGCCTCGTCGCCCTCGTTGCTCTTGAGGATGGACATCTTAAACGCGCCGGTGCGGTTGTCCACCGCGCCGCTGATGCGCGGCGTCCAGTTGGGGCGGTCGTCCTCAAACGTACGCGTGGCGAGCGCCGCCTCAAAGCTGTAACCCGGGCAGATGTTGCCGGCAATAAAATCGTAGATGGTATCGGTCTGGTCGCCGTTGGTGACGACGGTGGTCTGGCCGATGGTGCGCACCGGATTGTAGATGATCAGGTGCGGATCCTCTAACTTGGACGGATCGGCCGCTACGGTGCGAATGCCGCCGTCGATCGGATCAAAGATGCGGTTGCGCGAGTTGGTGCTGCGCCCCATGATCCAATAGGCGATCATCGCCTTGGTGCCGCGCGGCGCGCGACCAATGACAATGCCGCGCCCCGGATACTCGTTGGCGGCCAGCAGCTCATACAGATTTTCTTTCATGACAAACTCCTCCGTAATCGGTCAAATTTCGCCGTTGCAGATCATGGTGACGGCTTGCGGCAGCAGCTTCCACTCTGCCTCCTCCATCACACGCCTTTGCAACGTTTCGGGGGTATCTGTTGGTAAAACCTCCACCGCTTTTTGCAGCAGAATAGGGCCGCCGTCGCATTCCTCGTTGACGAAATGCACGGTGGCACCGGTCACCTTGCAGCCGCGTTCCAGACAGGCGGAGTGCGGGCGGAGTCCGTACATACCGGGGCCGCAAAAGGCCGGAATCAGTGCCGGATGTACGTTGACGATGCGGTTGGGGTAAGCGGCAATGACCGATTCCCCCAGCACCGACAAAAAGCCGGCCAGCACCACCAGATCGATGCGATGGGCCTGCAGGGTTTCCAGCAGCGCTGCGTCAAACGCGGCGGGGGAGTCGTACGCCTTGCGCGCCACCACCACGCCCTTGACGCCGGCGTTGGCGGCGCGTTCCAGCGCGTAAACGTCCGGCTTGCTTGCCACCACCAGCGTGATGCGACCGTTGGGGTTTTCGCCGCGGCGTTCGCTGTCCAGCAACGCTTGCAGGTTGGTGCCGCCGCCCGAAACCAAAACCGCGATGTTTAGCACAGGATGACCCCCTCGTCCGAGGCGGTGGTCTCGCCGAGAACGTACGCGTCCACGCCGTTTGCTTGGAGCAGCGCGACCGCCTTGTCGGCGTCCTCTGCCGCCACGACGGCGGTCATGCCCACGCCCATATTAAAGGTGTTGAACATATCGCGCTCGGGGATGTTGCCGGTCGCCTGAATGACGTCGAAAATGGGGAGCTTACGCACCGCGCTTTTTTCAATGCGCGCGGAAATGCCCTTCGGCAAACAACGGGGGATATTTTCGTAAAAACCGCCGCCGGTGATGTGGGCGACGCCTTTGACGGTGACCGCGTCCATCAACGCGAGCATCGGCTTGACGTAGATCTTGGTGGGGGTGAGCAGCGTCTCGCCCAGCGTGCCGCCGAGCTCGGCGACGTGCTTGTCCCAGCCGGCAGCACCGACATTAAACACCTTGCGCACCAGCGAGAAGCCGTTGGAGTGCACGCCCGACGACGGCAACGCGATGATCGCGTCGCCCGCCTTCATCGTGGATTTGTCCAGCAACTTGGAGCGGTCCACCGCGCCGACCGTAAAGCCGGCGAGGTCGTACTCGTCAATCGGATAGAAGCCCGGCATCTCGGCGGTCTCGCCGCCGACCAGCGCCGTGCCTGCCTGCACGCAGCCGTCCGCTACGCCGGACACGATCTGCGCGATCTTTTCGGGCACCAGCTTGCCGCAGGCGATGTAATCCAAAAACAGAAGCGGCTTCGCGCCGGCGCAGATGACGTCGTTGACGCACATCGCGACGCAGTCGATGCCGACCGTGTCGTGCTTGTCCAGCAAAAAGGCGAGCTTCAGCTTGGTGCCGACGCCATCGGTGCCGGAAACCAGCACCGGACGCGTCATACCGGTCACGTCCAACTCGAACAGACCGCCGAAGCCGCCGATATCGCAATCGGCGCCGGCCGTCATAGTACGGGCGACGTGTTGTTTCATCAGTTGTACCGCCGAGTAGCCGGCGGTGACGTCTACGCCGGCAGCGGCGTAGCTATCGGATCTCGAAACGCTCATAGGGGAGTCCTCCTTATTCTTTTCCTGTCCAGCAATACGTACACAGCTTCTCGCGCGGCAGACCGATCGCCTCGATAATGCCGTCGAGCGACTGGAATTCCAGCGATGCAAAGTGCAGCTGCTCGCAAATGGCGGCGCGCAGTTTTTTGCCGCGCTCGGTGGATGAGTCGCTGTACTCGTCTAAATGTTCCAGCCCTTCCTCGCCCTCCAGATCCACGATGGTGCGGCGGGCGATCAGATCCATCCCGCTGTTGTTGCGGGAAAAGCCCAGATATTTACAGCAATGCATAATGGGCGGGCAGGCCGATCGCATATGCACTTCCTTGGCGCCGTTATCGTACAGAAAATCCACCGTTTCCTTGAGCTGTGTGCCGCGAACGATGGAGTCGTCTACGAATAGCAGTTTTTTGCCGTCGATCAACTCGTGCACGGGGATCTGCTTCATTTTGGCGACCTGATTGCGCTGTTTTTGGTTGGCGGGCATAAAGCTGCGCGGCCACGTGGGCGTATACTTAATGAACGGCCGCGCAAACGGCACGCGGCTTTCGTTGGCGTAGCCGATGGCGTGGGGGGTGCCGGAGTCCGGCACACCGCCGATGTAATCCAAGTCCTGTGCCACGTTTGCCTCGCGGTCGTGACGAGCCATAATCTCGCCGTTGCGATACCGCATCACTTCGACGTTCACGCCTTCGTAGTTGGAGGTGGAGTAGCCGTAATACGACCACAGGAACGAGCAGATCTTCATCTCCTTTTCGGGAGCACAAAGCTGCGTCATACTGTCGGCGGTCAGCTCCACGACCTCGCCGGGGCCGAGTTCGCGCTCGTCCTCGTAGCCGAGCTTTTTGTACGCAAACGACTCGAACGACACGCAGTAGCCGGTGTCGCTCTTGCCGATCAACACGGGGATGCGGCCTTTGAGATCGCGCGCGGCGATGAGGTTGCCGTTATCCCGCAGGATGAGAATAGATGCGGTGCCGTCAATGGCGGTCTGCGCAAACCGAATACCCTCGGCAAACGAGGATTTTTGATTGATAAGCGCGGCAACCAGTTCGTTTTGATTAATGCGACCGCCGGTCATCGCGTCGAAGTGTCCGCCGCCCGATAGCCGCTGACGGATCAGATCCTCGACGTTGTTGACAACGCCAACGGTCGAGATCGCGTAAGTGCCGAGGTTGGAACGAATGAGCAACGGCTGAGGATCGGTGTCGCTGATGCAGCCAATAGCCGAGAGACCCTGCATCTCGTCAAACACATCCTCAAACTTCGTGCGGAACGGGGAATTTTCAATGTTGTGGATCTCGCGCTGTAAGCCGAGCTTCGGATCCCACGCGGCCATACCGGCACGGCGCGTGCCGAGATGGGAGTGGTAATCGGTGCCGAAAAAGACATCCGAAATCGCGTCGTGCTGACAGACTGCGCCGAAAAAACCGCCCATAGTGATAGCCCTTTCTGTAAATGGGAGTGGTTAGCTTGCTAATTATTCGCCGAGGATACGCTTCATCATTTCCTGATACGCTTCCTCAACACCGCCCATATCGCGGCGGAAACGGTCTTTGTCCAATTTTTCGTGAGTAATGCTGTCCCAGAAGCGGCAGGTATCCGGCGAGATCTCGTCCGCCAGCACGATGGTGCCGTCACTCGTCTTACCGAATTCCAGCTTGAAGTCGATCAGGTCAACGTTGTAGGCCTTCAGGAAGTTTTTGAGATACTCGTTGACCGCAAACGCGTATTTTGCAATGGTATCCAGTTCCTCGCGGGTGGCCAGACCGATGGCGAGGATGTGATAATCGTTGATCAGCGGATCGTCCAACGCATCGCACTTGTAAGAGTATTCCAGCGACGGCGCTTTGAGCACGGTGCCTTCCTCCACGCCGTAGCGCTTGGAGAACGAGCCGGCGGCAACATTACGCACGATAACCTCCAGCGGCACGATGGTAACCTTCTTGACCACGGTTTCGCGGCCGTTGAGTTCTTCTACAAAATGAGTCGGTACACCGGCGTCCTCCAGCTTCTGCATCAGATAGTTGGTCATCCGGTTGTTGATCTCGCCCTTACCGGCAATGGTGCCTTTCTTCTTGCCGTTTAAGGCGGTGGCATCGTCCTTATAAGAAACGATAAACTTCTCCGGATCGGCGGTGGCGTACACCTTTTTGGCTTTGCCTTCGTACAGCATTTCGAGTTTTTCCATAATGACATTCTCCTTTTTTATGATGATAAATTTTTTGACTGTGTGAATGCTCAGCGTGCGTTGAGCTTGCGGTCTTTTTCCGCGACCGCCTCTGCCATTTCGCGTTTGCGATCCTTGAGTTTGGCGGCGAGCGTCGGCTCGGACAGTGCAAGCATCTGCACCGCGAGCACGGCGGCGTTTTTGGCGCCGTCGATCGCCACGGTGGCGACCGGAATGCCGGAAGGCATCATCACGGTGGCCAGCAGCGCATCCATGCCGTCGAGCGCGGCCGATTTCATCGGAATGCCGATGACCGGCAACGTGGTGGAGGCGGCGAGCACACCGGCGAGGTGCGCGGCCATGCCGGCGGCGGCAATGATCACGCCGAAACCGTTTTCCTCCGCACTGGCGGAAAACGCGTGCGCCAATTCCGGCGAGCGATGGGCACTCATAATGTGCATCTCATACGGCACACCGAAGCTTTCCAGCTCGTCCGCGGCTTTTTTTACGACCGGCAGATCGCTGTCGCTTCCCATAATAATGGCTACTTTTTTCATCGTCCAAGCTCCTTTCAAAATAAAAACTGCCGCACCCTTCTCTTGGTGCGGCAGTGTGCTATTGGATTGCAGTTTTTCCATTCTTGACGCAGGAGGACGCACAGACACGGCGGCTGAATTTCAAAACTTCCTGCCACAGCATCAACACAATCATTCTCCTCTCTCGTCAAAAACGATCCATCCCTTTTATTATAAGGAATTTAATATGTTATTGCAAGAGATTTGCCGAAATTTTTCAAAAATCGGCTTTTTGACGGCGTACGGGAAATATCCTTCCGGAATTTGTGCAAAGTTACGGCGCTTCCGCCGATTTTTCGGCCGGTACCAACGTGCCGTCCTCGGCGATCGCCAGCAGTTCCATCTCGGCGCGGCAATATTTGCGGATATCGCGCAGGCGAAATTCGTCGTTTTCACCCCAGAAGGTGATCGCCATACCGTGACGGCGCGCCCGTCCGGTGCGACCGATTCGGTGGAGATAATACTCGTTTTCATCGGGAATGTCGTAGTTAAACACAGCCTCTACGTCGTCCACGTCGATGCCGCGCGCGGCTACGTCGGTGGCCACCAAGATCTCAAACGCGCCCTTCTTGAAGCCGGCCATGACCTTGTTGCGCTGTCCCTGCGGCAGATCGCCGTTCAAGTAATCGCATGAGCGTCCCTGACGGCGCAGGCGCTCGCCGAGTACGCGGACGGTGGACTTCATATTGGCAAACACGATCACGCGTTTCAACTCCAGCGCGTCGATGATCTTTTCCATATCCGATAACCGCTGCTGTCCCTGCGACCGAATGGCGATTTGGCGGATGTTGGGGCGGCTGTCGCCCTCCGCTTGCACCTCGATCTGCACCGCGGCGCGCTGGTACTCCCACGCCACGTCCATCACGTCGCGCGAAATGGTGGCCGAGAACATCAGCACCTGCGTATCTGCCGGCGTGGCGTCCAGAATTTTGCGGACGTCGCGAATAAAGCCCATACGCAGCATTTCGTCCGCTTCGTCGAGCACCGCGGTGTACACGTTGTCGATGCGGATGTTGCGGCGCCCCATATGGTCGAGCAGACGACCGGGGGTGGCCACCACGATGTGCGGATGCTTTTTGAGCGCCGTCACCTGTGTGTTCATCGACTGTCCGCCGTAGATGGCGGCAATGCGCACGTTTGGACGGTAGACGGTCAGACGGCGCAGATCCTCGGCGATCTGCACGCACAGCTCACGCGTCGGGCACAGCACCAACGCTTGCACGTCGGTCATATCCACGTTCAGGCACTCGATCAGCGGAATGCCGAAGGCACAGGTTTTGCCGGTGCCGGTGGGCGCCTTGGCAATCAGGTCGCGCCCGTCCATGATCGGACCGATAGCACGCGACTGGATCGGCGTGGGCGTGGAAAAGCCCATCTTTTTGAGCGCCTTTAAGGTCTCCGGCTGAACGCCCAGCTCCTCAAACGAAGTGGCGTCCGCCACCGGCGCCACCGCCTCCGGCAACGCTTCGTTTACTTGATTTTTAGCGGTCTTGTTCGTTTCCAAAAATATACCCCTTTTCTATTGCGTGGGTGTGTTACCCTTTAATCTCCACAATGGTCACGCCCATTTCGCCCTCGCCGAACGTGCCCAAGCGGAAGCTCTTGACGTTCGGATGATGGCGCAGGCGTGCGTGCACCGCGGCGCGCAGAGCGCCGGTGCCTTTGCCGTGAATGACGGTGATCTCGCCGATGCCGCCCAGCACGGCGTTGTCGATGGCGTGATCCATCGCCAGCACGCCGTCGTCGGTGTACATACCGCGCAGATCCACCTCGGTTTCGGCGCGACGGTTGGCGCGCGTCTCAAAGTTGGATACCGCCGAGCGTTCGCCGGTCTTGCGCCCCTTGGCGGGCTGACGACCGGTCGGCTTGGGCTTGGTGGTGGACTTGGCGAGCTTCAGGTTGGAAAGCGGCACGCGGGTGCGGATCAGACCGACCTGCACCTCCACCTGCTCGTTGCCGTCGGGCAGCGCCAGCACGGTGCCGATCTTGTCGATGTCCACCAGCACCACCTCGTCGCCGACCTTCAGCGGTCGCGGCAGCACGTAGGTGTTCTGCTTGCGGGTGACCGGATCGGCTTCCGCCTCCATTTTTTCCAGTTGGCGGCGAAGCGCCGTTTTGTTTTCCTGCAATTTTGCCGCAAACGACGCGGCTTCCTTCTGCTTGCGCAGACGGTCAAGCTCGTCCATCAGCGCCTCGGCGTCCGCGCGTGCGCGGGACACGATGCGCCGCGCTTCGTCGCGGGCATCCTCCAGCAACCGTTCGCGCGCCTGTTCGGCGTCGTCTGCACGGCGCACCGCCGATTCGCTGGCGGCCTGCGCGGATTCGCGGAGCGCGTTGGCCTCCGCCAACTGCTGTTCCAGCGCCTGACGGCGCTCCTCCAGCCGCACCACCACGTCCTCTAAGCGACGGTCGTCGCCCGAGACCAGCGTCCGTGCGCGGTCCACGATGGCCGACGGCATACCCAATCGATCGGTGATCGCAAACGCGTTCGACCGCCCCGGCACGCCCACCAACAACCGATAGGTGGGGCGGAGGGTGGACACGTCAAATTCGCAGCTGCCGTTTTCCACGCCGGCGGTCTGAATGGCGTACGCCTTCAGCTCGGCGTAGTGGGTGGTGGCGGCGATGCGCGCGCCCTGTGCGCGCAGCTGCTCCAAAATCGCAATGGCGAGCGCCGCGCCCTCGACCGGATCGGTGCCCGAGCCCAGCTCGTCGATCAGCACCAACGTGCGATCGTCCGTCTCCTCCAAAATGCGAATAATGTTGACCATATGCGCCGAGAAGGTGGACAGCGACTGTTCGATGGATTGCTCGTCGCCGATGTCCGCGAGCACGCGGTCAAACAGCGACACGATCGAGCCGTCGTCTACCGGCGGCAACAGTCCGCACATCACCATCAACGTCAGCAGACCGACGGTTTTCAGCGTAACCGTCTTGCCGCCGGTGTTGGGACCGGTGATGACCAGCGTATCAAATTCGCCGCCCAATTCCACGTCGATCGGCACCGCCTTTTGCGGATCCAGCAACGGATGCCGCGCGTGGCGGAGCTTGACGTGACCGTCCTCGGTGACGGTCGGGCGGGTGGCTTTCATATGGTAGGCAAGGCGCGCCTTGGCAAACACCAAATCCAGTTCCATCAGCAGATCGTAGCCGGCGGATAGCTCGTCCGCGCGTTCGCCGACAGCGGCGGACAGCGCCGCCACGATGCGCTCGATCTCGGTCTGCTCCTTGGATTCCAGCACGCGGATTTCGTTGTTGGCTTCCACCACCGCCATCGGTTCGATGAATACGGTGGCGCCGGTAGCGGAGGTATCGTGTACCAAACCGGGAATTTCGCCGCGGCACTCCGCCTTGACCGGCACGACGAAACGGCCGCCGCGCTGGGTGACGATCGGCTCCTGCAACGCCTTTTGGTAGGCGGTGGAGCGAATCAGCCCATCCAGATGGTCGCGCACCCGCTGGGATGCCGACCGAATACGGCGGCGAATGGCCGCCAGTTCCGGCGAAGCGGAGTCTGCCACCTGCTCGTCCGAAAGGAACGAGGTCAGGATGCTTTCTTCCAATCGGCGGTCGGGGGTGAGCAGCGCAAAGCGCTCGTCCAAGCAAGTTTCGGTTTCGGCGGTACGGCTGCGCCACTCCTTAACACTCCGCATCACGCGCAGCACCTCTGCGATCGCGCGAAGCTCGTGAATGGACAACGCCGCGCCGGCTTCTGCACGGCGGACGGGGTTTTTGATCGCCTCCGGACGCCCGAACGACGGGCTGCCGATCTGCGCCATCAGGCGGTAGGCGGCCTCGGTGTCATCCAGCCGCGCAGTTACCTCGCCCAGATAGGGCGAAGGAGAAAGCGCGCGCGCCAAATCTGCCGCGTCCGAGCAGGTTGTCTCGGCCGCCAGCAGCTCCAGAATCTTATCCAGTTCTAAGGCACGGCAGTTATGTTTCATAACGACTCCTTACGATAAGGGGTAGGTTTTGGTTATCGGACGGTGTTGTAAAAATCCAGCGTGTTAAAGCCGCGACCGAGGCAGGCGAGCAAAAACCGTTCGCTTGCTTGCTCCAGTGGCACCAGCGACTCCGGCGACAGCCGAAAGGAGAACACTTTTTCAGCCGGTGCTTCTAGCAACCAGCGCCACGCTGCGACCGCGCCGGCCGGAAGCGGAATGCCTTCGCCGCGGGCGTGCTCGGCACACAAAACCGAGCCGGACAGCGTTTGCAAAAACATACCCCCGTCCTGTTTTCCGCAAGCGCGACAGGCGTCTAAATCGGGGCGATAGCCGGCCTCCAGCAACAAGCGCTGTTCGACCACTGCTTTGATGAGCGCCGGATCGCGCTCGTCGCCGGATAAAAAGGACAACGCGTTAAGTAACAGCCGCAGACACGCGTCTGCCGGCTCGTCGCGCGGCGCCAGCACGCCGGCGAGCTCGCAGAAATACTGCGCGAGCGCCAGTTTTTTCATATCCGCACGCAGCTCGAAAAACACGTGCTGCGGCTTGGCATCGGTCACGATCCACTTGCTTTTTCCCTCGGTCAGCGTGAGGGTGGTATAGGTGAGAAGCGCCGTGCCCGAGCCGTTGCGACTGCTGACTTTTCGCGCGCCGCGCGCCGAGGCGTGAATCACGCCGCGATCCCGCGTCAGCGCGGTGATAAAACGGTCGGATTCACCGATACGGTTGTTCTCGCGGATGATCAACGCGTCCGTTTTCAACTGCATGGTCGGCAGACTCCTCTCTTGCCGCGTTGGTGTCTATCCCGCGGTAGCGCAGGTAATCCACCACCTTGCCGGTGCGGCAGAATTGCTCCCAAGCTTCGTTTCCGTACATACAGATCCCCTCCTGTTACTATCGTGTGCAGGAGGGGCGAGGATGTTACGGGGGAGTTTTTGGAAATTTTTACAAGCGGTATCCCAGTTGATTCAAAATGGATTGTCGGTTGCGCCAATCCTCCTTGACCTTCACCCAGCATTGCAGGTTGACGTGCGCGCCAAACAGGCGCTCCATCTGCTGACGGGCGTTGGTGGAGATCTTTTTGAGCATCGCGCCTTTCTTGCCGATGATAATGCCCTTGTGGTTGTCGCGATCGCAGAGAATGGTGGCCTCCACGTCGAGAATGACGCCGTTTGCGCCATCGCGCTCCTTGATCGGCTCGACCAGCACCGCCACGCCGTGCGGCACCTCCTGCCGCAGCAGACGCAGCATCTGCTCGCGCACCAGCTCGGCGGCGAGCACCGACTCGGTCTGGTCGCTGGTGGCGTCCGCCGGGAAAAAGTGCGGACTCTCAAACGCGTATTCCGCCAACCGATCGAACAGCCCGTCCACGCCGTCGCCGTCGCGCGCCGACACCGGATACAACGCCTCGTACTCGCCGGCGGCGTTCCACGCCGCCATGCACGCAAGCAGCTCGGCTTTGTCCTCCACCGTGTCGATCTTGTTGATCGCGAGCACGGTGGGTAGCCCCTCTTTTTTGAGCTGTTCGATGAGCGTGGCTTCCTCCGGTCGACATTCCGCCGTGGGTTCCACCACCATCAAGGCGGCGTCCACGCCGGACATCGCCTCTTCAATGGATTGCTTCATAAAATCGCCCAGCCGCGTGTGCGGTTTGAGCACACCGGGGGTGTCCAAAAACACCAGCTGAACCTCGCCGCGCGTACACACGCCCATAATGCGCGTGCGAGTGGTCTGCGGCTTGTCCGACACGATCGCCACCTTCTGCCCGACGATCGCGTTGAGCAGCGAGGATTTGCCCACGTTGGGGCGACCGACGATCGCAATAAAGGCACTTTTTGTCATATTAACCCTCTTCCGGCACGTAGGTCGCGTCACGGGGGAGTCCCGCGCGCGTCATAACGGCCTCTTCTTTTTCGCGCATACGCACCGCTTCGATCCCGCCGTTTACGTGGTCGTAGCCCAGCAGATGCAGCATCGAGTGGGTGGCGAGATAGCCGACCTCGCGCTGCAAGGAATGCTCAAAGCGTTCCGCTTGCTCGGCGGCTTTTTCCATCGAGATCACAATATCGCCCAGCATTTTGGCGCCGGTCTCGGGATTGACGTCGTATGTACCGTTTTCGCCCAGCGGGAAGGAGAGCACATCGGTCGGCACGTCCAGCTGGCGATGCTCAAAGTTGATCGCGCGGATCTGCTCGTTGTCCACGATGGACACGTCCACCTCGGCGTCGCCTTCGAATTCCTCCAACACCAAAACGGCGTGACAGCAGCGGCGAATGACCAACCGCAAACCGGTCGGAATCTTCACCGTTTTCTGTTTGTTGATGATGTTTACCTTGACTTTTTCTGCTTTTTCCATCGATCATCGCTTCCTTTCGGGCTTGGCAGGGGTGTGACCGCCTGTGCGGCGGATTTTGCTTTCTTCGTATTTGGCATACGCGTCGACGATGCTTTGCACCAGTCGATGACGTACAACGTCCTTTTTCGACAATCGGCAGACCGCGATATCCTCTACGTTGCCGAGCACCTTGATGGCTTCCTTCAGACCGCTGCGGCAGCCGTCCGGCAGGTCGATCTGCGTATCGTCGCCGGTGACCACCATCCGCGAGTTAAAGCCCAGACGGGTGAGGAACATCTTCATCTGCTCAGGGGTGGTATTCTGCGCTTCGTCTAAAATAATGAAACTGTCGTCCAGCGTGCGACCACGCATATACGCCAGCGGCGCGATCTCGATCGCTCCGCGTTCCAGATATTTTTGGTAGGTCTCCGCCCCCAGCATATCAAACAGCGCGTCGTACAACGGGCGCAGGTACGGATCGACCTTCGCCTGCAGGTCGCCCGGCAAAAATCCAAGGCGTTCGCCCGCCTCCACCGCCGGTCGCGTCAGAATGATGCGGCTGACCTGCTTGGCGCGAAACGCCGCGACCGCCATAGCAACCGCCAGATACGTTTTACCGGTACCGGCCGGACCGATGCCCATCGTGATGGTGTTTTGGCGGATCGCCTCCACGTACTGCTTTTGTCCCAGCGTTTTCGGCTTGATCGGCTTGCCCTTGGCGGTGATGGTGACGTTGTCTCCACTCAACTGCATCAAGGCGCCGTCGCCGTCCTCGTCTACCAGCGTCATCACGTAGCGCACCTGCTGCTCAGACAACTGCTCGCCGCGTCCGATGAGCTGCAACAGCCCTTCTACCGCGCGGGCGGCGCGATCGACCGCCAACTCCTCGTCTCCGCTGATTTTGAGATCGCCGCCGCGGACGGTCAAGTCCACGCCGTAGTGTGCCTCGATGCGACGGACGTTTTCATCGAAGTTTCCAAACAGCATCATGGTGTCGTCTAAATGTTCAATTGTCAGAAACCGCTGCGCCATATAAACTCCTTGTTGGTTAAACAATATCCCATCATAATATCCCTTATAGTATATCACAAATGAAAATTCTTTGTCTATATAAAAAAGGAAATTTTTCCACATTTTTCATTTTCAAAAACCTGCCCCCGTTGGACAAACCGGCCGGTGATTGCATAGTGTGTCTGTGGGGAGGTATTGGAATTCCCCGAATTTATGAAAAGGTCAGTGATCTACGATGTCTACGATTCGTTTTTCGGTTTCTTCGGTTTCTCATGCCATGCGCGGACAGCGGCTGTTGGCATCTGCCGGCATCCGCGCCGCCGTCCGTCGCGGCGAGGTAGACCCCTCCACCGGCTGCGGCTATCGTCTGGAGCTGATCGACGCCACGCAATCGCCGCGCGCGCGGCGGCTGTTGCTGGAGGCCGGACTGCTCCGCGACGGCGGCGGTCGGCGATGAACCTCTATTTTGACAACGCCGCCACCAGTCGCCCCAAGCCCGCCTGCGTGGGCGACGCGATGGCGCGGGCGCTGATCGCCTGCGGCAACCCCGGTCGCGGCGGTCACGTTTACGCAATGAACGCCGCCCGCGTGATGTGGGAGGCGCGCGAAGCGGCCGCTTCCCTGTTTGGAGTGTCCAACCCTGAAAATGTAATATTCACATTAAATTGTACCCAAAGTATAAATATGGTGCTGGCCGGTGCGCTGTATCCGGGGGATCACGTGGTGGTGTCGGACGTGGAGCACAACGCGGTGATGCGCCCGCTGACCGAGTGGCGCATTCCGTACACGGCGGTGCGGACGGTCGCCGGAGATACGGCGGCGACCGTGGCGGCGTTTGAAGCCGCGATCCGCCCGACTACGCGGCTGATTTTTTGCACCCACGCCTCCAACGTGACCGGCGAGATCCTGCCGATCGCCGCACTGGGGGAACTGGCGCATCGGCGGGGACTGGCGCTGGCAGTCGACGGCGCGCAAAGCGGCGGCATTCTGCCGCTTCATATGGTGCGCGACCACGTCGATTTCCTGTGTCTGCCGGGGCATAAGGGGTTGTACGGGCCCTCCGGAACGGGCTTGCTTTTGAGTTCCCAAAAACTACCCCTTGCGCCGCTGTTCGTGGGCGGAACGGGCAGCCATTCGTTGCAAATGACCCAGCCGGAAAGCTGGCCGGAGCGTATGGAAAGCGGCACGCCGAACGTGGTGGGCGTGGCCGGTCTCGGCGCGGCGCTGCGCTGGCTTTCGCCGCGACGCGAAAGCGTGGCCGCCCACGAGTTTGCGCAGGGAAAGCGGCTGTGGGAGCGCCTGTCGGCCGTTCGCGGCGTGCGGGTGCACACCGCGTGTCCGTCGCCGGAAACCACCGTGCCGCTGGTGTTGTTTTCGGTGGACGGCGAAAGTTCCGAGCAGACCGCCGAGCGACTGGGGCAATGCGGCGTGGCGGTGCGCGCCGGCTTGCATTGTGCGCCGACCGGTCATCGCAAACTGGGCACGCTGCCGGACGGCGGGGTGCGCGTGGCACCGGGCGCGTTTACCGCCGCCGAGGACGTGGATCGGCTGGTCGCGCTGGTCGCGTGTCGCCGATCGGTGTAAATTTTCTGTAAAAATATGATCTCCGTCGTCAAAAAATGATTGCAAACTTTCAAATATATGGTAAAATGAAAGTGTATAACCCTAATTATCGGAAATTTTTTACTCTTAAAAGAAAGGAGATCGAGCGTGTCACTTTGACCGCGCGAGATTTACGGTATGTTTGAAACGATCGGAACGGCAATAGGGAACGTCTGGGCACAGATCGTCGGTGTGTTCGGCTCGATCAACATTTTGTCTGCGTTGCTGGATATTGTGTTGCTCACCTTGGTATTTTATTTTGTGTTGCGACTGGTGCGCGATTCACGCGCCGAGCAGCTGCTGAAGGGCTTGCTGATTCTGTTTGCGGTGTATCTGCTGGCGGAAGCGCTGCATCTGGATGCGCTGTCGTTTGTGCTGGAGTTGTTGTTTGACAACGCGCTGATTTTAGCGGTCGTCATCTTCCAGCCGGAGCTGCGTCGCCTGTTGGAGCGCGTGGGACACTCTCGCTTCCAGTTTGGCAGCTTAAACGCGATGGAGGAGAACGCCAAGCGTACCGCCAAGGCGATCGATCACGTGTGCAACGCTTGCGAGATCCTGCGTCGGCAGAAGATGGGCGCGCTGATCGTGTTTGAGCGCAGCACGATGCTGGGCGACATCGCGATGACCGGTACGGCGATCGACGCCGATTCGTCGGCCGAGCTGATCGGCAACATTTTCTTCAACAAAGCGCCGTTGCACGATGGGGCGATGATCCTGCGCGAAGGGCGCATTCTGGCGGCGGGCTGTATTTTGCCGCTGACCGATAAATTGGAAATGAGCAGCGAGTTGGGTACTCGCCACCGCGCTGCCGTTGGTATGAGCGAAAATTCGGACGCCGTAGTTGTGGTGGTCTCGGAGGAGACCGGCGCCATCTCGGTGGCGATGTCCGGCGTGCTGCGCCGCGACTTCACCAAGGAATCGCTGAAAGAATATCTGGATCGGGTGCTGGCACCGGCAGACGTGGTGGCTCGCTCCCGCAAATGGTTCGGCCGTGGGAAAGGAGGCAACGCGAAATGAGTGAAAAGAAAACGCGTCGGTTTTCCTTTTCGGTACTGATGCAGAGCCGCAAATTCCTGTCGATTGCCTCGTTGGTGCTGGCGTTGGCGGTGTGGTGGGGCGTGATGTCCTCGGCCGTCACCACCAGCGATCGCACGCTGGCGATCCCGTTTTCGGTGGATCTGACCGGCTCGTTTGCCGAGCAGATCGGTCTGCGTTTGGTGGACGACGTGTCCGCCGACGTCAACGTGGTGATTGACGGTCCGTGGTCGGTTGTGTCCAAGCTGACCGCCGAGGATCTGCGCGTGCGCGCCGATCTCTCCACCATCCAGAAATCCGGCAAGCAGAAAATTCAGCTGTCGGTGTCGCGCAACAGCGCGGAGGTGGATTACGATATCGTGTCCTACTATCCGGACTCGCTGGAAGTGACCTGCGATTATTGGGCGACGCGAACGCTGTCGCTGGAAACGGATATTGCCGCGCTGTCGGTGTCCGACAGCAAAACGATGAAGCTCGGCGAGCCGGTACTGGATGCGGCTGTGGCTGCCGGTGCGGTGTTGTCCGGCCCCAAATCGGAAATGGATAAGGTCGACCGCGTGGTCGCCACGGTGGAGGAGGAAGCGGTGCTGTCGGACGTGCAGACGTTTACGGCGGTGCTGCTGGCGTACAACGCCGAGGGCGATCTGGTGGACATTTCGCATTGCAGCGTGGACGGTCTGGCCGATCTGACCGTGCCGGTCACCGTGCCGGTGAATATCGAGCAGACGGTGCGCGTTGGCTACGAGCTGTCGCACGCGCCGGCCGCCTATGCGAACAGCAAGAATTTGGCAGTGCTGTCGCCGTCCAAGCTGACGCTGACCGGTACGGCCGGTGCGCTGGCGGCGCTCAACGGCGAGATCAGCTTCGGCACGCTGGATTTCGATACGCTGCGTCCGGATAACACCGGCAGCTGCGTGATCAAGACGACGATGACGCTGCCGGACGGCGTTACCGCCGGCAAAAATTCGCAGGTTGAGGTTTCGGCGGCGGTGCTGAAAAATCTCACCACCAAGCAGGTGACATTTGCCTCCAACAGCAGCAACACGGCGTTCCGCGATTTGTCGGCGAACCAGTCGGCGACGCTGATGCAACGCTATTATAACGTCACGCTGGTCGGTACCGAGGAATCGCTGGAGAAGCTGACGGCGGACGACCTGACCGCCGCAGTCTCGCTCGGCAAGGCCGACGAGGGACGCGCCGATGGTACTTTGCGGTTTGCGGTCAACGGCGCCGACGACGTGTGGGTGTACTACGGCACCGCCGGCGGACTGGCGATCACCGCATCGGTCAGCAACAATTAACCAAAACATACCCCCAAATTTAAGGAGAACCTATGGACAAGCCACGTATTGAGGCCGCCGTCCGCGAGCTGCTCGCGGCGATCGGCGAGGATCCCGAGCGCGAAGGTCTGCTGGAAACGCCGCGTCGAATCGCGGATATGTGCGAGGAGATCTTCGGCGGTCTGGAAGAGGATCCGCACAAGCATTTGAAGATTTTTAACGAGCATTCCGACGATATGGTGACGGTGCGCGACATTCCGTTGCATTCGGTGTGCGAGCATCACCTGCTTCCGTTTATCGGGGTGGCGCACGTGGCGTACATCCCGGGGGATGGCAAGGTGATCGGTCTTTCCAAGATCGCGCGCATCGTGCAGTCGTTTGCCAAGCGACCGCAGCTGCAAGAGCGCCTGACCGACCAGATCGCCGATTTTCTGGAGAGCGAGCTGCATCCGCGCGGCGTGGCGGTCGTGGTGGAGGCGGAGCATCTGTGTATGACCATGCGCGGCGTTCGTGCCGCCGGCGCCAAAACCCAGACGTCCGCCCTCCGCGGCTGTATGCGGTCGGATCCGCGCACGCGCGCCGAGGCGCTGTCTTTGCTCAGTAAGTAAACGATTTCCATCGAGAATGAGGTGCACCCGTTGGCAAAATTGGAAAACACCCGAAATTTTTGTATCATCGCCCACATCGACCACGGAAAATCCACGTTGGCCGATCGCCTGCTGGAACAGACCAGCACGGTGGCGATGCGCGATATGGAGGACCAGCTGTTAGACAGTATGGACCTCGAGCGCGAGCGCGGCATTACCATCAAGGCGCACGCGGTCACGCTGTATTATACCGCGCAGGACGGTGAGACGTATACCTTTAACCTGATCGACACCCCCGGTCACGTGGACTTCAACTACGAGGTCTCGCGTTCGCTCGCCGCGTGCGAGGGAGCGCTGCTGATCGTTGACTCGTCGCAGGGCATCGAGGCGCAGACGCTGGCCAACGCCTATTTGGCGGCGGATCACGATCTGGAGATCGTGCCGATCATCAACAAGATCGACCTGCCGGCCGCCGATCCCGAGCGCGTCCGCGCCGAGATCGAGGATATCATCGGCATCGATGCGTCCGGCGCGCCGGCGATCTCGGCGAAAAACGGCATCAACATCGAGTCGGTGCTGGAAGCGATCGTGCGGGACGTGCCGCCGCCCTCGGGCGACAAGGACGCGCCGCTGTCGGCGCTGATCTTTGACAGCTACTACGATTCCTACCGCGGCGTCATCGTGTACGTCCGCGTCAAAGCCGGCACCATCCGTCCGGGCGATACCATTCGTATGATGGCGACCGGCGCCACCTTTGAGGTGGTGGAATGCGGCATTATGCAACCCGGCAAGCTGGTGCCGACCTCTTCGCTGGAAGCCGGCGAGGTCGGCTATATCACTGCCTCCATCAAATCGGTGGTGGATGCCCGCGTGGGCGACACCGTCACGCACCACGACCGTCCGGCGGCCGAGCCGTTGCCCGGCTACCACAAGGCGACGCCGATGGTGTTCTGCGGCGTGTTTCCGGCGGACGGCGCGCGCTACAACGATCTGCGCGAGGCGCTCGCGCGCCTGCAGCTCAACGATGCGTCGCTGTCGTTCGAGCCGGAGACGTCGGTTGCGCTCGGCTTCGGATTCCGTTGCGGATTTTTGGGGCTTCTCCATATGGAGATTGTGCAGGAGCGATTGGAGCGCGAGTACAACCTCGACCTCATCACCACCGCTCCGAGCGTGGAATACCACATCACGCTGGAGGACGGCAGTATGGTGGCGGTGGACAACCCCACCAACTACCCCGACCCCGGCACCATTCGTTCGGCAGAGGAGCCGATCGCCGAGGCGCACATTTTGGCGCCGACCGAGTTTGTCGGCAACATTATGGAGCTTTGCCAGCAACGCCGCGGCATTTTCAAGGATATGAAATATCTGGATCCCACGCGCGTGGATATCCATTACGAGCTGCCGCTGAACGAGATTATTTACGATTTCTTTGATGCGCTCAAATCGCGCACCCGCGGCTACGCGAGCTTCGACTACGAGCTGAAGGGCTACGTGCCGTCCAAGCTGGTCAAGCTGGACATTCTGCTCAACGGCGATACGGTGGACGCGCTGTCGTTTATCGTGTTTGAGGATAGCGCCTACACCCGTGCGCGCAAGATGTGCGAAAAACTCAAAGAGCACATTCCGCGCCAGTTGCTTGAGGTGCCGATCCAAGCCGCGATCGGCGGCAAGATCATCGCGCGCGAAACGGTCAAGGCGATGCGCAAGGATGTGCTCGCCAAGTGCTACGGCGGCGATATCACGCGAAAAAAGAAGCTGCTGGAAAAGCAGAAGGAAGGCAAAAAACGTATGCGTCAGCTCGGCAGTGTCGAGGTGCCGCAGGAGGCGTTTATGGCCGTTCTCAAATTGGAAGACGAATAAAAACATCCCCCTCGGAAAACCGAGGGGGATGTTTTTGTCAATCACATTATTTGCTCAACTTGGACGCGGCGGCTTCGTCTACCAGCACCACGCAATCGGGGTGGAACTGCAGGATAGACGCCGGACACTCCGGCGTGACCGGACCTTCGACCATCGCTTTGATGGCGTCCGCTTTGGCGGCGCCGTTGGCGAGCAGGACGATCTTCTTGGCCTTCATGATGCTGCCGATGCCCATTGTATAGGCGCTGCGCGGCACGTCGTCAACCGAGTCAAAGAAGCGCTTGTTGGCTTCGATGGTGCTTTCGGTCAGTTGCACCGTGTGGGTGACCGCGGCGAAATCCGCCGCCGGCTCGTTAAACGCGATGTGGCCGTTGTTGCCGATACCCAGAATCTGCAGATCGATACCGCCGGCGGCGTCGATCATCGCCTCGTATGCGGCGCACTCGGCTTCCGGATCGGTCGCCAGACCGGAGAGCACGTGGGTGTTCTCGGTCGGAATGTTGATGTGCTTAAACAGATTGGTTTCCATAAAATAGCGGTAGCTTTGCGGATGATCCGGCGCCAACCCCACGTATTCGTCGAGGTTAAAGGTGGTGATGCCGCTGTAATCCACGGCGCCCGCCTGATACGCGGCAGCCATTTCGCTGTACGTCGGCACCGGCGTAGAACCGGTAGCCAAGCCGAACACGGCATTCGGTTTTTCGGTGGCCAGAGCCACAAACAACGCGGCGGCGGCTTTGCCCATCGCCTGCGTATCCTTGCAAATACGAACGACCATACAAATCACTCCTAATGTATATTGGATTTCGGTATTATTATATAGTATGCGGCGGTGGATGTCAATCTAAAAATGTAAAAACGGACAGATTTTTTATAAAAACAGACAACACAAACGGACGAAGTTTTGTTACAAAAAGTTGGTTGACCGCCGCTGTCGGCGTGTGGTATAATGAACTCATACAACCGAAAGGGAGGCCACGATCATGGGGTTTGAAGTTTGGATTTTGATCGGTTTGGTCGCGTTGGTCGCGGTCGGGGAGATCGTGCTGCTGGCCACGCGTCCGCGTGGTAACGCCGAGGAACTGCGCGAGACCGAGCGCCGTCTGCGCGACGAGCTGTCGCGCCGTCAGGCGGAGACCGATGCGGCGCTCCGCACGATGAGCACGCAGGTCGGGGAGATGAAAACGGCGCTGCTGACGCAGCAGAATCAACAGCAAGAGCAGTTGTATCGCACGCTCAATGCCCAGACCGAGAAAATGACAGCCACGCTGTCGGATGCGGTGGGTAAGCTGCAGCAGAGCAACGAGAAAAAGTTAGACGAGATGCGTGCCACGGTGGACGAAAAGCTCACCGCTACGCTGAATACCCGCCTCAACGAGAGCTTCCGCACGGTAGGCGAGCAGCTGCAACAGGTATACAAATCGCTGGGCGAGATGCAGCGGCTGGCGGGTGACGTCAACGATCTGCAACGCGTGCTGTCCAACGTCAAGGTCCGCGGCACGTGGGCGGAGGTACAGCTCGGCAACATTCTGGAGCAGACGCTGACCTCCGAGCAGTATATCGCCAATGCCTCCATCAAAAACAACCGTGAGCGCGTGGAATACGCGGTCAAGATCCCGTCTCGTGTGGAGGGCGGCGAGGACGTGCTGCTGCCCATCGACTCCAAGTTCCCGCAGGAAGACTATGCGCGGTTGAGCGAAGCGGCGGATCGCAACGATGCCGAAGCGGTGGCGGCCGCCGCCAAGGCGCTTGAGCAGGTGGTCAAGCGCGAGGCGATGAGCATCCGCGATCTGTATATCGACGTGCCACGCACCACCGATTTTGCGATTTTGTTCCTCCCGACAGAGGGACTGTACGCCGAGGTGCTGCGTCGTCCGGGATTGGCGGAGGAATTGCAGACTAAGTATCGCGTGATGGTGTGCGGCCCCACCACCATCACCGCGTTTTTGAACACGTTGCGGATGGGCTTCCGCACGGTCGCGCTGGACAAGCGTGCGGCGGAGGTGTGGCGCATTTTGGGCGCCGCCAACCAGCAGTACGAGAAATTCGGTACGTTGTTGGAAAAGGCGCGCCGCAAGATCGACGAAGCCGGCAACGCACTGGATGAAGCCGAAAAGCGCAACGGGATGATCCGTCGCAAGCTCAAGTCGGTGGAGGCGATGCCGGAGGCCGCCGAGGCGGAGAGACTCTTGGGTATTGAGGAGAACACCTATGACGGTGTTTGAGAAAATCTATGAGGTGGTGCGGCAGATCCCGAAAGGGAAAGTCGCCACTTACGGTCGCGTGGCGTTTTTGGCCGGCAATCCGCGTTGGGCGCGGGTAGTCGGCTACGCCTTGCACGTCAATCCCGATCCGGTCGGTATTCCGTGCTACCGCGTGGTCAATCGCTTCGGCGAGACCTCGCCGGCGTTCGCGTTTGGTGGAAGGGATCGCCAGCGCGAGCTGCTGGAAGCAGACGGCATCCGTTTTTTACCGGACGGTCGCGTGGATCTGTCAAAGGATGAGTGGGTAGGTTTTGGGAAATGAAGATCGCAGTGAGTGCGTGCCTGCTGGGGCAGAATTGCAAATATAACGGCGGCAACAACAAAAACGAGCGTGTGTTGGCGTTTGTGGAGGGACACGAAGTCGTCCCCATCTGTCCGGAAACGGCGGGCGGCTTGTCCGCCCCGCGTCTGCCGGCCGAGATCGTGGGGGACAGGGTAGTCTTGTCCGACGGCACCGACGTCACGGCGGCGTTTCGCGCCGGCGCGGCGCGGACGTTGGACACGCTGCAAGGGGAAGGCGTCGAGCTGGTCATTCTCAAGGCACGGAGCCCGTCCTGCGGCAACCGCGAGATCTACGACGGCACGTTTGGTGGGCGGCTGATCGCCGGTCGCGGCGTGACCGCAGAAGCGATTCTCGCCGCCGGCTACCGCGTGATGAACGAGGAAGAGATTGAGTAAAAAGCACCCGAACTGGTTGTTCGGGTGCTTTTTATTAACGCTGTTTTAATCGTAGTGATTACAAATTAATTTACCACCATTGGCCCAGTCAATTTCTCCGTAACACGTATTGTTGTAACCATCGCCATAAAGACGTCCGCATTGTTGGCAAGTTTTGCTTCCGTCTTTTTTAATGTCATATTTTGGACACGATTCTTTTCCTCCGTTCGGACACGGGATTTTTAAACAGTAGTTACAGCGAGCGATACCAAAGCCAGATGGACAGCAGTGTGTTGATAAAATTGCACGGACGCTTTTTAATCCTAATTCATCATACTCTTCTTCGACCTTTACGACGGTGACGTCGGATTTTGTTGGAAAGTCCCACCCGACCACCTTGCCGACATCGGCCTGTGTAAAAGTCAATTTGGACGGATCTAACCAAGACTTTTCGTTTTCGGCTAAATCCTCGTCAAAGATAAAATCTATTAAAGGTTTATTTGTGCTGGTGGTTGAAATTTTCTTTGATGTAGACGTTTTCTTTTGGGTTGTTGTAGTGGTTGAAGTTTTCGTTGTTGTAGACTTTTTTGTGGTGGAAATTTCTGTTACAGCGGTGGTTGTGCTAGTTTGCTTACTGGAACTTGTGGATATAGTGTCAGATGTGTTGGGTTGCGTTTGACAAGCAGAAAGTATAAATAGCAAAAAAACAGTTAAAATCCCGAACAAATATTTTTTCATAATAAAAACCTCCAAATAAAATACATACATATATCTTAATACAAATGTTTACTAAAGTCAATAGTAAA
The DNA here is from genome assembly GCA_017414965.1 of Clostridia bacterium. GTDB lineage: Bacteria > Bacillota > Clostridia > Oscillospirales > Acutalibacteraceae > RGIG426. Next base: position 32,154 of record JAFQJL010000017.1, read on the forward strand.
GATATGTATTGTATTATGATAAATTTGGTGATGTTATGAATTATATGAAGCGTATTCGCGATTTGCGTGAGGATCACGACAAAACGCAGCAAGAAATAGCTAATGTTTTGGGCACCTCACAAACAATGTATGCTCGTTATGAGCGAGGTGCTAATGAGATGCCGATTCGACATCTCATTAGACTGAGTCAATATTACCATGTGTCAACAGATTATATCTTAGGTATTACGAACAATTCAAACCAACCAAAATAAAAAAACAGGGCGTGTACCGCTTGCGGTACACGCCCTGTTTTTTGGTTTTACAGTTTGGAGAAGCCGTGGCAGTTGATCAGAGCGTCCAGCTTTTTGCCCGCCTTGCACAACGGACATTCCGCCGCCGGATAGGTGCCGTAATCGGGCAGATCGGTGGGATCAAACACCGATTTCACCGGATAACCGCTGCATTCCGTGACGGTGGCAAAGATGGACGAAACGGCGGATACCTCGCCGCCGTAGTATTGCACCGCTTCGATCGCCGCCTGCACCGTGCGACCGGTGGATACCGATACCGCCAAGATCAGCACGTGCTTGCCGGCGATCATCGGCACGATGTTGTCGCGGAACAGCAGTTGGCTGGTGCCGACCGATTCCGGCGTGACGACGTAGATGCTCTTGTGTGCGTTCATATTGCTGAAATCCGCGGCGGTCAGACTCTCCGCCAAATACGCGCCGATCACCTCGGTGCCGTCCAAGCACAGCACGGTATCCACAACCGTGTCGTGGCGCAGCTGCTCGCACAGCGCATCCGCCACCGCCTTTGCTTCGGACATACGGCTCTTTTGCGCGACCACGTCGATATAGTAGTTGCTGTGGGTGTTGCAGGTGGCAAAATGACCTTTCGCCACGCGCAAGAACAGGTTCTGACGCTTGGTTTCGTACTTGAAGATCTGATTGGTTGGCATAAGCGGACCTCCTTTGGCAATCTCTATGGTTTTATTTTACAATATATTCCGCTCGATTTCAATAGAAAAGTGAAAACAGACCGTCCTTTTAACAAAAGGACGGTCTGTTTGTGTTTGATCAGCTCAATTTGGCTTTCAAGCCGTGCAACGCCAGCTTGTAGGAATCCGCGCCGAAGCCGCAGATGCTGCCGACGCACACGCCGGCGATCATGCTGGTATGACGGAATTCTTCGCGCGCATGAACGTTGGAAAGATGCACCTCCACCGTCGGTACCTTGACCGCGCTGATGGCATCGCGAATCGCGATCGAGGTGTGGGTGTAGGCGGCGGCGTTTAAGATGATGCCGTCGTACACGCCCATTGCTTGCTGGATGTTGGTGACCAGCACGCCCTCCTCGTTGGACTGTGCAAAATCCAATTCCACGCCCAGCGTCGCCGCTTCGGCGCGAAGCATCTTCTCGATGTCGGCCAGCGACTGCGTGCCGTAGTGCGCCGGCTCGCGCACGCCCAGCAGATTGAGGTTCGGGCCGTTAAGCACTAAAATTTTCATAAAATTACCCCCTGTTTTATCGCTGCGCCGTATCCTGCGGATAGCAGCCGAGAATTTCCAGATAATCGCAACAGGCATCGATCTGGCGGAACGCCTCCTGAATGCGCGATTCAGAGATATGCCCTTCCAGATCGCAGAAGAAGCAATACTTGCCCTTTTCGCCGGTGGGACGGGACTCCAAACGCGTCATATTGACGCCCTCGGCAAGCAACGGGAACAGCACGTCGCACAACGCACCGGCGCGGTGCGCGGTGCGGAAGATCACGCTGACGGTGTCGCAGGCATCGTCGTATTCCGGCTGCGCCGCCACCAAAATGAAGCGGGTACGGTTAGAGGGGTCGCTGACGATGTCCCGCGCGATCACGCTGAGTCCGTTCAGCTCAGCGGCACGCTCGGAGCCGATCGCGGCGAAGCGGCCCGCGGCCTTTTTCGCCACGGTTTCGGCCGCCACCGCCGTGTTGCGACAACCGGTGAGATCCCACGCCTTGCCACGCAAGAATTTGCGGCACTGCTTAAAGCCCTCCGGATGCGAGAAGACCTCGCGCACGTCCGACAGCTTGGTGCCGGCCGGCGCCATCAGGCAATGGTTGATGTTTACCCACGTCTGGCCGACGATGTAGCAGCCGTAGCGGCGAAGCAGATCGTACACCTCGCCGATGCCGCCGGTCTGGGAGTTCTCAATGGGCAACACGCCGTAGTCGACGTCGCCGTCCGACACGGCGCGGAACACGTCCTCCCACGCCTCCAGATTGGTCAGCTCTGCCGAGGCGAACAACTGCATCGAGGCGATTTCCGCCCACGCGCCGCGCACGCCCTGAAACGCCACTTTCGGCGTCTCGGTGATCGGCTGACGCGATGCCGGGAAATGGTACTCCTCCGCCGCGCCGTACAAGCGCAGGCGCTGGCGAGCTTTGGACAGCCCCATCACCATCCGCTGGAAAATGATCGCGTCCGCGCGCTCCTCCGCCGGCACCATCGCCGACACGGCGTCGATGATCTCCGCCTCGCGGCGCGGATCGACCAGCGCGATATTGTTTTGACGTTTGATGCGGGCGACGTCGTCCGCCAACTGTTGACGCTCGTGAAGCAGCGCGATCATTTTTTCATCGATCGCACTGATCTTCTCGCGTACGCCTTTCAATTCTTCCGTAGACATATGCATCCCTCGTTTCTTAACGGTTTACCGCTTCGTGTACGCGGCGGAGCTTGTCCATCAGCGTGTGGAACACCTCCGGCGTGATGCTCTGCGCGCCGTCGCACAGCGCGAGGTGCGGTGTGTTGTGAACTTCAATGATAAGACCGTCCGCACCGGCGGCGGTAGCGGCCAGCGCCATCGGCTCGACCAGCTCCCAGTGACCGGTACCGTGGGACGGATCCACCACGACCGGCAGGTGCGTTTTGGCTTTCAGCACCGGCACAGCGGACAGATCCAGCGTGTTGCGGGTAGCGGTCTCAAAGGTGCGGATGCCGCGCTCACACAGCGCGATGTCGAACGAACCGCCCGCCATCAGATACTCGGCGGCCATCAACAGCTCGTCGATGGTGTTGGCCAGACCGCGTTTTAAAAGGATCGGTTTTTTCAGGCGACCGACCTCGCGCAGCAGCGAGAAATTTTGCATATTGCGCGCACCGATCTGGATGACGTCCACGTATTTCTCAAACGCATCGAGGTGGCTGTTATCCATCAGCTCGGTGACGATCGGCAGACCGGTCTTGCTTCGTGCGATTTTCAGCAGTTCCAGACCGTCCATACCCATGCCCTGAAACGCATACGGCGACGACCGCGGCTTAAACGCACCGCCGCGCAGGAAGGTCGCGCCGGAGCGCGCCACGTCGCGTGCGATAGACAGAATCTGCTCCTCGCTCTCCACCGAACACGGGCCGGCGATGACCGCCAGCGATCCGTCGCCGATCACGTGGTTGCCGCAACGAATGACGGTGTTATCCGGATGGAAGCGGCGGTTGGCGAGTTTATACGATTCGCGCACCTTGACGATGTGATCGACGATATCAAATCGCGCGAACATATCGGGAGTCAGGTGGCTGGTATCGCCTGCCATACCCAACATATGGGTGGACTCACCGGCAATATCCTGCACGGTCAGCCCGAGGCTTTGCATATATTGGCGGAGTTCGGCCTCCTTTTCGGGGGCGGCATTGGGTTTTAAAACAGCAATCATGGGGTCAAGACTTCCTTTCGTTTGCGGCGAGCGCGGCGCGCATTCTTTCCGCCATATGGCGGCGTCCGAGCGACACGCCCAAATAGATTTCGTCGGCGAGGATCGCCTGATAGATCAGCATATCCAAGCCGTTGTAAGCAGCATGTCCGAGCCGCGCGGCTTCGGCTAAAAAGCGCGTCTCGGCGGGTTTGTAAATAAGATCGCATACCACTGCCTCTGCCGGTAACGCCGACAGAAATGCAAGGGATGGCCAATCCTCCGCGACGCCGATCATTCCCTGCGGCGTGGCGTTGATGAGAATATCGGCGTGGCGGCAAGCCACCTCGACCTCGGAAAAGGGGTAGGTTTTGGTAACTGTTTGCGGCGAGGCAAGGCGCACCTTGCCGGCAATGGCGTCCGCTTTTTCGGGACGACGCCCCACCATTGTCACCGCCGCCAGACCGCGCTCGGCGCCTTGTATCGCCAGCGTTTCGGCCACGCCGCCGGTGCCGAGGATGACGGCGTGCTTGCCGCCGATCTCCACGCCTTTTTCGGTAAGAGCCGTGTAAAAGCCGCCGCCGTCGGTGACGGTGCCAACCAGCTTGCCGTTCCGAACCGCCACGGTGTTGACCGCGCCGATCGCCTCGGCGACCGGATCGATTTCGTCCAAAAACGGCAAAATATCCACTTTGTGCGGCATAGTCAGGTTAAACCCGTCCAGCGAGTGCCGCGCCTTTTCTACGAAGGCGGCGAGCTCGCCGCGACGTACGCGGATTTTGTCGTAAGATACCTGCGGACACAGCGTTTGCAGGCACGGCAGGTGAATAGTAGGGGACAGGCTGTGGTCAATGGGGTCGCCGATCACCGCCAACCGCAAGGGCGGTCGGGACATCAGCGACACCAGCGCCGATACCGCTTGCTCGCGCGTGCCGGTGTTTGGCAGGATCGCGTCGGCGTACCGGCGGTAGAGGGGATCGCGCTCGGCGGCCAGCCGGAACACGCGCTCCGCGCCGTCCTTCAACAGCGGGCGACCGGCGGTGTCCACACCCCCGACGATGTCTGCCGCCGGTCGATCGATAAACACGATTGTGCCGGTCTGGGAGAGCGCCGCCATATTTTCGGGGCGTACCACCACGCCGCCGCCGCAGGAGATTACGTAGCCTTCCGATGCGGCGACACGGCGGCAGGCGGCGGTTTCGCGATCGCGAAAACCGGCTTCGCCAAATTGCGAAAAGATGTCCGGAATGGACATTCGGTTGTCGGTGACGATCTGCTCGTCCAAGTCCCAAAACGGTCGACCGACCGCCTCGGCGGCCAGCTTACCGATGGTAGTCTTGCCGCAACCGGGCAGACCGATGAGTACGATGTTGTTCATAGCAGCGCATCGAGCAGGCAGAGCGCCGTGCACGCCTCCACGACCGGTACGGCGCGCGGTACGATGCAGGGATCGTGTCGCCCGTGTATCGACAGCTCGGCGTTTTCGCCGGTCTGCAAATTGACGGTTTGCTGCGTCTGCGCGATGGACGGCGTCGGCTTACACGCCACGCGGAACACCAGCGGCATACCGTTGGTGATGCCGCCGTTGATGCCGCCGTTGTGGTTGGTGGCGGTCACGACGCGACCGTTTTCCATGCAAAACGGATCGTTGGCGGCGCTGCCGCGCATAGACGCCAACCCAAAGCCTTCACCAAATTCTACCCCCTTAATTGCGGGGACGGAGAACAACAGGTGAGACAGCCGGCTTTCCATCGAATCGAAAAACGGATCGCCCAGACCGGCCGGCACGCCGACCGCCGCGCATTCGATAATGCCGCCAACCGAGTCGAGCGCGGCCTTGGCAGCCAGCACCTCGTCGCGCATCGGTTGCTGAACATCGGGGTTTAACACCGGAAACGGCAGCGAAGACAGCGCCTCCAGCATCGCCGCATCCGGCTGGGTAAATCGAGTGTCCTCCACCGCGCCGATACGGGCGATATGCGCCGCCAGCGAGATGCCTTTTTGCGCCAAGATCTGCTTAGCCAGACTGCCGGCCCACACCAGCGGTGCGGTCACGCGGGCGGAAAAATGTCCGCCGCCGCGGTAGTCTTGGTAACCGCCGTATTTGACCTGCGCGGTGTAATCCGCGTGGCCCGGGCGGGGCAGTTCCGGCTGATAATCGCCCGAACGCGTGTTGGTATTGCGAATCAAAATGGCCAGCGCCGTGCCGGTGGTGCGTCCGTTGAACACGCCGGAAAGCACCTCCGCCTCGTCCGCTTCCTTGCGCGGAGTGGCGAGATCGCTGTTGCCGGGTGCGCGGCGCGCCATATCCCGTCGGATGGCCTCGAAGTCGATCTCAAAGCCGGCCGGTAGACCACTGATCACCGCGCCGACACCGGCGCCGTGCGATTCGCCAAATAACGCGATCTTCAATTTTTCGCCGAACATATCGCTCATCAGATCCACTCCTTAAAAATCAGCTTGTTGATAATCCTCCCAAAATTGGGGGTAGGATTTGGAAACGCATGCGGGATTGTCCACGGTTACCTCGCCGTCAGCGCGCAGAGCCGCGATGGCGACCATCATCGCAATGCGATGATCGTTCCACGCAAGGCAATCGCCGCCGTGCAGACGGTTGACGCCGTGAAACACCAGATGATCCGCAAATTCCTCGATGTGCGCGCCCAACCGCGTCAGCTCGGCGGTCACCGAGGCCAAGCGGTCGCTTTCCTTGATGCGCAGACGCGCGGCACCGACCAAGCGGCTTTCGCCCTCGCAGAACGCGAGCAGCGCCGCCAGCGGCGGCACCAGATCGGGACAATCGCTCACGTCGATCGTGACGCCGACCAAGCGATCGGCGGATACGGTCAGCCCGCCGTTTGCGCCGTGCGCCACGGTTGCACCGACGGTGCGCAGATGATCGAGAATGGCGCGATCGCCTTGCATCGACTGCTCGTTTAAGCCGCAGCACTCCACCTCTGTGCCGAGGGCGCCGGCCACCAAAAAGAAAGCTGCCGCCGAAAAATCGCCCTCCACCGTGTAGTCGGTAGGACGGTAGGTCTGGTTACCGGTTACGGTAAAGCGGCGGTAGTCGTCGTGTTGGATCGCGATGCCGAATTGCCGCAAAACGTCCAGCGTCAGATCGACGTAGGAGCGCGACTGCAACGGTGTGGTCAGCGTCAGCGTGCTGTCGCCGTCCAAAAGCGGCAACGCAAACAGCAGACCGGTGATAAACTGCGAGCTGACGTCGCCGGGCATCTCAAAATCGCCGGCGTAAAGCCGGCCTTCTACGGTCAGCGACTGCCCGTCGCGGGTAAAGCGAAGCATCGAGCCGAGCGCCTGTTCATAGGGCGCCAACGGACGCTCCATTAAGCGACCGTGGCCGACAAAAACCGATTTATCGCGCAAAGCGGCAGCGATCGGAATAAGAAAACGCAGGGTAGAGCCCGATTCGCCGCAGTCGATTTCCAATAAACTGCCCCCGTCCATTGGGCGATGGAGTTGCACGCGGTCGTTTTCGTAAGCGTATTCGCCGCCGAGTGCCGCGATACCGTTTAGGGTAGCGCGCGTGTCCTGCGACAGAATCAGCCGATCGATACGGCTGTGACCGGCGAGTGCGCCGGCCAGCAGGGCGCGGTGAGAATAGCTTTTGGAGGGCGGCAGCCATACGGCGCCGTGGGGGTTTCCGTTAATTCGCATCGCCGATATCCTCCGCCAAGGACAGCACCTCGTCGACCGGCAAGGAGTGCACGTAGCCCTCGCCGATGGCGCGGAGAAGAACCAGCCGCAACGCGCTGCCGGCGCGCTTTTTGTCCAGCGCGAGATGCGCGGTCAGCGCGGCGGCGGGGAAGCGGTCGGTCATCGGCAGACCAAACGAATCGCACAGGCTTTCCAGTCGATCGTCCGTTCCAACCGGCGTCACGCCGAGGCGGATGCCGGCTTTGGCCGCCAGCACCATACCGAGCGCCACGCCCTCGCCGTGAATGTAATCGGTGTATCGGCCGTGCGCCTCAATGGCGTGACCGAAGGTGTGACCAAAGTTTAAGAGCATCCGGTCGCCGGTGTCGCGCTCGTCGCGTTCCACGACCTGACGCTTCCAATCGCAACAGGCGTACACGATCTCATCCAAGATCGGCGTCAGCGTCTCCCACGTGGGATGGGCTTCCAGCTTGGCAAACAGCGCGGAGTCGAAAATGGCGCCGTATTTGATGACCTCCGCCATACCGCCGGCTTGCTCGCGCGACGGCAGAGTTTGCAGGAGATCGAGGTCCGCCACCACCAGCACCGGCTGCCAGAACGCGCCCACCAGATTTTTGCCCTCCGGCAGATCGATGGCGGTCTTGCCGCCGACCGAACTGTCCACCTGCGCGAGCAGCGTGGTGGGCACCTGTACAAAATCGATGCCGCGCATATACGTGGCGGCCACAAACCCGCCGAGATCGCCGATCACGCCACCGCCGAAAGCGATGAGCATATCCGTGCGGGTGAGTTGGTTTTGCGCACAAAACGACAGCGCCTGCGCGTATACCTCGGCGCACTTGGTCTGCTCGCCGTGCGGCAGGACCAGCACCCGATGCGGCAGATCGCCGAGCGCAGCGGTCAGGCGATCGCCGTATAGCGACCATATGTGATCGTCGGTCAGCACGACCGCTTTTGACGGCGTGCGTACGTCCGCAATCAAGCGCCCGAGCGAATCCAGCAGTCCGCTTCCGATCAAAATATCGTAGCCACGATCGGCCAAACCGATGTGCAAACGCTTCATACGGCGTCACCTCCACGTAATAATTATTCATTTTATCATAACATACGCCACGTCAAAAATCAAGAAAAAGCCGATAAAATAAGGAAAATGTTTACTTGTATAAAAAATTCCCCTTGCACATGCAAGGGGAATTTTGAAAGGCGATTTAGATTTCTTTGAGAACGTATTCGCGCAGGATCTTGTAGATGTGCGGCGGGTTGCCGTCGCGCGCCTGCAGCTCGCGGATCTTGTCGGCCGGCAGAGAAGCGGCGAGGTTGACCATGTGATGCACCATACGGACGAACTCGGTGGTGGCTTCCACGCCATCCATACGAGCCGGCCAGTTGTCCATCACAAACCAGCCGTCCTTGCTGTTCAGATCCTCGTTGATGTAGCCGATCTGCAACAGCTTCCAGAAGAACTCCAGACCCTGCCAGAAGCTGACGGTGCCGAAGATCAGGTCGTCGTCAAAACGACCCATATTGTCGTTCAAGTGGATCATACCGAGCATATTGTAGGAGTTAGCGAGCGCCACGCTTTCGGCCGGATTTTCGTTGCCGAACAGCGCGTGACCGTAGTCGACGATCACCTTGCAGTTGTCGTGGCCGGTCATCTTATTGACGCGGTCGCAAAGCAGCATCACCTTGCCCAGATCGGCGGCGTACTGGTGAGTCAGCGGCTCGTAGTTCTTATACTCGACGGTGATTTTGACGCTGGGATCGTACGCGGCAACCTCCGCCAGACTTTCGGCAATGTAATCCCAGTGAGTCTCGTAGTGATCCTGGAACGGATAGTTGTAACCGTCGTGTGCCATCCAGAACATAATGTCCACGGCGTCTGCGGCTTTTGCCCAGTCAATGTGACGCTTGCTCAGTTCGATGATATCGCGGCGAGTCTGCGGGTTGCGCGCCGCAAAGGTACCGTATTTCCAGTGTGCTTCAATGTAGTTGGCCGGGCAAGCGCTGCCCACACGGAAGCCGTATTGCGCCAGCAGATCTTTATATTTGATCGGGTCGATCGGCGTCTGATCCAGGAACCAGCTGTAACCGACCGCATACATATTGCCGATCTTGGCAAAAGCCTCCAGCTTTTCTTCCAAGTTGGCGGGCACCCAAGCGTCGTTCTTATAACCGTCCTTGACAAAGCGGTCACACATATTGCTGAACGTAGCACCGGCACACATCAGCTTCGGTTTAATGATCTTCTTTTCAGCCATAACACTCTCTCCTTTTTTACACAGAAAACGGAAAATTTCCTGCTTATATACATCGTCATCATAGCACAAAAAAATAAGCTTGTAAAGCGCTTATCTAAAAATTTTTTTCGAAACGCCAAAAATCGGCAGGGGTACTGAAAATTTAGGGGGTTTTTTGTGCGATATCGCTATTGACACCCCATATTTAGTGGTATAAAATGAGGTCAACTATAATGGTTAACTATGGTTTGATCCCAATTAGGAGGGAAATTATGAGCGAATACGTGGTGTTGGCGCTGGATATCGGCGCCAGCAACGGCCGAGGGGTTCTCGGCTTTTACGACGCCGATAAAAAGCTGTTAAAGACACGGGAGGTCCACCGGTTTTTCCACCGGCACGTCCGAACGGACACCGGCATTTACTGGGACTACGTGACCATCTATAACAATATGCTCGAAGCGCTGCGGATCTGCCGCAAGCAAGGCGTGAAGCTCGATTGCATCGCCATCGATACGTGGGCGCAGGATTACGCCTACATCGGCAAGGGCGGCGAGGTGCTGGGTCTGCCGCGGTGCTACCGCGATCCGGTCAACACCACCCACGGCGACGATCTGGAGCGTCTGCTCGGCAAAACCAAAGAGGAGCTGTATATGCACAGCGGCGCCAAGATCGGCAACATCATGACCGGTCGCCAGCTGTATCACGATCGGCAATACCTGCCGGAGCTGTTTGACGGCGCGAAATACTGGGTGTATATGCCGTATCTGTTTGTGTATCTGCTGTCCGGTACAGCCGGCTGCGATGTGACGTTGCCGTCCATTGCGGGACTGTTGAATATCGCTACCGGCGAGCTGTGTGCGGAGCATGCCGAAAAGATCGGCATCGCGGATAAAACGCCGCCGCTGTTTAAAAACGGCACAGTGATGGCGCACACCGGTAAGACGGTGTTGGAGATGACCGGCTACGACGCGGTGCCGATCGCGTGCATTGACGCGCACGACACCAGCAGCGCGGTGAGCGCGATTCCGGATGCGGACGAGTTTATGTGGATCAGCAGCGGCACCTCCAATATGCTGGGCACCATCACCAAGGAAGCGCACGTGAACAAAGCGCTGTACGATATCGGGTATCACACCGCGGTGCAGGGCGACGGTCGTTATTGCGTGATGTGCGGCGTGGCCGGCATGTACTACATCCAGCAATGTATGAATCGCTGGCAGGACGAGGGGAAAAACGTCTCCTACGAGGGTATGACCGCCTACGCGCTGGAGCATGAAAGCGACGTGTGGTTCCGGTTTGAGGACGTGCCGTCGGGCGTGGCGGATATGCCGTCGGCGCTTCGGGCGGCGTGCGAGAAAAACGGGTTTGCCGCGCCGGAAACGCCGGAGGATCTGTACGTGGCGTTTGCCAACAGCTTGGCTCGCGGAACGGCGGAAAAGCTGTTGGAGCTGGAAGCGGTAATGGGCAAAACGTTCGATAAATTGTACGTGGTCGGCGGCGGCTCCAAGGCGCTGGCGGTCAACAAACAGGTCGCCGAACGCACCGGCAAAGAGCTATACGTCGGTTTGAGCGAGGCGTCCTCGCTGGGCAACCTGCTCGCGCAGCTGATCGCGATCGGCGCGATCCGTCGCGAGGAAGCCGCGGATATCACGCGGCGCTCGTTTGAGATCAACCGTTTCTTCGCGAAATAAAGGAGAACGCTATGAAATTCAAAATCATTGATGCGCACATCCACATTGGTCCGAGTCGCGACCGTATGGTGCCGGATCATTCGGTGGAGCGTTTGGTGGAGCGTATGGATCACTACGGCATCGAGAAAGCCATCAGCTCCTGTCGGTACAGTATGCGCAATCGCTACGAGTCCGGCTACGAAATGGATGCCGAGGCATATCGCCTGAGTGGCGGTCGTGTGTATTGTTTTTGTAACTACACGCCCAAATTGTCCGACGAAGCGATCGCCAATTTGAAAAAACGACGGGACGATCCGGCGGTGCGCGGCATCAAATTGTTCCCCCCGAGTTCGGGCTACCGCGCGGACGACGAGCATTGGCGTCCGCTCTGGGAGACTGCCCGTGAACTCGGGATGCCGATTATGTCCCACACGTGGGCGGCATCGACTTACAATCCCGGGCAGGCGTATGCTACCGCCGACCGCTTTGAAAAATGGGTGCGCGAGTACCCCGAGGTCAACTTTGTGTTCGGCCACTGCGGTGGTCGCTATGAGGGCGTGAAGGACGCCATCGCGATCGGCAAGAAATACAAGAATGCCTATTACGATATCACCGGCGACCTGTTTATGAACGGATTTCTCGAGGAGCTGGTAGACGGCGTGGGCGCCGATCGCATCCTCTACGGCAGCGACTGGACGATGTTCGATCAGAGCCAGATGCTCGGTGTGGTGCTCGGCTCGGATCTGCCGGCGCTGGACAAGGAGAAAATTTTGTACCATACCGCCGAAAAAGTCTATTTTGGCTGGAAATGAGAAAAAACCCAAAAGGGAGGTCATAGTTATGAGTTTTAAAATCATCGATGCACACATGCACGTCGGTCCTGCAGCTGGCCGTATGGTGCCCGATCAGTCGATTGAACAGCTTGTTCACGTGATGGATAAGCTCGGCATCGAAAAGGGTATCAGCGCCAACGTGTACGACTTGGCGGGCAAAGAGCGCTACGAGGAAGGTCTGGCGATGGACGCCAAGGCGTACGAGCTGTCGGGTGGCCGTATTTTTAGCTTCAGCGGCTTTGGCACGCTGCATCCGGAAGAGGGGGTAGCCAGCATCCGTGCACACAAGGACGATCCGCGCGTGGTGGGTATCAAACTGCACCCGGCCGGCGGTCGCTCGCGTGCCGATGACGAGAAATATCGTCCGGTGTGGGAGGTCGCCAAGGAAGTGGATAAGCCGATTATGTCTCACACGTGGGCGGTGTCGACGTACAATCCCAACCAGACCTACGCCACTGCCGATCTCTTTGAGAAATGGGTGCGTGAGTATCCGGAGGTCACGTTTGTGTTCGGTCACTGCGGCGGCCGTTACCACGGCGTGAAAGATGCCATCGCGATCGGCAAAAAATACAAGAACGCGTATTTCGATATTACCGGCGATATCTTTATGAACGGTTTTGTGGAGGAGCTGGTGGAAAACATCGGTGCTGACCGTATCGTTTACGGTAGCGACTACACGATGATCGAGCAGCGCCCGATGATGGGTGCGGTGCTCGGCGCCAACATCAGCACGTTGGACAAAGAGAAGATCTTGTACCACACGGCCAACCGGATCTACTTCAAGAAGGAGGATTGATTTCTGTGAAGAGCATTCAAGAGCGTAGCGATATTTTCAAGAAACAGATGAAAGAAAGCGATGTGTTTGACATCGACTTGTGGTGGGATCCGTATTTTGAGGACGGTTTTGTCACCTATAAGGATTGGGATAAGCAGATGGCCGATTGCAAGGCCCGTGGTATCAACGGCGGTATCATTACCTGCCGCGACGCCGCGTTTATCGACTACAAGACCGGCAATGACCTGCTGGCCGATCTGCTGGCTAAGGAAGCGGACAAAAACTTCTACGGCTGTATGGTGTTGGTGCCGGAGGTCGGTTATGCCGACGATAAGGGCGAGGCGTACGTCCGCGATCTGATGGCGAAGGGCTTTGTGGCGGCGCGTCTGTTCCCGAAGACCTACATCCATTCGATGCAGGAGTACGCGATCGGCCCGATCCTCGACACGCTGGAGAAGCTGGGCGTGCCGCTGATGCTGTGGCACACCGAGGCATCGTGGGACGATATGGATCGCATCTGCGACAACCACCCGAACCTGAATGTCATCGTGGAAGGTCACGACCGCAAGCTGCTGTATCATGCGCGTGACTACGTTGGTCTGATGCGCAAGCATAAAAACTTCTTTGTGGAAAACCACAACCTCGTGCTGTTTGATGAGTACAACACGCTCAAAAAGATGTGCGGTGTCGATCAGCTGCTCTACGGTTCCTACTTCCCGTACAACGAGCCGAACTTCGCGCTGTATCCGGTGGCGGAATCGGATCTCACCGACGAGGAAAAGGCCAACATTCTGGCCGGTACCGCCCGCAAGATCTTTCCGCTGTAAGTGAAATAAAAGAAAAAACCTCTCGACAGGTGTCGAGAGGTTTTTTTATTTAAACCCGTGGTGGCGTGTCCAGCCGATTTTACGAAAAAAGCAGCTTTCGCTGCTTCTTTCTTGGCTGGGATGGTAGGAATCGAACCTACCCGGGCAGAGTCAAAGTCTGCTGTCCTACCACTAGACTACATCCCATTATTTGGGGTGGGTAATCGGGTTCGAACCGACGACCTCCAGGGCCACAACCTGGCACTCTAACCAGCTGAGCTATACCCACCATATCCAAACAAATGGCGCGCTTGAAGGGACTCGAACCCCTGACCCTCTGCTTAGAAGGCAGATGCTCTATCCACCTGAGCTACAAGCGCATATACTTGCGGACGCAAGTATGGAGCGAGTGATGGGAATCGAACCCACGCGACCAGCTTGGAAGGCTGGGGTTCTACCATTGAACTACACTCGCGTATCTGTCCGGCTTCCCTGCGTCCGAGTAACAATAATACCACGAACCCCTGCGATTGTCAAGGGATTTTGGAAATTTTATTCCAAACTCTGCCGTCGGCAGAGGTGTCCGGTATTGGCGTCCCACAGATAGACGAGTGCGTCGTGCGCGCGCACGAAATCCTCGATGGACAGATCGGTGGCGGTGGCGTGCCGCACCACCCCCTCAAACAACGATTGCGGCGACCGCGTGCGGTAGGCGTTGATCGCAGAAACGATCACCTCCGGCCACAGCGTCGGGTCCTCCGCCAGCAAAATGCCGGCCTGCTCGGCGGCGAGCAGGTGGTGACCGGCATCCAGATGCAGATGCGCCGTCGGTGTATCGACGTCCACCGGCGTAAGCAGCATCAGCGGCAGATCGTTGCCCCATTCCGCCAGCAACGCCTCCACGCCGGCGCGCGTAAACGACGCCTCGCGATCGAAGGAGGCGTCGCCGCTGACCGTGATCGCACAGCGCGCCGGATCAAAGCGCACCACGCACGAAACGGCGTCCGCCTCGTCTTGAAAAGTCAACCGCAAATAAACGGCGTCCTCCGCCTGCCACGGCGAAGCGACCGGCTCGGTCGGCGCCGGCGGCGGCGAGGGGATCAGCCACACGGCAATCGCCCCGAACAGGCACAGACTGGCCACCAACGCAATGAGAAACGCACGCACCTTGACATTAACCATAATCTACCCCCAAAAACACAAAAACAGGCATCGCCGATGGCGATGCCTGTTTAGTATAGGGTAAATTCCGAAAAGTTATACCAGCGTTTTGACGCGTTTGGCCTGTGCGCGCACATTGTCGGGGCAGGGGGCACCCAGCACGCGACGCTGGCTGACGCAGGTCTCCAGCGAGATCGCGTCGTACACGTCCTCGTCGAACAAATCGCACACCGCGCGGTAGTCGGCAAGCGGCAACGTCTCCAGCGTTTCGCCGCGGCGGATGCACTCCGCCACCAGCGAGCCGGTCGCCTTGTAGGCGTCGCGGAACGGCAGCCCCTTGGACACCAGATAATCCGCGCAATCGGTGGCGTTGATAAAGCCGCCGGCCGCCGCCTTGCGCATATTTTCCGGTTTGACGGTCATGGTGTCGATCATCGGCGTGAACGCCGTCAGGCACATTTTTACCGTGTCGCAGGCGTCAAAGATTGCTTCTTTGTCCTCCTGCATATCCTTGTTGTATGCCAGCGGCAAGCCCTTCAGCGCCGTGAGCAGGGTCATCAGATCGCCGAACACGCGCCCCGATTTGCCGCGCACCAGCTCGGCGATGTCGGGGTTTTTCTTTTGTGGCATAATGGACGAGCCGGTGGAAAACGCGTCGTCCAGCTCGATAAACCGAAATTCCCACGAACACCAGAGGATGATCTCCTCCGAAAAGCGCGAGAGATGCACCATTACCAGCGACAGCGCTGCGGCCAATTCCACGCAGAAATCGCGGTCGGACACGCCGTCCAAGGAGTTTTGCGACACGCCGGACATACCGAGCGTCTTGGCGACGGCTTCGCGGTCAAGCGGATAGGTAGTGCCGGCGAGCGCGCCGCTGCCAAGCGGCGAGACGTTCAAGCGCTTGGCGACGTCGTCCAAGCGGTCGATGTCGCGCAGCAGCATCTCTGCGTAAGCCAGCAGATGATGCCCGAACGTGATGGGCTGCGCGCGTTGCATATGGGTGTAGCCCGGCATAATGGTGTCGGCGTATTGCTCTGCCTTATCGGCGAGAACGCCGACCAGCTCGGCCAACTGCGCGCGCAGATCGGCCACCTCGTGCCGCAGATACAGCCGCACGTCCAGCGCCACCTGATCGTTCCGGCTACGGCCGGTGTGCAGGCGCTTGCCGGCATCGCCGATGCGCGCCGTTAACGTCTGTTCCACAAAGGTGTGGATATCCTCGGCGTTCGGATCGATGGTCAGCTTGCCGGTTTGCAGATCCTCCAGAATGCCGGTCAATCCGTCGGTAATGGCGGCGCCGTCCGCCGCGGACACGATGCCCTGCGCGGTCAGCATCGCCACGTGCGCCAGACTGCCGGTAATATCGTCCGCCGCCATGCGGCAATCGAACGAAATGGAGGAGTTAAAATCGTTGGTTTTTTTGTCGACTTCCTTGGAAAACCGACCTTCCCACAGCTTCATTACTTGTTCTCCCAGTTTTTCTGCTTCATCGCACGGACCTTGATCGGCAGACCAAACAGGTTGATAAAGCCTGCGGAATCCGCCTGATTGTAGTCCTCATCCTCGCCGAAGGACGCGGTCTGCTCGTCGTACAGCGAGTACGGCGAGGTGACGCCGGCGTTGATCATATTGCCCTTGTAGAGCTTGAGCTTGACGTCGCCGGTGACCGTCTCCTGCAGCTTATCCGAGAACGCGCACAGCGCCTCGCGCAGCGGCGTAAACCACTGACCGTTGTAGACGATGTCGGCCATTTTCTGAGCGACAATATCCTTGAAATGCGCGGATTCCTTATCCAGCGTGATGGTTTCCAGCACGTTGTGCGCCTTGTAGAGAATGGCACCGCCGGGGGTCTCGTACACGCCGCGGCTCTTCATACCGACCAAGCGGTTTTCCACCACGTCGAGCAGACCGATGCCGTTTTTGCCGCCCAGCTCGTTGAGCTTTTCGATGAGCGACACGCCGTCCATCTCCACGCCGTCCACGGCGGTGGGGATGCCCTTTTCGAAGTGGATGGTGACGTAGGTGGGCTTATCCGGCGCCATTTCCGGTGACACGCCCATCTCGAGGAAGCCGTCTTTGTTGTACAGCGGCTCGTTGGCGGGATCCTCCAGATCCATACCCTCGTGCGAGAGGTGCCACAGGTTCTTATCCTTGGAATAGTTGGTCTCGCGGTTGATCTTCAGCGGGATGTTGTGCGCCTCGGCGTACTCGATCTCCTCCTCGCGGGACTTGATATCCCACTCACGCCACGGGGCGATGATCTTGAGATCCGGTGCAAACGCCTTGAGCGTCAGCTCAAAACGCACCTGGTCGTTGCCCTTGCCGGTGCAGCCGTGGCAAATGGCGTCCGCGCCTTCTTCCAGCGCCACCTTCGCCAGATGCTCGGCGATGCAGGGACGGGCAAACGAGGTGCCCAGCAGGTAATCCTCGTACTTGGCATCCAGCTTCAGCGTCGGCCAGATGTAATCCTCCACGAATTCCTTTTTGAGATCCATCACGATCAGCTTGGATGCGCCGGTAGCCAGCGCTTTTTCCTCCAGACCGTCCAACTCGGTGCCCTGACCGACGTCGCCGGACACGCACACGACCTCGCAATTGTTGTAGTTTTCTTTCAGCCACGGGATGATGATGGACGTATCCAGACCGCCCGAATAGGCCAAAACAACCTTCTTAATATCTGCCATAATGAATTCCTCCCTCGCAAACGCGATGTGATTTATGTATTCCATTATACACCCTCTCCGCCAAAATGCAAGAGGAAAATGTGAATAATTATTCGAATTTGAAAAAATCGTCAAAATCGTCAAAAACGCGGAGTGTTAATTGTGTAGAGTCTGTCAGAATAGTGAATACGCGATGTATAAAAACGGAAAATATGCAACAATAATGCATAAAAATACGCCGCCTGCAGAATAAAATGCACAATTTTTTGTATTTTTGGCGGTTTCTCTCAAAAATTCGTTGCTTTTAGACGAAAAACCCTATATAATGAAAGTACACAATAAATTTCCGTAAGGAACGGAGGAAGCGCACGTGTCAACTGGTGAAATTATAACGGCTCTTGTGCAGCTGGCAGGCGGTATCGGCATTCTGCTGTTTGGCATGAAGCTGATGGGCGACGGTTTGGAAATGGTGGCGGGCTCCAAAATGAAAAGCATTTTGGAGGGCGTGACCTCCAACCCGTTTTTGGCGTTGCTGGTGGGCGCGCTGGTAACGGCGATCATTCAGTCGTCGGCCGCGACCATCGTGATGGTTATGGGCTTCCTCAACGCGAAACTGGTGGACGGTCGCCGCGCATTTTATATCATTATGGGCGCGAATATCGGTACGACCATCACCGCGTTTTTGATCGGTTTGAATATCGGCATTGTGGCGCCGGTGCTGATTTTTGCCGGTGCGGTTATGATGCTGTTCTTCACCAAAAAGATGTATAACCACGTCGGTATGGTGATCTTGGGCTTCGGTCTGTTGTTCTTTGCGATGGACAATATGAAAGAAGCAATGAGTGTCTTTAAGGAATGGACGCCGTTCCAGCAGGCGCTGGCAGCGGTGGCCGACAATCCCATCCTCAGCATGCTGATGGGTGCGCTGATGGCGGCGGCGTTGCAGTCCTCGTCCGCCGGTGTCGGTATCGTGCAGGCGATGACCGGCGCGGGACTGATGACCATGGGCAGCGCGATTTTCAACGTGTTCGGCCAGAACATCGGTACGTGCGTGGTGTCGTTGCTGGCCGGTCTTAGCTCGGATGCATCCGCCAAACGCGCGGCGGTATCCAATCTGTTGTTGAACTCCATCGGCACGCTGATCTGGCTGCCGGTCTGCTGGATCATTGGACCGGAGCTGATTGCGGGTCTGGTGGCGGAGATCGCGCCGGGCAACCCCGAAATGCAGATTGCTATCTTCCACATCTCGTTTAACACGTTGAACACCATCCTGATGATGCCGTTTGTCAAATATCTGGCGAATCTGGCTGAAAAGATCGTCAAGGACAAGGGAGTGGCGACCAAGTTTTCTCTGCAGTATCTCGACGAGCGCATTCTGGCCACGCCGGCGTTGGCGGTGGCGCACGCGCAAAAGGAGATCGAGCGTATGGCGCACCTCGCGTGCGACAATATGGTGCTGGCGATGGAGGACTACTTTGATCCCAGCGAGGAGAAGCAGCAACAGATCAAAGAGACCGAGGAAATGGTCAACTACCTCAACCACACCATTACCGATTATCTCATCCGCATCCAGATGTGCGATCTGAGCGAGGCAGATAGTGCCACTATCGGTTCGATGTTCCACGTTGTCAACGACTTTGAGCGTATCTCCGATCACGCGGAGAATATTATGGAATACGCGCAGGCCAATCGCAATGAACCGCCGAAATTCTCGGCGGATGCGTTGGACGAGCTGCACGACGTGCAGAGTCGCATTCGCACCATTTTGGATGATACCATTCGGTATTTCACCAATGGCGCGCGGACGCAGGAGGATGCCGACGACATCGTCGATCAGGAAGAAACCATCGACGATCTGGTGGTGGAATACCGCGGCAATCACGTCGATCGGTTGTCTCAGCAGAAGTGCAATCCGGAGCTCGGTATGAACTTTATCGATCTTCTCACCGACCTCGAACGTGTATCCGACCACGCCACCAATATTATGTGGGCTGTATACGAGAAATAAAGCCATCGGGGCGTTCAACGAACGCCCCGATGCTCTTTCAAAAGGAGATTGTTATGCAATTGAAAACCAATTTATCGGTCAAGGATTTCCGCGACCGCTTTTCACACAAAACGTCGCCGGAATGGGCGATCGGGTCGCAGGTCACGCCGGACGGACGATTCCCGTCCGGTCGGACGGATCGCCAAGGCTTTGTGCTTCGCATCAGCAAAGCCAGCGTGAATGCGTTTACACCGGAGGCGCGCGGGCGTATCATCGAGACCGACGAGGGCTGCACGCTGGATTGGAAGGTCCGGCGGCGTCCGGCGGGCGTGGTCGCGCTGCTGATCGCGGTGGCGATCGCCGCGGTGGCGGTGTATTGCTTTGGTCCGGTGTCGGTGGCAGCGCTCATCGTCACGCTGAAAGGCGAGAGTGCGCTGTGGGGCAGCGCGCTCATCTTGGGCGGGCTGTCGCTGCTGGTCACCGCGATCGGCGTCGGCAGCTTGGTGATGGTGTTTTACGTGCCGCGTAAGACGAAAGATCGCCTGACTGCCCACCTCCGCCGTGTCGTTGGCAAGGCAAATATCCTCGAATGACGACAACGAAAAAACCACCCCGACCGGTGACGGTCGGGGTGGTTTTTTATATCCTTATTCTTCCACCGGATTTTTCGGAGCACGGATGGCCGAACGGACCTTGCGGATCTCGCCGACGTTGCCCACCAACACTTCCTCGGTACGCTGTAAAACGTCTTCGGCGAAGTCCATGGCACCTTTGCGCATTTCGCGTGCCTTAAGCTGGGCTTGATTGAGCATTTCCGTCGCTTGCGCCTGCGCCTGCTTGGTCACTTCTTCCTCCGCAATGAGCGCGCGGGCACGCTCCTCGGACTTGCGCACGATATCCTCCGCCTGCTTTTTGGCGTCGGCGATGATGTCCGAACGATCGGCCACGATCGCCTTGGCCTGACGGACTTCCACCGGCAGATTGGCACGGATGCCGTCCAGCGCGTCGCGCAGCTTGTCCGCGTCGATCAGGCATTTGCCGCCGGTCAACGGGATGTTCATGGCCTTGTCGACCATATCGTCGATTTGATCCAATAATTCCTCAATTTTCATAGTGGTTCACCCTTTCGTTTTTTCAATGACAAAATCCAGCACCTCTGCCGGAACAAATTCCGAAATATCGCCGCCATAGGACGCGACCTGCTTGACCAGACTGGACGACAAGAACATCAGGTCGGCATTGGTCGTGAGAAACACGGTCTCGGCCTGCGGATTCAGGCGCCGGTTGGTCAGCGCCATCTGAAATTCGTATTCAAAGTCGGATAGCGCGCGCAGACCCTTGACGATCGCGTCGGCGCCTTTTTCGCGCGTGTAATCGGCCAGCAATCCGTCGTAGGCGTCCACCTCCACGTTCGGCAGGTCGGCGGTCACGCGGCGGAGCATATCCACGCGCTCCTCCATGGAAAATATCGGATTTTTGACCGCGTTGGTCATCACCACCACCAGCACCTTGTCGGCCAGACCGGCCGCACGGCGAATGATATCCAGATGACCGATGGTGACCGGGTCAAAGCTGCCCGGACAAACAGCGAGTTTCATAGACAATTCCTTCTTCCTGTTGCAAAGGGGTTAGGCCTCTACCGGTCGACGGTACAGGCGAATGCGAGATTTGCCGTAGCGTTTGTCGCGCACCAGCGCAAACTCCCCGATCGTTTCGGGCAGTTCGGTCTCGGGTGCGGTTTCGCAGATGATGGTGCCGCCTCGGTTGACCAGCGCGGTGACCGCCGGCAGCACAGATTCCAGCAAGCCGGCAGCATACGGCGGATCCAAAAACACGAGATCGAATTTCCCCATCGGATGCCGGCAAAAATCCAGCGCGTCGCGTTGCAGCAGCGTAGCGCGGTCGGTTAACCGCGTGGCTTGCAGATTCTTTTTGACGATCGCCGCCGCATCGGCCGCATTTTCCACGAACACACAGCTGCGAGCGCCGCGGCTGAGTGCCTCGATGCCCATTTGTCCTGAGCCGGCAAACAGATCCAGTACCGCGCGACCTTCAATGTCAAACTGGATCATCGAAAAGACGGCTTCCTTAGTGCGCTCGGCGGTCGGACGGGTATGCGTGCCGTCCAACGTTGCCAGCCGCACACCGCGCGCGGAGCCGGTAATGACTCTCATCATCGCTTAAAAATCGCAGGTGCCCGGCGTCCGCGGGAACGGGAGCACGTCGCGGATGTTCTCCACGCCGGTGAGATAGATGAGCAGGCGCTCAAAGCCCATGCCGAAACCGGCGTGGGTGCAACCGCCGTACTTGCGCAGATCCAGATACCACGACAGCGACTCGGTGGAATGCACCTCGTCCATACGCGCTTTGAGCTTGTCGTAATCGTCCTCGCGCTGGCTGCCGCCGGTCAATTCGCCGGCGCCCGGTACCAACAGATCCACCGCCGCGACGGTGCCGTCGCCGTTGTCCTTCATATAGAAGGCTTTGATCTCCTTGGGCCAGTTCTTGACAAACACCGGCGACTTAAACGCCACGTCGGTGAGATATTTTTCGTGTTCCTTGGCAAGATCGCCGCCGTGGGACGGCGTGTTCTCAAACTCCACGTCGGCGTTTATGAGCAGGTCGATCGCATCGTGGTAATCCACGCGCGCCACCGTGCTGTTCACCAACGCGGTGAGCTTGTCGATCAAACCGCCGCCGCAGAATTTATCGAGGAATTGCAGCTCCTCGGGGGCGTTGTCCATCACGTACTTAACGATGAATTTGAGGTAATCCTCCTCCACGTCCATCAGCTGATCGAGATCGCAAAACGCCATTTCCGGCTCGATCATCCAAAACTCAGAGGCGTGCGTTTTGGTGTTGGAGTTTTCGGCGCGGAAGGTCGGGCCAAAGGTGTACACCCGCTTAAACGCCATGGCGAAGATCTCCGCCTCCAACTGACCGGACACGGTCAGCGCGGCTTTCTGGCCGAAGAAATCGCGACCGTAGTCCACTTCGCCCTTGATCTTTTCCAGCGGAATGGTGGTCACCTGGAACATCTCGCCGGC
>JAFQJL010000018.1 GCA_017414965.1 Clostridia bacterium
ATTATAACACATTTCAAAGAGAAAAGAAAGAGGAAAATCCGCAGTGTTTAAGGCTTCTTTGAGGGTTTGGAAATTTCTAATGGATGTCGTCGGTAACACTCCCAAACCACCCGCGCTCCCAGCTGCGCCACACCCGGATATTTATTAAATTTTTCTCAATTGTGGGACAAACTGTGGTCAAACCCGATTTTCACGCAATTTTGAGATTTTGCAAAGTGCCGAAAACGCCCGTATTACAAGGCTTTTCGGGACTTTTGCTTTTCTACGACATTTCGTGCTGGACACGCTCCTAAACCAGGCGCTCTACCAGGTGAGCTACACCTCGGATTAAGAGAAAAACAACAACACGATAGTCGGACGCGGAGCCCACTGTGCTGTTTTGCGGTGTCGTGTGTCAATTTTATCACAATTGCTTGATGAAATCAAGAGGGAATTCCCATGCATAAACCTTGTTTTTTGGGTGGGGTGGTGTATATTTATGCAGGATTCTTTGTCATTTCTTACAAAAATTTCAGAAACGCTTGCATTTGGGCGGCGGGCAGAGTATAATGCGAGTATCATAAATCCCTTATATATAGGGTATAGGAGGTTTTTCTTATGAAAAAGATTATGGCTATCCTGTTGTGCGTGGCTATGCTGTTTACGCTGGCCGCTTGCAACACTTCGAACGGTCCGGCGACCAAGGTGATCAACATCAACCTGACCGAAGAAGACTACGCGTTCGGCGTGGACAAGGCGCAGCCGGAACTGCTGACGAAGGTGAACGACTTCGTCAAGAAGATCAAGGACGACGGCACGCTTGAGACCATCTTCGACAAGTACTTCGGCGACGGCGAAAAGACGCCGGTCGAGTCGGCGAAGCTGGATCCGACCAAGGATCAGCTGGTGGTGGCGACCAACGCGGCGTTTGCCCCGTTTGAGTACACCGAAGGCGACAAGTTCCTCGGCGTGGACATGGAGATCGCCAAGCTGCTTGCTGACGAACTCAAGATGGAACTGGTCATTCAGCACATGGATTTTGATGCGGTCTGCCTGTCGGTTGGCCAGCACAAGTGCGACATCGCGATGGCCGGTCTGACGGTCAACAAGGAGCGCGAGGAGCACGTGACCTTCTCCGAGCCGTACTACGAGGCTTCGCAGATGTTGATCGTCAAGGGCAACGACACCACCTTCGACGAGTGCAAGACGGCTGCTGACGTGGAAACCCTGCTCAACGGTATGGACAAGAGCACCAAGATCGGCGTGCAGGACGGCACCACCGGTCAGCTGTACAGCGCGGGCGACGCCGATTGGGGTTTCCCGGGCTTCCCGGTTGACACCGTCGGCTACAAGAACGGCACGCTGGCTGTGCAGGATATGATCAACGGCAACATCAACTACGTGATCATCGATGCCGGTCCGGCGGCGTTTATCACCGAGTCGATCAACGCGATGGCCTAAATACACAGAACGCAAATACCTCACCGGCAACGGTGAGGCATTTGTTTGTTTAACGAAGGATTTGTTATGGGAAATTTTGAATTGAAATTGGCTACCTTTTGGCGTGAGTTTTACGCCAACGGTGGCTACAATATGGTGCTGGAAGGCCTGAAAAACACCCTGATCATTGCGGTGCTCGGTCTGCTGATCGGTTCGGTCATCGGCACGGTCATTGCCGCGGTACGCGTCATGCCGAAATACAAGGTGTTACCGCGTGTCTTAAACGGCATTTGCAGCGTGTACGTATCCTTCTTCCGCGGCACGCCGATGGTGGTGCAGTTGCTGGTGTTTTACTACGTGCTGTTCCCGCTGATGGGCGTCAATATGACCTCGGTAATGGTTTCGGTGATGGTGTTCGGCCTTAACAGCGGCGCGTACATCTCCGAAATTATGCGCGGCGGCATCCTCTCGGTCGATCCCGGCCAGATGGAAGGCGGTCGGGCGATGGGCTTAAGCTTCTCCGCTACAATGATGAAGATCGTGATCCCGCAGGCGGTCAAGAACATCCTGCCGACGATGGGCAACGAGTTCATCACGTTGATCAAGGAGACCTCCATCGTCAGCTTTGTCGGCGCCAGCGACTTGTATAAGGCGTTTAACCTGATGGGCACGAACACCTACGAGTTTATGGTTCCGTATCTGGCAATGGCGGTGGTGTACATCGTGATGGTGCTGATCATCACGCTGCTCATTCGTTTGATGGAAAGGAGACTCAGAAAAAGTGATAGAAGTATGTAATCTCCACAAGAGTTTCGGGGATCTGCAAGTGCTCAAGGGCGTGGATCTCACCATCAAGCAGGGCGAGATCGTGGTTATTCTCGGTCCCTCCGGCTCGGGCAAGTCGACCTTGCTGCGTTGCCTCAACTGCATGGAGGATCCCACCGCCGGCAACATCTATTTTCACGGCGTGGATCTGACCGATATGAAGGTGGATATCAACGTGCATCGCCAAAAGATGTGCATGGTGTTCCAGCACTTTAACCTGTTCAACAACAAGACGGTTTTGGAAAATCTGACGCTGGCGCCGATTTACGTAGCCAAGAAAAAGGCGCGCGCGGCGAAATGGGCCAAGCTGCTCGGTCGACCGTATGAGGTGGCGGATATTCGCTCGAACAAGGAAATCAGCGACGAGGCCGAGGCTCGTGCGATGGAACTGCTCGGCGTGGTGGACCTGCAGGATAAAGCGGCGGAGTATCCGTCCAAGCTGTCCGGCGGTCAGAAGCAGCGTGTTGCAATCGTGCGTGCGCTGGCGATGAATCCGGACGTGATGCTGTTTGACGAGCCGACTTCGGCGCTCGACCCCGAGATGGTGGGCGAGGTGCTGGAGGTTATGCGCGATCTGGCAAAGGCCGGTATGACGATGGTCATCGTCACGCACGAAATGGGCTTTGCGCGCGAGGTGGCATCCCGCGTGCTGTTTATCGACGAGGGCGTCATCCAAGAGGAAGGCACGCCCGACGAGATCTTCAATCATCCGCAAAACCCGCGTACGCAGAGCTTCCTCTCGAAAGTGCTGTAAGAAAACAAAAAACAACCCCCGTCTGTCTGTGACAGACGGGGGTTGTTTTTAACCAATTAGATCGTCCAGCGCACCCACCAGATAACTGTTGCGGGTGGCAGACATATTGTTGAGGAACAGCACGGTGCCTACCTTGTTCTTTTTGATAAACGAGGTCAGGTTGCCGG
The DNA here is from genome assembly GCA_017414965.1 of Clostridia bacterium. Classification (GTDB taxonomy): domain Bacteria; phylum Bacillota; class Clostridia; order Oscillospirales; family Acutalibacteraceae; genus RGIG426. The sequence goes on from JAFQJL010000018.1 coordinate 3,166, forward strand.
TGTAATAGCGGTAATCGATCACGTAGACCTTGTGGTACTGCGTCACCAGGAACGGAGCAAACGCGTTGCCAAACGATTCCTTGATCAGCACGATGGAGGATTTGTCCTTGACATCGTGGTTGGTGATCTCCACGTACGGTTGGTCGCCGGCAATAAACGTGTTGTACTTGTAGCGCGGCGACCAGTCGGTCATATCCGCGATCACGTCGTAGGGAACGTTCGAGCCGCCGGTGCTGGCGCGATAGAACATCTCGATATTCCCCTGCGGCTCGTAGGCATACACCGTGTCGGCGCCCAGCTTGAGATCGGTATCCTTGGTGCTGGCATAGAACGAGCCGAGGAAGCCGTCGAATGCGTGCTCCTTATAGGCAGACAGCGGCGTCGGCTGCTTGCCCTGTGCTTTCATAAACTCCGCATAGGCGTAGTACGCGCCGCGCGCGGTCCAATGATGATCGGTGTGAAAATACAGATACTCGGTATTGTGCTTTAACAGCGCCGCGCGCGCGTCCACCGTCTTGACGTTGGCGGACATCGAGCCGTACAAATACGCGATCGCCTTACCCTGATCGGAGGAGGCGGCCGGCTTTTTGTTGTCCGGCAGCATCACGTCGATGGAGGTGGGGGCGAGCAGCGCGTAAACCGAGGCAGAGCCTTTCCATTTGGCTGCCGCGCGATTGACGGCGGCGGTGTAATCGTCTGCGGTCGAGCGAACGAAATTGTAATACTCGTAAGCGGTATCGCCGCGCACCAACAGACCGCCCAGATCTTGATTCTGGTTTTGGATGTTTTTGTTGGTTGTCGTGGTGGTTTTCTTGGTCGAAGACGGCTTCTTGGTGGCCGTTGTGGTGGTCGTTTTGGTCGAGGACGGCTTGGTGCCGGTTGTCGATGACGAAGCGGTCGTCGACGTCGTGGTGGTTGTGACCGTTGTGCTGGTGGTCGTCGACGTTGTGGTGCTGGGCAGCACCGGAATGGCGTCGCCCTGCTGAATGTTGCCGTGGATGGTTTCGCTCCGCAGGCCGAAGCACCGGTTGATGGCGGCGCTGAGATTTACCCACGTCTCGCGACAGGGGAAGGTATCCGAAAACCAAAGCGAGATGTCGTCAAAGTATTCGCCGCTGGCAAGCGTCTCCCAACGAAACGCCGGAAATGCCGCCAATTCGCGTTGCTCGAATTCCGAATGCTTCGGGCGAAGCGGCAAAATCCACACAGCGATCGAGATCGCCACAAACACCAGCAATACCAGGCCGACGCGAAGCGGATGAAGCCACTTGGTAGCGTGGTTGGCCTCTTGTTCGGACGGCCATTCCTGATCGGCGGCCGAGAGAGTTTCTTGATCTTTGAGTTGTTGAGTCAAACGGGAGGAGAGGTGGAGCTTTGCCGATTTTTCCGCCCGCCAGTGTTTCTGACGTTTCATAGAATTCCCGACCTCCTTTCAAGAGAGTATGGGCACGTTTAGAATTGGAAATACAAAAACGGGTTATAACTGTCGCCCACCAGCATCACGGTGGAGACCAGCAACAGCAGCAGCGGCCACAACAGTTGAGCGACCGACCAACCGGTTGCCGCCAAGCGACTCTTGCCGGAGGCGAGGTGCCAGCGCTTGGACAGCGCGGCAAACAGCGGGGTGCAGCACACGATCGCTGCCGGCAGGAAGAATGCGTAGTTTTTGATGAGGGTGGTGGTTTCGAAGGACGTCCAGTAGTTGCCGGTCAGACCGAACAACCCACAAAGCGCCGTCCACATGATCTCGAAATTCTGGAAGCGGAACAGAATCCAGCCGAAAAAGACAACCGCCAAGGTATACACGGTGCCGATAACCGCCGGCAGACGGTCCAGCCATTTTCCGAGGAACAGTTTTTCCATCGCCAAAAAGAGAAAGAACCACAGTCCCCAAAGCACAAAGTTCCAGCTGGCGCCATGCCACAGACCGGTCAACGCCCACACGATCAACATATTGAGAAGCGTCCGTCCGAGCGAGCAACGGCTGCCGCCAAGCGGAATATACACGTAGTCGCGGAAAAACGTCGACAGCGACATATGCCACCGCCGCCAGAAATCCTTAACCGAGCGTGCGATGTAGGGATAATGGAAATTCTCGCGGTAGTGGAAGCCGATCATACGGCCCATACCGATTGCCATATCCGAGTATCCGGCGAAATCGAAATAGATCTGCAACATATACGCCAGCATACTCACCCATAAGGCGGCACCGTCCGCGGCGCTGACCGAGGCGAGCGTAATGCGACCGTCACCGGCGGCGATCAGGCGATCGGCCAGCTGTCCGCAGGTGTTGGCGAGGATGACCTTCTTGCCCAGACCGACACAGAAGCGGCGGATGCCTTCGCTCAGGTCTGCCCAGTCCACGCGACGGGTGGTGAGTTCGTTTTCCACGTCCGCATACCGCACGATAGGACCGGCTACGCATTGGTGGAACAGCGAGGCATACAGCAGCACCTTATCAAAGCGCGGTTGAGCCAGCACTTCGCCACGGTAAACGTCGATCACATAGGTGAGCAACTGGAAGGTGTAAAACGAAATGCCGATCGGCAAGGCGATCGTCGGGATCGGCGAGGTCGCGCCAAACAACAACGCGACGTTGTCGGCGGCGAAGTTTAAGTATTTGAACACCGCCAGCGTGCTGAGGTTGACCAGACAAGCCAGCACCAGCCACAGATGTCGGTGGCCTTTGCGCATCTGCAGAGCAAACAACCAATCGAAAAAGGACATACCGATCAGCAGCAGTAAGTACAGCGGTTCTCCCCACGCATAAAACACCAGCGAAAAAACAAGCAGCACGATATTGCGTGCCGGCGTTGTCTTCGCCAGTGTGTAGAATAGCATCGATATAGGCAAAAATGCGTAGAGGAAAACCAAACTGGAAAATACCATAATCTGCCTCGGTTCTACAAAAAATACAAGGATGATATAAATTATATCATCCTTGCACTATATAAATCAAGAGGGATTTCTTAACAAGCGTCATTAATTTAGCCCTTGCTCGCCAACTTCGGCAAATAACGCCTCCACCTGTCGCGCAAGCGGTCGATTTTCAGGGGCCTGCAGCAATGGATCGTCCGCGAGCATGGCGGCGGCTGCGTCTTGTGCTTGGGCGATCAACGCCATATCGCCGGTGCTGACAATGAGCTTTAGGCGAGGGAGTCCGTGCTGGCGGTTGCCAAAGAAATCGCCGGGACCGCGCAGCTTCAGATCCTCATCGGCAATACGGAATCCGTCGGTGGTACGCGTCATCGCCTTCAGGCGTGCGCGCGTGACGTCGCCGTGGTTGTCCGAAATGAGAATGCAGGTGGATTTGTGGTGTCCGCGTCCCACTCGTCCGCGAAGCTGGTGCATCTGCGCCAAGCCGAAACGTTCGGCGTTTTCGATGACCATGATGACCGCGTTGGGGACGTCGACGCCCACCTCGATCACCGTGGTGGCAACCAGCACGTCCAACTCGCCGTGGCTAAACGCCAGCATAACCGCGTCCTTGTCGGCGGCTTTCATGCGACCGTGCAGCAGACCGACGCGGCAGCCGGCCAGCACGCCCTCACGCAGCTTGTCTGCGTATGCGGTTGCGGACGCCAGCGTGCATTCCGGCAACCGCCCGTCCTCGTCGGGTTGCTCGTCCTCCACCAACGGACAAACGACATACGCCTGGCGTCCGGCTTCCACGTGCTTGCGAACGTAGGCGTAGGCGCGGTCGCGCTTGTCGCTGCCGACCGCAAAGGTTTCGATCGGTTGCCGACCGGGCGGCAGCTCGTCCAATATCGACACGTCCAAATCGCCGTAGATGATCAGCGCCAGCGTGCGGGGGATGGGGGTGGCGGACATAACCAGCAGATGCGGTCGCGCGCCTTTGGCGGCAAGCGCCGCGCGTTGAGCTACACCAAAGCGGTGTTGCTCGTCGGTGATGACCAGTCCCAACCGCGCAAATTGCACGGTATCCGACAGCAATGCGTGGGTGCCGACCACCAACTGAATGCTGCCGTCTGCCAGTCCGGCGAGCACCGCGCGCTTTTCAGCGGCGCGCAGCGAACCGGTGAGCAATCCCACACGGATGCCGCTTCCTTCCAGTAGCTTCGACAGCGTCGCGGCGTGCTGGGCGGCGAGAATTTCGGTCGGCGCCATTAGCGCCGCTTGCCATCCTTCGCGGATGAGCGTGTATGCCACGCCGGCGGCCACGGCCGTTTTACCGCTGCCAACGTCGCCTTGCACCAGCCGACTCATCGGGTAGCCGCTGTGCAGGTCGGCCACGCACTCGGCGATGGCACGGCGCTGCGCACCGGTCAGCGAAAACGGGAGTAGTTTTTCGTAATCGGGGGTATGATTTTGCGAAATTCGCACGCCGGTCTCGCCGCGCGAACGACCTTTGAGTCGGAACAACCCCAGTTGCAACAATAGGCATTCTTCAAACGCCAAGCGCTCGCGTGCTCGCGCGGCCTGTTCGTGATTTTTGGGAAAATGAATGGCGCGGAGAGCTTCGCCGCGCGGCATCAGGCGGTAGCGGTCGCGCAGGTCGGGCGGCAGAGGATCGGCGTCCATAGCGCTTCCCAGCGCCAGCATCGCCGCCTTGACCACCTTTTCAATGGCGTGGGAATTGAGTCCGCCGGTCTGCGGATAGATAGGGCGCAGGCGATCCGCCGCCGGATCCAGTTCGATAAGCGGCGCCGACATCTCGCGCATATGAAAATTGCCGGAAACGGTGCCAAACAAATAGATCGGCATATTGACCTTCAGCTTCTCGGCGGTATATTTGGCATTAAACAGCGTGACGTGCATGCCGTCGTGACCGTCGGAAACGGTGAACTTGTACAGCACCATTCCTTTGCGAATGTAGTGCTCGCGCGGCGCGGATACCACGTAGGCGCGCACGCAGCACGGGCGACCGTAGGGGGCGTCTGCAATCGCCAGCGGATGCGACCAATCCTCGTAGTCGCGCGGGTAGTGCGACAGCAGATCGCCAACCGTGCGGATATCCAGCTTCGCAAACAGCGCGGCGCGCTTTTCGCCCACGCCTTTGACGTATTGGATTGACGTAGACCACTCCATGGCAGACACCTCCTTTTTCCTCATTATACCATACGCGGTTGCATTTGTAAAATAAAAAAGTCGGCTTCACCGAAGCCGACTTTTTTCTGTGTTATTCGATAACGACCGTCAGGGTATCGTCGGTCACGGTGGCGGCGTACGGATGTGTGGAGACAATGTGCGGACAAGCGTTCGCTTTTACCACAAACGTGCCGTGTACGTCGCCAAACACCAGCGTGCGCAACTCGCCGTCGGGAACCAAAACCTTCCCCGCGTTTTTGCCGCCGAGTATCCGTTGCTTGCCGTTGACGCTGACGATTGCCAACGTCTGCTGCCAACATTCGAAGTCGCGGCCAAACAGATAGTAGGACATAGTTCTGTCGACGGTTTGGGGGAATCCGTCCGTCAGCTCGTAGGTCATCTCGCGACCGTTGGTTGTCACGGCGCCGCCGGCGAGCGACTCGTATTGGTAGATGGTGTACATCCGACCGTCCGCTTGCGACTTGGCGTAGTTGCCCATAAAGCCTTGGTAGGAATCGTACAGGCGCGCGTCGTCGTGTTCCAGCAGACCGTACCAATACTGCGCCTCGGCGCGCCACAGCGACCACGCGTGACCAAAGCACACCGCCGGACCGTCGGCGTCGCCCTCCCAAATGGTCTCCCACCAACGCAGCGAGGATCGGTACATCACCGGATGCGGCGTGTAGGACGAGTAGGCATCGTGGAAGGTGAGCACCTCTTTGGCGAATTGTCGGTAGCTGGGTTTATCAATAATGTGGGCGGCCACGTACATTACGGTCAACGCCGAGCAGGAGATAGAGCCGTCCTCCATTTCGCCCGTCACATCCGGATGTTCGCCGCCTTCGGTGGGGAAGGAGAACCCGCGCGCCACCACAAAATCGGCGATTTTTTCAGCGGCCAGACGGAACTGCTCGGCGCGCGGATCGTCCAACTCTTGCAACTCCAGCGCCAAGCCTACCACCGGCAGCACCATACAGGTGACGGTGGTGTAGTCGGCTACCGCGGCGGTGGTGCCGTCGCTGCCGTGGCGGTACAGACCGCCGTCCTCTCCCAGATCGCGCTCCAAGCGCGCCTGCATCACCGACACGGCGGTTTCCAAATAATCGCGGTCGCCGTAAACGCGCCACGCGTCCAACAGAATGTTGACACCGCCGTACGCTTCTTGGATGCGGCTGGAATCCAGCGTTTGATAGCCTTGTTCGGCGGCCAGCGTACAACGCTCAATGCGCACGCCGTCGCCCTGCACGATGCGCAAGAAATTCTTGACCGCGCGGTCGTAGGCGTCCACTTTGCCGTGACGTCGCATATAACGCAACAGCGCCCAGCACCACATGCCGTGCTCGCACAGGTTGTAGTCGTAATATCCGCGGTAATACAGGTACGGCGGTTGCCAGATGGCTGTGCCGTCCGCGGCGGTGCCCAGTATCTCACCGGTGTCAGCCTTTAAAGCGTCGCAGGCACGGCGGAAGATATCCTCGCGGCTGTCCCACGCGAAAAAGGCGCAATCTGCGCCGCCGTTTGCCGGCGTCGCCACATGGATGCCGTACTCCGTCGGCGTAAAACGATTGTTGCAAACGCGTGTTTTCGCACCGGAGGGGGCGGTTACGCAGATCTCGTCGACATCGCCAATGACGTCAAACGAAAACGGCTCGCCGATACGGACGGAGGCGTCGTCGTAATACAACGCCGGAATTCCCCAAATCTCCCCCGCTTTTTCCAACGCCTCGCGGTAGGAGGCGACCGGCAGAATGTGTAGCGTCAGCCGATCGGCGCCGACGAGCGGCGCGCTGTACGCGCGATCAAACGAGCGCAAAAACTCGATGCCGCGGATGAAGTGCCCGCTTAAGAAGGGGGAATAGCACACGCGATAGCCGGCGAGGGGTTGCTCGGCCACGACCGCCAGATGATACCCGTCCGGACGGGTAAACATATGCATCCAATGTTGCTTGTCGGCCGTGTGGTACGGGCTGGAAACCAGGAATTGATGATCGTATTCGCCGTGGCGATCGCTCATAAAGTTGAGCGGCAAGAACAGGCCGCGCGCCGACAGATTGTTGCCGTCGGTGTGCTGATCCAGCACGACGCGGTCGGGAAGCGCGCGCACGTCCAGGCAAAGCCCCATCGATGGATTGTCCAAGCGCCAACCGTCGTCGATCTCGGTCGTGGCGGTGAAGCCGGCGTAGCGCGTCTCGTACGGCTGAAACTCCGGTTTGTCGGCGGTGGTGATATCGTCGTCGAGGGCGGTGTACGCCAACCAGCCGAAGCGGCCGGAGCCGTCGGTAATATCGCACGGGGTGGCGTATCGGCGGTCGTAGATGCCGACGATACGGTTTTGTTCCAATCGGATGTCGAAGCTCATAGGGGGCACTCCTTTCCGCATTCTACCGACATTATACAAGAAAAATCAAGGGGTGTACACCCTCTATTTTTGGTTTTTGGTATAAAATAAAAAAGCCTGCAAACAATGCAGGCTTTTTTGAGATTATGCAATTATTTACCCATCGCTTCGAGGACGCGCTTGGTGATCTCCGCCACCAGAGCCTTGTCGTCGCCGCCGTCCTTGCCGCAGGTGCAGTTACCGCCGCAACCATGGCAGCTGGGCTTGCCGTCTTTAGCATTCGGGCAGAGGTTCGCCGGATGCTTGCCCGGCAGACCGAACTGACGACGGATCTCGTACAGGCGCTTGACCTGCGCATCGGACAGTTCCTTCGGACCGCCAAGCTGACGGGACAGGAACAGCAGCTGCGCATAGAACTCCACCGACTCCATCTTGTGGTAGGCGTTCAGGAGGCTGTCAGAATACGCCAGCGCACCGTGGTTCTCCAACAGAACGGCATCGAAGTACTGCAGGTGCTTCTCGACTGCATCCGGAATTTCCTCGGTGGACGGGGTGCCGTACTCCGCGATCGGCACGCAGCCGAGCGCGATAACCGCTTCCGGCATGATCGGCTGGGTCAGCGGGATGCCGGCAATAGCGAACGCAGTGGCATACATCGGGTGGGCGTGCACGACCGACTTAACGTCCGGACGCTCGCGATATACGCGCATGTGCATCTTGATCTCCGACGACGGCTTGAAGCCGGCGTTGGCCTGGATGACGTTACCGTTGGCATCCACTTTGCAGATGTACTCCGGCGTCATAAAGCCCTTGGACACGCCGGTGGGCGTGCACAGGAACTCGTTGTCACTGATCTTGACCGAGATGTTACCGTCGTTAGCGGCGACCATGCCTCTGTCATAAATGCGCTTGCCGATGTCGCAAATTTGCTTTTTGATTTCAAACTCGTTTACCATGGGAAATATATCTCCTTTCGAATTAACTTCCATACTAATAGTATCACAGGTTTTCTGGAAAGTCAACACAAATCCGCAAAAAAATCTTTGGTTTTGTGGGAATTTGGAGGAGAAATTTAAAAAATCGAGGAGCGAGCGATTGGAAAGGGGGCAGAATGAGGGAATTCACTTGACAATCGGGCAAAATCGGCGTATGATGAAACAGACGCCGCTGTGGTGGAATAGGCAGACACAAGGGACTTAAAATCCCTCGGTGGAAACACCGTACCGGTTCAAGTCCGGTCAGCGGCACCAGTCGAGAGCCTCGACACGCAATTCGCGTGCTGAGGTTCTTCTTTTTTATGGTTCATCCCTCGCGTTTGAGGTTGGTTATGAACACTCGCACCAAAAAAAGAGAGCAAGTCGGTCGACTTGCTCTCTTTTTTATTAACGAAATCAACCCTTATGGGTGTTGAAATTGCGGTGTGCGGCGACCCCGATTCTGTTGAGTAGGGGGCGACTTGATTTTGCCTTTAGCACAAGCAAACGATTTATTATTTCTCTGAAATGTCGATGGGGCCGTGGGTTTGTTCGAATTCGGCGATATGACGCTTTAAAAATTGCTCAATTTCTTTATTGGCAGATCGTCCCTCGTACTCGGCAACATAGCGGAACTTTTGAAACAACTCTCGGTTAACTCGTAACGTATATCGCAGATAATTATCAGGCATGGTAAACCCTCTTTTCGTCATAATGTTATTATGACTTAATTATAGTGAAAATATTGCGTCAAAACCAAAATGGTGGTATAATGACGCAATAAAGACGCACAAATTGCAAAGGAGGGTATTATGAAGATTGCAGTAGTGGGATCTCGCGGATTACAGGTAGAGGAACTGGGGCAATATCTGCCGGCAGGTGCTACGGAAATCGTATCGGGTGGTGCTAAGGGTGTTGATAGGTGTGCCGCTGACTATGCGCTCGCCCATCATTGGTCGTTGACGGAGTTTTTGCCACAATACAATCGGTATGGTCGTGGGGCGCCGATTAGGCGAAACAATGACATTGTAGCGTATGCTGATCATGTATTGGTATTTTGGGATGGCGTTTCGCACGGAGCAAAATATGTGATTGACCGATGCCGCAAAACGGGCAAACCGGTAACGGTGTTTCTTTGGACAGAGCACGGGTTTCAAGAGCAAATGTAAAAGCGGGCAACCGGTGGCTGCCCGCTTTTGCGTTAAGAATTTAGAATTTGCATTTTTCGGCCAGCCAGGCGTTTAGCTCGGCAATCGGCACACGAACCTGCTCCATCGTGTCGCGGTCGCGGATGGTGACGGCGTTATCCGCCGGCGTATTCTCGTCGCCCACCGTCTGGAAGTCGACGGTGATGCAGTACGGCGTACCGATCTCGTCCTCGCGGCGATAACGCTTGCCGATGGATCCGGCCTCGTCGTAATCGACCATAAAGTCCTTGCAAAGCTGGTTGTAGACCTCCATCGCCTTGTCGCCCAGCTTCTTCGAAAGCGGCAACACCGCTGCCTTGAACGGCGCGAGCGCCGGATGCAGGTGCAACACCGTGCGGACGTCTTCCTTGCCCTTGTCGTCGGTGAGAACTTCCTCGTCGTACGCTTCGCACAGGAACGCCAGCACCACGCGGTCGGCACCCAGCGACGGCTCCACCACGTACGGAATGTAGTGTTCGCCGGTCTCGGCATCGAAGTAGGTCATATCCTGACCGGAGGTATTCTGGTGCTGCGTCAGGTCGTAGTCGGTACGATCCGCCACGCCCCACAGCTCGCCCCAGCCAAACGGGAACAGGAACTCAAAGTCGGTGGTTGCCTTGGAGTAGAAGCACAGCTCCTCCGGATCGTGATCGCGCAGGCGCAGGTTCTCCTCTTTCATATTCAGGCTGAGCAGCCAGTCACGGCAGAAGCTGCGCCAGTACTGGAACCATTCCAGATCGGTGCCCGGCTTGCAGAAGAATTCCAGTTCCATCTGCTCGAATTCACGCGTGCGGAACGTGAAGTTGCCCGGCGTGATCTCGTTACGGAAGGATTTACCGATCTGGCAGACGCCGAACGGCAGCTTTTTACGGGTGGTGCGCAGCACGTTTTTGAAATCCACAAAAATACCCTGCGCGGTTTCCGGACGGAGATAGACGGTGTTTTTGGCGTCCTCGGTCACGCCCTGGAAGGTTTTGAACATCAGGTTGAACTGACGGATATCGGTGAAATTGTGCTTGCCGCAGGTGGGGCAGGGGATGTTATGGGTTTCCACGAACTCCTTCATTTCCTCCTGCGAGAATGCGTCGATCGGTTTGCCGAGCTCGATGCCGTTTTCGGCCGCGAAATCCTCGATCAGCTTGTCGGCGCGGAAACGCTCTTTGCATTCCTTGCAGTCCATCAACGGATCGGAGAAGCCGCCGAGGTGACCGGATGCCACCCACGTCTGCGGATTCATCAAGATGGCCGCGTCCAGACCGACGTTATACGGGTTTTCCTGCACGAACTTCTTCCACCACGCACGCTTGACGTTGTTTTTGAGTTCCACGCCGAGAGGACCGTAGTCCCACGTGTTGGCCAGTCCGCCGTAGATCTCCGAGCCGGGATACACAAAGCCGCGGCCTTTGCAGAGAGCTACCACTTTTTCCATTGTTTTTTCGGTGTTTTTCATGCTTTTCTTCCTCCTCGGGATGAACGCTCGCTCTCTTGGCAGCAGAAAGTGGCCTTCACCCAAAATACGTTGCTATTATACCATTATATAAATAGTAAGTCAACAGCAAAAAACGTCCCGAGGCATTTGCCTCGGGACGTTTTGATTTGCGATTAGTTGCAGATGGTCAGTTCGGTGTCGATATCGAACAGGTGGATCTTATCGGCATCCAACACGATCTCGATCTCGTCGCCGGCCTTCGCAGTGGTGGTCGGCTCAACGCGAGCGGTGAGGGCGTTGCCCAGCACGTCGAGGTACAGGTAGGTTTCCGCACCCATCAATTCGGTGACTTCGGTCATCGCCTTGATGTGATCCTTGCTGGCTTCGAGGAAGCGCGGCTCGTCGTGCACGTCTTCCGGACGAACACCCATTAGGACCTTCTTGCCGACGTACTCGTCGAGTTTGCCGTTCGCGTTCTTGGACGCCGGCAGAGCCACAACGTTCTGCGCGGTCTCGTTGCCGAAGGAAACGGCAAACGCGTCGCCGTTCTTCACGAGGGTGGCCTCCACGAAGTTCATCTGCGGGCTGCCGATGAAGCCGGCCACGAAGGTGTTGCACGGCGTGTCATACAGCGCCTGCGGCGTGTCGACCTGCTGGATCAGACCGTCCTTCATAACGACAATGCGATCGCCCATCGTCATAGCTTCGGTCTGGTCGTGGGTAACGTAGATAAAGGTGGTGCCGAGCTTCAGGTGCAGCTTGGACAGCTCGGTACGCATCTGCGCACGCAGCTTCGCATCCAAGTTGGACAGCGGCTCGTCAAGCAGGAAGACCTGCGGCTCACGAACGATAGCACGGCCGAGAGCAACACGCTGACGCTGACCACCGGACAGAGCCTTCGGCTTACGGTCGAGCAGGTGAGCGATGTCGAGGATGCGAGCGGCCTCTTCGACGCGACGCTTGATCTCCGCCTTCGGAGTCTTGCGCAGCTTCAGACCGAACGCCATGTTCTCAAACACGGTCATATGCGGATACAGAGCGTAGTTCTGGAACACCATCGCGATATCGCGATCCTTCGGCGGGACATCGTTAACCAGACGGTCGCTGATGTACAGTTCGCCTTCGGAAATTTCCTCCAGACCGGCGATCATACGCAGGGTGGTGGACTTACCGCAACCGGACGGACCAACCAGAATGATAAATTCCTTGTCTTTGATTTCGAGGTTGAAATCGGAAACAGCGGTCACGCCGCCCGGGTACTTTTTGTAAATACCCTTAAGAGATAAGCTTGCCATAATTGACCTCCTAATTTTAAAAGCACGCACAATGTGCTCATGCTAATGTGACAATAATACTATAACAAATCCGTTTGAAAAATACTATGCCTTTATTCCACAAACTTTCGCCAAACGATTTGGCGAGTTTTCATAATGCTTACAAATATTCTGAAAATTTTGCCACACTTTACCCGAAAATCGATGAAAGTTCCTCATCGGTGAGCAGGCGGCAGGCGCCTTCGTCCAGCGATTCGTCCAATTTCAGTCCGCCGATGGACACGCGCTTGAGCCAGTTGACACCCAGCCCGTGTGCGCCGCACATTCGCTTGACTTGGTGGAATTTTCCTTCGCACACGGCGATGTCTACGAGCGGCGTATCGCCGTCCTCCAACACGGTAAGCGTGGCCGGCAGGCAGGGCGTGCCGTCGACAAAGCTTGTCCCGTCGGCAAACGCCGCCGGAACCGACGGGTCCACCGGCGCGTCCAGCACGGCGAGGTAGTGCTTATAGATCGCGTTTTTGGGAGAGAGCATCCGATGCGCAAAATCGCCGTCGTCGGTCAGAATGACCAGGCCGTGCGTGTCCTTGTCCAGCCGTCCGGCCGGAAACAGATCCCGCCGCCGCCATTCGGGTGGCACCAGATCCATGACCGTCGGCGCAGAGGGATCGCGCGAAACACACAGCAGACCGGCCGGCTTGTTGAGCATCAAATACAGATGCTCCCGATAACCGATATCGACGCCGTCCAACGCCAGCGCGACCGCGTCCGGATCCACCTTGGTATCCGGTTGACGACAAGGGACGCCGTCCACTGTCACGCGGCCGCGGCGAATCGCCTTGACCGCTTCGCTGCGCGTCAGCAGACACTGACCGGCGATCAGCCGATCCAGCCGCTGCGGTTTACCCATCGTTACTCCTCCTGTGTGGCGGTGGTCAGCGCGCGCTGCTCGCCGGTGTTGGGATCGGTGAGATCGCCGCCGACCAGTACGTCGCGGTAGATGTACAAATTGGCCACCGCCGGTGTGTCGCCGCAGGTAGCCATATAACTCCATTTTTTCACGCGCTTGCCATGGTAGTCGGACAGATCAAAACCGGCCTGTTGTTGCAGGGCGTTGTACGCTTCGAACGCCTCGTCCGGTGTGTCCGGAATGAGGATCTCCTCGATCGCCATCGGCTCGGCGGCGGCTTCGCATCCGATCGACCGCAAGAACGTCAAATGCTCCTGCGTGGTGGCGGCTGCGACCGTTTCCACCGTACCGGCGGAATCCGGCCACCAAATCACCGTGGCGGTCAGCACCAGAAACGCGACCAGACAACACAGCCCGATTGCGAGCGTGCGGCGCGTGGTTTTGACAGAACAGACAAACATACGATCAGCACCCTTCTTTGTGGATGCTAAATTGTATGCGCTCGAATGCCGTAAAATGCGGATGAGGAAAAAAGGAATCCCCGCCCGGCCGTAAGCCGTAAAAATGACCTGCTACCAAAACGTGCAGGTGGGCGCCGCCCGCCGTCCTCATTGCTCCCAACGTCCCACGCAAGCGTGGGGAGGTCTGCGATCCGACGGCGGAGAAAGGCTCCCTTTATCATAACGTAGTAGGGGCATATACGGCGTAGTCCGCGAACCGGGCAGGAAACGATTATTCGATGCCTTCGCCGTACAACTGCATCAAATGCTCGTTGAACAGCAAACCGATGCGCTCATACTCCTCGTCGGTGTCGATCGGCTGCAGAGTGGTGCCGTCGTCGCCCTCCGACTCGATGCGCATCATAAAATACTCGCCGGCTTCACACTCGGCGTCGATGAGCGCCACGAAGATCTGCCCATCCACCGTCAGACGATCGATGCAGATGCATTCGCGCTCGGTACCGGTCTCGTCGGTGAGGATCACCGACTCCGGCTCGTTTTGATGCTTGCTCATAGACTTATTCCTCGTCTTCTTCGATCTCGTAATACTCGCTGAGGCGATCCTCGAAGATCTCGGCGATCTCCTCGTACTCCGCTTCGTCCTCGATCGGCACCAGGAAGGACTCGCCGTCCTCCTCCTGAACGCGTAAAACGATCAGCTCGCCGTCGTCCTCGAGCAGCTCGGACGGATCGTTGTAGCAGGGGATGAGCGCCACGTAGCGGTTGCCGTCCTCGGTCTCGATGCGGTCGAGGCACTCAAATTCGTGCTCGTTGCCTTCCTCGTCGGTGACCGAGATGATGTCTGGTCCGTATTGTTCCAGTTCCATATTCTTTATCTCCTTATATAAGAAAGAGTGGTTGTAACTCTATTCTACCCGCTTTGCGCGGCATCGTCAAGAGCGCGCGCAAACTATTTTTGCGCCTTAATAGTGAAAGTTACTAAAATTTTATAAAAATGTTGAAAAATTCTATTGACAAGTGATAAATCGTGTGTTATAATAAAGCCACAGAGAAGAAGAGAGAAAATAGAAGCTGACAAGAATAAGACAGAAAGGAATGAGTCCCGTGTACTAATCACCTTTGAAAAAACGCACCGTTTAATGAAAAGAAAGGATGATGCGTTATGAAGATGATTGTACAAAGGCCCCTCAGAGGTCTTGTCAAAGAATAACATTCAAGGAGACGGTCCAATGGGTTAAGTATGCAGAGGCCCTGCGAACAATAAAATAAAAGACGGCTGAAATGCCGATTCTCATAAAGCGCGAAGGAATGAATCCAAGCGACATCACAGGCCATTCACCCTGACTCGAAAAGAAAGGATGATGCGTTATGAAGATGATTGTATGGTGCCCCATAAGAGGTCTTGTCAAGGAATAACCGAGAGGAGGCAGTCCGATGTGGTAATTCGGCGGGGCAACCCGTAGCAGAGGACACATTCTGAAAGCGTAAAACTAAATAACAATCCGGTCGTCACGGGCCAAAAAGCCCGTCTGCGAAGATGACCGGTGCAGATCGGAAACGCACTCCGGCAGAAAGACGGAGAACCGGTCTGTTGAAAAAAGAAAAAATCGCGCGCCGCTTCATCGAAGCGGCGCGTTTTGTTGTTGCACGAATATTCGTAGGGGCGTTTTTACTCCACGATGAGGTTGGTGCGGGTGGCGCGCACCAGAGCGGCAAGCGCGGCGGCGTCCACCTCGATCTGTGCGCCGACACGGCCGGCGCTGACAAACACCGTGTCGGTGGCGGTGGTGTGGAACACCGTGGGGAACGCCTTTTTCATCCCAACTGGCGAGCAGCCGCCGTGGATGTAGCCGGTCAGCGGCAGCAGTTCCTTTTGCTTGAGCATCGCCAGCGCCTTGACGCCGACGGCGGCCGCCGCTTTTTTGAGATCCAGCGTAGCTGCCACCGGAATGACGAACACGAAATACCGACGTCCGGCCGCTTCGGTCACCAGCGTTTTGAACACGCGGTCGGGATTTTCGCCGAGTGCCGCCGCGACGTGTATACCCTCGGTGATCTGCGGGTCATAATAATGAGGCGTGTAGGGGATCTTCTTTTGATCGAGGATCCGCATCACGTTGGTTTTATCGGGCTTGCTCATAAGTGCCACCTCCGGATTATATGATAACATATCTGTAACCGTTTCACAAGCAATATTCAATTGACAATCGTCTAACAGAGTGATAAAATTATAAGGTATAAAATAGTAAAGGAATCGGGTATATGCTGCGTCGATTTTCAAAAGACTTAAAAAAATACGGCCGCTATCTGGCGTTTGCCTCCAATGCGGATCTCAAATCCGAGGTCGCCGGCTCGTATCTGAACTGGCTGTGGTGGATCTTGGACCCGCTGTTTATGATGCTCATCTATATGTTCATTATGGTGGCGCTGTTTAAGAAAAACATCGATTTTGCCCCCATTTTCGTGTTCGTCGGTCTGACCATGTGGGATATGTTTAACAAGACGGTGATGCGGTGCGCGCGCATCGTCAAGGAGTATTCCTCGCTGCTCAAGCGGGTGCGGATGCCGAAGTTTTTGCTGGTGCTTCAGACGATGTGGATCTACGGCTTCAAGATGCTGATCTCGCTCGGTCTGGTGGCGGTGATGATGGTCGTCTGGGCGATCTTCCCCATCGATCCGGCGGGGCGGCTGGTTGTCGGCTGGGAGGCACTGTGGATCGTGCCGGTGCTGGTGCTGTTCTTCCTGATGGTGTTTGCGCTGTCGATGATCGTGATGAACTGCGGCGTGTACGTGGAGGATCTGCGCAACGTCTTGCAGGTGGTGCTGCGGCTGTTGTTCTATATGTGTGGCGTGTTCTACGACGTCACCACGCTCGGCTTTTATGCCGGTTATCCGTGGCTGGAAACGGTGCTCACCAAGCTCAATCCCATCTCGTTTTTGATGATCTCGGCACGGCAGTGCCTGTTGTATCAAACCATCTACGAGCCGGTGTGGATGCTGGTGTGGACGGTGCTGACGCTGGCGTTGTGCGCGCTGGGCATCCACTTGGTCTACAAAAACGAAAACACGTATATTAAGGTGATCTGATGGAAAATGCGATCGTAGTAAAAGATCTGAAAATTCGATATAAGAGTATGAAAGCGGCCTCGTTCAAGCAGAACTTTTTTAAGTTCAACAAATCCCGTGTGGATAAGTTCGAGGCGCTTCACGGCGTGTCGTTTTCGATCAAACGCGGCGACGTGGTGGGTATCGTAGGCAAAAACGGCAGCGGGAAATCCACCATGCTCAGCGCCATCGCCGGCATCTTTTCGCCGGACGAGGGCAGCATCGAGCTGGCGTCCGATTCGGTGGGGCTGATGTCGCTCGGCGTGGGCTTCCAGCGGATGATGTCGGGGCGCGAGAACATTCTCATTTCGGGTATGCTGTTGGGATTTTCGGAGGCGGAGATCCGCGCAAAGATGGACGATATCATCGCGTTTGCGGGGCTTGGCAAGTTTATCGATATGCCGGTCAAGACCTATTCCAGCGGCATGTACTCCAAGCTGGCGTTTGCCATCACCACGGTGCTGGAGCCGGAGATTCTGCTCATTGACGAGGTGCTGAGCGTCGGCGACGCGAACTTCAAGAAAAAGAGCTTTGCCAAGATCAAGGAACTGATCGCCGACCGCGATCGGACGGTGCTGATCGTGTCGCACAGCCTGGATTCTCTGCGGGAATTGTGCAGTCAGATCCTGTGGCTGCACGAGGGCAATCTGATGAAATTCGGTCCTACGGACGAGGTGCTGAAAGAGTACGAAGCGTTTATGGCGTAAAAAAATTCAAAAAATGCTTGCATTTTTCGAATAGATATGCTATAATCTGCTGTGCATAAAATAAGACGCGGCCAGAGGAGCGACGGGATCGACTCCCACAACCGCGCTTGGAAATGAGGTGACGTTCGCCATGAGAAAAGATATTCATCCCGATTACAAGCAGACCACGATTACGTGTGCTTGCGGTCAGGTGTGGGAAACCGCATCGACGCAGGAAAACATCCGCGTGGAAATTTGCTCGAAATGTCACCCGTTCTTCACCGGCCGTCAGAAGCTGGTTGATACCGGTGGCCGTGTGGATCGCTTCAAGAAGAAGTTCGGTCTGTAATCAAAAAAGAAGCGACAGTTTCAAACTGTCGCTTTTCTTTTTCTCGGAGAGGAGGCGTGCGCGATGGCGGCGTATAAAACGGTATCGGTCGAAGCGACCGATGAATTTATCGAAAAGAAATCGCGGTTTATCGGGTACGCGTGCCCGGTAACGACCGAGGAAGAAGCGCAGGCGCTCATTGCCGCGCGTAAGAAGAAATACTGGGACGCCAGCCACAACGTGTGGGCGTACGTGTTGCGCTCCGGCACGGTGCGTTGCTCGGACGACGGCGAGCCGCAGGGCACCGCCGGCGTGCCGGTGCTGGACGTGCTACAAAAGGCCGGCATCTCCGATTGCGTGGTGGTGGTTACGCGGTACTTCGGCGGTACGTTGCTCGGCGCCGGCGGACTGGTGCGGGCGTACTCGCACGGCGCGTCTATTGGCGTGCAGGCGGCCAAGCCGGTGATGATGCGGCCGTGTACGGTGGTGAGTGTCACCTGCGATTACAGCCGCTACGGCGGTGTGCAGGCGTTGCTGTCGGCCCACGCCCAGATGGGCGAAACGGAATTTGGCGAGGCGGTCACACTGACCGCAACCATGCCGGAGGAAGAGGTCGACATCGTGCAAGCGGCGCTGACGGAATTGTCCGCCGGTCAGTTGGTACTGACGCCGATCGAACAAAAATATGCCCCCTTTGCGTGTTAAAAAATCCGCTTTGGCGGATTTTTTCATTTTCAGCAAAAAAG
>JAFQJL010000019.1 GCA_017414965.1 Clostridia bacterium
AGTCTGAACAAAGGAATTGCCGAGTTAGATGCACACGAACAATCGGTACGAGAGTTTATGGCAAAGGCAAAGCAATATGTGGAGATGCCGAAACTGACACCCGAATTGCTCCGAGCCTTCATCCGTAGGATTGAGGTATTTGAGAAAGAGGTCAAATACTCTCACACTTGCGGAAATCCCGTAGTAATATACTACAAATTCCAAATGAAGAAGCTCGAAACACTCACCGTAATGTTCGGCATTTATGACGAAGATGCAGAGGAAGATATCCCTGCATAAAAGTAAGAACCGGAAGGCAAAATTGCCTTCCGGTTACATACCACCCTAAAAACTTCGCTAAGAACACATAGCAAAAACGTGATGGGGATTTTTTTATAAAGCCATGCGGTAGATCGCCAGCATATCCGCTTCGTGCAGTACTTTGGCAGAGCCTTTGGCGCCGCCGGCCGATACGCTGCACTTGTGCGCGAGTTGCTTGAGTTCCTCGTCGGTGGGGTGGATGCCCAGTTCGGCAAGCGAGATCGGCATTCCGATCGAACGGAAAAAGCCTTCCATTGCCTCAATGCCCTTCAAGGCGATCTCCTCGTCGGTACCGGTTTCGGCTACGCCCATCACCCGCACCGCGAATTTCTTAAATCGCGGCAGACAATCGCGGTATACGTACCGCGCCCAACTGCCCCACACGGCAGCGAGGCCGGCGCCGTGCGCCACGTCGTACACGCCTCCCAGCTCGTGCTCGAGCGCGTGAGAGGAGAAGTCTGCACCGCCGTTTGCGCGACTGCCGGTCAGGTCGTTGTGGGACAGGCTGCCCGCCCACATGATCTCGGCGCGCGCCCGATCGTTTTGCGGATCATTTTTCAGCACGCCGGCGTAGTGGATGACCGTGCGCATCAGCGCCTCGGCGATGCTGTCGGTCAGTTCCAATCGCGGCACCGATACAAAATAACGCTCCATCGTGTGCATCAGAATGTCGGTGCAACCGCAGGCGGTCTGGTAGTCCGGCAGGGTTTTGGTCAGATCCGGATTCATCACCGCGAACACCGGACGGCACAGATTGCTGCCGTAGCCGCGTTTGATCCAGCCGTCCTCGTTGGTGATGACGGTGGAATCGCTCATTTCGCTGCCGGTAGCCGCCAGCGTCAACACCACGCCGACCGGCAGACACGCGGTCGCCTGTCGTTTGCGATCAAATAAATCCCACACGTCGCCGTCCTCCGCCGCGCCAAAAGCGATCGCTTTGGCGGAGTCGACCGTGCTGCCGCCGCCGACGGCCAGCAGAAAGTCCACGTCCTCTGAGCGACAAAGCTCGATGCCGCGGTAGACCAGCGAAAGTCGCGGGTTGGGTACGGCGCCGCCCAGTTCGATAAAGTCAACGCCGGCTTCGGTCAGCGACGCTTTGACGCGATTGAGCAGCCCGCTTTTGACGACGCTACCGCCGCCGTGATGAAGAAGCACCTTGCGGGCGTTCTGCTCGGCAACGAGCGCGCCGACCTGTGCTTCGGCGTCTTTGCCAAACACCACTTTGGTGGGGGTGTAGTACATAAATCCGGACATAGAAAAAACCTCCTTCCGTATAGTTTTATTATAGAATAAAACTATTCATAAAGCAAGGAGGTTTTGATTTTTTAGAAAGGGAGCAGGCTCCACGCCCATTGCAGAACTTCCCAAATAACAGGGATCAGCAACGCGGGCAGCATATTGCCGACCTTAATCTTGCGATCGGCAAAGATCAGGTTGTAGCCGACCACAAAGATCAGCACCGAGCCGATGTAGGTGAGTTCCAGCGTGAGCTGCGCCGACAAAAGCGGCTCGATCACGCGCGCCAGCAACGTGATGGCGCCTTGATACAGGAAAAGCGGCACCACCGAAAACAGCACGCCGACGCCGAGGGTAGAGGCGAAGATCATCGAAATGATGCAGTCGAGAATGCCTTTGGCGATCAACACCGACGGATCGTTGGCAAGACCGTCTTGCAGCGCCCCCATAATGGCCATGGCGCCCACGCACATAATGAGCGTGGCGTTGACAAGCCCCTCGACAAAGCGGTTGTCCTCGTCCTTGACCTTGACCATCGATTTGACCTTTTCGGCCATCGTGTTCATGCGATCCTCGATGCGTAACAGCTCGCCGATAATGGTGCCGATCACCATCGAGAGAATCATCAGCATGGTGCCGGTGGTGTCCAGCTTGCCGCCTTCAATGGTCAGCAGACCGGTCAGCGCACCGCTGATGCCGATAAACAACGTGGACACGCCCAGCGCTTTCATCAGCGTTTCCTGCATACTGGGTTTCAGTCCTTTTTTGATGCAAAGCCCCACGACGCCGCCAGCCAAGACCAACACGGCGTTGATGAGCGTGCCTGCTCCGGGAAACATAGAAATTCCTCCTAAGTTCAAACAGCCGCCTCGTTTGTCGAGGCGGCTGTCGAGTCTACTTTCTCTTAGCGGCGGCGCGGACGGTCGCCGTTGCGATCGCGGCGACCTTCACGGCGCTGCGGACGCGCGGTTTCTTCCTCGTCTTCCACCGGCTCAAGGCCCTCCAGCTGGATGAGCGCATCGCGGCGGGAGAGGTTGATGCGGCCCTGCTCGTCGATCTCGGTCACTTTGACGACGATCTCATCGCCGACATTGACCACATCTTCGACGCGCTCGACGCGCTTCATATCCAAGCGGCTGATGTGGACCAGGCCTTCCTTGCCCGGCGCGATCTCCACAAAGGCGCCGAAGGTCATCAAACGGGTGACCTTACCCTTGTAGATAGCACCGACTTCCGGATCCTTGGCGATGGTTTCCACGATCGCCAGCGCGCGCATCGCGTTTTCGGTGTTGAGAGCCGAAATGAAGACCGAACCGTCTTCCTGCACGTCCATCGTGCACTCGCAATCCGCACAGATCTTCTGGATGACCGAGCCACCCTTGCCGATGACTTCGCGGATCTTATCCACGTCGATCTTGGTGCTGACCATCTTCGGTGCGTACGGCGAAAGCTCGGCGCGCGGCTCGGCGATGGTCGGGGTAATGATCTCATCGAGGATCTGGCAACGGGCGGTGTAGGTCTTATCCAGCGCTTCACGGATGATCGCCGGCGTCAGACCGTGCACCTTGAGGTCCATCTGAATGGCGGTGATACCCTTCTTGGTGCCGCCGACCTTGAAGTCCATATCGCCGAAGAAGTCTTCCACGCCCTGAATGTCGACCATCGTCATGAAACGATCGCCCTCGGTGATCAGACCGCAGGAGATACCCGCGACCGGCGCCTTGATCGGCACACCGGCGTCCATCAGAGCAAGCGTGGAGCCGCAGATGGAAGCCTGCGAGGTGGAACCGTTGGAGGAGAGCACTTCGCTCACCAAACGGATGGTGTAGGGGAATTCTTCCGCCGACGGAATGACCGGCAAGAGCGCACGCTCCGCGAGCGCGCCGTGACCGATCTCACGACGGCCGGGGCCGCGGGACGGCTTGGTCTCACCGACCGAGTAGGACGGGAAGTTGTAGTGGTGCAGATAACGCTTCTCGCGCTGGTCATCCAGACCGTCGAGCAGCTGCGCATCGCGGGTGGAGCCCAGCGTGCAGGTGGTCAGCACCTGTGTCTGGCCACGGGTGAACATACCTGAGCCGTGCACGCGCGGCAGCAGACCGACTTCGCCGGCCAACGGACGCATATCGTTGATGCCGCGGCCGTCTACGCGCTTGCCGTCGTCCAAGAGCCAACGACGCACAACGTACTTCTGCAGCTTGTACATGCACTCGTCGATCTTGCCGGGCTGATCGGCATACTGCTCGTCAAACTGCTCGTGCACCTTGTCGTACACCGGCAGCAGACGCTCGTCGCGAATGCGCTTGTCATCGGTGTCCAGCGCGAAGCGGACATCCTCGATGGCGAATTCTTTGATCGCCTCGAACATTTCCTCCGACGGATCGTTGGAAACGAACGGGAACTTCGGCTTGCCGATCTCGGCAACGATCTCGTTGATGAATTCCACCACCTGCTGGTTGGCCTTGTGGCCTTCCATGATGGCGTCGAACATCGTGTCGTTATCCACTTCGTTGGCGCCGGCCTCGATCATCGCGACCAGTTCGCTGGTGGACGCCACGGTGACGTGCATATCCGAAACCTTCTCCTGCTCGGCAGTCGGGTTGATGACGAACTTGCCATCCACCATACCGACAACCACGCCGGAAATCGGGCCTGCCCACGGAATATCCGAGATTGCGATGGCGATGGAAGCGCCGATCATCGCGGTGGTTTCCGGCTGGCAGTCCGGATCGACCGACATCACGGTGCAAACGAGCGTCACGTCGTTGCGCATATCCTTCGGGAACAGCGGACGAATCGGACGATCGATCACACGGGAGGTCAGGATCGCCTTTTCGGACGGGCGATTCTCGCGGCGCTGGAACGAGCCGGGGATCTTGCCCACCGAGTACATTTTCTCTTCGTAGTCAACCGCCATCGGGAAGAAATCCACGCCCTCGCGCGGCTTCGGCGAAGCGGTGACGTTGCACAAAATGGCGGTGTCGCCGTAGCGGACCAAGCAGGAGCCGTTGGACAACTGCGCCATCTTGCCGGTTTCCACTACCAGCGGACGACCCGCGAGGGTGGTGGAAAAGGTGCGCTGATTTTCGAACTTTTCGAATCTCATCATGATAACATACCTCCAAAAATTTTATTTCCAAACCGGAGGAGTCGACTTTTAGCAATAAAACCAACATCGAACGCGCGTTTCGGTGCTCGTTTTACCGCTAAAACCGAACATTCCTCCGAATTTCGGCAGGGGACAAAAAACAGCATAAGGCAGGCGGAATCAAATCCGCCTGCCTTATTTTCGGTTTTACTTACGCAGACCGAGCTTCTTGATGATGGCACGGTAACGCGCAATGTCCTTCTTCTGCAAATAGCCCAGAAGGTTGCGGCGACGACCGACCATTTTCAGCAGACCGCGGTTGGAATGGAAATCCTTCGGATGTTCCTTCATATGAGCGGTCAAGTCGTTGATGCGCTTGGTGAGAACAGCAATCTGCACCTCCGGCGAACCGGTGTCGCCTTCGTGAGTCGCATATTCCGCCATGATCGCAGTCTTTTCGTCTTTCAGCAGCATAGTGTGTTCCTCCTTTTTTCATATTTCCTGTAAACACAGCGTCGGGAAACGGAACTCCTCAATGAGGCATACTCCGCGAGCCGTGTAAACGGTTTGTGGACGGGATTTTTCCATCCAAATGTGGATTATAGCATAGCTAACCGCATTTGTAAAGGGGTTTTTAAAAATTTTTCTTTTATATATTATCCTTTAATATGCTGTTTGATGGCTTGGATGGAATCGTCGCTGATCACATGCTCGATTTTGCAGGCATCCTCTGCGGCGATCTCCTCGGGGACACCCAGCTTGACCAGAAACGAGGTGAGCAGGGTGTGACGCTCGAAAATCTTTTCGGCAGCGGCGGTGCCCTTGGCCGTCAGCTGCAGACCGCCCGCCTCGGTGACGGTGACGTATTCGCCCTCTTTGAGCAGTCCGATCGCGCGGCTGACGCTGGGTTCGGAGTAGCCCATATAATCCGCCACGTCAATGGCGCGCACAAGAGACAGTTGACCGGAGAGGACGTGGATGGCTTCCAAATACATCTCACCGGATTCTTGCAAATGCATAACGGCACCTACCTTTTCTATAGTAATATTATGATACCCACTATATCCGATTTTGTCAAGGGTGCCCCCTTTGGAGGAGAGGATTTGGCGGTCGAAAAAAGTTTTTTGAAATAATTTCAAAAAAGGGGTTGACAAATCCAAAAAAGTGTGATAAATTGTAATCACTACAAACAACGCGGAAGGAGAAAGGCGATGAAACGGTTAGAAAACGATCTTCGGCAATGTGGATTACGCGTCACCGAACAGCGTTTGGCGGTTTACGATTGGCTTCGCAAACATCCGGTTCATCCCACTGCCGATGTGATCTGGCAGGCTCTGCTTCCGGAAAATCCCGGGCTGTCGCTCACCACGGTGTATAACACCGTGAAAGCGCTGGCAGAACACGGCTTGATCCGCACGCTCAACATCGATGCTTCCGAGCAACGGTTTGACGGCGAACCGGCCGATCACGGGCATTTTCACTGCCGTTTGTGCGGAGAGATCACCGATTTTCCGATCGATCCGGAGGATGTGCAGGGGATGCTCCCCAAGGGGTTTATTCCGGAACAATGTGACGTGTTTGTAAGAGGCTTATGCGCAGGTTGCGCCACGGGAAAGAATTAAAATTAGTGGGGATGCCCCACAAATCAAGGAGGAAAATGGTTATGAAAAAGTTTGTTTGCACGGTATGCGGTTATGTTCACGAAGGCGATGCGGCTCCGGAGCAGTGCCCGGTCTGCAAAGTCGGTCCCGACAAGTTCAAGGAGATGTCCGAGGAGCGCGTTTGGGCGGCGGAGCACGTGGTTGGCGTTGCCAAGGGCGTGGATCCGTGGATCATTGAGCAGCTGCGTGCCAACTTCGAGGGCGAGTGCTCGGAGGTCGGTATGTATCTGGCGATGAGCCGTGTGGCTCACCGTGAGGGCTATCCGGAGATCGGTCTGTACTGGGAAAAGGCCGCGCTGGAAGAGGCCGAGCATGCGGCGAAATTCGCCGAGCTGTTGGGTGAAGTGGTCACCGACAGCACCAAGAAGAATCTGGAAATGCGCGTAGACGCCGAGTTCGGTGCGACCGACGGCAAGATGGCGCTGGCGAAGAAGGCGAAGGAACTCGGACTGGATGCGATCCACGATACCGTGCACGAAATGGCACGCGACGAAGCCCGCCACGGAAAGGCTTTTGAAGGTTTGCTCAACCGTTACTTTCGCTAAGGCGAAACCGAAGTCGGATCCGGCTTCTTTTCACAAATTAACCTACGGTCTCTTTGTCCTGACGGCAAAGGGGGAGCGCGAAAACGGCTGTGTTGTCAACACCGCCGTACAGGTGGCTTCCGAGCCGACGCGTATCTCCGTTGCGGTGCAGAAAGAGAATTATACCCGCGAACTCATCGAGCAGTCCGGCGAGTTTAACGTGTCGGTGCTGACCGAGGAGGTACCGTTTGAAGTGATCCGTCACTTCGGTATGCAGACGGGCAGAGAGGTGGACAAATTTGCCGATTTCGCAAATACGGCGGTAGCGACAAACGGTGTGCGGTATATCAACCGCCACACCAACGCGTTTTTCTCGGCGAAGGTGGTGTCGTCGGCCGATCTGGGCAGCCATACGCTGTTCATCGGCGAGGTGACCGAGGCGCAGGTGCTGGGGGATGCCCCCTCTTGCACGTACGCGCACTATCACGCCGCGATCAAACCGAAGCGGTAACAACGAAAAAGCCGGCGAAGACCTTCTTCGCCGGCTTTTCCAAAATCATCGACAGGAGGAATAACATATGAACGAAAAAATTGCTGCGTTGCTCAATCAGCAGATCAACAAGGAACTGTACAGCGCGTATCTGTATTTGGATATTTACAATTTCTATGACAGCTTGGATCTGGACGGTTATGCCAACTATTATATGATTCAGGCGCAGGAAGAGCGCGATCACGCGCTGTTGTTTATGAAGTATATGCAAAACAACGGTCTCAAGGTTACGCTGGACGCCATCGACAAGCCGGATAAGGAGTTTCACAACATTTTGGATCCGCTGGAGGCGGCCGCCGAGCACGAGAGATACGTTACGGCACTGATCAATGACATCTATCACGAGTGCCACGCGGCCAAGGATTATCGGACGATGAAGTTCTTGGATTGGTTTGTGGACGAGCAGATGGAGGAAGAGGACAACGCCGACTCGATGGTCAGCCGCTACAAGCTGTTTGGCGGCGATGCCAAGGGCTTGTATTCGCTGGATCAGGAGTACGCCGCCCGTGTGTATACGGCGCCGAGTCTGGTGCTGTAAGGCTACTGAAAATATCCGTAAAGAGAGGGGAAACCCTCTCTTTTTTTTGTGAAATTTCTCTGTGCGATGGCAACGACAAACCAAAAAAATGTATACTTTTACCTAAAAAATAGAGGTTGTTGCTGTTTTTTAATTACTTTATAATTAAATTGTATAATTCTATGTGCGACTTTTGCGCGATAGGAGTAGGAGGGTATATTATGGGAATCTTGAAAAGCAAGTCGTTTGCCCGTGTGCTGTCGGTGCTTTTGTGCATCGCGATGCTGGGCGGTCTGTTGCCGGTTTTCAGCGTCTCAGCGTTGGACGAGGGCTGGATCGCCGCGGAGGACTACGACCAGTTGGAGCTGGGCGTGGATTACGACTATTCGTTTGCGGTGCTCGGCGATATTCAGCATATCACCGACTATACGCCGCAGGATCTGCCGTATCTGTTTGACTATATTTTAGACAACAAGGATGCGAAAAACATCCAGTTTGTGTTCGGTATGGGTGACACCACCAATGACGTCCATAACGAAGCAAACAACTTGGTGGAATGGCAGCTCGCCAAGGAGCAGTTTTTCCGTTTTAATGGGGAGATTCCGTATACCGTTATTCGCGGCAACCACGATAGTGTTGTCCGTATGAACAACTATCTGGGTTGCGAGGGCTCCGGCTACGTGGCGCAGTTGGACGGCTTCTATCAGGAGGGCAACGTTGTCAATGCGTGGAAGGAATTTTCCGTTGGCGGCGTGGATTACCTCAGTCTTGTAATCAACTACGAATCCTCCGACGGTGTACTGGAATGGGCGTCGGACGTCATTGAAGCGCACCCGAACCATCGGGTTATTCTCGGTACGCACGTCTATCTGCAACCGGATGGTACGTATGACAACGAAATGAACCCGAATTTTGCGCAGGACGGCACCATTAACAATGCCAACCAGGTGTGGGATAAGCTCGTTTCGCAGCACGAAAACATTTTCCTAGTTCTCAGCGGCCACGAAAGTTCGGACGACGTTATGATCCTGCAAAAGACCGGTGTGCATGGCAACACGGTCACCGAGATGCGCGTGGACTCGCAGTATACCGACTTGGTGTATATGCTCAAGGATGACGACCTGCACGGCGGCACGGAAAAGGGTGTCGGCATGGTCACCATGATGTACTTCAAAAACGACGGTACGCAGGTGGCGGTGGAGCACTACTCGGTGCTTCGCGATTGGTATCGCGCGCTGCAGACCTTCGAGATCGACGAATACGAACACGACGGTTGGCGCTACGACGCGACCGACGACGATTCTTATAACGTGGACGCCTATGCGCCGTCCACCGGCTTGACCAATGCGCCGGAAATCTGGCAAGAGGGTTTGGGCGACACCACGCTC
This sequence comes from Clostridia bacterium, assembly GCA_017414965.1. GTDB lineage: Bacteria > Bacillota > Clostridia > Oscillospirales > Acutalibacteraceae > RGIG426. The sequence continues at coordinate 9,265 of JAFQJL010000019.1, forward strand.
GACGAGCTGATGGCGGCAGGCGATCTGTCCTACGAAGGCGGCAGTGCGACCATTCGTCCGGACTACAATCAGGATCTGGGCGGTCACAGCTTTGCGCTGCACAGCGGCAAACGTACGGTTTCGCCTTCCTCTACCTATACGGTTTCGTACAAACTGCGCTCGGACAGCGAAACGGTCAAGGTATGGCCGTATATCCACTCTGTCAAGACGGAACTGGGCGGCTCGGATACCTACATTCCGTTGCGCGAGGATCCGTATCTGCAAAAAGGTCCGTTTACCGATTGGACAACGGTCAGTTTTGATCTGACGACCGACGAGAAAACGTCGGCGGTGGAAATCTATCTGACTACCGTTGGCGGCGAAGTGTTTATCGACGATTTCTCGATGGTGAAAAAGGCGGCATCGGATGGCGCGACCGGCACCGGTAATTTTGTCACCAACGGCGGCTTTGAACTGGGTACGGCCGGTCAGGCGCCGACCGACACCGGTATCATGGGCGGCGGTGGCACCGGCTCGCACATTAAGGTAGAAGGCGCCGGTCCGGACGGCAGCGCGGCGGTGCAGGTCACCTCGACCGAGGGGACGTATTATTTCCGTCCGCATACCGGCAGTTTGCCGGCGACGGCCAATTCCCGCTATAAGGCAACCTATAAGATCAAGCTGACCGAGGGCGCTCGTGCGTGGCCGTTTGTCTGTATGGCGCAGGCGTCCAAATGGACGCCCTATAACGACTACGAGGTCGTGGGCACCGCCGATTCGGATTGGGTGCAAGTGGAAGCTTATTTCCCGTCCTTTGATGCGGTGACGTATTTTGAATTCAATATCTTTGTGACCGGCGGTACGGCGTTGATCGACGACGTCGTGGTCTGCGAATGTCCGCTGGATATTGTTAACGGCAATTTCGAAAACGGCTCCGTCGGTTGGGGCGGCAGCAATACGTACGGCAACGACGGTACGTGGGCGATCGTGCAGGATGCCGATCGCGGCGGCGTGTTGAAGGAAGTGGCCGGCAACGCCGGTATGAGCGCGATGACTAAGGAAGAGAATCCGTATTATGCGTTTGTGGAGCCGAACAAGCAGTACACCATCTCCTACTGGCTGAAAATGGAGGAGGATGACGACACCGCGACTCCCGTCTTCTCCGGTATTTATACGCGCCAGAAGGCCAAGGATGGCACCAACGGTTCCAGAGCGTGGGGCTTCCCGGCAGAGTTCCAAAGAACCGGCGCAACCGACGGTTGGGTGAAGGTCGAGGAGGTTTACACCGCCGACGAAAAAGCCGAACTGCTGACCATCATCTTCCGCGCAGTCGGTGGTACGGCATACTTCGACGATCTGAAGATCGAAGAAGTTTCGGATACCAGCAACATCATCACCAACGGCGATTTTGAGCAAGGAACCGACGGTCAGTTCCCGACCGGCTTCTACTCGATGCAGACAGGCGGTAAAGGCAAAGTCGAAAAGGTTTCCGGCGCCGGTGTGGACGGCAGTGCGGCCGTCCGCGTGGAGCCGCGCCCGGGTTATATTTTGAAAACGGACGACGCACATCGGATCACCGTGACGCCGTCTGCGACGTATACGCTGTCCTATAACGTCCGTGTCAAGAACGCGGTGACCGACGTGTATCCGATCGTCCGTCAGTTTGCGGCGAACGGCACGGCTTTGGAAACGCTGACGCTGAAATCGGCGGTTGTCCGCGGTAAGACCGATTGGAAACAGGTGACGGTGACCTTCACCACTAACGCCTCGGCCGCACAGATCGCGCTTGGATTGCAGGCGTACGGCGGTCAGGTGGATGTGGATAACCTCTCGTTGACCGACGCAAACGGTGCCGAACTGGTTTACAACGGCGATTTCGGTGATGGTGCGAACGCCGACGGTACGCCGATCGGCTTTACCGGCGAATTTGTGCAGGGCTTACAACAGGGCAAGGTGCTGTATGTCAGTTCGGCGCGCCCGCATACGCTTATCGTGGAGGCCAAGTCCAAAGCCGGCGTGCTCAACGCGTACAGCGACTCGACTCTGCTCGGCACGCTCGATCAGGTGTACGGCGATCTGGAGCACCGCGCACACTTCGGTGTTCGCATCGACGATGCGGCGACCGCCGCTGCTTTGGCGGATTGGGTGGTCGCGCGTCACGTGGCAAATCTGCAGGTGATTTCGGCGGATACGGCGCTTCTTGCCACCGTCAAAACGGCAAAACCGGCCGTCTGCTGCGTGGTGGATTGCACGGATAAGGCTATCGAAGCGGTTTCGGCCGGCAGCTTTACTCGTGTGATGATCGCGGAATCCATCGCGACCAAGGCGAATATCAGTAAATTGCGTGCCAAGGGCTTGTCGGTAGTGGTGGAAGCCACCGAGGTGACCGAGGATCTGCTGATCGTCGGCGCCAACGCGATTTTGACCGCCGATGCGGTTGCCGGCATTCTCGCGCTGGAGAACACGGCGGTATCGGCTGTGGCGGCGTTTGCCGGTGCAACGGTGACGCTGGGCGACGATCTGGATCTGAACTTCTATCTCGATATTCCCGATGAGATCAAGACTGAGGGTATGAAAGTTACCTTCACGCTGGATGGCGTGGCGATGCCGGAAGTGGTGTTGGGCGAGAAAGAGACCAGCGGCTATTATCTGGCGTCGGTCGAAGTTCCGGCGAAGGATATGACCGCGCCGGTGGTGGCGACGCTTGTCAGCGCCGACGGCAACACGGTCTACGCGACCATTACCTACACCATCAAGGAGTATGCCGAGTACATCATTGCGGATCCGCAAGGCGCCTATTCCGAGAATCAGGAAGCCGCCGCGAAGGCGATGCTGACGTTTGGCGGTTATGCGCAGGTGTATTTCGATAATCACCGCGGTGACGATCTGGCCAATGCCAACTACAGCGTGGATCTGTCCGGCGCCGACCTGTCGGGCATCTCGAAGATGCAGGTTAACGGTGCGGCGGACGGCTTTATCGGTGCTACGCTGATGCTCAAGACGAAAACGGCGGTCCGCTTGAACTTCAACAAGGCGGTTGAAGGCGCGGTTGCTCGTCCGAACAGCGCGTACTATTACGTGCAGATTGACGGCGTCGGTGCGGCGAAGCTCGGCAGCGAGAAAGCCTACACCATCGATGGAACGACCTATATCTTCAGCGTGCTTTCGTTTGCCAAGACGGTTATCGAAGGCAATTATCCGGCGGAATACCAGAATCTGATGAAGGCGATGGTGATTTACGCGGACAGCGCGAAGGATTTGACCACCGAGGACGAAACCGAGATGATCAACTAACGAATCCAAAAAGGCGTACAGAGGCAACTCTGTACGCCTTTTTTCTTGACGGATTTGACCGGATATAGTATAATATTTTACGAAATGGCATACACTCCACCGAAAGGAGCGGTTTTATGAATATTTGTGTATACGGTGCGTCCAGCAACGAATTGGACACTTCGTTTGTCACGGCGGTGGAAGCGCTCGGACATCGGATGGCACAGCGCGGTCACAACTTGATTTTCGGTGCCGGCGGACGCGGTATGATGGGTGCCGCTGCGCGCGGCGTTCACGCGGAGGGCGGACGCATTATCGGCGTCGTGCCGCGGTTTTTCAACGTGGACGGCATTCTCTTTGAGCATTGCGACGAGATGATCCGCACCGATACTATGCGCGAGCGCAAGCAGATCATGGAGGATCGTTCGGATGCCTTCGTGATGGCGCCGGGTGGCGTGGGAACGTTTGATGAATTTTTTGAGATTCTCACGTTGCGCCAGCTCGGTCGACACACCAAACCGCTGGCGATCCTCAACGTCAACGGGTATTACGACACGCTGCTCGCCTTCCTGCGCGAAGGGGTGGAAAAGCGGTTTATGAAAGCCGGTACGCTGGAATTGTTTGCGGTGTTTACCGACGTGGACGAAATGCTGGATTATCTGGAAACGACCAAGCCGACCTTGCAGGATTTAACGGAACTGAAAAACATCACCAAGTAAGAAAAACCTTTCGCGATGTGCTCATCGCGAAAGGTTTTTTAATTTCAAGTTTCCTCTTGCTTATAGAAAAGGTTTGGTGTATAATACTTATTTGTAGAAATATGTCTTGGAGGTGAGTGTATGGCGTATCAATGGAACGGGGCGAGTATGTGGGAGACCGTCACCCTGCCGTCGGCGGTGGGAAACTATCTCAAGCTGGCCAGTCCTTTGCAATGGCAGGTGCTGTTGTGGATGGCGACGCAAGGTCGCGGACAAGGCGATGCGGCCGCGTGTGCGGCGGCGCTCGGTCGTCGCGTGAGCGAAGCGGATTGCGCCGAGGCACTCGCTTTCTGGGTGCAGGAAGGCATCCTGCAGGAAACCGACAAACAAACGGAAACCTCGCCGCAAACGGCGGCGAAATCCGTCAAGCCCGTTTTGCCGACACCGGTGTGTCCGCCGCGTCCGGACGTGGTCAAGGTGGCCGCCAAGCGCGCGGATTACGGATTCTTGTTACAGGAGGTCTCGGCACGGCTTGGCAAGGCGCTGTCGCCGCGAGAGATGGAGCAACTTGCCGATCTGCTCACCAACCGCGGATTGCCGGCGGAGGTCGTGCTGATGGCGATGCAGTATTCCATCTCCAAAAACAAGCGGTCGATCGGATATATCGTGCGTGTGGCGGAGCATTGGGCAGACGACGGATTGTTTACGGTGGAGCAGGCCAACGAACGCCTGTGCGCCGAAAAACAGCAGGAGGAGGCCGGCGAACGGCTGGTGGCGTTGTTGCCGGACGAACCGTGGAAGCTGACTCTGGCGGATAAAAAGAAGCTGGCGATCTGGTTTTACGATTGGTCGCTTTCGGATTCGTTGATTTTGCTGGCGTTTGATCGCAGTAGAGAGAAGAAAATGCGCGTCAGCTATATGAATCGGTTGCTCGAATCGTGGCACGCCGCCGGTCTGTTGACGCCGGAGGCGGTGCTGGCCGACGAGGATCCGAACAAACCGAAGGTGGTGGCGACCGATCCGGCCGCCGGCGGCTTCAACTTGGATAAATACAGCGCTATGCTGGAAAATCACGTGCCTACATACAAAGGGAAAGGGGAGTGACGTATGGGCTATAATCAAGAGGTCTACCGCGTGGCGGCAGACGAACTCGCGCGCCGTCGAATGGACGCAGAGCACCGTGCCAACGCACTCCGTGCGCGGATCACGGCGCAGTTCCCCCGTGTGACGGAGCTGGAATTGCAGATGCGCGGCTCGGCCGCGGAGGTCGCACGCGCCGTTATCAACGGCGGCGATGTCGAGGGGATTGTTGCCGAGGTGCGTCGTCGCAACGAAGCGGCGCAGACCGAGTTGGCGGCGATCCTCGCCGATGCCGGCGAAACGGCCGCCAATTTCGCGCCGCAATACACTTGTGCGCGCTGTGCGGATACCGGTTATGTGGGCAGCGAGATGTGCGATTGCTTCCGCCGCTTGTTGGCGGATGGTGCCGCCAAGCGTCTGAGTCGGTTGTCGGGTATGGAACTGACCAGCTTGGATGATATGGATCTGTCCTTTTACAAGGATCGGCTCGCGATGAGCAAGCTTTTGGATTTCTGCCGGTCGTACGGCGAGAATTTCTCAGAGGAGTCGGATAGTCTGCTGTTGTTTGGACCGACCGGCGTGGGAAAAACGCACGTGTCGTTGGCGCTGGCGAGTATGGCCGCACAAAAGGGCTATTCGGTGATGTATGGCCCCACCCAGCAACTGCTCGGACAAATGGAGCGCGAGCATTTCGGTCGCGACGAGGGCAACACCGGCGAATTGTTGGCGGACGCCGATCTGCTGGTGCTGGACGATCTCGGCACCGAACTGACCGGCTCGTTTTATCAGGTGTCGCTGTACAACCTGATCAACACGCGGTTGCTGACCAAGCGCCCCACCATTATCAGCACCAATCTGTCGCCGGCGGAGCTGCAAAGCCGCTACGGCGTGCAGATCGCTTCGCGTATTTTGGGCACGTACATTCCGTTGCCGTTTAAAGGTGACGATATCCGCCAACAGAAATTGGAACGGCGGTTAGGCTAAGGAGGGTTTGATTATTATGGATAATATGGAAAGACGTTGCATGGGTTGTATGAATCCGCTGCCGGAGGACCGTGAGTCTTGCGGCATTTGCGGCTATCCGGCCAAAGGCCAGAATCCCGCCGGATATCTGCCGGTGGAGACGGCGTTGTCCGACCGTTACGTGTGCGGTCGTGCGTTGAGTGTGACCGGCGATGCCGTGGTATATATGGGCTGGGATAAGGTCGCCAAGCAGCCGGTGTATATCCGCGAATATCTGCCGACCACCATCTGCAAACGCACCGAGATCAACGCGCTGGAGCCGAACGAGGGTATGGAAATGACCTACGAGGGTCTGCGTCAGTCGTTCTTGCAGCACGCGCGTTTGCTGGCGCGCAATCGCGAGCTGGCGGTGTTGGCACCTACCTATGATATTTTTGAGCAGAACGGTACGGCGTACACGGTGAGCGAGTATTCCACCGGCATTACCCTCCGCAATTACGTAAAGAAATGCGGCGGCAAGCTTTCCTGGATGGAAGCACGCAAGCTGTTCTTGCCGTTCTTGACGGCGGTGGCGGCTTGCCACGCGGCCGGCATCTATCACTATGCGATCAGTCCGGATACGGTGATCATCGGCAGCGACGGCAAACTGCACCTCAATGCGTTTGCGTTGCCGGAGGCGCGTTCGGCCGGCTCGAGATTGGCGGCGCAGCTGGTAACCGGCTTTGCCGCGCCGGAGCAGTATATGGCCAACGGCCATCTGAGTCAAGCGACCGACGTCTACGGCTTGGGCGCGACGCTGTTCTGGATGCTGTCGGGCGTGACGCCGCCGAACGGCGAAACGCGCGATCCGGACGGTCAGGATCTGATGATGTCCGAGGACGTGGTCAACGCGTTGCCCGACGACGTGACTGCGGCGTTGGTCAACTCGCTTTTGCCGGCATCGGCCGACCGTTTTGAGTCGGTGGAGAGCTTGCGTGACGCCTTGGGCGGCGTGGCGCAGGTTGAGTCGTACGAAGCCGAGCCGACCGTTGTCAAGGACGAAAATTATCTGCCGAAGAAGTTCCGTTGGATCTTTGGCGGTGTGATCGCGGCGTTGGTGATCGCGCTGGTGCTGTCGCTGTTGTTTGGCGGCACGGGTGGCGCGCCGTCGGAGGATCCCTCCACCACCAGTTCGACCAGCAAGACGCTGCCGAGTATGACGACGACCGCTTCCACGTCGGCTAATGCCAACAGCAAAGAGGTGCCGGATCTGATGGGCAAGGACCTCTGGACGCTGGAGGAGAAGGATTACAAGTATTTCAATCTCGAGCTCAACTCGATGGTGTTCAATGAGAAACCGGCCGGCACGATCATCGATCAGCAGCCGAAGGCGACGGATAAGGCTGCCGAGGGCACCATGATCCAAGTGATCATCAGCGCCGGTCCGCAGACCAAGAAAGTGCCGGATGTCAAGGGTTGGGATAAGGAGATCGCCCAGAAGTATCTGGAAGCGATGGGCTTCAAGATCGAGATTATGGAGATCGCGGTGTCCGAGTACGAGGCCGGCAAGGTCGACGGCGTGTCGCCGGAGATCGGCGTGACGGCGGAGCACGGCGACAAGCTGACGCTGCGCGTCAGCACGGTGGAGAAGCCGAACAAGACGGAAGTGATGTTGCCGGATGTCAGCAACATTCCGGCGGAATTTGCCGGACAGATCCTGCGCTCGCTCGGTCTCACGGTCAGCACGGAGGAAGTGCTGACGACCGATGCTGCCCAGCAGGGCTTGGTGGAGTCGGTCAAAGATCGGATGACCGGTGCGATGGTGGCGCAGGGCGACGAGGTCGTGTTGCGCGTGTATTCCATCACGGCCGGCGCGCCGGTTGATGGCGGCGAGCCCGCCCCGCAGGGGGAATAATCGGTGGCGGCGCAGATAACGGTTGAGGAATTAAAGCGAATGGATCGGCGCTTGGCGCTGACGGTGTTTGGAAAATCCGTTTTGGCCATCGTGTTTGCGGTGATGTGCTACTTGGGACTGGGTATGCTTTCCGGCATCGGTCAGCAGGTGACGGGTTATCGGTGTTATTCCGAGCCGGTAACCGGCTCCACCATCGAAAAATTCTTCGATACCGCCTTCGATCGATACGACGAGTACGATGCCGAGGGTAAACTGACGGCCAGCTATGTCTACGATTACGACGCGCACACGTTTGTCTATTCGGAAGCGCTGACCGCTAAGGTGCAGGAATCGTGCCCGGCGCTGGATCTGGAGGCGCTGGCAAAAGAAGTACCGGCTCATTTGCAGATGCAGGTGGTGTACACCCCAAATCCGCTGGTGGAAACGCTGGTAGAAGTGGTAGCGCAGGTGCTACTACTGTTACTGCTGATCGTGTTGGTGTACGATCCAATGTGGCATCGGGGCGACCACGATCGCAACAAGGTCCAGTTTGGGCATATGCAGGCCGATCTGCGCCGTGGATGGCGCGTCGGACTGGCGGCGTCGATTCCGTCGGCGTTGGTGGTATTGGGCTTGTTTGTCAGCAAACTGACCGGTTTGATGCCGCGGTATATCTTCTTTTATCGCGTGCTGACTATGCCGTTTGCGCCGATCAACAACCTGCTGACCGGCGGTATGAAGTGGACGGCGCAGGTATCCGGCTGGTTTTTGTTGGTAGCGGTGCTTTGCTGGGCGGTGTTGCCGGTGACGGCGGCGGTCGGCTATGTGCTGGGGTACAAGCGTATATCCTTGACCGAGCGCTTGGTTTATAAAAAGAAATAAATCCCCGTATCCGTTCATATACTCTTGCAGAGGTGAGAGGGATGAACAAAAAGGGGATACTGTTGACGGTGTTCGTTACCGCGGCGGCACTGTTGTTTTCGGCCATGGCAGAGCAACTGTATCGGCGCGTGGAAACGGTGGCAGTGCCGGCGCCGGTCGTCTTGATCGATGCCGGACACGGCGGATTTGACGGCGGTGCAGTCGCATCGGACGGCACGGTCGAAAAGGATATCAATTTAGCGATGGCCACCGAGTTGTCGGTGGTCCTTCGTCTATGGGGCTATCGCGTGGAGATGACGCGGGATAGCGATGCGGCGTTGTGTGAGGACGAATCGCTGACCATTCGGGAGAAAAAACGCGCCGATATGGCCAAGCGACTGGAGTTATACGATCGCGCTTCGGCGGTGATCAGTATCCATCAGAATCATTTTCCGGACGCCTCTTGTCGTGGTACGCAGGTGTTGTATGCGCCCAACGGCGCCGAGAGTCGCGCGCTGGGCGAGCACGTGCGTTCTTCGATTCTGGCGCGTATGCAGCCGGACAACAATCGCGAACTGAAAGCCTCTACACGCGAGGTTATGCTGCTTTATCGCACCACCGCACCGGCGGTGCTGGTGGAATGCGGATTTTTGAGCAATCCCGCCGAGCTAACGGCGATGAAAACCACGAAATATCGGCGGCAAATGGCGCTGGCGATCGTGGATGGACTGTTGAAATTTGTATGAGGAGTGGATCGGATGGCATCCAAAGCAAAATCGGCCAAAACCGTGTTTGTTTGCACGGAATGCGGTGCGCAAAGTGCTCGCTGGAGTGGACAGTGCAGCGCTTGCGGCGCGTGGAATACCATCACCGAGGAATTGGTGTCTGCACCGGCGGTCAGCCACGCGGCGCCGTCGGTGGTGCGAAGCTCGGCGCCGCAAGGTTTGGACGATATCTCCGCCGAGGAAAAGGCGCGCATCACCACCGGTATGAAGGAACTGGATCGAGTGCTGGGTGGCGGTATCGTGCGCGGTGGCGTGATGCTGATCGGCGGTATGCCGGGCATCGGCAAATCCACGCTGTTGCTGCAAATCTGCGCACATTTGGGGCGGAGCTTGCGGGTGCTGTATGTGTCCGGTGAGGAATCGGCGCGGCAGATCAAGCTGCGCGCCGATCGGCTTGGCGTGCACGGCGACAGCCTGAAACTGCTGTGCGAAAACGATCTCGGCACGGTGTTGTCGTGGATGCAGACCGAGAAACCGGACGTGGCGATCATCGATTCTATCCAGACAATGAATATGGCGGAGTTGGACTCCGCTTCCGGCAGCCTGACGCAGGTGCGCGAGTGCACCGCCGCGATCACGCGGGTGGCCAAGGCGCTGGATATTCCGACCTTTGTGGTCGGTCACGTGAACAAGGACGGCGCGATCGCCGGTCCGCGGGTGATGGAGCATATTGTCGACTGTGTACTGTATTTTGAGGGCGATCGCCATTCCAATTATCGTATGCTGCGGTGTATCAAAAACCGCTACGGTGCGACCGACGAGATCGGTATGTTCGAGATGCGCGACAACGGTTTGGCAGAGGTGGAAAACCCCTCCATGACGCTGCTTTCGGGGCGTCCGACCAACGTGTCGGGCATCTGCGTCGCCTGCACGATGGAGGGGACGCGTCCGCTGTTGGCGGAGGTGCAGGGACTGGTGACCGCCTCGGCGCTGGCCAATCCCCGTCGTATGACCACCGGTTTTGACAACAACCGTTTGTGGTTGTTGTTGGCGGTATTGGAAAAACGCGCCGGATATTTCTTCTCCAATTTGGATGCCTACATCAACGTGGTAGGCGGTTTGGATCTGGACGAGCCGGCGGCGGATCTGCCGGTGGCGTTGGCGCTGATGACAGGACTGCGGGACAAGCCGGTCGGCGAGGGAATCGCCGCATTCGGCGAGATTGGTCTGGCGGGCGAGCTTCGTGCGGTCAACAACGCCGAGGCGCGTGTGAGCGAAGCGGCGCGGATGGGCTTTACCACCGTGATCGTACCACACGCTTGCCTGAAACACATTCGTACGCACACCGATATCCGTGTGGTGGGTGTCAAAACCGTCAACGAAGCGTTTGACGCGATTTTGTGAGGATGCGTATGCCAACCAACGTACTTTCCGAGGCGGCGGTGACCGCCTTGCTATCTCGTCCGATGGCGGTGCGCGTGTTTGAGGAGATCGACTCTACCAACGCCGAAGCCAAGCGGGTGACAACCGCCGGAAACCGCGCGGATACGCTGTTTTTGGCGAATCGGCAGACCGCCGGTCGCGGTCGACTGGGGCGGTCGTTTTGGTCGCCGGAGCAAGGACTTTATATGACGCTGGCGCTGTACGGCGTGCGGGAATGGTCGGATGCGGTACTGCTCACCACCATGACCTCGGCGGCGGTGGTGGATGCCATCGAGGCGCTGACGCCGCTGAAACCGCAGATCAAATGGGTAAACGATATCTATTTAGACGGGCGCAAGGCCGGCGGTATCTTGACCGAATCGATGACCGATCCGACAAGCGGCGATCTTGTCGGCGTGGTGATTGGCATCGGTCTGAACGTCGGCACGGCGGATTTTCCGCCGGAGCTTGCGGAAATCGCCACGTCGTTGGCGATCGCACCGGTCACGCGCGAGGCGTTGGCGGCGGCGATCGTCGATCGCGTGTACGGGTATCTGGACGAATTGCCGAAGCGGACGTTTTTGGCGAGTTATCGCGCGCATTCGTTGGTGCTGGGGCGTTCGATCCGATTGTTTGGCACCGGCGAGGACACGACGGCCACGGCGTTGTCCATTGACGAGGACGGCGGCTTGGTCGTGCGGATGACCGACGGCACAGAGCGTCATATTCACAGCGGTGAAATTTCGGTGAGAATTGGGGAATAAACTAATATCGGAGGGATTTCTGTGGCTTTGTTTGAAACGAAAAACGATCCGATTTTGCAAGAAGATCTGGAAAATATCGTTGCGAGTGACCTGCCATGGTCGGCGTTTGCCGGCAAACGGGTGCTGGTGACCGGCGCGACCGGTCTGGTCGGCGGCGCGGTCACACGCGCGCTTTGTACCGCTAATCGCGTTCGCGGTTTGGGTATTCGGTTGGTCTTGCCGGTGCGGAGCGCCGACAAGGCACGTGCGGTGTTCGGCGATCTCATTGAGCGTGAGCAAATCGAGCTGATCGAAGGGGATATCTGCCGTCCGTTGCGCGTGGATGGCGCGGTGGATTTCATTTTGCACGCGGCGGCGGTCACCGATTCCAAGTTGATGGTGACCAAGCCGGCGGAGACTATTATGACCGCTATTGACGGCACCCGTTCGGTATTGGAACTCGCGCGCGAGAAGCACGTGGAGGGAATGGTGTACCTCTCCTCGATGGAGGCGTACGGCAAGCCGACCGTCGGTGCCGACAAGGTGCGCGAGACGGATTTGGGGACGATCGATCACCTGACGGTGCGGAGCTGCTATCCGGAGAGCAAACGAATGGCGGAATGCCTGTGCGCTTGCTACCACGCGGAGTACGGCGTGCCGGTCAAGATCGCGCGGTTGGCGCAGACCTTCGGTGCCGGCATTTCGCCCACCGAAAACCGCGTGTTCGCGCAGTTTGCGCGGAGCTTGATCAACGGCACGGACATCGTACTGCACACCGCCGGTGATTCGTGGGGCAACTACTGCTACACCGCCGAATGCGTGTCGGCGCTCTTGTTTTTGATGATCAACGGACAAAGCGGCGAGGCCTACAACGTGGTCAACGAGGCGGCCAATCTCCGCATTCGCGAGATGGCCGAGCTGGTCGCCGGTATGAGCGACGGCGCCATCCGCGTGGTGTTTGATATTCCGGAGGACGCGCTCCAATACGGCTACGCGCCGAGCGTGGAACTGCATCTGTCGGGCGAGAAGCTCGCGGCGCTCGGTTGGACGGCGCAGATCGGGCTTCGGGAGATGTACCGCCGCCTGATCGCCAGTATGCAAGCCACGGGTAACGTATAAATAAAAAACTCCTGCAACCAAGTGGTTGCAGGAGTTTTTTGATTTTATTCGGCTTTTTTGATTTCCAGCAGACAATCCTCGCAGATCTGCCGACCGAGTGCGGTGCGGACGTTGTTGGTGCTGCCGCAGAACACGCAACTGGCGTGGAACTTGCAAAGCATAATTTTATCGCCTTCGGTGTGGAATTCAATGCGGTCGCCCGGTTCTAAACCGCAACGCTCTCGCATTTCCTTGGGGACGACCACGCGTCCGAGTTCATCGATGGTACGGCTTGTACCGATCTTTTTCATAGCAGATCTCACCTCTTTCTGTCGCAAATTACTGAAATTAGTCTAAAAGAAAATCGCCCGAAAGTCAAACCTTTTTGGTAAAAATTGGATGTGAAGAAATTGCACCTCTCCGCCCGCCTGAACATTCTTCAATTTCCGACATATAATAAAAACGGATGGACAAGATTAAAAGTCCAAAATCGAGGACACACTACTAGTGCCGGTAATTTTGACAAAACAAAAGGGTGGTTACATTGACAGTACACAGAGGAGATATTTACTATGCGGATCTCAGTCCGGTCGTCGGCTCGGAGCAGGGCGGCGTGCGGCCGGTGTTGATCGTACAAAACGACGTGGGCAACCGTTTCAGCCCCACGGTGATTGCCGCGGCGATCACCAGCCAGACCGATAAAGCCAAGCTTCCCACGCACATTCAGGTGCGCTCGGAGGGGAGTGGACTGGCCAAGGATTCCATCGTGCTGCTGGAGCAGATGCGTACATTGGATAAGCGCCGTTTGCGCGAGCATATGGGGCGCTTGGACGACGACTCGATGCGCCGTGTCAACAGTGCGATCGAGGTCAGTTTGGGGCTTTCCAACAACCGAAACAGTCACACGTGAGAAAAATCCGCCCAAACGGGCGGATTTTTTCACATATGCGGAACAATCAAAAGGGATTCTCAGAAAATCTCTTTGGTTTTAGGCAAACTTTTTGTGGTTTTTCTTTGACTTTCTGTTGACTTTCTAAGATATATACAGTATAATAAAGATAATTATAGAGTCGTGTACTGTATAGTCCGGAAATTCATGAAGGAGGAACATCCAAATGAGTTGGAATTTTAAGGGTAGTTTGCCGAAATCCGATCGCATCCAGTTGCTGGTTGACGGTCTTTTCAACAGCCGTCCGCAGATCGAAGCGGATCGTGCTGTGTTGCTGACGGAGTCGTATCGGGCGACCGAGGGTGAGCCGATCGTGCTGCGTCGTGCGAAGGCGTTTGCGCATATCGTGAAGAACATTCCGATCACCATTCGCGATCACGAGCTGGTGGTTGGTGCTTCCACCAAGGTATCTCGCAGCTGCCAGACCTTCCCGGAGTATTCGTGGGAGTGGCTGGAGTCGGAGCTGGATACGGTGGCCACGCGTTCGGCCGATCCGTTCTACGTGTCGGAGGAGACCAAGCAGGCACTCCGCAGTGTACATCCGTACTGGAAGGGTAAGACCACCAGTGAGCTGGCGTTGTCGTATATGACGCCGGAAGCGCGTCAGGCGATTGATCACAACATCTTTACGCCGGGTAACTATTTCTACAACGGTATCGGTCACGTGACCGTGGATTATGGCAAGGTGCTGCGCATCGGCTTTAAGGGCGTACGTGCGGAAGCAGAAGCGGAACTGGCCAAGTGCAAGGTCTCGGATGCGGATTACGCGCGTCGCAGCGCGTTCCTGCAGGCAGTCATCATCAGCTGCGATGCGGTGTGCGAGTATGCTGCGCGTTATGCGGAGCTGGCACGGATGAAGGCAGGCAGCGAGGTCAACGCCAAGCGTGCCGCCGAGCTGGAGCAGATCGCCAAGAACTGCGATCGCGTGCCGGCAAACGGCGCCACCAGCTTCCACGAGGCCTGCCAGTCCTTCTGGTTTGTGCAGATGCTCATTCAGACCGAATCGTCGGGCCACTCCATTTCGCCCGGTCGTTTCGATCAGTATATGTATCCCTACTATCGTGCGGATATCGAATCCGGCAAGATCACGATGGAGGGTGCGCAGGAACTTATCGATTGCGTGTGGGTTAAGCTCAACGATATGAGCAAGGTGCGTGACCTCGCATCTGCCGAGGGCTTCGCCGGCTACAGTATGTTCCAGAACCTCATCTGCGGCGGTCAGACGGCCGACGGCGAGGACGCCACCAACGACCTGTCGTTTATGTGCTTGGAAGCGTCGATGCACGTGCATCTGCCGCAGCCGTCTCTGTCCATCCGTGTGTGGAACGGCACGCCGCACGAGCTGATGATCAAGGCCGCCGAGCTGACGCGCACGGGTATCGGTCTGCCGGCGTATTACAACGACGAAGTCATCATTCCGCAGCTGTTGGAGCACGGCGAGACCGTGTCCGAAGCGCGTGACTACAACATCATCGGTTGCGTTGAACCGCAGAGTCCGCATAAGACGGACGGTTGGCACGATTCCGCGTTCTTTAATATGTGTCGCCCGCTGGAGCTGGTGTTCTCCTGCGGTGTGGATAACGGCGTGCAGATCGGTCCGCGCACCAAGCCGGTGTCCGAGATAAAATCCTTTGAGGAATTCATGGCCGCTTACGAGGAACAGACCAACTATATGATCGAGCTGATGGTCAACGCGGATAACGCGATCGACTATGCGCATGCGGAGCTGTGTCCGTTGCCGCTGGAATCCTGCTTGGTCGACGATTGCATCCTCAAGGGCAAGTCGATGCAGGAGGGCGGCGCCCGTTATAACTTCACCGGTCCGCAGGGCTTTGGTGTGGCGAACGTGGCGGATGCTTGCTGGGCGATCCAGAAGCTGGTATTTGAGCAGAAGAAGTACTCCATGGACGATTTCAAGGCGGCGATGGAGGATAACTTCGGTAAGGATATGGACGCCGGTATGGCGGAGAAACTGACCGCGCAGGTCGCCAAGCAGTTGGCGGCGAACGGCGTGGCGGTGGATAAGAACCATATCGTCACCATCTATAACGAGATCGCGGTCAACAAGTGCAGCGCCGACCGTAAATCGTATTACGACAAGATGCTCGCGGATATTGCCGCGTTGGATAAATTCGGCAACGATAAGCCGGAGATCGACGCGATGGCGCGCCGTGTGGGTTATACCTACACGCGTCCGCTGACCAAGTATACCAACCCGCGCGGCGGTGTGTATCAGGCCGGTCTGTATCCGGTATCCGCCAACGTGCCGCTGGGCGCACAGACCGGTGCTACGCCGGACGGTCGTCTGGCGTTCACGCCGGTAGCGGACGGTGTTTCGCCGGCCGCTGGCCGCGACATTAGCGGTCCGACTGCGGCGGCCAACTCGGTTTCCCGTCTGGATCACTTTATCGCGTCTAACGGTACGCTGTACAATATGAAGTTCCATCCGTCCGCGCTGAAAGGTCGCGCCGGTCTGGAAAGCTTTGTGGCGCTGGTGCGCGGCTACTTCGATCAGAAGGGCAGCCATATGCAGTTTAACGTTGTCAGCCGCGAAACGCTGATCGACGCGCAGGCCAACCCCGACAACTATAAGTCGCTGGTGGTGCGCGTGGCCGGTTACAGTGCGTTGTTTACTTCGCTGTCCAAGTCCTTGCAGGACGATATCATTAAGCGTACCGAGCAGGGAGGATTCTAATGGAGTGGTCGGAAGTCAAGGGTAGAATATTTGATATCCAGCGGTTTTCCGTTCACGATGGTCCCGGCATCCGTTCGATCGTCTTTTTAAAGGGGTGCCGCCTGCGTTGTCGCTGGTGCTGTAATCCGGAATCGCAGGAATACAACATTCAAACGATGGACAAAGACGGTAAGATCGAAACGGTCGGCCGCGATGTGACTGTTGCAGAGGTACTGAAAGAGGTCGAAAAAGACCGTGTGTTTTATCGGCGTTCGTTCGGTGGTATGACCTTGTCCGGCGGCGAAACAATGTGTCAACCGGATTTTGCGGAGGCGTTGTTCCGTGAAGCGCATGAGCGCGGCATCAATACCGCCATCGAAACCACCGCTTGTGCCTCGGAGGAGGTCGTCAAGCGGCTGGTGCCGCATATCGACACCGTTATGATGGACATCAAGCACATGGATTCCGAGAAGCACTACGCGTTTACCGGTCAGCACAACGAGCTGATGCTGAAAAACGCACGTGTGATCGCCGAAATGCACAATGACCTCATCATTCGCGTGCCGGTGGTGCCGACGTTTAACGATACAGAGGAGGAGATCCGCGCGATTGCGGAATTCGCCGCCACCTTGCCGGGTGTGACGCACCTGCATCTGCTGCCGTACCACGCGTTTGGCACGGATAAGTATCGTTGGCTTGGTCGTCCGTACACCATGTCGGATATCGAGACACCCTCAAATGAACATATGAACCGCTTGTTAGCGGTGGTCAAGGCTGCCGGTCTTAACGGACAAATCGGCGGTTGATGATTGATAGAGGAGATAGGCGCTCGTATGAGCGCCTATTTTGTCCAAAAGGAGAGATTCGATGAATTTCGATAAGAAAATGCTGTGGAAGATCGGGCTTTCCGCCTTCCTGCTGTTTTTGGCGATCTACTACTGGAATGCGGTTTCCGGGTTCCTTTCGGTTTTGATCGGCGCGACGGCACCGCTGGTAATCGGACTGGTGATTGCGTTTATTCTGAATATTTTGATGTCCTTTTATGA
Source organism: Clostridia bacterium (assembly GCA_017414965.1). Lineage (GTDB taxonomy): Bacteria > Bacillota > Clostridia > Oscillospirales > Acutalibacteraceae > RGIG426. The sequence goes on from JAFQJL010000019.1 coordinate 26,649, forward strand.
GCGTCACTATTTCCCCAAACGCGCGGATAAACCGGCGGTTGCGCGCAGCCGTCGACCGGTTTGCTTGGCAGCGGCGTTTTTAACGTTGGTTGCCATTGTGGCGGCGGTCGTGTGGTTGGTTATTCCGGAACTGGTATCCTGTCTCAAATTTTTGGCGGCGGAGATTCCGCCGGCATTGACGGCGATGTTGCAAAACGAATCCCTGCGTTCGTGGTTGCCGGAGAATTTTCTTGCGCAATTGGCAACGGTGGATTGGGAGAGTATCACCAAGACGGCCATCGATTTTTTCGCCTCCGGCATTGGTGATGCCGCCAATACGGTTGTGGCGGCGATCACCTCGGTGTTTTCAGGGATTACGACCGCGTTTATCGGTCTGATTTTTTCGTTTTATCTGCTGGCGAGCAAGGAACGGCTGCAAGGTCAGTGCTTGCGTGTGATGAAACACTATCTGCGACCGTCGTGGACAGAAAAGCTGCTGTATGTGCTGCACGTGGCAAATGAAAATTTCCGCGGCTATATCATCGGTCAGTGCACCGAAGCGGTGATTTTGGGTGTGCTGTGTATGATCGGTATGCTGATCTGCGGCTTCCCGTACGCCGGTATGATCGGCGCGCTGGTCGGCTTTACCGCCCTCGTTCCGATTGCCGGTGCGTTCATCGGTGCCATCGTCGGTGCGGTGATGATCCTCACAGTCTCGCCGCTCAAAGCGGTGTTGTTTGTGGTGTTCTTTGTGGTGTTGCAACAACTGGAGGGCAACCTCATCTATCCGCGTGTGGTGGGAAAATCCATTGGTCTGCCGGCGCTGTGGGTACTGGTAGGTGTGACGGTCGGCGGCAGTTTGATGGGCATCGGTGGCATGCTACTGGCGGTGCCGTTGCTGTCGGTTATTTATCGCTTGATTCGCGAGGATATGGCTCGCCGCGAACAATGAAAATAATTTGCAAAAAGCAGGTCAAACGTGACCTGCTTTTTGTCATTTATGGTTGACATATAGGGGAAATCATAGTAGAATAATACTATATACTGTGGTTTGGAGGATGTTTTATGGGTAAGACAACGACCATCTGCTTTGCAAACAACAAAGGCGGCAGCGGCAAGTCCACCACCTGCGCAAACATCGGCTACGATCTGGCGAAAATGGGATACCGTGTGCTGATGGTTGACGGCGATATGCAGCTCAATCTGTCGCTTTCGTTCTTCGATGAGGACAAGGTGCTGGATATGGCGAAATCGGAGAAAAATCTCTACTACGCCATTCGCGATCAGAAGGATCTCACCGATTACATTGTGCCCACGCCGTATGAGAATCTGGATTTGATTCCGTCCTCCACGCTGATGAGCCAGATTGAGTTTGATCTGTTCACCAAATGGCAGCGGGAATACATCCTCCGCAACGGTCTTGCCAAGATCAAAGCCTCGGAAACATACGATTTCATCTTGCTGGATACGCCGCCTACGCTGGGCGGTTGGGTGATGAACATCTTGTGCGCGGCCGATTATCTGCTGATTCCGGTGGAGGCTTCGCCGTGGGGATTGTTCGGTCTGGCAAACTTGTTCGACTTTGTCGCGCGCGTCAAGGAGATCGCGCCGGATCTGCAAACGCTCGGCGTGGCGGTCACCAAAGTCAACGAACGGAAGAATTACTTCAAGCAGACGTTTGAAACGCTGTCCGAGCTGGACAACGTCTATCTGTTCAAGTCGTACATTCGCGTCGATGCGAACATCGAATGGGCTCAGGATAACAGCAAACCGGTGGAGGCGTACAAAGCGTCCAGCCGGTCTGCCGCAGAATATCGTAAATTAACAGAGGAGGTTTTGTCTCGTGTCAATCGGTAAAAGCAGTATTGCTCGTGCGGCGGATGCCGCCACCACCAAGCCGGCGGCGAAGAAGGCGCCGGAGGTAAAGGAAGAAGTTAAGGTCGAGGCTCCGGCGGCAAAGAAGCCGGCAGCAAAGAAACCGGCCGCGAAATCGACGGCGGCGAAGAAAGCTCCGGCGAAGAAACCGGCTGCCAAAAAGCCGGCGGCGCCGAAAGCGGAAAAACCGGCTGTTCCGGTAGCGGCCGAGCCGAAAGCGGCTCCGGCGAAAAAGCCGGCGGCCAAGAAAAAGACGGATGTTGGCACCATCTACGAGGAACTGCCCATCTGGCTGCTGTAAGCAAATAAAAAAGCACCTTTGTCCGTTTGGACAAAGGTGCTTTTTGTTTTATCCGACTTTCTTGACCGCGTCGACAATGCGGACGATCGCGGGGGAGAAGACAAGGTTGGCGGCGAATTCTATCAAGAAATTGATGCCAACCAAGATGACCAGTGCAAAGTAGATCATCGAAGTGCCGGCCATACCGATCTTATCGGCGAACTCCTGCATCACGTTATAAAAGCAGGTAAACAGAGCCAGCAAAAAAATACCGGTGTTGACGATCGGTGCGGCGGCTGCTGCCAGCATGATGCCAAGATATCGTTTCTGCGAAAACGCCTTGGCGATGAGTCCTGCGACCAAGCCGGCGGCGATACCTTTCAATAGGCAGGTTGCCACCGTTACCACAGGATTGGCGATCCACATCATGGTGGACAGTTCACCGGCACGACCGGTGATGACCAAGAAACTCACTACCACACCAAACACGCCGCCAAGAAACGTTCCGGCGGATGGACCGTGCAGCACGGCTCCGACTACGATGGGGATGAGCACCAGCGACAACGTCAGACCTCCGGGAAGCGGTATGACAATCTGTTGCAGGACGATGATGAGAGCGCTCAATAACGCCAACTGCACCATCTTGAGGATTTTTGCATGGGACATAACGTTTCACTCCTTGCTGCTGTTCCATACGGATACAGCGCGTTTTAGAATATCTATGTAAGCGGGTCTCCCAACGCTCGATTGCCCGATGGCTACAACGCGGTAGGGCTGTTGTGCCGGCGCTCAACCGAGGGATAAGCCGTTATTTTTTGTTTTTCTCGTAAATGAGGCGAAGCCCCTCTAACAGGAGGTTGTTATCGTAATACAACCGACCCTGACAATGCGGCAGGATCTCGCTTGCGAGACCGCCGGTGACGGCGACCGGCGTTTCATAGCCGAGTTCATCAAAGATGCGGCGGTTCATACCGTCGATCATCGCGGCGGTGCCGAAGATGGAGCCGGATTGCATACACGCGGCGGTGTTGCTGCCGATCACCGATTTGGGCGCGTCCATACTGACGTCAAACAACAGAGAAGCGTTGGAAACCAACGACTTGACCGAGGTGGTCACGCCGGCCATAATAGCGCCGCCGAGGAAGGTGTTGTTCTCGCCGATGACCGACACGGTCGTTGCGGTACCGAGATCCCACACCACGCACGGCGATCCGAATTTGGAAACCGCCGCGACAGCTCCGACCAACAGATCGGCGCCGAGCTGGGCAGGATTATCGATGCGGATGTTGATACCGGTTTTGGTGCCGGGGCCGACGACCAGCGGCTTTTTGCCGGTGATCAGTTCGACCGCCTCGCACATCGTGTGCTCCAAGGTCGGAACGACCGAGCTGATGATGGCGCCCTCAAACTGACGACCGTCTAACTGATACAACTGAAAAATCGACAGCAGGTCGGCGGCGTATTGATCGCGCATCCGACTGAGATCGGTGGCGATTCGCGAAACGAATTTCAACTGCTCGCCTGCGTATATACCCAACGTGATGTTGGTGTTGCCCATATCGATAGCCAGTAACATCCCGACGTCTCCTTTAGTCCTTTTGGTTCTATTATTATACCACCGGCAAAAAATACTGTCAAGAATGCAAAAACTCTTGCATTAACGCTGTTTTTAGGATATAATATGCATATAAGCCAAAAAAAGGAGAGATAAACGTTATGGAGATTACGAGAAACAGCGTGATCGGCGATATTCTGGATGCCGATCCCACCACGGCTGAGTATTTCTTTGAGATGGGCATGCATTGTCTGGGTTGTCCGGCTTCGCGCGGCGAAACGCTGGAAGAGGCGTGCATGGTGCACGGTGTCGATGTGGATGAGATGCTGGAGAAACTCAACGCGCATATGAACTAAAACAAAAAGGCGGGAGTTCCCGCCTTTTTTGCTAAAAGGACGACATATGTTAGATAAACGTTTACAAGCCGTGGCGGCACTGGTCCGTGACGGCGCACGGATCGCCGATATCGGTACCGATCACGCCTATCTGCCGGTGGAACTGGTGAGAAGCGGGCGTTGCCCGTCGGCGATCGCGTGTGATCTGCGGGAAGGACCGCTGGCAACCGCGCGTCGCACGGTGGCGGAAGCCGGTCTATCGCACGCGGTGGATTGCCGTCTGGGCGACGGTCTACGTCCACTTTGCTCCGGCGAGGTGGACGATATCGTCATCGCCGGCATGGGCGGCGAGACGGTTGCCGGTATTTTGGATGCTTGCGAATGGGCGAAAGATCCGGCGCTCCGTTACATTTTTCAGCCGATGTCGCGGTCGGAAGAACTGCGGCGGTATTTGCTCACAAACGGCTACCGCATCGAACGGGAAACGACGGTGGAGCAGGGCGGTCATTGGTACGTCTGTATGGCGGCCGTATGGGCGGACGCCCCGATCGTGACCGAGGAATCGGCTTACGTGATCGGCGGACTGGATGCCGTAGCCGATCGGGAATGGCTGCTGTGGCAGCGATCGATGCTCCAAAAACGGTATAACGGGATGTCGCAAGCCGGCGATGCCGCCGAATGCGCGCGACTGGACCCGATCCTCAAGAAATTGGAGGAATTATTGGTATGAAAATTGGCGAGATTTTGGCGGCAATCGACGCGTTTGCGCCGTTTGCGACGGCACAGGAATGGGATAACAGCGGCCTGTTGATCGGATCGCCGGAAACGGCGGTCACTCGCGCGCTGGTTTGTCTGGATATTACCGATGACGCGATTGCCGAGGCGAAGCGGATCGGCGCCGAACTGATCGTTTCGCACCATCCGGTGATTTTTCATCCGCTGTCGTCGCTGACGTCGGAGCTGCCGGCTTATCGGCTGGTGGAAAGCGGATTGTCTGCTATTGCGGCGCACACCAATCTGGACGTGTGTGATGGCGGCGTCGGCACGTGCTTGGCCAAGACGCTGGGTCTGACGAATATTCGCGAGAGTGACGAGCCGTTTATTAAGATCGGCGATCTGCCGTCGGCTATGACCGCCAATGCCTTTGCTGCGCATTGCGCCAAGGCATTGGGGACGGCAGTCCGTTTGCACAAGGGTGTCGAGCCGATCACGACGGTGGCGGTTGGCGGCGGCTCCTGCGGCGAATTCGCTCGTGCGGCGGAGACCGCCGGTGCCGAGGCGTTTGTGTCCGGCGAGATTCGTCATCACGAGTACTTGGGTGAACGCCTGACGCTGATCGAGGGCGGGCATTATGCTACCGAGCAACCGGCGATTGCGCCGTTTGCGGAGGTTTTAAAGACGGCGTGTCCGTCGGTGGAATGGTCGGTTTACGATATCGGTGAACCGTACGAAACAGTCGAGTAAGGAGGCGCTTTATGGCGCTGGATGGGGCGTTTTTGGCGTGCTTACGCCGAGAACTGGAACAAACACTGCAGGGAACGCGCGTGGATAAGATCCACCAGCCCTCTCGGGAGGAACTGATCTTTTGGATGCGCGGCATGTCCGGCAGTTATAAGCTGAGGATGTCCTCGCGCGTGCAAGCGCCGCGCGTTCATCTGACCGAGCATTTGCCCGAAAATCCGGCGCAGCCGCCGATGCTGTGTATGCTGCTGCGCAAACACCTGACCGGTGCCAAATTTTTGGGAATTCGGCAAAACGGTTGGGAGCGCGTGCTGTACTTTGATTTTGAGGGTTTAAACGAACTGGGAGATCGCGTCAAGGTGACGGTTGCCGCGGAGTTGATGGGACGCAACAGCAACCTCATTGTCATCGGCGATAACGGCCGTATTATCGATGCGGTGCGCCGTGTGGACTTTGACAGCAATTCTCCGCGTCCGGTGTTGCCCGGTTTGCCATACGAAACACCGCCGGCAATCACCGATCGCGTAGATTTATCCAAAACATCCCCCCGATTAGCGGCAGAAGCGGTGCTTTTGTGGCGGGATATGCCGCTTTCGGATGCCTTGGGGAAAAGCCTGCAAGGTTTATCTCCGCTGGTGTGCCATGAAGTGTCACACCTTGTCACACGTGGCAACGATACGGTTGCAGGGGATTTGACAGGCGCAGAAATCGAGAAACTGACAAAGACGCTGTCACACATCCAATTGACAGTAGAATCGGGCGAATCGGTCAAACCGACGATGGTTTTTAAAAACCAAAACATACCCCTTGATTTTAGTTTTATGCCGATTACGCAATATGGGAGTTCGGTGACCGCCTGTGAAGTGGAATCCCTTTCCATACTATTGGATGCCTTTTATGCCGAAAAAGACGAATCGGATCGTCTGCGGCAGCGTTCGCACGATATTTTGCGGGTGCTGACCAACGCTACCGATCGCATTTCGCGCAAAATCGGCTATCAGAAACAGGATTTGGAGAAAGCCGGTCGCCGCGAGACCAAGCGCATTTGGGCGGATTTGATCAACGCCAACCTGCACACCTTGCCGCGCAGCGCGGACAAGGTAACGGTAATCAATTATTTCGATCCCGCGTGCGCCGAGGTGGAGATTCCGCTGGATCCGGCCTTATCGCCGGCGCAGAATGCGCAGCGGTACTATAAAGAATACCGCAAGGCGCAAACGGCCGAGCGTGTGCTTGCCGAGCAGATCGCCGCCGGCGAGGAGGAATTGCAGTATCTGGAAACGGTATTTGACGCGTTGTCGCGCGCCAAAACCGTTCGCGAATTGGATGAGGTGCGTGCGGAACTGGCGGCCGGCGGATACCTGCGCTTGCAGCGCGGCGGTCGTAAACCGGCGGCGCCGCTGGGGGCGATGGAGTTTGTGTCCTCGGACGGCTTTCGTATCCGTGTAGGACGCAACAATATCGGCAACGATAAACTGACCTTGCGCGAATCCCGTGGGTGCGATATCTGGTTGCACACCAAAAACATTCCCGGCTCGCACGTGGTGATCGTCACCGAGGGCGCCGAGGTGCCGGAACAGACGCTTATGGAAGCGGCGATTCTGGCGGCGGTCTTTTCCAAGGCGGCGAATTCCTCGCAGGTACCGGTGGATGCGGCAGAGATCCGCCACGTTCGCAAACCGACCGGCGCCAAGCCGGGCAGGGTGATCTACGATCACCAGAAAACACTATACGTCACGCCGGACGGCAGTTTGCCCGATCGGCTGAAAAAGGAGGAGTCCCGATGACCGAAAAGCAGATACAGGTGGCGTTAGAGGCGCTGCGTCGCAATCGTATGCAGGCGCATTATGTGGCGACGGCGGCGGAGGTTGTGCCGCTGGTCAAGTCGCTGATGCACGCCGGCGAAAGCGTGGCGCTCGGCGGCTCGGTCACGCTGGAGCAGACCGGCGTGTTGGCGCTGGTCAACAGCGGGGAGTATCGCCACATCGATCGATACGAAGCAGGGTTGTCGCCCGAGGAGGTCACCGCGCGATTGTGCGAGGCGTTCTTTGCCGATACTTACCTGACCTCCGCCAACGCGATCACGCTGGACGGCGAGTTGTATAACGTCGACGGTCGCGCCAATCGGATCGCGGCCATCGCGTACGGCCCGAAATCGGTGATCGTGGTGGCCGGCATCAACAAACTGGTGCCGACCTTGGAGGATGCGGTGGCGCGAGTCAAGACGATTGCCGCGCCGCGCAACGTCGAGCGACTGCACTGCGACACCGGTTGTGCGCAGATCGGTGTCTGTGCCGGCCACAAAGGACGAATGACCGCCGGTTGTGCGAAGGACGGTCTCATTTGCTGCAGCTATTTGATCTCTGCCAGTCAGCGCGAAAAGGATCGCATTAAGGTGATTTTGGTAGGAGAAGAATTGGGATATTAATTTCGAAAAGGGTGCTTCGGAATGAACAGAGACAACAGAAAAGTAACCATTAAAGACATTGCACAGCGGCTGGGATGCTCACTGTCGACCGTCAACAAGGCGTTGACCGGAAAATCCGGCGTATCGGAAAAGCGCCGCCGTGAGATCCAAAATGCCGCGCTGGAAATGGGGTATGAGGTCAATACCGTCGCGCAGATCATGTCGCGCAATCCCATTACCATCGGCGTGGTGATTCCTGACGGAAACGATCGCCGTTACGCCAACCACTTTGTGGCGCTGAAAAAGGGTATGGATCGGGAGTTTGCGCATTTGGAGAAATATCGCATTCATCCGGCGTACTATCTGCTTTCAGACGATCCGATGTGCTTGGATAAAGAACGGTTTTCGGATTGGTTGACCGAAAACGAGGTAGAGGCGGTCTGCTACTGTCCGAACTTCTTTGCCGATGAAAAGATCTTCATCGAAACCACGCTGGAGCATCGGTTGCCGCTGTTCTTGTGCGGTGGTGGTATGGTTCCGCCGGAGGAGTGCGTGACCACCTTTTCGGTCAACTCGGTTCATTCGGGTAAGATCGCAGCGGACTTTTTCCATTGCGTTTACGGCGACGATGTGCGCGCTGCCGTCACCATCGAATCGTACGACACCGTTTCTCAGCGCGAGCGCGTAGACGCTTTTTGCAACCGTTTGCACGAATACGGCATTGAGAACGTAGTGGTCAAGGAAAGCCACCTGACGCAGTGGGACAGCGAGGCGATGATGAAAGAACTGTTCGACAGCGGAGCGGACATCAACTGCTTGTACATCGCGACCGGTTTGTATGAGCCGGTTGGTCGATACATAGAGGAGCACGGTCTGGTCGGCAAGGTCACCCAAATTGCAACCGACTTGACCGATGCCGTGGCGCACGGAATGAAAACCGGCGCCGTGCAAGCGTTTTTTCTGCAAAATCAGCAGGATATCGGTCGTCGTACGGTGCGAAACATCTACGATTATCTGGTGCGTAAGCGCACCTTTGGTAACGACGATTGGCAACCGCCCAAGCGTGTGTATTTGGCGCCACGCTTTTGTCTGAAAGCCGATCTGGAGAGCTTAAACGAAGAATAAGAAAACCCCTTCGGACATCCTCGTCCGAAGGGGTTTATTTTTTATAACTGCAAGATGCCTTGATCCAGCATGGCTTGTGCGGCCAGCAAAACGCCCATTTTTCCGGAATGGAAATTGAGCCCGCCTTGCATATACGCCGCATACGGCTCGCGAAGCGGACCGTCCGCCGACAGTTCAATGGAAGCGCCGGCGGTAAACGCGCCGGCCGCCATCACGACCGGATGGTCGTAGCCGGGCATATCCCACGGCTCGGGCTTGACAAACGCATCGATCGGTGCGCCGCTTTGCATTCCCTGACAGAACGCGACCAAGCCCTCCGGTGTGCCGAGCTTGACCACCTGAATGATATCCGCGCGTTGCTCGTCGGCGGTAGGGGAAACGGCGTATCCCAGTCTCTCAAACAACGCGGCGGCATAAACGGCGGTCTTGACCGCTTCGCCCACCACGTGCGGTGCGTGGAACAGCCCCATGTACAGCGTGCGGTTGTGACCGAGCGAGGCGCCCACTTCACGCCCGAGACCGGGGGTGGTCATACGGAATGCGCATTGCTCGACCAGATCGGCACGACCGCAGAGGTAGCCGCCGTTTTCGGCGATGCCGCCGCCGGCGTTTTTGATGAGCGAGCCGGCCATCAGATCCACGCCGACCTCGGTCGGCTCGGTCTTTTCCACAAACTCACCGTAGCAGTTGTCGGTGAAAATGACCGCGTCCGGACGCTTGGAGCGCACCGCCTCGACGATGCGGCGGATGTCCGCCACCGACAAACTCGGTCGCGGATCGTATCCGCGCGAACGCTGGATGTGCACCATTTTAATGGACGGATCGGCTTCCAAAGCCGCCACAATACCGTCGAGGTCCGGTCGCTCGTTTTTCAGCGGTACTTCGCGGTATTTGACGCCGAAATCGGCCAGCGAACCATCGCTTTTTTCGCTAATGCCGATGACCGTGTGAAGCGTGTCGTACGGCGCGCCGGTTGCAGCCAACAGCGTGTCGCCCGGGCGCAGAATACCAAACAACGCGATGGTGATCGCGTGGGTGCCGGAAACGATGGAATGCCGCACCAGCGCATCCTCTGCACCCATCACGTCGGCAAACAGCTTGTCCAGCGTGTCGCGTCCGCGATCGCCGTAGCCATAGCCGGTGGTCGGTACGAAATGCGATTCGCTGATGTTGTGCCGAATGAAAGCGGCCAGCACCTTTTGCTGGTTGTATTCGGTCACTTCATCGATGTGCGCAAACGTTGTCTGAGCCTGCAAAAGCGCCTCTTGCGAGATTGCTTCCAGCGTCGGATCAATTTTAAAGAATGCCATAGTTTGTCCTTTCAACGCACGACCTGTCCGTATCGACCGCAGGGAATAAAGCCCAGCCGTTCGTACAGCGCGCGTGCGTATTCGTTTTTAGGGGAGAGATACACCGTCTTGCCCACGGCTTCCAGCGTGGCGGCCAGCGAGGTGACGATGCGACCGGCATAGCCGCGGCCGCGGTGAGTCGGCAAGGTGGCGACCGCACCGATGACCGCGCGATGCGGATCCTCGGCGGTGGTCATTGCCACGGCGACCGGTTGTCCGCTTTCGCGGATGCCGACAAGTCGACATTGATCGTGCCGCCAGCGGTGAGAAACGTCGGTATACCACGCGTCAAACGCGGGGAGAGCGTCCCCAAACACCGCTTGGATGACCGCCCAATAATCTCGCGGCGACAGCGGCTCGACAACCGGATCGACCGTCATGGTCGCCGCCGGCGTCATCACGTCGCCGCAGAGGGCGTCTGTCTGCCACATAGCGGCGAGTCGGCGAGCGTTGATTTCGTCGGTGCGAACGCGGCGCACCGACGGATCCATCGTGAGAAAGAGCCGTGCTTCCTCCGAATCGCCGTCCAGTACCGCGTCACCGTCCATGATCGCCAAGGTGGCGGTTTCGCCGGCGTATACGCGCAAAAACGGCGCGGTCGCGCCGTAGGCAGCGACCAAGGCGTTGATTTTAACGGCAGCTTCGGTTGCGGACGTCAACGGCGTCCACTCGCCGGTAACGGCCGCGATCATTCGTCCAGCGCCGCCACCAACGATTTGAAGTGTTGGCCGCGCTCCTCAAAGTTTTTGTACATGTCAAAGCTGGCGCTGGCAGGGGAGAAAAACACCACGTCGCCGTCAACCGACAGATCGTCTGCCACGGCAACCGCCTGCTCCAGCGACTCCACCCGTACGATCGGCAGATCGCTGTAGGTGCGGATCGCTTGGTGAATCTTATCCGCCGTCGCGCCCAGCAAAATGGCGGTCTTGACGGTGTCCGCCGCCGTCGCGCCCAGTGGCTCGTACGGCGTGTTTTTGTCGTAACCGCCGGCGATCAAGATGACCTTGCGGTCAAACGAGCCCAGACCGGCGATCGTCCGCGACGGACTGCTGCCGATGGAATCGTTGTACCATTCCACGCCGCGACGGACGCGCGTGAGTTCACGGCGATGCTCCACGCCGCCGAATTCGCGCGCAAACGCCGCCATATCGGCAGGGGAGACCTCGCCCCAGACGGCGCAAAACGCCGCCATATAATTTTCCAGATTAAACGTGCCGGCCAGTTTGATCTCGTCGGCTTTCAGGATCGGCGTGTCCACGCCGCCAAAACTCACGGTCAGCGTATCGCCGTCCATCCACGCGCCGTTTGTCGGGTGCGATTGACGGGAGAAGGTCAGCAGCTGTCGATCGCTGATCTCCTCCGCAAAGGCGGCGGTGACGGCGTTGTCGGCATTGAGTACACAACGAGCGCCGGACTTTTGGTGAGTGATCAAATTCTTTTTGGCGTCTACATACTCCGCCATATCGGTGTGCCAATCCAAGTGATTGGGCGACACGTTGGTGACCACCGCCACGTGCGGCGACTGCGTCATATAGGTAAGCTGGAAGCTGGACAACTCCACAACGACCACGTCGTCGGCTTCCACCTGTTCGATCAACGGGAACAACGCGCGACCGATGTTGCCGCCCAGCCACACACGCTTGCCGCTTTTTTCCAGCAGATTAGCGATGATAGTGGTTGTGGTGGTCTTGCCGTCCGAGCCGGTCACGGCGTAGATCGGCGCCGGACAATAGGTGAAAAAGAGTTCCATCTCGGAGGTGACCGGAACACCGAGTGCGCGTGCCGCCTCAAACGGCGGTAGGTACGGTTTCATACCGGGAGTGCGAAGCACCAGATCGCAGTCGTTTAAGCGGTCCAGATAGCTTTCGCCCAGACACAACTCCGCGCCGGCGGCTTCCAGTTCGTCGGCAACGGCGCCGAGCGCCTCGCGGTCGCGCTTGTCGCACGCGCGCACGTGAGCGCCGTATCCCAAAAATTGACGCACGACCGGCGTGTTGTTTTTGCCGATACCGCAGACGGCAACGGTTTTACCGGCCAGCGAATCGATAAAGGCTTGTAAGGACGGGTTGTTCATAGCGTGACGAAACCCCTTTCAACACAGTATCTTTTATTATTATAAAGGTTTTAGCGGCAAAGTGCAAACAAAATTGCAGAAAAACACGCATAATCGTTAAAATTTTTTTAAGAATTTGAAATTTGCTTGCAAAACCCTGCGTTTGGCGATACAATGAATACTTAGAAGGGAGCGAATGGTATGTTCTTTTATGAGGGACAGTCCTGTCCGGTTTGCGGCAAGGCGTTTGCGGAAACCGACGATATCGTCGCGTGTCCGGAATGCGGCGCACCGCATCATCGCGATTGCTGGAAGCAGGAGGGACGCTGTCATTTTGCCGATAAGCACGGCACGGCGGAGCAATGGAAACGACCGGAGGCCGAGGAAAAGACGGCGGAGGAATCGCGCGACAGCGATTGGACGCCGCCGACCGAGCCGAAGAGCGAGGACGCGCGCCGCTGCCCGCATTGCGGAAAAGAAAATCCGACCTACGCGGAGTTTTGCTCGCGTTGCGGTCGTTCGCTGGTGGAAAACGATTGGGCACCGCCGCCTCCGAGCGGCACGGCGTATACGCCGTTTCACGCGCAATCGGCAGGTCACACCGGTTCGATGCCGCGCGAGGAATTGCTCGACGAGGACGTGACCGCCGGCGAAGCGGCGCTGGCGGTGGGCACCAATCAGCAGTATTATCTGCCGCGTTTTGCGCGGATGTACAAGGAAAATCGTCCGGTTTCGTGGAACTGGGTGGCCTGCTTTTTTCCGGCGCCGTGGCTGTTTTACCGCCGCGCATACGGTGCGGGCATGCTGGTGCTGCTGGTGCAGGTAATCGGCGCGGTGCTCGGTCAACTGGTGATGCTACCGTTTTCGCAGCAATACGCGGCGATCATGAGTCAGTTGATGGAGGGCGCGATCACCGCTCAGCAATTTGCGATGCAGTATAACACGCTGCTGGAAAACTTCACCACGCCGATGGCGGTGTATGCGTTTGATCTGCTGAGCGTGCTGATTACCGTCGGTATGGGCTTGTTTGGCAACTACATCTATCGTTGCTCGGTGATGCGCCGTTGCCGCAAGCTCAAGGCGGATTTTCCGGAGGATTACGAGGCGCGCCTGCCGATCGAGGGCGGTGTGTCGGCCGGTCTGTTTGCGCTGGCGCTGGTCATTACGGAGTTTTTGCCCAATATTATTGCCGTTTGGTTTATATGAGACAGAGAGCAACCATCCAAGGATGGTTGCTTTTTTTGTTGACGGATCACGTTTTTTGGCGTATACTAAATTTGATATTGGAGAAAGGAGGGGGAACGCTATGCGTAGGCTGGCAAAGCTGGATTGGATGATCTTAGACGGCATCCGTAACCGACTGTCCTGTCGGTTTTTGGATACGGTGATGCCGAAGATCTCGATGCTCGGAAACGGCGGCGTGATATGGTTGCTGTCGGCGGCGGTGCTGCTGTTTTTTGACGCCAAGCTCGGTATGCGGATCTTTTGCGGTCTGGGACTGGGAGCGCTGCTGTGCAACCTGATTATGAAACCGCTGATCCGTCGGATGCGTCCGTGCTGGCTCAACGACGAGGTGATGCCCATTATCACCACGCCCACGGATTTTTCGTTCCCCTCCGGACACACGCTGTCCTCCGCGATCGCGGCGACGGTGCTGGCGCTGGCCGTCCCTCTGTATGGCTGGATCGCGGTGCCGATTGCGGCGCTGATCGCGTTTTCCCGTTTGTATTTATATGTGCATTTCCCCAGTGATATCCTCAGTGCCAGCCTGATCGGCTCGGCAATCGGTGTGGTTGTATGCCATATCCCGTTGCTGGCGTAAGAATGTAAGGAGTGTTTGTATGAAGCGCGAAGAGAGTTCGCCGGCGTATCGCTGGGATCTGACCGCGGTGTATGCCGATGAGGCGGCCGTCGATGCGGAAATGGCCGCCGTTCGCGAAGAAATGGCGGCGTTTGCGGCGGTCGAAACGACCATGACCGCTGACGCCGCTTCGTTGTATGCGGCGCTGTGTGCGCATACGGCGGTGGAACGGAAACTGACCAAGCTGCACGAATACGCGATGATGACCGCGGATCTGAATCTGGCGGACAATCGCGCGCTGGCGCTTCGCAGTCGGGTGCAGCGATTGGAGGACGATTGGACGGCGGTTTCGTTTTTCTTTACGCCGACGATCGTTTTGTTGGAGCAAGAAACGCTGGATCGGTGGTTTGCCGAGCAACCGGCGCTGGAAGCGTATCGTCGTGTGTTGGACAGCATCCGACGTTATCGCCCGTATACGTTGTCCGACGAGAGCGAAAAGCTATTGGCGGATATGAGTGGCGTGCTGGCCGGTCACGAGGATATTCGCGGTATTCTCGCTAACGCTGAACTGCGGTTTGGCCGCATTCGCGGTGAGGACGGGCGTCCGGTCGAGGTGACCGGCGCCAACTACGTGCCGCTGTTGATGAGTAGCGATCGGCGGGTGCGTCGCGCGGCGTTTTCGACGCTGTACCGCACCTACGACCAATTCGGCAACACGCTGTCTGCGCTGCTGGAGGGTTTTGTCAAGGAACGGGTGACGCTTGCCAAGATCCGTGGCTATGAAAACAGCTTGCAGGCATCGGTGTTTGACGACGAGGTCACACCGGAGATCTATCATACGCTGATTCAGACGGTCAATCGGCATCTGCCGGTGCTGTACGATTACTACGATTTGAAGCGAGAGGCGCTTGGGGTGCCGCACCTGCATCTGTACGACGTGTACGCGCCGATGACGGCGGCAGGCTCGCGGCGATATTCGTACGAACAGGCGATGGAGATGGTGCTGGATACGGTCTCGGTATTCGGTGAAGAATACCGTCGCACGCTGGAGGATGGACTTAAAAATCGGCATTGGGCGGACGTGTACCCTGCCAAGGGAAAACGGGACGGCGCGTATAGCGCCGGCGGCTACGACGTACAGCCGTATATGCTGCTCAATTACACCGAAACCTTTGACGACGTCTGCACGCTGGCGCACGAAGCCGGTCACTCGATGCACACGTGGTATGCGGCGCGTGCCAATACCCCGCAAGACAGCGGATACACCATTTTTGTGGCGGAGGTCGCTTCCACCGTCAACGAATTGTTGTTGGTGCATAAGCTGCTGCGCGAAACCGAGGACAAAACCGAGAAGCTGGCGATCCTCGATCAGCTGATGGAGATCTACAAAGGGACGCTTTTCCGCCAAACGATGTTTGCGGAGTTTGAGGAAACGGTGCATCGGTTGTGTACTGAGGGCGAACCGCTGACAAGGGATACCCTTTGTCAGCAATACGAAAAGCTGGTCAAACGCTATTTTGGCCCGCGCGTGGTCTGCGATCGGCAGATCGCGATGGAATGGATGCGAATTCCCCATTTCTATTACGATTTTTATGTGTATAAATACGCCACCTGTCTTTCGGCGGCCTCCTCGATCGTCAAGCGTCTGGAAACCGAGGGAGAGGCGTATGCCGCACAATATCTGGACTTTTTGAAGTGCGGCAACAGCAAAAGTCCCTTGGAAAGCCTGCAAATTGCCGGTGTAGATCTGACCGATCCGGCGGTGATTGAGGATGCGATCGCCGACTTTAAAAAAGCGGTTTCGCAGTTCCGTGAGTTGCAAAACGAGGGGTAAATATTGGTAAAAGAAAGCCGTCATCGGAAGAATCCGATGACGGCTTTTTGTCAAGTTATTTTCCTTTACGGAAAGTGGCCACCCGAAGTGCGCGGACACCGCACAAATCGAAGTGAACATCCGAAAATCCCAGCAACATCATAAAGACAATGGAGAGCTTGGGGACCGAAAACGGATAGTCCACCATGATATTCAGCGCAAATCCAAAGAACATCGACAGAAACGCGATGGAGAGGAAGCGGTCGTTTCGATCTTCGAAGCGGCGAATGCGCAGGTGATCCGCCAAAAAGAAGGCGCAGATAAGCAAAAACGGCAGGAGGGAGAGAACGCCGCCCTCCACCAGCAATTCCAGCACGGTGTTGTGGGTGTGCGGTGTGCCGGCAATACCTGCTGACTGAATGAGATCCATGGCGTTCAGCGTACCGGCACCGTAACCGAGGATCGGCCGCTTAGCAATGGCCTCCAGCGCCGTCGTCCATGCCTGTAAACGAGCGTTTACGGCGATGTCGCCGATGCTGATGCTGGCCAATCGATCCATAAACGGATTGGGGATCACGACAAACAGGATGGCGGCAACCGCCGCTACCAGCGCCAGACGACGCGCGGTTTTTGAACGCGCCAGTGACAGCGCCAAGTACATCAAAACCATCAAAATGAGTCCCAGATACGAGCCGCGCGAGAAGGTAAACAGCACACCGAGCAGACAGAGAGCGCCCCATGCGCCGTGCACGCGTTTTCCGAGTCGATGCTCGGCGGTCAGGCTGTTGTACAGCACAAACGGCAGCAGCATCACCGTAAATTGCCCGTACAGATTGGGGTTGTTAAACACCGCCGCCGTGCGAACGTCCGCCCAATCGAGAATCAGCTCCATCGGAAAATACGAAAAGACCAGCTTGTCCAGCGGCTCCCAGAACTGCAACGGTGTTTTTTCCAAGCCGAACACCCTGCAGAACAGGTATTGCAGGATGCTGATCACGCCGCAAACGCCCAGCACCGCGCCCAGCGTTTTCAGCGTGACGCGGAGGCGTTCGCGATCGGTCAGGACGGTGGTGACCAGAAAGTACGAGATCGGCAGCACCGTCCACAGCAGAGACATCAGCAGGCTGTGTAGGGGATGAAGCGAGACCGCGATGCTCACGTACATGGTGGCGATGTAGACGATCAGGCAGAGGCCCAGCCGACCGATCTGCGGTTTCCGATTTTCTGCTTTGGCGGCGCGAATTAAAAAGATCAGTGCCGGTATCAGCGCCACAACCGCCATATACTCCGGCAACAGCAGACCGACGCATACCGCGAAAATCCCGCGATACCAATCCGTCCTAAGAAGAGATTTCCACTTGGCAAACAACACCGACACCTCCTTTTTCTGTCATTGGTTTTCACTTTACCACAATTTGCCGCAAATAGCAAGAGGGGAAAGCGGAGAGACTATCGGTGGAGGTGAGGAGAATGAAAAAGAAGATCGTATCCGCGCCGTCGGCCGGCAAGGTGACCGATCCGCCGGAAACGCCGACCGAGCTGATTAACAAATACGGACGCTGCAACGTGCAGGATACCTGCGGCATTGCCAACGAATATCCCCAGATCGCGCAAGGGCTTCCCAAAAACACCAAGCCGAAAAAATGGGGAGAAAAATAAAGTAGATATTTAATAATTAAACTTGACTTTTTTTTACAAACATGGTATGCTCCCAGTATAAACGAAAGACGATGATGGAGAGAGTACGCTCTTGCCCAACCCAAAGCGAGTCGGGGACGGTGTAAGCCCGATGGTAGTAAGCAGTTGCGGAAGATCACTCCGGAGTGGCAGGCCGAAAGGGATTTCCCCAGTAGAGCCTGACGGCATCCCACCGTTATCGGGAACGCATATGTTGGTATGTGGAGAATGGGTGGTATACATCGAAGCTGACGCTTCGTCCTGTTTTCGGGGCGAAGCGTTTTTTGATGCCTGTTTCGCATACAGAATCACGTTTATGGGAGGCAAATGTTATGTACGAGAAAGTGTCAACCGATATGAATTTTGTGGAGCGCGAATCCGGTATTGCGGATTTTTGGGTCGCCAACCGCGTGTTTGAAAAGAGCATTGAGGAGCGCCGCGAAGCGCCGTCCTACGTGTTCTTTGACGGTCCGCCGACCGCTAACGGCAAGCCGCATATCGGTCACGTGCTGACGCGCGTTATCAAGGATATGATCCCGCGTTACCGCACGATGAAAGGGTATATGGTGCCGCGTAAAGCCGGCTGGGATACCCACGGTCTGCCGGTCGAGCTGGAAGTGGAAAAGAAGCTCGGCATTGAGGGCAAGGAACAGATCGAAGCCTACGGACTGGAGCCGTTTATCAAGGAATGCAAGGAAAGTGTGTGGAAATACAAGGGTATGTGGGAGGAATTCTCCCAGAAGGTTGCTTTCTGGGCGGATATGGACGCTCCTTACATCACCTACGACAACGACTTTATCGAGTCGGAGTGGTGGGCGCTCAAGCAGATCTGGGATAAGGGTCTGCTGTACAAGGGCTTCAAGATCGTGCCGTACTGTCCGCGTTGCGGCACGCCGCTGTCCTCGCACGAGGTGGCGCAGGGCTACAAGTGCGTGAAAGAGCGCTCGGCGGTCGTGCGCTTTAAGGTAAAGGACGAGGACGCGTATTTCCTCGCGTGGACGACGACGCCGTGGACGCTGCCGTCTAACGTGTCGCTGTGTGTCAACCCGAGCGATATCTACTGCAAGGTTAAGGCCGCAGACGGTCGCACTTATTACATGGCCGAGGCGTTGCTGGATAAGGTGCTCGGCAAATTGGCGGATAAGGACGCCGGCACGCCCGCCTACGAAGTGCTGGAAACCATGCGCGGTACCGATCTGGAATACCGCGAGTACGAGCCTCTGTTTGCTTGCGCCGGCGCGGAAGCCGCCAAGCAGAACAAGAAGGCGCATTACGTCACCTGCGACAACTACGTGTCGATGTCCGACGGTACCGGTATCGTCCACATCGCACCGGCTTTCGGTGAGGACGACGCCAACGTCGGTCGCCGTTACGATCTGCCGCTGGTTCAATTTGTGGACGGCGCCGGTCTAATGACCGCCGAAACGCCGTACGCCGGTCTGTTTGTGAAGGATGCCGATCCGAAGGTGCTGGTGGATCTCGATAAGGAAGGTCTGCTGTTTGATGCGCCGAAGTTTGAGCACGACTATCCGTTCTGCTGGCGCTGCGATACCCCGCTGATCTACTACGCTCGTGATACGTGGTTTATCAAAATGACCGACGTGAAGGACGATCTGATCCGCAACAACAACACGGTCAACTGGATCCCCGAGAGCATCGGCAAGGGCCGCTTCGGCGACTGGTTGGAAAACGTGCAGGATTGGGGTATCAGCCGTAACCGTTATTGGGGTACGCCGCTGAATATCTGGGAATGCTCCTGCGGTCATCGGCATTCGGTCGGCTCCATTGAGGAGCTGAAATCTATGTCCGATAACTGCCCCGACGATATCGAGCTGCACCGCCCGTATGTGGACGCGGTCACGCTGAAATGTCCGCAGTGCGGCGGCGAAATGAAGCGTGTACCGGAAGTGATCGACTGCTGGTTTGACTCGGGTGCGATGCCGTTTGCTCAGCATCACTATCCGTTTGAGAATCAGGATCTGTTCGAGGCGCAGTTTCCGGCAGACTTTATCTCCGAAGCCGTCGACCAGACGCGTGGTTGGTTCTATTCGCTTTTGGCAATCTCGACGCTCTTGTTTAACAAAGCGCCGTATAAAAACGTCATCGTGCTGGGTCATGTGCAGGATGAAAACGGTCAGAAGATGTCCAAATCCAAGGGCAACGCCGTCGATCCGATGGAGGCGCTGACCACCTATGGCGCGGATGCGATCCGCTGGTATTTCTACACCAACTCGGCTCCGTGGTTGCCCAACCGCTTCCACGGCAAGGCGGTGATTGAAGGCCAGCGCAAATTCCTCTCGACCTTGTGGAATACCTACGCGTTCTTCGTGCAGTACGCCAATATGGATGGCTTTGACGCCACCCAGTACACGCTGGAGTACGATAAGCTGTCGGTTATGGATAAATGGCTGCTCTCGCGGATGAACAGCATGGTGCAGGGCGTAGACGAGAATCTGGGCGATTATCGCATTCCGGAAGCCGCCCGCGTGCTGCAGAGCTTTGTGGATGATCTGTCCAACTGGTACGTCCGCCGCGGTCGCGATCGCTATAAGGCGGAGGGCATGGAGCAGGATAAGATCAACGCCTATATGACGCTGTATACTGCTCTGGTGACCACCGCGAAAGCGGCGGCGCCGATGATTCCGTTTATGGCGGAGAGCATCTATCGCAATCTGGTTTGCACCCACGACAAGACCGCGCCGGAAAGCGTGCATCTGTGTGATTTCCCGATGGTCAACACCGCGTGGATCGACAAGCAGCTGGAAGCGGATATGGACGTGGTGCTCAAGGTGGTCGTGCTCGGTCGTGCGGCGCGCGCCGGCGCCAACCTCAAAAACCGTCAGCCGCTGGCCGGTATGGTGGTGATCGCGGACAACGCGCTTGGTGAGTACTACGATGAGATCATCGCCGACGAGTTGAACGTGCACGGCGTGACCTTTACCAAGGATCCGGATGCGTTTGTCACGTATACCTTCAAACCGCAGCTGAAAACGGTTGGCCCGAAGTTCGGTCCGAAGCTCGGTGCAATCCGTCAGGTGTTGCCGACGATCGACGGCTCGGCGGCCAAGAAGGAATTGGACGCCACCGGTCGCCTGACGCTGCATCTGCCGGACGGTGATATCGAACTGCTGACCGAAGATCTGCTGATCGATACCGCGCCGAAGGCGGGTTACTACACGCTGACCGACAACGGCTTTACGGTGGCGATCGACACCACCTTGACCGATGCGCTCATCGAAGAGGGCAACGTCCGCGAGCTCGCGAGCAAGATCCAGACGATGCGCAAGGAGTGCGGTTTCCAGGTGTCTGACAGTGTGCAGGTCACGCTGGCGGGCAGCGAATCGATGACCGCGCTGGCCGATAAGGTGGCGGTGCTCATCTCGGGTAAAATGACCGTGGGCGAGCCGACCGGCGAGTTTGTCAAGGAATGGAACGTCAACGGCGAGACCGTGACCATTGGTCTTTGTAAACTGTAAACAAACTGAAAACTTCCGGCAGAGGACTTGCTTTTCCACCGGACATCTTATATAATAAATATAATCACAATTTTGGAGGTTATCGTTATGAATTTGTTTAATATTGTTCCGCAGTTGGCGGATGCCGCGACGGACGGCGGTCAGCAGGGCGGCCTGCTCGGCTCGCTGATGAGCTTTTTGCCGCTGGTGCTGATTCTGGTGCTGATGTATTTCTTGATGATCCGTCCGCAGAAGAAGCAGCAGAAAGAAGAGAAAAAGATGCGTGACAGCCTGCGCAAGGGCGACGACATCACCACCATCGGCGGCATCGTCGGCAAGGTTATCAACGTGAAAGAGGACAGCCTCATCATCGAGACCGGCGGCGATCGCAACAAGATGACCATTAAGAAATGGGCGGTGCAGAGCTGCGAGACTGTGCACGACGATCCGATCGACGAGGACGATGACGACGATCTCGACGACGACGAGTAAGACATAAATTCCCCTCCGTCCGCATAGAGTAAGTATAACTCAACTACGGCGGTGAATGAGAATGAGAAAGTCTTATGAGAATGCGAGTTTTTGGCAAAAGACCGGATGGCCGGTGCTGTGGGGCGTAGCCGTTGGCGGCGTGCTGTGTATCTTGCTGCTTTTGTTGATGGCGGCGGTGATGACCGGCATTGACGTGCCGCAGTCGGCGATCACGCCGTTGGCGCTGACGGCCGGCGCGGCCGGTGCGCTTGTTGGCGGCGCGGTGTCCGGTTGGTTGGGCAAAACGCGCGGCTGGTTGTCGGGTCTGCTCACCGGTGCGGTGCTGTTTGTGATCATCGCGCTGGCCGGATCGGTGTTTTCGCTGACGACCGGTTGGTCGCATCAATTGCTCAAGGCGGCGATCCTGTTGATTGGCGGGATGGCCGGCGGCGTGGTGGGGGTCAACCTCCGCCGCCACTGATACACAGAAAAAAGCCGACCGATCGGTCGGCTTTTTCTTGAAGTTCTAACTTGTCCCGTCTCCGCATACAATGCGGTGAGGTGATGGGATTATGAAAAGGACGAGCCGCACAAACACACGAAAACGGCTGACGGGATTTTTCACCACTCGCTGGCGGCTGCTGCTGTTTTTGGCGCTGCTGCTGGGAGGCTTTGCCGTTGGCTGTGTGCTGTTTGTGCAACAACCGGAAGTCTGGTCAACGCGTGTTCAGCCGTGGGTGACAGCCGCGGACTCGGCGTCGTGGCTATCGGTCGCCAGTATCGCCTGCCTCTATCGATGGGGCTTGCTGGCGGTGCTGTTGGCGGCGGCGGTGTCGGTGTACGGTCTGCCGTTTATACTGGCGGTGCCGGCAATCTACGGCGGATTTTTGGGATTGGCGCAGTGCTACTGGTACGCGCAGGGCGTCGGTGGCATCGGCGTGGCGGCGGCACAAGTATTGCTGCCGGCGATGTTGCAGATTTGGGCGATACTGATGGCTGCGGCGGAATCCTCACGAATGACGGTGGCGTTGGCAGGACAATTACTCCCCGGCGGCTCACACGTCGGTTTGTGGTCGCTGTGGCGAACCTGTATGTTGCGATTTTTGCTGTTTTTCGGTTTGAGTCTGCTGTCGGCAGTGCTGGAAACCGTGATTCGGCTGTGTTTTTGAAATCAAAGGATTAGAAAAGAGGAACTGTCATGGGATTGTTCAGTCGTTGGGGCGAGCGCCAGCTTCGCGCCGGCAAGGGTGTGTCCAAGGATGCACCGAAGAAAAAGGCGTTTTTCGTCTTTTTTGAGATTCTGGCACGAAAATTTTGGAAGCTCGGCACCGCGAATCTGCTGTACGTAGCGTGTTCGCTGCCGGTGGTTACGCGCGGTCTGTCGGACGTTGGTCTGACCTTTATTACCCGCAGCTACGTGCGCGAGAAGCACGCATTTATTGCCTCGGATTTCTGGGATACCATTAAGAAAAACTGGAAACAGGCGTTGCCCATCGGCATTATCAATCTGCTGGTGACGGCATTGATCGTGCTGTCGCTGTCGATTTACGGTCAGCAGGTATCCACCAATACGCTCTCGATGATCGGGTTCGGTATCAGTATGAGCGTGTACATCGTGTTTACGGTGATGAAATATTACATCCCGCTGCTGACCATCACGTTCCGCTATAATATCCGCAAGATCTACAAGATGGCGTTTTATTTGACGGGACTCGGCTGGAAGCCGAATCTGGTGGTTTCGGGCGTGCTGATTTTGTGCTACGCGATCCTGTTTTCGATTTTGTATTTCGTGTCGTACAATATGCTGGGCGTGATTATGGTCATTTTGATCTACGTGCTCATTTTCCCGGCGTTCCGTTCGTTCTTGATCCAGTTCTGTATTTTTCCGGTAATCAAGCAGTATATCATTGATCCGTACTATGCCCAGCATCCCGACGAGGACAAGGATAAGCGTCGCGATTTGGGGCTGGAGGTCGAAGAGGATGCGGTCGACGAGGAGGAAGTGATCTTCGTCGATCGCGGTGAGACCAAGCCGGAAGAAGAACAGGAAGTCAAAGCCAATGCCGGTCGCTCCATTCCGCGTCAGTATTCGGCGGAGGAGATGCGTCGCATCCGCCGTCACGTCGAGGATGACGACGATACCATTTAAATAACATAAAAAAAGATCCGATGGCACGCCATCGGATCTTTTTTTATTTCCACGAAAAACTGCCGGATAAAAACACGGTTTTTTCAGCCGATACCGTCAGCAATCCGCCGTCGGTGTGCCCGTCGCGGCTGCTGCCGTCGGGCAGGTCGATCCAACAATCACAGGGTTTGATGGCGGTGATAAACGGGATGTGCCCCGCCATGACCGCCAGATCTCCTTCGGTGCCGCGGACGTTCAGTTGCACGGCATCGCCGCAAAACAGATCGCCGTCCGGCGAGGAGATTTTCAGCAAAAAGGTGTTCATCCTGCCACCTTCTTTGCCTTTTTCACCGCCTCGTCAATGGTGCCGACAAACAGGAACGCCGATTCCGGCAGATCGTCGTGCTTACCCTCGATGATCTCTTTGAAACCGCGAACGGTCTCTGCCAGCGGCACATACGTGCCGGGAATGCCGGTGAATTTTTCGGACACGTCAAACGGCTGGGAGAGGAAACGCTGGATCTTTCGTGCGCGACCGACCAACAATTTGTCCTCGTCCGACAGTTCGTCCATACCCATAATCGCGATCATATCCATCAGCTCTACGTAGCGCTGCAGAATGCGCTGGACCTCGCGCGCGACCGAGTAATGCTCCTCGCCCAGAATGTCGGGGGAGAGAATACGGCTGGTGGATTCCAGCGGATCGACCGCCGGATAGATACCTTGCGAGGCGATGCTGCGGGACAATACCGTGGTGGCATCGAGGTGCGCGAAGGTGGTCGCCGGCGCCGGATCGGTGAGGTCATCGGCCGGCACGTACACCGCCTGAATGGAGGTGATGGACCCGTTTTTGGTGGAGGTGATGCGCTCTTGCAGCGTGCCCATTTCGTTAGCCAGCGTCGGCTGATAGCCAACCGCACTCGGCATACGGCCAAGAAGCGCCGAAACCTCGCTGCCGGCCTGCGTGAAACGGAAGATGTTGTCGATAAAGAGCAACACGTCCTGCTTTTCTTCGTCGCGGAAATACTCCGCCATGGTCAGACCGGAAAGCGCCACGCGCATACGCGCTCCCGGCGGCTCGTTCATCTGACCGTATACCAGCGTGGTGTTGGACAGCACGCCGGATTCTTTCATTTCGTTGTAGAGGTCGTTACCCTCACGGGTGCGCTCGCCGACGCCGGTGAACACCGACAGACCGCCGTGCTGCTTGGCGATGTTGTTGATCAGCTCCATAATAAGCACGGTTTTGCCCACGCCGGCGCCGCCGAACAGACCAATCTTACCACCCTTCGAATAGGGGCAGATCAGGTCGATGACCTTGATGCCGGTTTCCAGAATCTCGGTCGAGGTCGCCAGCTCGCTGTAAGCCGGTGCGGCGCGGTGAATGTCCCAACGCTCGCCGGTCTGCTCAAACGGCTGATTGTCCACCGTTTCGCCGATCACGTTAAAAATACGCCCCAGCGTATCCCGTCCGACCGGCACCGAGATGGGATTGCCGGTATCGGTGACCGGCGTGCCACGTTTCAGACCGTCGGTGGAGGACATCGCAATGCATCGCACGACGTTGTCGCCGATGTGTTGCGCGACCTCAACGGTGAGCGTTTTGTCGCCGTTTTGCATCGTCAGCGCGTGGTATATCGAGGGGAGAAATCCCTCCTCAAAGCAAACGTCTACCACCGGTCCCATAACCTGTGATACGCGTCCTTTTGCTGTGTTTGACACAATTCTCTCTCCTTTCGCCGGGGTTATGCATTACTGCCGGCTACGATCTCGGTGATCTCCTGGGTGATGGCGCCTTGACGCGCGCGGTTGTATTGCAAGCCCAGCCGATCGATCATTTCCTGTGCGTTTTTGCCGGCGCTGTCCATCGCGACACGGCGAGCAGCCACTTCGCTGGCGAAGCTTTCCTTCACGCACGCGACCAGCACGCCGGCAACGTATTCGGGAATCGCGGTGTTTAGCACCGTGATCGCGTCCGGCTCAAATATAGCCGAAGCGGCCGACTTTTCGGCGGCCCGTTCCAACGGCAACAACCACAAAACGGTTGCTTCCTGCGACATCATCGAATGATAGCGGGTATATACCACGCCGAAGCGATCGATCGTCTGCTCGGCAAAATCGCGACACGCCGCCGCGGCGATTTCTCGCGCCGTAGCGTAGGAAAACTCCTCTGCCGGCCGCAGATCGCCGCCGAATCGATCGCACGCGCGCTTGCCGACCGGCACGACATTCGCCTCGGGAAACTCGCGCATCAGCCGAAAGACGTTGGCGTTGTAGCCGCCGGCCAATCCGCGGTCACCCGCAACGACCAGCAAGCGTGTACGACCGCTGTCGCGCACCGCCATATACGGACTTTTGCGGCATTCCTCGTAGGTGGAAAGCAGGGCGACCGTTTCGGTCAGTGCCTGCGAAAATTCCTTGGCCTTCGCCATCGCTTCGGTGGCGCGGCGGATCTTGGAGGATGCCACCAAGCCCATGGCCTTGGTCAGATGCAACGTGGAGTCGACGCTTTTGATGCGGGTGCGCAGTTGCTTGATATCCGCACTCATACGATCACCTCTTCATCGAGGACAAAGCGCTCTTGAGTTCCTCGATATCCGTGTCGTCCCACGAGCCGGCCTCGATGCGCGTAAGCAACTCGCCATGCTTGCTTTCCAGCAACTCATAGAGATCGCGCTCGTATTCTTTGACCTGCTTGACCGGCGTATCGTTCAAATACCCGTTGATAACGGCGTATACGATCGCCACCTGACAACCAACGCGCACAGGAGCGTTTCGTCCTTGCTTCAGCACCTCGACGATGCGCTCGCCCAGCGCCAGACGCGCCTTGGTATCGGCGTCCAGATCGCTGCCGAACTGCGCAAACGCCTGCAACTCGCGGTACTGCGAGTAGAGCAGCTTCAGTTCGCCGGAGACCTTTTTCATCGCCTTAAGCTGTGCCGAGCCGCCGACGCGGCTGACCGAAATACCGGGGTTGATGGCCGGCATAACACCGGCGTGGAACAACTCGGTTTCCAGAAAGATCTGGCCGTCGGTAATGGAGATGACGTTGGTGGGAATATACGCCGACACGTCACCGGCCTGTGTTTCGATGAGGGGGAGGGCGGTGATCGATCCGCCTCCGTATTCCGGAGCGACGCACGCGGCACGCTCCAGCAGACGGGAGTGCAGGTAGAACACGTCGCCCGGATACGCTTCGCGTCCCGGCGGACGCCGAATGAGCAACGACAGCGCGCGGTAAGCCACGGCGTGCTTAGACAGATCGTCGTAGATGATGAGCACGTCCTTGCCTTGCTCACGGAAATATTCCGCCATCGCACAGCCGGCGTACGGCGCTACGTATTGAAGCGGCGCCGATTCGGAAGCGGATGCGGATACGATGATGGTATACGGCATCGCGCCGGCCTTGTTCAGCTCGTTGGCTAGTTGAACGACCGAACTGTTCTTTTGTCCGATCGCCACGTAAATACAGATGACGTCGGTGTTTTTCTGATTGATAATGGTATCAATCGCAATCTCGGTCTTGCCGGTCTGGCGGTCGCCGATGATCAGCTCGCGCTGACCGCGACCGATCGGGATCATACTGTCGATCGCCTTGATACCGGTCTGCAACGGCACCGATACGCTTTTGCGTTCGATGATGCCGGGGGCTTCCGACTCGATCGGGCGGGAATGCGCCGTGACGATCGGGCCCTTGCCGTCAATCGGCTCGCCCAGCGCGTTGACCACGCGCCCGAGCAGCGCCTCGCCGACCGGTACCGACAACACCTTGCCGGTGCGTTTGACCGACGTGCCTTCGCGGATGTTGTTGTTATCCGACAACAGCGCCACCGACACCGTTTCGGTCTCGAGGTTTTGCGCCATACCGTAGCTGCCATCCTCGAATTCCAGCAGTTCGCTGGCCATACATTCACGGAGTCCGTAGACGCGGGCGATGCCGTCGCCCACCAAAATAACCGTGCCGGTCTCGCGCAGCTCGATCTTCGATTGATACTGTTTGATTTGTTCTTTGATCACGTTGCTGATCTCTTCGGGTCTTGCTTTCATCCGTTCATCACATCCTTCATCTCGCGTAGGCGATGTCGTAAGCTACCGTCTAATACCTGACCGTCCAATTCCACGATCAGACCGCCGAGTACCGTCGGATCGACGGTGTATTCGGCTTGTATGCGGCGGTGATAGACCGCCTCCAATTTGGCTTCAAGACGGGCTTTTTGGTCGTCGGAGAGCGCCACGGCGGCGCGAATCCGGGCGACCGAAATTCGTTGGGAAGCGTCCCACAGCGCCTTGTATTCGTTGGCGGCCTCCTCAAAATACGGTATCCGTCCCTTTTCGCACAAGAGCAGCAAAAACGACAGCACGTGCGTCGGGACGGCATCGCCGAAAGCGGCGGTGATCGCCGCGGTGCGCTCTCGCAAGGGAACGTTGGGGGAGGCGAGAAACGGCAGGTAATCGGGGTTTTCGTCAAACGCCGATCGCACCGTTTCCAGTCCGGCTAAAAACGCCTGCTCGGCAGATTGCTCGCCGGCGAGCAAAAACAGAGCCGCGCCGTATTCTTTACCGATATCAGTCATCGCCGTCACCTATTTTCTCAATAAACGAGTCGATAAGCGCGCGATGATCGTCCGTTTTCAGTTCGCGCTCCAGCATTTTTTCTGCCAGTGCACCCGATACCTCGACGATCTCCTTCTTGATGCCCTCGGTGGCCTTTTGACGTTCCAACGCGGCTTCGGTCTGCGCCGACCGCACCAGTTCCTCGGCCTTTTGCTGAGCCTCGGCTACCAGCGTGTCGCCGCGACGGTGAGCGCGCTCGGTCGCCGTACGCAGAATTTCCTCCGCCTGCGCATCGGCAGAAGCGAGGGTTTCCTCCCACTGTCGACGGCTTTCGGCGGCGTCGGTTTCTGCTTTACGGGCGGCATCGTACTGCGCTTCCAACTCGCTCTCGCGCTTGGCGAGAATGTTTTTTACCGGCTTATACAAGAATTTCTTGACCAGCAAAAACAGCAAGACAAGGTTGGCAAGAGAGATCAATATCTGCCATAGATTGACAGAAATGACGTCCAATGTTTGCATAGGCTACTCCTATCATCAACCGATGGCGTTTAAGAGAATGTTGACCAGCAGGTTGGGTGCGACGAAGATGAGCAGGATCGCGATAACCAGCGCATACAGACCGGTGGTTTCGGCAATCGCGCAGCCCATCAGCATGGTGCTGGTGACCGCACCCTTGCTCTCCGGCTGACGGCCAATGGCCTCGCACGCCTTGGCGACGGCGTTGCCTTCACCGATACCGGGGCCGATACCGGCGATCATCGCACAACCGGCGCCCAACGCACAACATCCGAGAATGATACCAATAGCAATTTCCAACATAATTATTTACCTCCCAAAGATTTGCATGTTTTGTTTTCTTTTCGTTTGAAATATTCTTCCATCGGGAATCCGCCGGAGACGTACATCATCGTCAGCATCGCGAAGATATACGCCTGCAACAAACCGCTGAACACATCAAAATAGATGGACAGCACCGCCGGAATACCGATTTGAAGCAGAGGAAATTCTCCGAGCGCACCGGGCAGCCACCCGAGCAGCAGTCGCGACAGTCCTTGCAAGGCGGTGGCGACCAGTACGGAGATGACCGAGCCGGAAAGCACGTTGCCGTAATGGCGGAACGCCATAGAAAGCGGCGTCGCCACCTCGCTGATGACGTTTAGCGGCGTCAGAAAAGCGACCGGCTCGGCAAAGCTTTTCAGGTACTGGATCGGTCCGCATTTGAATTTATAGTAGGTGATCAGTGCGAACACCAAGATCGCCCAACCGCCCACGACGTTGATGTCCGAGGTCGGCGGATACAGCCCAAGAAGTGAGAGCAGGCTGGAAAATCCGGACAACGCCAAAATCGCGGCGATAAACGGGGCAAACCCCATAAAATACGAGCCCATACTGTCGGCAACCAGCGCGTCTGTTTTTTCGACGATCCACTCGGCGATATGCTGGCGGACGCCGATGTCGCGGGTTTTCAGCCCGTGTGTCAAAAACAGACACAAGCCCCAGATCGCGATCATCACCAGCCACGAATTGATCTGCGATTCGGTAATCAGCAGATCCTGAATCGGCATCGGAACGCGCAGATAGATCTGCGCGCCGGTGATGGTAATGCCTTCGCTCGGCGGTTTGGTGAGGATTTTGAGCACCAAGCCGGCCAAAAGCGGCAGAATCATCATCGCGATATAAAGGATATCCGGTGCCGTCAATCGACGGCGTTTTTCATTCATACGCATACACCTCCGAAAAACAGGGGTCCATCAATCTTTGTGAAACAGCGGTCGCATCGCGATGGCAATGCGCGGGAAAAACAGCGAGATCAGCACCGCCCATGTGTTGAATACCGGTAACAGCACGCCGATCAACGCCACCACCAACAACATCAGGTTGCGGTAAAGCTGCGAGACCTTGGCGGCGGATTGGGCGTCCTTTTCCTCTTTTTGCAAGGCGTTTTGCACCGTGATTCCCATCAACAGAAAATTGAGCACCGCCACGCCGCCGCCCAACAGATTGCCCAGCAAAGCGGTGTAATCCCATGCGCGCAACACCAAAAATACCGCTTGCATAAGAGCACTGAAAATCAGTACCCACAACGCGATGTACTTGGTTTCTTTTAAAACGGTCGGATCGATCTTTTTCATAACAAATCTCCTAAAAATACCGAAAAAAACACAAGGGAACCAAGCCCCTCAGACAGCTGGTTCCCTTTTGACAATATTAATCTTTACTAATTATACCGATTTATGCATAAAGAGTCAATTATTTTTTGAATTTTTTTCCAATCAAATAAAGAACTTGCGCTCCATCGCCAGTCGAGCCGGTCGGCAGATGCCCAAAAAGATCAAGAGCCCGCCCAGCAGACTCAACACCACCAGCGGATACAGCGACCAGCCGGCGCCTTTGGTGTAGTTAAAGGTGGCGGTCAGCAGGTATTCCACCAACAGCATAAACGAGCCGAGTGCCACAAACGCGCCGCCGAAAATATACAGTTGTCCGCGGCGGAGATAATGCAACAGCGTAACCGTGGCGGTCACGATCAGCGCAATGCCGCCGGTGACCGGCAGGGCGAAGGGGAGAAACCAACCGCCGCCGGTGGCGAGGTCGATATACAAGAGATACAAGGCGACCGCCGCAAAATCGCAGGGGACAAAGATCACCGGATTGGGATGCTTAAACCAAGTGGGAAGGATCGCGATGATGTATATCAGCAGAAGCGCCCCGATGACGTAGCCGGACCACGTCACCGTGCCGCTGAGCTGGCGGTCACACAACCACACGATCAGCATCGGTGCCAGCCACAAAATCGTGAGAATGCCTTGCGTCCAGAGATTGCCGGTCACCTCGATCGGTTTGGTCTGGCGCGGATACAATTCCTCACCGGCAGTACGGGTGAGATCCGGATGATAGGCGCGCGTACCGCAAAGCGGACACGTCTGTTCGGTATCGGCGAGCTTGACGCCGCAGTTTGCACAATACACGGTCATTCTCCTTTCTGGTTGGGGTGGTTGCTCTGCACCTCGGCAGACAACCCCATCTCACGCAACACGCAGTAGAAGCGGTATTCCAGCTCCGATTCCCGAATGTTGCGGATGAAATTAATATACAGCGAATCGCCGTAGGATAGCACGCCGCAGTTGTACGGCGCGGTTGCCTGTACACCGAGGATGAAATCCAGTCGCTCCACAAACGGCTGCATCTCCTTGGGAAGCTTCACCGCGCCCAAATTGGACAGCGTCAGGCAGGATTTGCGCTCGCCGACCGAGTCAAAGATGGCTTTCATCACGATGTTTTTCACAAAAAGCGGCATCACGCGCACCGCCATAATGCGTTCGCTGTTGACGTTGGTGGCGATCTTCATGCTCATCTGCTTAGGTGTGATCTCGGCGCCCATATGGCTTTTGATGACCTGGCAGATCTCCTCAAAGGTATATTCG
Source organism: Clostridia bacterium (assembly GCA_017414965.1). GTDB lineage: Bacteria > Bacillota > Clostridia > Oscillospirales > Acutalibacteraceae > RGIG426. Next base: position 58,392 of record JAFQJL010000019.1, read on the forward strand.
CCCAGTTGCGGCAGGATCTCCGGTGTGGTATACATCGCAAAATTCCGCATGGTTTTGCTGTGAAACAGCGGGCGCAGATTAACCGGCAACAGCACCTTGATGGGTTTCCGTCGCTTTTGCGAGGGGATACGCTCTTTCTGGATCTGTTGCATCGCCTGCATCATAGCGGCGCAGAGGAAAGTGGTCAGGCTGACGCCGTATTCGTGCGCCTTGGCAAGCACCTCCTGCACCGACAGGCGCAGACAGGTGACGTGCAGGTGATCGGTCGGCTCGGGCGTGCCGGTCAGCCGCCACGCTGTGTTTTCCTTGCGGGAGGCGTTGATCGTGCCGGCGTGTTGCTGGAAGCTGTCCTCCAGTTCTTCCTCGGTCGGCTCTTCCAAGCGGCCGAGCACGCCGCATTCGGCAGGGATATGCACGCCGTATTTTTGTTGGAGATACTCGGCGGTCAGGCTTTTCAAAAAGACCAACGCGCCGTTGCCGTCGGTGAGCGAGTGGAAAAACTCCACCGCCAGACGGCGACCGTACACGATCACGCGAAACGCGCATCGCCGTGTCTCGTCGCGGGACATCCGCGTCAGCGGGAAGCTGTTTTCTTGCCGAATTTCCGGCACTTCCGACACTTGCTGCAGATAGTACCAGAACACACCGCGACGCAAGCGGACGGCGATAGAGGGGAAACGGCGGATGGTGATATCCAACGCTGTTCGTAAAACATCGACGTCGATGTCTTCGGTGAGGGTGGCGGACAAGCGGAACACGTTGCTCCAGTTTTGCCGCCGCGCCGCCGGATAGATCTTGGCGGCGTTGTCCAACGGCAACCACCGCAGCTTGTTTTCCTGCGCCATTTCTTGGTTGAGGAACTGGTCGATGACTCGCAGATCCTTGCGATCCTCCGCCAGTCCGTACAACAGATACCCGTGCCAACGCTCAGGCGCGACCAGCAGTCGGCTCTGGCAACCGGCTTCCAACAGTCGCCGGTGGAGCTCGCGGGCATCGTCGAGCAAGATCTCGTCACCGCCCACAAAGATCAACGAGGGCGGCAGCTCGGATAAATCGGCAAACAGCGGCGAAACCAACGGATCGGTGCGGTCGGCGGTGTAGCTGTCCGCAAAGAAATTCAACAGCTCGGCCGATAGCGACGGATCGGCGGCGCGATTGTCGATATACGAGTCGCCGGAAGCGGTCAGATCGGTCCATGGAGAAATGGTGATAATGCCGCAGGGAAGCGGCAATCCGGCGGCTTTGAGCCGCAGACATAGCGCGTAACACAACCCGCCACCGGCGCTTTCACCGCAGACGGTGATGTGGGAGGCCGGATACCCCTTGTCCAACAGGTAGCGGTAGGCTTCCACCGCGTCGTCAAGGGCGGCCGGAAACCGATGCTCCGGCGCCAGCCGATACGCCGCACCAAACACGCGGGTGCCGGTCTGCGCCGCCAGCATCGAGCCGAAGCCGGCGGCATACTCGGTGCCGCCGCAGGTATAACCGCCGCCGTGCAGATACAAAATCACGCCCTCGCGACGTTGATCGCGGGGCACAATCCAGATGCCGCGGAAGTTTTCAAACGCGTGCTCTTTGGTCAACACCTGTTCGCGATAGCGCGATTCGGTGAGCTCGCCGATCTTATCTTGTGCCTTGCGAATGGTTTTGAGCGAGCAACTGCTCAGCAACGGTTTGAGCATATTCAGTTGTTTTCGGATGGCTTTGGCTGATAACGGCATAACAGATCCTCTTAACAACAAAAATTACCTATTTAGTATACACGAAAGCGGGCGGAATGTCAACGAAACGGCCAATCTTAAACACCTGTAAAGTCACGAAAAAACGGCAGTATGATAAGCATACTGCCGTTAGAAATCACGAGGCGTCCGGCAACGCGCAGATCCACGCATACAGATCGTCGAAATGACCGTGAGGATAGGCGGAGAGATCGCGTTCCTTGCGGTTGATGATCAGATCGGTCAGCAGCCAGCCGTCGATGCCGGCGGCACGGGCGGCCTCCATATCCTCCTCGACGTCGTTGCCGACCATCGCGCAATCGGCGGGAGTCAGGCCGCGAAGCGAGAGAATCTCCCGATAATAAGCGGGATTCGGCTTGCAAAAATGGGCGTTTTCAAAGTGGGTGATCCACTCGAAATCTGCCGGATCCAAGCCGGCCCACCGCAGCCGATGATGCTGTGCGCTCTCCGGAAAAACCGGATTGGTTGCCAGAATCAGACGGTAGCCTTTTTCCTTTAATTTGGCGATGCAAGCCGCCGCTGTCGGATGGGCGGTCACCTGCGCAGAGATGCGGTCGAATTCGGTTTCATAAAAGCGGTCGAATACCGAGGTATCGCCGTCCCAATCGGGAAAACCGGCACGCATTTCCTCCCAGAACCGCGCGGCATTGCTGGCGCCGCCGTCGTTTTTGATCATCGCTTTGATGCCGCGCCACAACACCGTCGTCAGTTCTTCTTTCGAAAAACCGAGCGTGGCGGCAAACGCCGTTAATTCTTTAAAATAATGGTGGACGAACACGTCCAGATCCAACGGCAACAGCGTGCCGTCCATATCAAACAGTATGGCTTTCATCCGTGTCACTCCTTTGAGGAGGATTATACCACAGATTTTTCCAAAAAGCCATAGGTAAAATTTAAAGAGTGGCCATCTCCATATTTTCTCGCAGACGGCGGATGATTTTCTTTTCCAGGCGCGAAATATACGATTGCGAGATGCCCAGCAGATCAGCCACTTCCTTTTGTGTGTGCTCTTTCACGCCATCCATACCAAATCGCATACGGATGATCTCCTGCTCGCGCGGCGTGAGTTCGGCGACAAACTGGCGCAGCAGCGCCTTTTCGGTCGCGCGCTCCAGCGGCTGATTGACCACGTCTGGCTCGCTTCCCAGTACGTCCGACAGACAAAGCTCGTTGCCGTTCCAGTCGATGTTTAACGGCTCGTCGATGGACATTTCGTTGCGCAGCGGCGCGGTTTTTCGAAGCACCATTAAGATTTCGTTTTCAATGCAGCGAGAGGAATACGTAGCAAGCTTAATTTGTCGGGTTGGGCAGAAGGTGTTGACCGCTTTGATAAGACCGATGGTGCCGATGGAAATGAGATCCTCGATGCCGATGCCGGAATTTTCAAATTTCCGCGCAATATACACCACCAACCGCAGATTGCGCGTAATGAGCAGCTCGCGCGCGTCGGCGTCGCCCTCGGCGGCACGCAGCAGCGCGGCGGTTTCCTCCTCCGGCGATAACGGTTGGGGGAGCGTGTCAAAGCCGTTTATGTAAAGCAGTTCGTGCGAGGGAAAAAAGCGGGAAAGCCACGCCTTTAAACGAAGATACCACGTCATACGGTTGCCGTCCTTTCTGTCTGTAAAAGTTGGATCACTGGATCGCCGATCACCGCTTGAATTTCACCGCCTAAGCGGTCGACTACCGCCAGATAAACGCCGGTGATGTTTTGCGGTGCGTGAGTGCCGACCTGTGCGGTCAGTTTATCCGGTCGAAACGCTGGGCACAGCGCTTCACCGGCGGCGGTGCGGTAGGGGATCAGCCGAAAGCCTTGCGCCGCGGCACTCACTGCGTCGGAGGGCGCTTCCCAGCCGCCGAGTGCAGATCGTTCCACCACGATAATGCCGGCACCGCTGTACCCCTCGGTCAGCAGATTGCCGCTGTCGTAAAACGCATAAAATTGGGCGGTTTTGCCGCCAAACTCCGCGGTGATGCGGTAGGTGTGGCGCGCTAAGCGGCGCGGTCGTGCCCAATGCTCGAACAGCGAGAGCGCTCCGTAGCTGACGACGGTACATATCACCAGCGTGATTGGAGGAATATCGTAGTAGACGGTGCCGTTGATCACCTGAAATCCGATGGGCGAAAACAGTTTGACCAGTAGCGTACAGGCGCCGGAAAGTCCGGCCGAAAGCAGATAGAGTGTGCCAAGTGTTTTGCCAAACAACGCCCAGCTGCGCCAAGCGAAAGCGGTGCGCACCATCGCGGCGGCTACCGCCACGTCGAACAGGAATTGTCCCCACCACGGCAGGGGAGGCAGCAGCACCACGCCGGCCGAAACTGCGCCGATCATCGCCGCGACGATGCGTCGCCAGCGGCGGTGCGGCAGGTGTTGCCACGCGGCCGTGGCGGTGAGCAGCAGAAAATCAATCAACAGGTTGAGAGCCAACAAGACGTCCAGATAGATCACCGGCAACGGGCATCCCTTCTTTCTGTTTTTCAGTATATCGCTCCGGCGGTGAAAAAGAATGCCGAAGCGTGACGAGGAAAAAAGATTTTTTTGCATAAATCGCGCGCGTGCGATTGTAATTTGGAATCAGATATGATATAGTATATGAGTATAAGTTTATTATAGGGGAGTGTTTGTCTTGGATACGAGGATCAGCAAAACCGTTTGGGTAGGCAACGTCGCGGTGGGCGGCGGTCATCCGATCTCGGTGCAGTCTATGCTCAACGTTCCGGCGACCGACGTGGAAGGCACCATTCGGCAGGCGCGGGAATTGCAGGCGGCCGGTGTGGAGATCCTGCGGACAGCCGTGCCGGATATGCAGGCGGTGCGGCTGGTGGCGGCGCTGAAAGAAGCGGTCGACGTGCCGATCGTGGCGGACATTCACTTCGATTACCGGCTGGCGCTGGAATGTGCGGCCGCCGGTGTGGATAAGATCCGCATCAACCCCGGTAACATCGGCGACGACAGTCGCGTCAAGGCGGTGGCGGACGCTTGCCGTGCGCGCCGTATTCCCATTCGGATCGGCGTCAATTCCGGCTCGCTGGAGCAGCAGTTCTTGGAAAAATACGGACACCCCACCGCCGAGGCTATGCGCGACAGCGCGCTGTATCATGCCTCGCTGCTGGAGAAGTTTGATTTCACCGATATTGTGCTGTCTATCAAATCGTCCGACGTGCAGACGATGCGCCGCGCCTATCAGCTGACAGCGGCCGCGTGTGACTATCCGTTGCACGTCGGTGTGACCGAGGCGGGCACGCCGCGTATGGGCTTGCTCAAATCCGCTGCCGGCATCGGCTCGTTGCTGCTGGACGGCATTGGCGACACCATTCGCATCTCACTGACCGCTTCACCGGTCGAAGAGGTGAAGGCCGGTATCGATCTGCTCAAAGCGATCGGTCTGCGCACCGGCGGCGCCAATCTGGTCTCCTGCCCGACCTGCGGTCGCACGGCGATTGACCTGATCGGAATCGCCTCCGAGGTAGAGGAGCGCCTGCGGGGCGTGGATAAAGATATCACCGTAGCGGTGATGGGGTGCGTGGTCAACGGCCCCGGCGAAGCGCGCGAGGCGGATATCGGACTGGCCGGCGGAAAGGGCAAGGCGGTCATTTTCCGCAAAGGCGAAATTCTGCGAACGGTTTCCGAGGAGGAGGCCGTAGCGGCGTTGATGGAAGAAATCGAAAAATTATGAAATGGGATCAAGTGGAATGAAGACGTTTACGATAGAAGAAATGTTCGGTCCGTACCTGACCGATGAAGCGCGCACACCGCTCGGTTGCGGCGTCGTTCGCAAAGCCGGCGTGGATCGTGCGGCGCGAACGATGACCATCGAGGCGGAATTTCCGCGTCTGCAAAAGCGGGAGCATTTGCACATCGCGGAGGAGGAACTTCGATTGGTGCTCAACCTTGAGCGCGTCACGCTGGCGCCGCATTATGCGCCGGAGCTGTTGACGGCCGAGGTGTTGCCGGCGTTGGTAGAGGAACTGAAGCAAGAGCATCCGGCGATCAACGGCAATTTCGATGGCGCGACCTATGAAATCGACGGCAATAAGGTCACCATCACGTTGGTGGTCGGTGCCGGTGCGGTCGTTTCGCAGATGGGCGCACCCAAGTGGTTGGCGGAGCGCATTGCAACCTATTTTGGTCGGAGCGTGACGGTACATATCGAAGATAGTGCCGACGATCAGGCGCGCAAGGAACACGCGCAAGCGGTTATGGGCGAGGCACGCAAAAAGGTGGAAACCGAGCGCGCCGAGCAGCGGGCCCGACAGGAAGCGGAGATCAAAGCGCACGAAGTGGCCGTCAAGAACGGCGCGACCGAGGCAATCCGTCCGATGACCGCCGGTATCGACACCTCCATTCCGCCGGCAGATGGACTGCCGGTGTATCTGGAGTCGGCGAAAACGCTGTTTGGCGGCGACATCCGCGAACGGCCGATGCCGATGAAGCAGTTGGAGTCGGATAACGGCGTTCACACCGTTTGGGGCGAGATCTTTTTTGCCGAGGAGCGCCCCAACCGCAACGGCGACAAGGTGCGGCTGGTGCAGTATTTGTCGGACGGCACCAACTCCATCTCACTGTCCCAGTGGCTGGATCTCAAGCGCGACGAAAAGAAACTGGAAATGCTTCGCCAGCTCAAGCCCGGCACGTGCGTGCTGGTGACCGGTACGTATTATTACGACGAGTACGTCAAGGGCGACATTATGCGTCCCAAGGCGATGGCGGTGCTGACGAAATTTGAAAAGCAGGATACCGCGCCGGTCAAGCGTGTGGAACTGCACGCGCACACCAAGATGTCTGCGAAGGACTCGGTGGTGGACACGGCGGCGCTGGTCAAGCGCGCGGCGGCGTGGGGACACCGCGCGATCGCGATCACCGATCACGGCGTGGTACAGGCGTATCCCGATGCGGTCAAGGCCGCCGGCGGCAAGATCAAGATTTTGTACGGTATGGAAGCCTACTACGTCAACGATTTTGTCAAGGCGGTGGTGGGCGACTCGGATGCGGTGATCACCGACGAGATGATCGTGTTTGACATTGAAACGACCGGTTTGTCTAACCAAAACGACCGCATCACCGAGATCGGTGCGGTTCGGTTTGTCGACGGGGAAGCGGTGGAAGAGTTCGACACTTTTGTCAATCCCGGCAAGCCTATCCCTGAAAAAATTGTCCAGCTGACCGGCATCACCGATGCGATGGTGGCGGACGCGCCTTCCGAGCGTGAGGCGTTGGAGAAATTCTACGCGTTCTGCGGCGATACCAAGGTGGTGGTCGCGCACAACGCGGCGTTTGATACCGGCTTTATCCGCGAGGCTGCCAAGCGAAGCGGTATGCCGTATCCGTTTACGTCGGTGGATACCGTGCCGATCTGTCGGTCGCTGTACCCGACGCTCAAAAACCACAAGCTCGATACGGTGGCGGAGTATTTGCGCCTGCCGCCGTTTAATCACCATCGCGCGTGTGACGATGCTCGCGTGCTGGCCGGTATTCTCAAACACGCGATCGAGGATATGCAAAAGCTCCGTGAGATCAAAACCTTGCAGGAGATCAACAGCAAATGCGCCGGCGTGGATGCCAAAAAGGTGAAACCTTACCACCTGATCGTGTTTGCCAAAAACCACCAAGGACTCAAGCGTCTGTATCAGATGGTGACTTGGTCGAATCTGGAATGCTTTGGCAAACAGCGTCCGCGTATCACCAAGTCCAAGCTGCTGGAAATGCGCGAGGGACTGATCATCGGCAGCGCCTGTGAGCAGGGCGAGCTATTCCGCGCAATTATGGCGGGCGAGCCGTGGGGGAAACTGTGCGACATCGCCTCGTTCTACGACTTTTTGGAGGTCCAGCCGATCGGCAACAACCGCTTTATGCTGCAAAATGGCGAGGCGGCCAACGAGGAGCAACTGCGCGAATTCAACCGCACGGTCATCCGACTCGGCGAAAAACTGAACATCCCCGTCTGTGCGACCGGCGATGTGCATTTCCTCGATCCGAAGGATGCGATCTATCGTACGGTGTTGCAAGCAGGACAGGGCTATACCGATGCGGACAATCAGGCGCCGTTGTATCTGCGCACGACCGATGAGATGCTGTCGGAGTTCGACTATCTGCCGGCGGATAAGGCGTACGAGATCGTGGTGGAAAACCCCAACAAGATCGCCGATATGCTCGATTGCATCGAGCCGGTGCCGGCAGGCACCTTCCCGCCGCATATCGACGGCGCGGACGAGGATCTGCAGCGCATCTGCTGGGATCGCGCCAAGGAGATCTACGGCGATCCACTGCCGAAGGTGGTACACGATCGACTGGAAAAGGAACTCAACTCCATCATCAAAAACGGCTTTGCGATCATGTATATGATCGCGCAGAAGCTGGTGCAGCATTCGGAGGAAAACGGCTATTTGGTCGGCTCGCGAGGCTCGGTCGGCTCGTCGTTTGCGGCGAGTATGGCCGGCATCTCTGAGGTCAACCCCTTGCCGCCGCACTACGTCTGCCCGAAATGCAAATACTCTCACTTCTTCGAAAAGGGCGAGTATGGCTCCGGCTTTGATATGCCGGAGGAATCCTGTCCGAACTGCGGCACGACGCTGCGGCAGGATGGCCACGAGATCCCGTTTGAGACCTTCTTGGGCTTTGACGGCGACAAGGCGCCCGATATCGATCTAAACTTTGCGTCCGAATATCAGACGCAGATTCATAAGTACACCGAATCGCTGTTTGCGGAAAACCACGTGTTTAAGGCCGGTACGATTTCCACCTACGCCGAAAAGAACGCGTTTGGTTTTGCGAAAAAATACGCCGAGGCGTACGGCTTGACGCTCAATCAAGCGGAGCTGCAGCGTCTGGCGGTCGGCTGTGCCGGTGTCAAAAGCACCACCGGTCAGCACCCCGGCGGTATGGTCGTCGTGCCGGATGAGTACGACGCGGAGGATTTCTGTCCGGTACAGCATCCGGCGGAAAAAGAAAACTCCGACGTCAAGACCACCCACTTCGACTTCCACTCGATTCACGATAACATCTTAAAGCTGGATAACCTGGGACACGTGCTTCCCACGATGTATCGGTATTTGGAAATGTACACCGGCAAAAACATCAAGGAAGTGCCGATGTCCGACCCCAACGTGTACAAGCTGCTGACCAGTCCCGAGCCGTTGGGCGTCACGGCCGAGCAGATCGACTGGCCGACCGGTACCATCTCGGTGCCGGAGATGGGCACGCCGTTTGCCACGCAGATGTTACTCGAGTGCCAACCAAAAAACTTCTCCGACTTGATGCAGATCTCCGGTCTGTCCCACGGTACAGACGTGTGGAGTGGCAATGCGCAGGATCTCATCCGCGACGGCACCTGCACCATTTCGACGGTGATTGGCACTCGTGATAGTATTATGACCTACCTGATTCATAAAGGGCTGGAGCCTAAAATGGCCTTTAAGATCATGGAGATTGTGCGTAAGGGCAAGGCGACCAAGATGCTCACCGAGGAACACCTGAAGGCGATGCGCGATCACGGCGTTCCGGAATGGTACATCGAATCGTGCTTCAAGATCAAGTATATGTTCCCCAAGGCACACGCCGCGGCGTATCAGATCGCGGCGCTCCGCGTGACGTGGTTTAAGGTGTATATGCCGGTGGAATACTACGCGGCTTACTTTACGGTCCGCGGCGAAGCGTTTGACGCGGTTTCGTGTATGCAGGGCAAGGAGGCTACCAAGCGCACCATTGACGCGCTGGAAGCCAAAGGCCGGGAAGCGACTGCCACCGAAAACGATACGGCGGTCACCATGCGCGTCGCCTACGAGGCGATGGTGCGCGGCGTGGAGTTCTTGCCGGTGGATCTGTACAAGTCCCACGCTACGCAATTCTTGGTGGAGGATGGCAAGATCCGTCTGCCGTTTACGGCAGTATCCGGACTGGGTGCCGCGGCGGCGCTGTCGGTGGCGGAGGAACGCGAAAAAGAGCCGTTCCTTTCCTGCGACGATCTGCTGACGCGCACGGCGCTGTCCAAGACGCTGGTGGATACGCTCAAAGAGATGGGCTCGCTCGGCTCGTTGCCGAACTCGGCGCAGGTCTCGCTGTTTGATTTTTAAGCAATGAGGAAAACAGCGTGGCTGGTATCCAATATTATATTCTCATTTATCTCTTGACAGCGACGCTTCAATATGTTATCATATTAGCACGCTAAAGTATTTAAAGCAGGTGAACCCAATGGGAAAGACGATTTATACCACGCCGGCCGGTATGCAGGATCTCTTGTTTGAGGAGAGCCGCATTCGCCGTTCGGTGGAGAAAAAACTGACCGAGCTGTTTGCCGGTCGCGGCTTTGCCGAGGTGATGACTCCCGGTATGGAGTTGTATCGCACGGTTGCGGCGTCGGATGCGGCGGCTCGCGAGGAGGATATGTATAAGCTGACCGACACGTGCGGTCGGCTGTTGGTGGCGCGTCCGGACTCGACCATTCCGATCGCGCGACTGGCGGTTGCGCGGTTGCGTGACGAGATCTTTCCGGTGCGCTTGTACTACGCGCAGACCGTCTACGCACTCAATCACGGGCTGTACGGCCGTCGCGACGAGGAGTTTCAGGTGGGCGTGGAGCTGTTGGGCGCCGGCGGCAAAAAAGCGGATCTGGAAATGATCGCGCTGGCCGCGTCGTCGATGAAGGCCTGCTCGGGCGAAAAGTTCCGGTTGGAGCTCGGTCATGCGGACGTGTTCGCTTCGTTGATCGGCGCGTTGGATGTGACGGAGGAGATCAAGGCCTCCGTCCGTGAACTGATCGAAAACAAAAACTACGCGGCGCTCGGCAGTTTGCTGGATACGCTGCCGGAATCGGACGAAGTCAAGGCGATCCGCTTGTTACCGCGGTTGTTCGGTGGCGAGGACGTGCTGGAAACGGCGTTGTCGGTCATTCGGAACGACGGTGCTCGTCAGGCGCTAAAAACGTTGCGCGAGTTGTATCGCTCGCTCGGGGATCTCGGGCTGGGAGATCAGCTGATGATCGACCTCGGTATGGTGCACCGCAACGATTATTACACCGGCGTGATCTTCCGCGGGTATATGGAAGGAAGCGGCGAGACCGTTCTGAGCGGCGGCCGTTACGATAATCTGTTAGAGCGTTACGGTATGGCGATGCCGGCTATCGGTTTTGTCATTAACGTGGATAGTGTCACCAAGGTGTTGCAGACCGGTGAACTGTCGCGTCCGGTGCCGCAGGTGCTTATCCACGCAGAGGCCGGCTACGAGACGGCGGCGCTGTCGGAGGCAGAGGCGCTGCTCGCCGACGGCGTGGTGTGTGAGGTCAGTCCGTTTGATACGCCGGAGGAGGCGCGCGCTTATGCCGCCGCCCGCGGTATCTCGCGGCTGTGGCTGGTCGGCAGAGAGGAGGCCGCAGAATGAAACCGTTGCGTATTGCCCTGACCAAAGGGCGTTTGGAACAAAAGACGCTGGATCTGTTCGATCGGATGGGGTTGGATACCTCGGTCGTTCGCAACAAAGGCCGTCGGCTGATTTTGCCGATCGGCGACAGCATTGAGGTCGTGTTGGCCAAGGCGGCGGACGTGATCACCTACGTCGAGCACGGTGTGTGCGATCTGGGCGTGGTGGGCAAGGATACCATCGCCGAATCGGACGGCAGTTTTTACGAGCTGTTGGATCTCGGCTTCGGCAAATGTCGGTTTGCGTTGGCGGCACCGAAGGAGACGTCGTTTTTTGGCGGGTATACCACCAAGACGATCGCCTCCAAATACCCGAACGTGACCGCCGCGTATTTTACCAAAAAGAATATGGACGTCCGCATCATCAAGATCGAGGGCTCGGTTGAGTTGGCGCCGCTTCTCGGGTTGTCGGACGGCATTGTGGATATCGTGGAGACCGGCTCAACCCTCAAGGAAAACGGGTTGGAGATCGTGGAAGAAGTGATGCCGATCTCGGCACGGTTGATTGCCAACACGGCGGCGCTGAAGCTTCGCAAGGCGGAGATCGAGGCGCTGATCGAACAACTGGAAGCACAGTTATAAAGGAGAATCCCTTATGATAAACATCGTCAAAACCGACGGCAAGACCGAGTTTGAACTGCTTGCGCAGTTGGAGGCTCGTGCCGGCGAAACGGATAAAAAGATCACCGCCGCTGTCACCGCGATCTTAGACGCGGTGCGCACCGGCGGCGATGCCGCCGTACGCGACTATACCAAGCAGTTTGACGGCGTGGATGCGCCGCTTCGCGAAATCGGTCGCGAGGAGATCGGCGAGCTAGCCAAAGCGTGCGATGCGGAAACCTTTGCGTCGCTGGAGCGTGCGGCTGCCAGCATTGCGGATTTCCACAAGCGTCAGGTTACGCAGACGTGGATGAACACGCTGCCGGACGGCTCAGTCGTGGGGCAGCGTGTGCGCGGCTTGCACCGCGTCGGCATTTACGTGCCGGGCGGCACGGCGGCGTATCCGTCCTCGGTGCTGATGAACGCCATTCCGGCGCGGATCGCCGGCGTCAAGGACATCGTGATGGTCACCCCGCCGCCGAAAAACGGCGCGTTTAATGCAGAGGTGATGGCGGCGGCGTACATTGCCGGCGTGGATCGCGTGTTCTTGTGCGGCGGCGCACAGGCGGTCGCGGCGCTTGCCTACGGTACCGAGACGATTCCGCAGGTGGATAAAATCGTCGGCCCCGGCAATATTTTTGTTGCCACCGCTAAGAAATTGGTGTACGGTCGCGTGGATATCGATATGATCGCCGGTCCGAGTGAGATTCTGGTGTTGGCGGATGAAACCGCCGATCCGCGCTATCTGGCGGCGGATCTGATGTCGCAGGCAGAGCACGACAAGATGGCGTCCGCTATTTTGCTGACTACCTCGGAGACGATCGCACGCGAAACGGTGGCCGAGATCGCGCGTCAGGTGGAAACGCTGTCCCGCCGCGAGATCATTGAGACTTCGCTTCGCGACTACGGCGCGATCCTTGTCTGTCGCGATATGGACGAAGCGGTGGCGTTTGCCAATCGATTGGCGCCGGAGCACTTGGAGGTTATGTGCGAAAATCCGATGGAATACATCGGCAAGCTGGATCACGCCGGCTCGGTGTTCTTGGGCAAATACGCCCCCGAACCGTTGGGTGACTACTACGCCGGTCCCAACCACGTGTTGCCGACCGGCGGTACGGCACGGTTTTACTCGCCGCTGTCGGTAGACAGTTTTGTGAAAAAGAGTGGATTTGTGTACTACAACCGCGAGGCGCTGGCACAGGCGAAGGACGACGTGATCCGCATTGCCGAGGCGGAGGGCTTGAGCGCCCACGCCAATTCCATTAAGGTGCGTTTCTGAAAAGAGGGATTCTTGTGACATATCAATGTGGCGAAAAGGCATCGACCTTGCAGCCGTACGATCCGGTAGAAGGCACGTACGACGTGCGACTGGATGCCAACGAATCGTATATGCTGCCGGACGAAAAAACCAAGCAGGCGATGGCGGCGGCGCTGGATACGCTGAGCTTTAACCGCTATCCCGATCCGCTGGCCACGGCACCGTGTGCGGCGTTTGCGCGGATGTACGGCGTGTCGACCGATTGCGTGACCGCCGGCAATGGCTCGGATGAGCTGATCTCGGTCATTATGTCCACTTTCTTGCAAAAGGGAGAGGCCATGATGGTGTTGATGCCGGATTTCTCGATGTATAAATTTTACACGCACATTACCGAAAATCGCGCCGTTGTGTACGAGAAAAACGCCGATCTGCAGATCGACGTGGACGAGGCGCTGGCGTTGGCGAAGGCGGAAAACGTGCGCTTGATCGTGTTTTCCAATCCGTGTAATCCGACCTCGGTCGGCTTGGATCGTGAACACGTCCGCCGTCTGATTACCGGCACAGATGCGCTGGTGGTGCTGGACGAGGCGTATATGGATTTCTGGGATCAATCGTTGCTGGATGAGGTGGAGCGGTACGATAACCTCATCATCCTGCGTACCGCCTCGAAGGCGCTCGGCTTGGCGGCGGTGCGACTGGGTTTTGCGGTCGCCAACCGTCGATTGACCGGCATTATCCGTGCGGCGAAATCGCCGTATAACGTCAATATGGTGACGCAGACGCTCGCGGCGATTGCGCTGGACGATCCGGATTATCAACGGCGGTGTGCGGCGGCGCTGATCGCTTCGCGCGAAGCGCTGGCGGTCGGTTTGCAACCGTTGCTGGATGCCGGCAAGATCACGCGGATGTACCCCAGCTGTACCAATTTCGTGTTGCTGGAACTGCCCAATGCCCGTCGTGTATTTGAGAAATTGAAGGCGGATTACAGCATTGTGGTGCGTTGCTTCGGCGATACGCGCCTGCGGATTACCGGCGGCTCGCCGGCGGAGAACGCGGCGGTGCTGGCGGCACTTTCGGAGATTTTGTAAAGGGGCGATCACTATGAGAACGGCAACCGTTACCCGCCAAACGCGGGAAACCGATATTACCGTCACCGTCTGTCTGGACGGCGGCGCGGTGGATATTGCGACCGGTATCGGCTTTTTTGATCATATGCTGGAGGCGTTTGCGGTCCACGGCGGTCTGGGACTGACCGTCCGTTGCACCGGCGACCTGCACGTTGACGGTCATCACACGGTCGAGGACGTCGGCATTGTGCTGGGCGATGCGATCGCCAAGGCGCTGGGGGATAAGAGTGGAATTCAGCGGTACGGCAGTTTTTATCTGCCGATGGACGAGTCGCTGGCATACGCCGGTGTGGACGTGTGCGGTCAGCCGTTGGAGCAGGCGTTGGCGTTTGCGGCGCTGGATATCAGCGGTCGTCCGTATCTGGAATACAATGGCTCGTTTAAGCAGGAAAAGGTGGGGGATTACGACACCTGTCTGACACCGGAATTTTTCCGTGCGCTGGCGTTTCACGCCGGTATTACCCTGCACGCGCGTGTGGAGGTAAACGGCAACGCCCACCACGTGATCGAAGCGCTGTTTAAGGCGGTGGCGCACGCGTTGGCGCAGGCGGTCTCGCCCAAAGAAGGAACGCTTTCTACGAAAGGAAAATTGGACTGATATGATTATTTTACCCGCGATCGATATTCAAAACCGCCAATGCGTGCGGCTTGTCAAGGGAGATTTCGCCACCGCGCATCAGGTGGCGGCGGATCCGCTGGAGACCGCTAAGGCGTTTAAAGCCGCCGGTGCGCGCTGGATTCATATGGTGGATCTGGATGGCGCACGCGAAGGTCGCCGCATCAATGCGGATATCTTTTTGAAGGTCGCCGCCGAAAGCGGACTGAAAGTCGAACTTGGCGGCGGCATTCGCGATATGGAAACGCTGGATGATTACATCCGCGGTGGCATCGAACGGTGCATTCTCGGCTCGGCGGCGCTGAAAGACCCCGATTTTGTGAAACGGGCGGTAGAAAAATACGGCCACAAGATCGCCGTCGGCATCGACGCACGCGACGGTATGGTGGCTACCGAGGGTTGGCTGGATGTTTCGGAGGTGTCGTATCTGGATCTGGCGCGCCAAATGGAGAAGATTGGTGTACAGGTAATTATCTTTACAGATATTTCCCGCGACGGCACGTTAACGGGCCCGAATTTGGAACAGCTGAAAGCCTTGAAATCCGCGGTAGGATGCCACATTATTGCATCCGGCGGCATTCGCGAGCTCTCCGATATCCAAGATTGTAAAGATGCAGAGCTTTACGGTGCGATCTGCGGCAAATCGCTTTATAGCGGTACGCTGGATCTGGCGGAGGCGGTAAAAACCGCCGAAACCGACATCGATCGGCTGGCACTGGAGCAGTATTTGGATAAGCAGCCGCTGTGTCCGGCGATTGTGCAGGAAGCCGATACCGGCGAGGTACTGATGCTGGGGTATATGAACGCGGTTTCGCTGCAGAAAACGCTGGAAACCGGCGATACGTGGTATTGGAGCCGGTCACGTAGTTGTTATTGGCACAAGGGCGAAAGCAGCGGACATTTTCAAAAAGTGCTGTCGGTAAGCTCGGATTGCGATAAGGATACATTGCTCATCAAAGTCAAGCAGATCGGACCGGCGTGTCACACCGGTGCCCATTCGTGCTTTTTCAACGTCATCAAACAGGAGGTTTGACTTATGGATTTTATGCGTGAAGAATACGCGACCATCCTCGATCGTCGCGATAACCCCTCGGAGAATTCCTATACCCGTTATCTGTTCGATCAAGGGATTGACAAGATTCTCAAAAAGATCGGTGAGGAGTCGGCCGAGACGATTATTGCGGCCAAAAACGGCGATAACGAGGAAACGGTGGGGGAGATCTGCGATCTGTTGTATCATTTACTGACGCTGATGGCGTTGCAGGGCATCACGCCGGACGATATCGACGAAAAGTTGCAATCTCGCCGGGAAAAGTCCGGTAATCTCAAAACGTTCAAAACGGTGGATAAAAACACCTAAACAAAAAACGCCGGTTCACGAATGTCGTGAACCGGCGTTTTGTACGTCCGTTTAGTTGTTCAAATAGGATTTTACCAGCGCGCGAAGCAGCTCGTCGCGGTCGATCTTGCGGATGAGCGTGCGGGCGTTGTTGTGCGTGGTGATATAGGTCGGATCCTCCGACAGGAGATAGCCGACGATCTGGTTGATGGGGTTGTAGCCCTTTTCGCGCAACGCATCGTAGACGGTGGTCAGCACCGCCTTCATTTCCCGTTCCTTGTCGTCTCCCAGAGAAAACGTCATCGTTTTATCGAGCATAGTCAAACCCTCCGTTCGAAAAACTTATACCTATTATAACACCGTCTTTGTGAAATTGCAAGCAAAATTGCATAGATCCTTTTAAAAATTTACAAAACGAAAAAATATATTAAAAAATCCCTTTTTTCATTCAAAACTCCCCTTTACAACAGATGGGAATTGGTGTATGATATATACTAAGTACAACTGCATATTGCGGAAAACGGAGGAGTTAAAAATGGAACCTCATTACAAGCGTGTATTACTTAAGCTCAGCGGCGAGGCGATGGCCGGCGCCAACAAGACCGGATTGGATTTTGACACGGTCTTAAACATTTGCGAGCATATCAAAACCTGCGTGGACGCCGGTGCGGAGATCGCGATTGTGGTCGGCGGCGGCAACTTCTGGCGCGGTCGTTCCAGCGGTAAGATGGATCGCACCCGTGCCGATCACATGGGCATGCTGGCCACCACCATCAACGCGCTCGGTCTGGCGGATGCGCTGGAGCAGCTCGGCTGCGACGTGCGCGTGCAGACCGCGATCACGATGAACGAGATCGCCGAGCCGTATATCCGCAGTCGTGCGGTGCGTCATCTGGAAAAGGGCCGCGTGGTCATTTTCGGTTGCGGCACCGGCAACCCGTTCTTCTCCACCGATACGGCGGCCAGCCTGCGTGCGTTGGAGATCGAAGCGGATATCATTTTCAAGGCCAGTATGGTCGACGGCGTCTACGACAAGGACCCCAAAAAGTACGCGGATGCCAAGAAATACGAGGAACTCTCCTATACCGAGGTTCTCAATAAGCAGTTGCAGGTGATGGATTCCACTGCGGCGTCGCTGTGCCGTGATAACGGTATGCCGCTTTTGGTGTTCAATCTGGAAGATCCCGAAAACATTGTGCGCGCGGTCGCCGGCGAGCCGGTCGGTACCGTGGTGAAATAAGAGGAGGACTTGACCTATGGAAGAAGTTTTTAAGGTTTGCGAAGAAAAAATGGGTAAAACCGTATCCAATCTGCTGTCGGAGTACACCGGCATCCGTGCCGGTCGTGCGTCGGCGGGCGTGCTGGATCATCTGACGGTGGAATACTACGGCGTGCCGTCGCCCATCAACACGTTGGCGAACATCTCCACGCCGGAGCCGCGTTTGCTCATCATCCAGCCGTACGATAAGACCTTGCTCAAGGATATCGGCAAGGCGATCATGATGTCCGATCTGGGCATCAATCCGCAAAACGATGGCTCGGTCATTCGTTTGGTGTTCCCGCCGCTGACCGAGGAGCGCCGCAAGGAGATCGGTAAAAACATCTACAAGTACGCTGAGGACGCCAAGGTGGCGATCCGTTCCATCCGTCGCGACGGTATGGATAAGCTCAAGGCTCTTAAGAAGAACTCGGAGATCACCGAGGATGATCTGAAAAACGCCGAGAAAAAGATGCAGGATCTGACCGATAAGTTCTGCAAGGACATCGACGGTCACGCGTCCCGCAAAGAGAAAGAGATTATGGAGTTCTAAGGAGTTCTGGGTCGTATGGGACTTTTTACGAAAAAACGGTCGCTGGTTCCGGTGGAATATTTGCCGCAAAACGTCGGTATTATTATGGATGGGAACGGCCGCTGGGCGAAAAACCGCGGCCTGCCTCGCACCGCCGGTCACGTCGCCGGCGCCAAGGTGTTCCGCAAGATTGCGAAATATTGCGATCGTCGCGGTATCAAGGTGCTGACGGTGTACGCGTTTTCCACGGAAAACTGGAAACGTCCGCAGGCGGAGATCGATGCCATTATGAATCTGCTTCGCGATTACTTGAAAGAATCGCTGAGCGATTTCAAGCACGAGAATATCTGCACGCGTTTTATCGGCGACCGCACGATGCTCGCGCCGGATATTCAGGAGCTGATGGCCGAAGCGGAGGAATCTACGGCCGATAAGACCGGTATGATCTTGAATATCGCCATCAACTACGGCGGTCGTGCAGAGATCGTGCACGCCCTGCGTGAGCTGGTGGCGGACGGTGTGTCGCCGGAGGAGATCACTGAGCAATCGGTGGAGGCGCACCTGTATACCGCCGGTCAGCCGGAGGTGGATCTCATTTTGCGTCCCAGCGGTGAATATCGGTTGTCCAATTATTTGATCTGGCAGTGCGCGTACGCAGAGTACGTGTTTATGGACGTACTGTGGCCGGATTTCACCGAAAAGCATCTGGAAAAAGCTTTTACAGAATACGCGCGACGCAACCGTCGTTTCGGGGGTGTTTGATTGAAGACGCGTGTCATTTCCGCTTTGGTAGCGGCAGCGATACTGCTGATTATATTGATTTTACCGCCGATTACGGTGTTTATCGCCGCCGGTGTTATGGCGGCGATCGGCGTGTGGGAGGCGGCCTGTGCCACCGGCATCAACCGCCATAAGGGGCAGCTGATCTTGTCGATGATCGCGGCGGCTCTGGCGCCGTTTTTGCCGTTGCTGGGCACAATCGATCCGATGTACACGATGGCGTATATCCTGCTGTATCTGGTGGGAATGGGCATTTTGCAAGTGATCTATCACGCGGACATCCGCGTGGAAGCCACCGGCTACACCGTGATGATGACAGTGCTGATCTCAGTGGTATTTGCCTGCCTGACACGACTTCGCACGGCCGAAAGCGGTCTGCTGGATGCGGTGGTCAGTTGGCAAAACGGGCGGTATTTGCTGGTTATTTCGCTGTTTATTCCGTGGCTTTCCGATATTGGGGCGTATTTTGTAGGCGTGCTGTTTGGCAAACATAAGCTGTGCCCGAATATCAGCCCCAAGAAAACGGTGGAAGGTTTGATTGGCGGTTTGTTGTTCTCGCCGGCGATCATCACGCTGACGCTTTACGGCTATCAGATGTTTGCGCAGGTAACGCTGACGCCGTATGCCTACGTGATCGTGGCGGTGACGGCGTTTGTCGGCAGTGTGCTGTCGGTGTTTGGCGACCTGTTTGCCTCGGTCATCAAGCGACAGCATGGCATCAAGGATTTCGGCAACATTATGCCGGGACACGGCGGTGTTCTGGATCGGTTTGACAGTTTTCTGTTTGCCGTGCCGTTTGTTTGCATGATGCTGAATACTTTCCCGTTGTTTATGTAAAAATGTGAGTAGGGGTGATCGTTGATCGCCCCTACTTTGATATGAGGTGTCAGTATGGAAAAACGATTATCTCTGCTTGGTGCGACCGGTTCGATCGGCATTCAGGCGCTGGATGTGGCGGAAAAATTGCATTGGCCGGTGACGGCAATGGCGGCCGGCAGTCGCGTGCTGCCGTTTGAGGAACAGATCCGCAAATTTTCCCCCCGCGTGGTGGCGATGGCGGACGAGAACGCTGCTGCGGACCTGAAAGTCCGTATCGCCGATCTACCGGTCAAGGTGACGGCAGGCACCGAGGGTTTGTGCGAGGTGGCGTCGGTTGCCAATGCGGATATGGTGCTCAACTCCGTGATGGGCGTGGCGGGCTTTTTGCCGACGCTGGCGGCGGTGGAGGCCGGTCACGACGTGGCGCTCGCCAATAAGGAGACGCTGGTCGCCGGCGGTGCGGTGGTGACCGATGCTTGCCAAAAACACGGCGTGAAGCTGTTGCCGGTGGATAGCGAGCATTCGGCGATTTTCCAGTGTCTGCAGGGATGTCCGCCGCACGGCAAGGCGAAAAAACTCATTCTCACCTGCTCGGGCGGACCGTTTTTCGGCAAAACGAAGGCGGATCTGGAGGCGGTGACGCTGGAACAGGCGTTGGCGCACCCGAATTGGAGTATGGGGCTCAAAATCACCGTAGACTCCGCCACGATGATGAATAAAGGACTGGAGTTGATCGAAGCCAAGTGGCTGTTCGATATGGATCCGGACGATATCGATATCATCATT
The DNA here is from genome assembly GCA_017414965.1 of Clostridia bacterium. Taxonomy (GTDB): domain Bacteria; phylum Bacillota; class Clostridia; order Oscillospirales; family Acutalibacteraceae; genus RGIG426. The sequence continues at coordinate 78,654 of JAFQJL010000019.1, forward strand.
CACCGCGAGAGCATCGTGCATTCGCTGGTGGAATACGAGGATAACTCGGTGATCGCCCAGCTCGGCGTGCCGGATATGCGCATTCCGATCCAATACGCGCTGACCTGGCCGGAGCGCGTGCCGTCGCCGGTAAAGCCGTTGTCGCTGGCAGAGGCGGGCAAGCTGACTTTCTTTGCGCCCGACCACGAGACCTTCCCGGCAATCAACCTTTGCCGCGAGGCGATCAAACGAGGCGGATTGTATCCGGCGGCGGTGTCGGGTGCGAACGAGCAGGCGGTCGCGTTGTTTGCGGCCGGCAAACTTCCGTTTGCCGCCATCACGCCGTTGGTTGCGCGGATTCTGGAGCATCCGTGGGGTGCGGCAGACAGCGCCGAGGCGGTGCTGCAAGCTGACCGCGACAGCCGTCAGCTGCTGCTTGAGTTGGCAGGAGAGCGCGTATGAATATATTGAAGATCGCGGCGGCGCTTTTGTTGTTCGGGATCATTATACTGGTGCACGAATGGGGCCATTTCTTTGTGGCCAAGCGCTGCGGTATCCGTGTCAACGAATTTGCGATGGGAATGGGCCCGAAACTGTTTTCGTTTGGCAAGGGGGAGACCGCCTATTCGTTGCGGTTGTTTCCCATTGGCGGATTTTGCGCGATGGAAGGCGAGGACGAAGCGTCGACCGATCCTCGCGCGTTTTCCAACCAAAAGGTTTGGAAACGCATCGCGGTGGTTGTGGCCGGTGCGCTGATGAATTTTGTGCTGGGCTACGTGGTGCTGTTGATCGCGCTGGGTGTCTGCGTGCAAAAGGAAAGCGGCTTTGATTATCCGATGTATTCCACCACGCAGATCGCGGTGCTGGACGAAGATGCGTCGTCTTATCAAAGCGGCTTGCGTCCGGGCGACGTGATCGTGGAAGCCAATCATTCGCCGGTGTGGACGGATTTTGATCTGATGTATATTATGCAGACCGACGACGACGGCAAACTCCCGATGACCGTCAAGCGCGACGGCAAACGGGTGACGCTGGAACAAGTGGTGTTTCCGTATACCGAGGATGAGGTCGGCTCGCATCTCCATTACGAGTTCAAGGTGGTTGGCGAGAAGAAAACCGTGTGGACGACCGTCAAGCGCGCCGGACAGTTGGAACTGTCCTACGGGGCGCTGGTGTGGCGGAGTCTGGGCGGGATGCTCACGGGTCAATATAAGCTCAACGACCTCTCCGGTCCGATCGGTACGATGGACGTGATCGGCGACGCGGTCGAGGGTGCGGTGACGGATGCCGCCGACGGTGGCTTGAACGGCCTGTACTCACTGCTGATGCTGGTGGTGCTTATTACCGTCAATGTCGGGGTGTTCAATCTGTTGCCGGTGCCGGCTTTGGATGGCGGTCGCTTGTTGTTTCTGCTGATCGAGGCGGTCACGCGCCGAAAGGTCCCTGCCAAATTCGAGGGGATCGTGCACGTGGTGGGACTGGTTTTGTTGCTCTTGCTGATGCTGGTCATCGCCTTTAACGATGTCATAAAATTGTTCGCATAAGAAAACACCCTATGGCGGTTGCCATAGGGTGTTTTTGCGTTTTATTTTGCCAAAAGCAGACCGAGCATCAGCCCAAACCCACCGCCGAGCAGCGCCCAACCGCCGCAAACCAGCCGATAGCGAAGTCGGGCGCGCCGAAGGCCGCTGTACGAGCCGGCCTGTCGGACGGCCGCGTCGGCTTCCTGCTGAAGTTGCTGCCATTCGCTTTCGCCGGCACTCGCCCGCACCACCAACAACGCCCGTTCAAAATAGGGGTTATCCGGTTGATGAACCTCAATCATTTGGCGGTTGATCCCTTTGATCATATCACGCCCACCTCCTACCGGATTATGCCCTCAAAAAAGAGGGGTTATACGGGTCGGGAACGACGAATTTTAGCGTTTTTTTGTCAAGGGGTTATTACAAATTGTAGAGAGATTTTTTTTGAAGTTTGGTTGAAAGTTTGGTTGAAAGTGTGGAAAAATCGCGTAGATTTGCCGCTTTTTCCACCTCAAAAGGCATTTAAAAGAGTGAATTTCCAACTTTTTCCACATACAGAATGTTGAATTCCCTTTACAAAAAAGCTCATTTTTCGAGGGGGCGAGAAGTGAGAAAACGAACGGAACGTTCCGGCGCGTCTTTGGACGTTCCCCAGTCGGTATTTTCGGTGCGATTTCGGTAATCGTACATCCGACAAAAGTGGTCCACGTCGGCTTTGAGCGCGTGGAGTGAGCGCTGGCTGATCGCTGCTGCTTGCTTGCAAAATTCGGTGCGTTCTTTCTTGCGCATCACGCGCTCGGCTGCCTCGGTCAACAGACCGAAATGGGGCAAGCACAGATCGGGTTGCTCGGCAAATAACTGACGAAAATCGCGTTCCTGCATCCAAACGTGGCACGCGTTTTCGAGCATACGGCTCATATTTTGATCGATCTGCTCGCACACAAAGCACCGCTTCATCGATTCCAGCGCTGCCTTGCCTTGCTTGACCGGATCCTTCGGCAACATTCCGTTGCCGAATACCTGTTGATCCAAGGTAGCCAGCCGCGTCTGCATCGTCAGCGCGACGCTTAGATGCTTGTGCTGCTTCATACATTGCGCGTAATGATGCAGACAAAAGCCGGTTTTGTTGGTTTCGATGCGCACGTCCGGCTCCATCATCGCGGCGCCGGTGATGTACTCGATCATTCGCGACTCCAGCAGATCGCGCAGTCGGCAGACGGGGCAACCGTCCTTCGGCTCAAATACCTCGCTGATCGGAATGCTGCAAATATCGTATTTCATAGGTAAAACCTCCTAAAAATAAAGAGGCAGACCACTGGTGTGGTTGCCTCTTTATTTTATCGTATCGGGGTGGCTTTGTCAACGCTTGTCCGCCATAAAGAAGACGGCCAGTGTGCCGGGGCCGGAGTGACTGCCGATGACCGTACCGATCGGCTGAATCACAATGTTTTCCACGCCGGCGCGTTCACGGAGCATATCCGCCAGCGTATTGGCGTCGTCCTCGCAATCGCCGTGGCAAATGAACACCGGCTGATCCTTGAGTTCGCCCAAGCAGGAGTTTATCGCGCGGTTGGCCAGTTCTTCAATCGACGCTTTGCGACCGCGCTTTTTACCCACCAAGATCAAGTGACCTTCGTCGTCAACGTGCAGGATCGGCTTGATGCCGATCAGGCTGCCGAGGATTGCCGAACTCTTGGAAACGCGACCGCCGCGGTGCAGGAACATCAGATCGTCCACCGTAAACCAGTGAGCGAGGTTCAACTTGTTTTCTTCCAACCATTGCAGGTTTTCGTCCAACGACATCCCGTTTTGCTGGTTGTGCAGGGCGTAGGTGACCAGCAATGCTTCGCCCATCGACGCACACAGGCTGTCCACCACTTCGATGCGGCGATCGGGATACTTCTCGCGCAGTTCGACCGCGCCTTGCACGCACGATTGATAGGTGCCGCTTAATCCACCCGAAAAGGCGATGTGCAGCACGTCCTCACCGGCGGCGACGAGCGGCTCGATCGCCTCGCAGAACTGCCACGCGTTCATCTGCATGGTGGAGGCGGAGCCGCCGTCACGCAGATACTGATAAAATTCCTTTAGCGGCATACTGTCCGCTGCGCCTTCGGTGAACTCGCGACCGGTATCCAGGCGGCAGGTCAGTCCCAAAAGCGGCATGCGATGATCCGTATAAAACGATACCGGCAGATCGCAGGTGGTATCGGTTGTGATTCGATAATTCATGATTTAATTCCTCCTATTACGACAAGTGGTTTTCAAAACTACATTCATTATAGACGTTTTTAAGCGATATGTCAATTACTTTTTTAAAATTTAAGCATATTACTTAAAAAATCCGCATATGGATGAGAAAAAAGGAGGGACGTTTATGTTGTGTCGCATTACCGATCTGCACGATAAAGAGGTGATCGATATCGCCACCGGCAATCGACTGGGGTGTGTCGACGATGTGGAGGTGGATACCTGCTCGGCGCAGGTGTGCGCGATCGTCATACGCGGACGAGCCAAATTGCTTGGGTTGTTCGGCAGCGAGGACGATCTGGTGATCCCGTGGAGAGAGATCGAGATCGTCGGGGACGAAACGGTGCTGGTAAACCATCCGGAACTGCCTCGTCGACATCGAAAAAACCGCTTGATTAACGGGATTTTTACGCGTTAAAAATTTTTTCAAAAAACACTTGACTATTCGGTAGGGATTATATATAATATATAGGCAAAAAACTCACACATCGTTTATGCGCGGTCGGTGCCGGTTTTGCCGGTGGCTGTGCTTTCGGCGATGTGGAGGAAAAACCAAGGAGGAAAAAATTATGTCCGTAGTATCCATGAAGCAGTTGCTCGAAGCCGGTGTCCATTTTGGTCACCAGACCCGTCGCTGGAACCCGAAGATGGCTCCGTACATCTTCACCGAGCGTAACGGTATCTACATCATCGACCTGCAGAAGACCGTCAAGAAGTTGGATGAGGCGTATATGTTCATCCGCGAGCTGTCCGCCAAGGGCGAGACTGTGCTGTTTGTCGGTACCAAGAAGCAGGCGCAGGATTCCGTTCGTGAGGAAGCCGAGCGTGCCGGTGCGTATTTTGTCAATGCGCGTTGGCTGGGCGGTATGCTCACCAACTTCCGCACCATCCGTGGCCGCATCGCCCGTCTGAACCAGCTCAACACCATGAAGGAAGACGGTACCTTCGATCTGCTGCCGAAGAAAGAAGTCGCTCAGCTCGAGAACGAGATTGCCAAGCTCGAGAAGTTTATGGGCGGCATCAAAGAGATGAAGAAGCTGCCGGGCGCGCTGTTCATCGTTGATCCGCGCAAGGAAAAGATCGCGGTTGCCGAAGCCAAGAAACTGGGCATTCCGGTTGTGGCGATCGTTGACACCAACTGCGATCCGGATGATGCCGATTACGTCATTCCGGGTAACGACGACGCGATCCGTGCCGTCAAGTTGATCGCCGGTGCGATGGCCAGCGCGATTATCGAAGGCCGCCAGGGCGAGGATGCCGGCGAGGAAGCCGCTGCTGAGGAAGCTCCCGCCGCGGAAGCCGCCGAATAAGAATCACTCACAGGAGGTATATGCGAAATGAATTTCACTGCAAAAGACGTTACCACGCTGCGTGAGCGTACCGGCGTTGGTATGAAGGCTTGTGCCGATGCGCTGAAGGCTGCTGACGGCGATATGGAAAAAGCCATTGACGTGCTGCGCGAAAAGGGCCTCGCTGCTCAGGCGAAGAAGTCCGGTCGTGTGGCCGCTGAGGGTATGGTCTACGCGATGGCTGCCGAGAACGTCGGCGTGATCGTGGAGGTTAACTCCGAGACCGACTTTGTGGCGAAGAACGAGCGTTTCCAGAACTTTGTTAAGGGCGTGGCGAACATCATCGCCGAGCAGAATCCGGCTTCGGTCGAGGCGCTGCAGGAGTGTCCGATGGACGATGGCACCGTGGCGACCGCGCTGCAGGCCAACGTTCTCGCTATCGGTGAGAACCAGAGCATCCGCCGCTTCGAGCGTGTGGAGGGCAAGTGCGTGACCTATATGCACGACAACGGCCGTATCGGCGTTCTGGTCAACTTCGATTCCACCGTGTCTGCGGATGTGCTCACCACCGTGGGTAAGGACGTCGCGATGCAGATCGCGTCGATGAATCCGGAATATCTGGATAACGCGTCCGTGCCGGCGAGCGTGATCGATCACGAGCGCGAGGTGCTGCTGTCCCAGATCGCCAACGATCCGAAGATGGCGAGCAAGCCGGATATGGTCAAGGAAAAGATGGTCGACGGTCGTATCCGCAAGTTCTACGAGCAGAACTGCCTGGTTAACCAGGAGTTCATCAAGAACGGCGATCAGACGGTTGCGCAGTACGTCGCGGAATCCGCGAAGGCTGCCGGCGGCGAGCTGACGATCAAATCCTTCATCCGCTATGAGCGCGGCGAAGGCATCGAGAAGCGTCAGGACGATCTGGCTGCCGAGATCGCGAAAATGGTGTAATCCACCACAAACACAAACAAAAACCACCGATGGAACGCCATCGGTGGTTTTCTTATGTTTTGAGGCGGAAATTCGCGCGCGGTACTTGCAATTTTCGGTCGAATTTCATATACTATATTTATAAAGTATGTATAAAAAGGAGCGATTGCAGATGAAACGTTTGGGTGCCTTGTTGTTGGTGGCGGCTTTGCTGCTGTCTGGTTGTGCGGCGGCTCCGTCCGAGCCGGCTAAACCGAGTTACTCCACTCGTCCGGTCACCACCCATAAACCCACCGATCTGATCGAAGCCTCCCTGAAGGATATTCTCACCCAATCGGTGCTCACGCAGACGTTGGGGCGCGAGATGAAAGAACCGACCGTGCTGGAGGGTGGCACGCAGCTGACCTGCCAATCCACCCAAAGCGAAGAGGAAATGCCGGTGCTGTTGACGGTCAATTTGGATGACAAATCCCGCGATATGTTCGATCATTTCATTTCGCAGGCGATGTATCCCGAGATGACGTCCGTGGAACTGGGGGATGTGGCCTATTGGTCGGCGACCGCCAGCGTACTGGACGTGTATGCCAAAAATCATATGATCGAGGTCAACCTCACCTGCATCGATCGTGATGCGGAGACGCTCAAGAGCCAGGCGATGGCGCTGGCGACCGCGATCATCAACGCGCTGTGATCAGCGGATGATCGACCGGCGGTATTCGCTGGGCGTCATATGTGTAAATTGCTTGAAGCAGCGCGAAAAATACTGCGGACTGTCGAATTGCAGCAGCTCGGCGATCTGCGCCAGATTGCGCCGACCTTCGCGGATGAGCTTCTTGGCTTCCTTGATTTTTAAGGAATTGTAATACCGAATAATGCCGCCGGTTTTGTACAGCGCAAACAGGTTTTTTACCGCTGTTTCGCTTTTGCCGACCGCCTTGGCGATGTCGGCAAGAGTCAGCCGATCGTAGAGGTGTTCCTGCAACACGTCGAGGATCTCCTTGACCTCCATCGGCACGTCGATGCCGTTGATGTGCACGTTTAAGCGGCTTTGTTTGGTGAGGGTGTCCTTGTGTCGATGCAGCTTGATGAGAAAGATCTCCAGCAGATTTTTTGTCATCTGCATATTGCCGAACGGGGCATCCGGCAGTACATCCAACCGCTGCAACAGCGGATTTTCCGGATCGGTCAACCGAAACCCGGACAACCCCTCGTCAAATAACATAGACAACAGCGCCTTTTCCTCGGCGTTTAACCGGATAATCTTACCTTCGAAATCGCGCATAGCCGGACTGTCGCACTCAAAGGTGATGATGCTGACATTTGGCGCTACGTCGCGGTTTCCGGAGAGGTTGTGGTACTCGTTCGGCTTGTGGAAGGTGACCTCGCCGCTTTTGAGGGTGAACTGGTTCTTGTCGGCGGCGCAGATCATTTCGCCCTTGTCGATGTAGACCATTTCCCAAAAGTTGTGCTTTTCGCCGTCATAAGCGAAATCTTTTGACAACTCCATATAGAAAATGGTCACGATCGTTTCGATGCGAAACACCGATTCCAAACGGTGCTTTATAAAATTATCCAAGCAAAATCACATCCTTGACTGATTGTATAAGTATTATACCTAATTTTCTCTGTTTTTGCAAGTATAATATTATATAATATAAATTGGATAGTTAAATCCCATTGTTAAAAGGAGGAAGATATATGTACACAGTATTGGTTATTTCCTGCCATCCCGATGACGTGGAGATCGCTTGTGCCGGTACGCTGCTCAAATGCAGAGAGCGCGGCGACCGCGTGGTGGTATGCCACTTGTGCAGCGGCAACCTCGGTCACGAGATCATTCCGCCGGAGGAGCTCATCCCGATGCGCGCGGCGGAGGCAAAGCGTGCCGGCGATATGGCCGGTATCGAGGTGATCTGGGGCGGATTCCACGATCTGGACATCTACTCGGATAACAAGGAATCCCGCGACAAAGTGGTCGACGTGATCAAGCGCGTCAATCCGGACTTTATCATCACGCACGATCCGGACGATTATATGCCCGATCACGTGGCGGTGTCCAAGCTGACGTTTGACGCCTCCTTTACGGCGACGCTTCCCAACTACGATACGCCGACCAAAACGCCGGCGCGTCTGGTTCCGATCTATTACATGGATACGCTTTGCGGTGTCAACTTCAACCCGACGGAGTACGTTGACGTGTCCGAGCATATCGACAAAAAACTCGAAATGCTCGAATGCCACGAATCCCAGATCGTCTGGATGCGTGACCACGACAATATCGATTTCCCCGATATGGTCAAGACCTGCTGCCGTTATCGCGGCTTCCAGTGCGGCGCGGACTACGCCGAGGGCTTCCGTCAATGTCAAGTGTACTTAAAAGGCACTACCAAACGGTATCTGCCGTAATTAAAATTTAAGGAGGATTTACATCATGGATTTCAATTCGACTGTTAAAGGTTCTGCTCTGGAAGGCTTCTATCCCGCCGGTTGGGATTTTGAGAAGATCGATGCTTGCATCGGCGCGCCGGAGACGGTGTGCGATCGTCAGGCGTTCTGGAACAAGGATTTCCAGCCGCTGAAGTGTGAGTCGCTCGGCGAATTCGAGACCTACATGGGTCACGAGATCGCGATGCAGATCAAGCTGGCGAAGGATCGCGGCGAGAAGATCGCGTTCATCCTGCCGGTTGGCCCGATGGGTATGTACAAGTGGGTCGTGTATTTCCTGAAAGAATGGAAGGTCGCGTGCGATCACGTGTACACCTTCAATATGGATGAGTGGGCGGATGCCGAGGGCAACACCCTGCCGTCGGACAACCCGGGCGCGTTCCAGTATGCGATGGAGCAGGCTCTGTTCAACCCGCTGGGCGAGCTGACCGTGCCGGTGGCGCAGCGCAACTTCGCCACCAAGACCAACCTGCCGACCTATCCGGAAAAGATCGCCGCTCTGAAAGCGGAGGGCGCCAAGCTGGTGCTGGTCTACGGTATCGGCCGTATGTGCCACATCGCGTTCTGGGAGCCGACCTTTGCGGCTGATTACGCGACCGAAGAAGAGTGGAAGGCTCAGCCGTATCGCATTGCGGCGAAGATCCATCCGCTCACGGTTGAGCAGAACGCTCTGACCAGCTTCAAGTCCCGCACCCCGTTGGTGCCGTGCCGCGCCAACACCATCGGCCCCGGCCTGTTTCTGCAGGCGGATTACGCCATCGGCGGTGCCGACGGCACGCTCGGTCGTGGTATGCAGTGGCAGGGTCTGTCGCTGTGGATGACGCTGCGTCACGGTCAGACTCCGTGGATCACCTCGTCCTACATCCCGACACTCGCCGGCCGTCTGTTCTTCCTGAAAGAACTGGCTGGTCCGTTGACCGCGGAGTGCAACTAATATGGCCGCCTCGAAAAACGGTATTGCGTTTGCCGGCAACATTTTAGTTGACGTTATCAAGACCATCGATGCCTACCCCGAAAAGGGGATGCTGTGCAACATTTCGGATATTGCCTATTCGGTTGGTGGCTGTGTGCCGAACACCGCCATCAATCTGGCAAAGATCGACCCGTCCATTCCGCTGTCGGCTGTCGGCCGCGTGGGCAAGGACGAATACGGTCAGTACGTCACCGGTGTGATGCAGCAGTACGGGATCGACACCGCCAACGTGACGGTGTCGGAGGCCGCGCCCACCTCGTTTACGGATGTGATGAACATTCGCTCGGGCGAACGGACCTTCTTCCATGCCCGCGGTGCGAACAAGGAGTTCGCGCCGACGCACGTGGATCTGTCTCGCTTGAATTGCGATATTCTGCACATCGGGTACATCCTGCTTCTGGATAGCTTTGATGCGCCGGATGCGGAATACGGCACGGCGATGGCGCGCTTCCTGCACGATGTGCAGGCGCAGGGGATTAAGACGTCGGTGGACGCTGTCAGCGATAGCACCGCCGATTACTCCAAGACCATCCTGCCGGCGCTGAAATATTGCGATTACGCGATCTTGAACGAGATCGAGAGCACCACCATTTGGGGGCTTTCGCCCCGCACGGCAGACGGCAAGCTGCATGTGGAAAACATCCGCGAAACGATGCGTCGTATGGCCGAAAGCGGTGTTCGCGAAAAGGTGATCATTCACGCCAAGGAAGCCGGCTTTGCCTACGACGTCGCCACCGGCGAATTCACGGTGTTGCCGTCGTTGGCGGTGCCGAAGGATCAGATCAAGGGCAGCACCGGCGCCGGCGACTCGTTCTGTGCCGCCAGCCTGTACGGTCTGTACCACGGCTTGTCCGATCGCGAGATCTTGGAGTTCGCCTCTACGGCGGCGGTCTGTAACCTGTTTGCAGATAACGGCATTGACGGTATGCGCACTGCCGATGAGATCAAGAAAATGTCTGCCGAGTACGATCGGCAGCAGATGTAAGGAGGAAATCCGATGTTAGTTACTATGAACGAAGTTCTGCACGACGCGAAAAAGGGCCATTATGCAGTTGGTCTGTTTAACGCCGTGTCGCTGGAACTGGCGCAGGGCATCATTGCCGCTGCGGAGGAGACCGGCTCGCCGGTCATCTTCGGTACGGCGGAAGTTCTGTTGCCGTATAACTCGCTGGAAGATCTGGCGATGATCCTCATCCCGATGGCCAAGCGCGCGAAGGTTCCGGTCGTGGTTCACCTTGACCACGGTCTGCACAAGGAAACCTGCTTGAAGGCGCTGAAGCTCGGCTTCTCCTCGATTATGTACGACTGCTCCACCGATCCGTACGAGATCAACTGCGAGCGCGTTCGTGAGATGACCGAGATCGCGCACTCCTACGGCGCGTCCATTGAGGGCGAGATCGGTCACGTTGGCGGCGCCGAGGGCGCGGCTACCGCTGAGCAGGTGCAGGATGCTTCCAAGTTCTACACCACGCCGGAAGAGGCGAAGGATTTCGTGGATCGCACCGGCGTAGACGCGCTGGCGATCGCGGTCGGTACCGCGCACGGCGCTTACAAGCTGCCGCCGAAGCTCGACTTCGACCGCATCCGCAAGATTGCGGCGACCGTTCCGACGCCGCTGGTGTTGCACGGTGGCTCCGGCCTGACCGACGACGATTTCCGCAAGGCAATCGAAGCCGGCATCTCCAAGGTCAACATCTTTACCGATATCAACGTGGCCGCGGTCGAGGCGTTCTTTGCGAACTTCACCTCGATGGGCAAGGGCATCATTGACCTGCTCCCGACGGTGCGCGAAGCGGTTAAGATCTCCACGATCGAGAAAATGCGTCTGTTTGGCAGCTGCGGCACCACGCCGCCGACCGCGTCCTCGGTGGACGAGGCGACTGTCCGCCGCATTGTCGAAGAGATTGTGCGCGAGATGCAGGGTCGCTGATGAAACGGATCGCGAGCTTTGAGATCAACCACGACGTGCTGGTGCCGGGGCTTTACACCTCGCGCGTAGACGGCGATGTCGTGACCTACGATCTGCGGTTTGTCCGCCCCAATACACCGCCGTTTTTGCCTACGGCGACGATGCACACCATCGAGCATCTGTTTGCGACGTACGTGCGCAACAGTCGACACGCCGATCGGGTGATCTACTTCGGACCGATGGGCTGCCGTACCGGATTTTACTTTCTGGTGCGTGAGTTGGATCCGGCGGATGTCGTCGCGCTGACAAAAGAAACGCTGGCGTTTATAGCGGATTACGAAGGGGAGATCCCCGGTAACACCGCCGCCGAGTGCGGCAATTAGTTGGAGCACGATCTGCCCGCCGCCAAGGTCGCGGCCGCGCAAATGCGTGACGCGCTCGCCTCTTGGAAAACCGACGATCTGGTATATCCTCAATAATCACACAACCCCACCCATTCCGGTGGGGTTGCTTTTTATATTATTTTATGGTATACCATAAGAGAACCGAACCCCGCATCGCCGCAGAGAAGTCTTTTGGGCGCTTTTTCCGTTTCTTCATTGGATGGGCGTTAGCCCATCGGCAATCAGAAACGAAAAAATCCCACCAAAATCCATTCTCCGCGGTGCGAAGCAGTTTTTATAAATGAAAATTGGTGGTTGGACAACGACGATTTCGAGGGCATACTGACGTATGACGAGAAATCGGAGGCAGTACAAACCAAATTTTCTTTATAAAAACCGTTGCGAGTTCGGCTTTCTTATGGTATACTATAAAAAGCTCGTGTCAATTTTTTCGAAAGGAGGCGGCGTTTTATGCTGGTCAAACAACCCGAATATACCGGATATATGGCGTTTGTTATATCGATCGTTAACGCCGTGTATCCTTTCTGTTACTATATCGGCATTCAGTCTATCCGCTTTTGGCGAATCGTGCAGACGCGCTTTTGGCGGATCGCCGAGCCGATCGGTCGTTTCTTCCGCGCGCTGTGGAAGGTGTTGGTTCTCTCGCGTGTAGAAAATCTGCAAGCGGAGAAAAAGCGCCGCCATCGTCAGCTGGAGGTGGAAAAGGCGAAAAACCGTGCGCTGTGGGAAGAGGATCGCGCGCGCAGCATTCTGCGCTGGATCGCTTATCCGTTCCGCGCGATTTGGATCTATCGTCGCTTGGTGTGGACAGGCTTTAACTACGTGGCGCCGGTGGCGGCCATCTGCGTGATGGCGATCACCATCAACCAGTGGGCGCAGGCGACCTACGCGTTGTACGTGTCGTACGACGGGCAGGAGATCGGCTACGTGCAAGACGAAACCGTGTTTGAGGAAGGCTTGGCGCTGGCGCAAAGCCGCGTCGCATCCATTGACAATACGCTGTCGCTGTCTGCCGATACCGCCGATATGGCGATTGCCACCACTCAGACCAGCAAACTGCTGGACGATCACGACGTCTGCAACGCGATCCTGCGTGCCTACGGGGACGAGGTTGCGTATATGAGTGGTCTGTACGTCAACGAGATGCTGGTTGGTGCGCTGAAAACCGAAGAAGAGGTGCAAAAGGTGCTGGACGGTATTTTGAAGAACGCCCGCGCCAAGAAAGCCACCAAGGAAACCGTCAGCTTTATGGAAACGGTGGAGATCATCCCCGGTCTGTATCCGTCGGTGTCGTTGATGACCGCCAAACGGATGCGTCAGCTGCTCACCGATAAAACGCAAACGCAGGAGCTGTACACGGTGCAGAAGGGCGATACGCTCACCTCCATTGCTCGTGAGCACAACATCACCCGCTTGCAGCTGATCAGCTACAACGAGGGATTGACCGATCAAAGCCTGAAGGCCGGCAAGAAATTGGTGGTTAAACCGGCGTATGCGTACTTGCATATTCAGTCCGCCCGCACCGAAGTGGTGGTCAGCTATATTCCGTTTGACACGATTACTGTGAAGGATCACAACCGGTATCTGGGCGACAATTACGTCAAGGTAGCGGGACAAAAGGGCGAGATCGAAACCACCTACGAGGTCGTTTCGGTAGACGGCAAGGAATTGTCGCGCAAACTGATTTCGGAACAAAAAACCAAAGATCCGGTTACGCAGGTCAACGCCGAGGGTGCGATGAATATCGGCTACGGCTCCGGCACGGTTGGCGACGGTGTATCGACCGGCAAATTCATTTGGCCGACGCCCGGCTGGTATATGGTCACCTCCGGTTTCGGATGGCGTCCGGGCGAATTCCACAAGGGTATTGATATTTATCAAAGCGGCATCTACGGCGCGAATATCGTGGCGGTAGACGGCGGCCGTGTGTCCGAGGTCATATACGGTTGGGGTGGCGGCTACGGCAACCATGTGATCGTTGATCACGGCAACGGCTACACCTCGCACTATACGCATTGCTCGGCGATCTTGGTATCGCCCGGCGAAAAGGTTTCGCAGGGACAAGTGATCGCCAAGGTGGGCTCCTCCGGTTCGACGACCGGTCCGGGCATCCACTTTGAGATCCGCCGCAACGGACAGTATATCAATCCGCTGCCGATGCTCAGACAATAATCCAAAACCGCATTTCATCGTTTGATGAAATGCGGTTTTTTCTTGACAATTTTTGTGGGGTATGCTATGATAAACTCAACTGAAAAGCCCCCGATCGCTGACGGATTATTGTGGAGCACCACAGTGTGGTCGGATGGCTGTTTGATGCCGACCGTCTGGGCAGCACCACCGCGGGCTTTGCGGATGGCGCTGTCCTTTTTATTTTCAGAAAGGTGGATGTTACAATGAAAACCGATATTGAAATTGCACAGTCCTGCCAAATGAAACCCATTATGGAGATCGCGGCTGCCGCCGGTATCCACGAGGATTATCTGGAGCCGTACGGTAAGTACAAGGCCAAGATCGATTATAATTTGCTGTATCAGTCACCGGCAGAGAACGGCAAACTGATTTTGGTGACGGCCATCAACCCCACGCCTGCCGGCGAGGGAAAGACCACCACCACCATCGGTCTGGCGGACGCGCTGACGCGTCTGGGAAAAAAGACGGTGATGGCGCTTCGCGAGCCGTCGCTCGGTCCGGTGTTCGGTATCAAAGGCGGTGCGGCCGGCGGCGGCTGGGCGCAGGTGGTACCGATGGAGGATATCAACCTACACTTTACCGGCGACTTCCACGCCATCGGTGCGGCCAACAACCTGCTTGCCGCGATGATCGATAACCACATTTTCCAAGGCAACGAGCTGGGAATTGATCCGCGTAAGATCACGTGGAAGCGTTGTGTGGATATGAACGATCGCCAGCTTCGCTCGGTGATCGACGGTCTCGGCGGTCGCGTCAACGGCGTGCCGCGCGAGGACGGATACGATATCACGGTCGCTTCGGAGATTATGGCGGTGCTGTGTCTGGCGAGCAACATCGCTGACCTGAAACAGCGGCTGGCGCGTATTGTGATCGGCTATACCTATGGTAAGCCGGACGAGCAGAAGCCGGTAACCGCCGGCGATCTGCACGCCGAGGGCGCGATGGCGGCGCTTCTGAAGGACGCACTCAAGCCCAATCTGGTGCAGTCGCTGGAGCATACGCCGGCGATCGTGCACGGCGGTCCATTTGCGAATATCGCGCACGGCTGTAACTCGGTTACCGCCACCAAGATGGCGCTGAAACTGGGTGACTACGCCGTCACCGAGGCCGGCTTTGGCGCGGATCTCGGCGCGGAGAAATTCTTGGATATCAAGTGCCGGATGGCAGGATTGAAGCCGGACGCGGTGGTGATCGTGGCGACGGTGCGCGCGCTCAAATACAACGGCGGCGTTGCCAAGGCCGATCTCAACACGCCCAACGTGGCGGCGCTGGAAAAGGGTCTGCCCAATCTGATGAAGCACGTCCAAAACATCCAAGAGGTGTTCGGTCTGCCGTGCGTGGTGGCCATCAACGAGTTCCCGACCGATACGGCGGAGGAAGTTCAGCTGATTGCCGATGCGTGCGCTAAGCGCGGCGTAAAATCGGTGCTGTCGCAGGTGTGGGCGAAAGGCGGCGAGGGCGGTTTGGCGCTCGCCGAGGAAGTGATCCGCCTGTGCGACCAGCCGAACAATTTCCGCCACGCGTATGAGCTGGACGGCGGTATCGAGGATAAACTCAACGCCATTGTGCAGAAGGTATACGGCGGCAACCGCGTGGTATTGACCGCCGACGCCGCCAAACAAGTGGCACAGCTGGAAAAACTCGGCTACGGCAATCTGCCGGTCTGCGTGGCAAAAACGCAGTATAGCCTGACCGACGACCAGACCAAGCTCGGCGCACCGACCGACTTTGACGTGACGGTGCGTCAGGTGAAGCTGTCGGCCGGCGCCGGCTTTGTGGTGGCGCTGACCGGTGCGATCATGACTATGCCGGGACTTCCGAAGGTGCCGGCCGCCGTCAACATCGACGTCGACGAATCCGGCAAGATCACCGGTTTGTTCTAAATAGCAAAAAAAGATCCCGATGCCGTTGGCATCGGGATCTTTTTTTTATTCCATTCCGATCACGGTTAACTGTGTGCCGTTAACCGTGAATTTGACGTCCTTGCCGGCAAACGGCAAACCGTAGATCCGATCGGGATCGTCCTGATAGGACGGTCGTGGATCCTGCGCCAGCACACCGAGCAAGGCGGCTTGCTGTGTTGGCGAAAACGCCGCAAGAATTTCCGGATCACAGGTGACCTCCAGCGCGTAATCCCGCACCGGCTCGGCAAAACCGCCGGTGGCATCGGGATGGCTGTCGGTAAAGGGGAGATACGGCTTGATATCCAAAATGGGCGTGCCGTTCATCAGATCGGCGCCGGATACCACCAGCACCGCCCCCTCGTCGGTCTGTTCGATTCGCTCAAGCTTGACCGAGGACAAGCCGATCGCGTTGGGGCGAAAGGGCGAGCGCGTGGCGAACACACCCATACGGGTGTTTCCGCCAAGTCGCGGCGGTCGCACGGTTGGCGACCACGTTTCGCGTACCGCTTCGGAAAACTGCCAGATTAGCCAGACGTGAGAGTAGCCTTCCAGGCCGCGAAGCGCGTCTGCGTTTCGGTATTCCGGCTCAAACACCACCGTGGCCTCCAGCGCTTCCACCAGTCCGCTTTGGCGCGGAACGCCGAATTTGGTGGGAAAATCGGTGCGGATATGCGCGATCGGGCGCATCACGAGTTCGCTCATTTTGTGCCCTCCAACAACGGTTTGAGATAGCGACCGGTGTAGGAACCGGCCACTTCGGCAACCTCCTCCGGTGTGCCGCACGCGACGATTGTGCCGCCGCGGTTGCCGCCGTCGGGGCCGAGATCGATGATGTGGTCGGCGGTTTTGATCACGTCGAGATTGTGCTCGATCACAATGACCGTGTTGCCGCTGTCCACCAGCTTTTGCAAGACGGCGATGAGTTGGCGCACGTCATCGGTGTGCAGACCGGTGGTCGGCTCGTCGAGGATATACACCGTCTTGCCGGTCGGTCGCTTGGAAAGCTCGGTTGCGAGCTTGACGCGCTGCGCCTCACCGCCCGAGAGGGTGGTGGCCGGTTGTCCGAGCTTGATATAGGAAAGTCCCACGTCGTAAAGCGTTTGCAGCTTGCGTTTGATGCGCGGCAGATCCGCGAAAAACGCCAGCGATTCCTCCACGGTCATCTCCAGCACGTCGTAGATGTTTTTGCCTTTGTAGCGGACCTCCAGCGTTTCGCGGTTGTAGCGTTGTCCTTTGCAGACCTCGCAGGGAACGTATACATCCGGTAAGAAATTCATTTCGATGCGCAAAATACCGTCGCCCTGGCACGCCTCGCAGCGACCGCCGCGAACGTTAAACGAGAAGCGTCCGGCGCTGTAGCCGCGTTGCTTGGCGTCTTGTGTTTGGGCAAACAATTCGCGGATATCGTTAAACACACCGGTATAGGTCGCCGGATTGGAGCGCGGCGTGCGTCCGATGGGGGACTGGTCGATGTTGATGACCTTGTCTAAAAACTCCACGCCCTCGATGCGATCGTGCTTGCCGGGGAAGGTGCGGGCGCGATTGAGCTTTGCTGCCAGCGATTTGTAGAGAATTTCGTTGATCAGCGAGGATTTGCCCGAGCCGGACACGCCGGTGACGGCATTAAACGTCCCCAGTTTAAACGAGACGGTAATGGATTGGAGATTGTTTTCGCGTGCGCCGCAAACGGTCAAACGGTTGCCGTTTCCCTCGCGACGCGTGGTCGGCACGGGAATGGCACGCTTACCGGCCAAATACTGTCCGGTAATGGACTCTTTGCATTTTTCAATGCCCTTCACCGGTCCGGAATAGACGATCTCGCCACCGTGTACACCGGCGCCGGGACCAACGTCAACCAGCCAATCGGCGGCGCGCATGGTATCCTCGTCGTGCTCAACCACCACCAGCGTATTGCCGAGGTCGCGGAGCTTTTTAAGCGTTTCCAACAGTTTGTCGTTGTCGCGCTGGTGGAGACCGATACTCGGCTCGTCCAGAATATACAGCACGCCGGTCAGATACGAGCCGATCTGCGTTGCCAAGCGAATGCGCTGGCTTTCGCCACCCGAAAGAGTGCCGGCCGCCCGCGACAGCGTGAGATATTCCAGACCGACGCTTTGCAGGAAACCGAGGCGCGCGCGAATTTCTTTGATGACGCGGTCGCCGATCAGGTGTTCGCGCTCGGTCATTGTCGGCTCAAAGGCATCAAAGAACTCCAATGCTTCGGTGATGGATTTGTTGGTGAGATCGTGAATGTTCAGACCGCCCACCGTTACTGCCAAAACCTCCGGCTTTAAGCGTGTGCCGTGACAGTCGGGACAATCCACCTCGCGCATATACGTTTCCAGTTCCTCGCGCATCCAGTTGCTGGTGGTTTCCTTGTACCGACGCTCAAGGTTGTTGGCAATACCCTCAAACGGCGCGTCGTACTCGCCGTAGCCCTTGTGATGCTTCATGTGGATCGGCACGCCCTTGGTGCCGTACAGCAGCGTATCGATCGCCTCGGACGGCAGGTCCTTGATGGGCGTATCCAGCGAGAAACCGCAATACTCGGCCACGGCGTCAAAGTACATCTGCTGAATGGCGCCGCCGCCCATATAATCCCATCCGGCGGTGCGGATGCCGCCTTCGCGGATGGAGAGGTTTTTGTCTTTGAATATCAGGTCAATATCCAGCGACTGAAACACGCCTAAGCCGGTGCATTTCGGACAGGCGCCGAACGGACTGTTAAACGAGAACATACGGGGCGACAGTTCTTCGATGGTCGCGCCGTGCTCAGGGCACGCGTAGTTTTGCGAGAAATACAGTTCCTCGCCGCCGATCACGTCGACCGCCAGCAGACCGCCGGACAACGCCGTGGCGGTTTCCACCGAATCGGCCAAACGACGGCGAATGCCGTCTTTGATAACCAGACGATCCACCACGATCTCGATGGTGTGCTTTTTGTTCTTTTCGAGCTTGATGTCCTCCGAAAGTTCGCGGAGCTCGCCGTCAATGCGAACGCGGACGTAGCCGTCCTTGCGTGCGGTTTCCAGATCCTTGGCAAATTCGCCCTTGCGACCGCGCGCAATGGGGGCGAGCAGCTGAATGCGGCTGCCCTCCGGCAACTTCATCACGCGATCGACGATCTCATCTACCGATTGTTGATTGATCTCGCGACCGCAGACGGGACAATGCGGCACGCCGATACGCGCGTACAGCAGGCGAAGATAATCGTAGATCTCGGTGACCGTGCCCACCGTCGAACGCGGGTTTTGCGAGGTGGTTTTCTGGTCAATGGAGATGGCAGGGGACAAGCCCTCGATATAATCCACGTCCGGCTTGTCCATCTGACCGAGGAACATGCGCGCATACGAGGACAGACTTTCCACGTATCGCCGTTGACCTTCGGCGTAGATGGTATCAAACGCCAGCGAGGATTTGCCCGAGCCGGACAGACCGGTAAACACGATCAACTGATCGCGCGGCAATTCCACGTCGATGTTTTTGAGGTTGTGCATCCGCGCACCGCGGATGATGATCTTTTTTGCCATAAACTTACTCCTGTAATTGCTTGATACGGTCGCGCAGATACGCGGCGTGCTCGAACTCCAACAACCGCGCGGCGTTTTTCATTTCCTTGGTCAGTTCGGCGATAAGCTGTGCCTTTTCGCTCTTGCTCATACGACCAAAATCGGCTTTGGTCACCTTGCGGTTTCGCTTGCTGCCGCCCGACGAGATTTCAATCACGTCCCGCACGTCCTTGGTGATGGTGGTGGGGGTGATGCCGTGGGCCTCGTTGTACGCCTGTTGGATCGCGCGGCGGCGCTCGGTCTCGCGGATGGCCGCTTCCATCGACGGCGTGACGCTGTCAGCATACATAATAACCTCGCCGTGCGCGTTTCGCGCGGCACGACCGATGGTCTGGATCAGGGAGGTGGTACTGCGGAGGAATCCTTCCTTGTCGGCGTCGAGGATCGCGATGAGCGAAACCTCGGGGATGTCCAAACCTTCACGTAGCAGGTTGATGCCGACCAGCACGTCGAATTCTCCCAACCGCAGATCACGGATGATCTCCATACGCTCCATGGTGGAGATGTCGTGATGCATATACCGCACACGCATACCGGCTTCGTTTAAGAAATCGGTGAGATCCTCGGCCATTTTTTTGGTCAGGGTGGTGACCAGCACGCGTTCGCCGCGCGTGGAGCGCAGGCGGATTTCCTCCATCAGATCGTCGATCTGACCGTCTACCGGCTTGACCTTGATCTCCGGATCGAGCAGACCGGTCGGTCGAATGACCTGCTCCACGATCTGCTGACTGCGTGTGCGCTCAAATTCGCCCGGCGTGGCGCTGACAAATACCGCTTGTCCGACGTGACTGTAAAACTCGTCAAAGGTCAGCGGACGGTTGTCGTAGGCGCTGGGCAGACGGAATCCAAAATCCACCAGACTTTGCTTGCGCCCGCGGTCGCCGTTGTGCATACCGCGAACCTGCGGCAGCGTCACGTGCGATTCGTCCACCATCAGCAGAAAATCGTCGGGGAAATAGTCCAGCAGGGTAAAGGGCGGCGTGCCCGGCGCACGACCGGACAGCACCGAGGAATAGTTTTCGATGCCCTTGCACATACCGATCTCGGTGAGCATCTCCATATCGTAACGGGTGCGCTGGTTGATGCGCTCGGCTTCCAGCAGTTTGCCCTCGGCGTTGAAATACGCGATGCGCTCCTCTAACTCCTTGCGGATGTTTTCCACCGCACCGGCCATTTTCTCCGGCGGAATGATGTAGTGGGAGGCCGGATACACCGCCACGTGTCCCACCACGTTTTTCACCTCGCCGGTGAGGGGATTGATCGCGCTGATGCGGTCGATCTCATCTCCAAAAAACTCCACGCGGATGGCGCGGTCGTGGGAATAGGAGGGATAGATCTCCATCACGTCGCCGCGCACGCGGAATTTGTTGCGCGCAAAATTGATGTCGTTACGCTCGTATTGCAGCTGCACGAGCTTTTCCATAACCTCCTCCGGCGACTTGGTCATTCCGGGGCGCAGAGAGAGGATCATATTGCGGTAGTCGATCGGGTCGCCGAGGTTGTAGATGCAGGATACGCTCGCCACAATGATGACGTCGCGGCGCTCGGACAGCGCCGAGGTGGCGGAGTGGCGGAGCTTATCGATCTCGTCGTTGATAGACGAGTCCTTTTCAATGTAGGTATCGGTGGTGGGAACGTACGCCTCCGGCTGATAATAGTCGTAATAGGAAACAAAATATTCCACCGCGTTATGGGGGAAGAATTCTTTGAACTCACTGCAAAGTTGTGCAGCAAGAGTTTTATTATGAGCGAGAACCAGCGTAGGCTTGTTCACATTCGCAATAATATTTGCCATGGTAAATGTTTTACCGGAGCCTGTTACACCCAGCAAAACCTGCTCTTTCAAGCCATTTTCAATGCCTTTGCTTAATTTTTCAATCGCTTGCGGCTGATCTCCTGTAGGCTTGTAATTTGATACTAATTTAAACTTATCCACGTTGTTCTCACTCCTTTCATTTAATTAGTATTTTTCTAATTATGTAGATTACACTTATCTTTTCTTCTTTCGACGCTTAGTTTCAAAGGCTATTTCACCACGATAAAATTTATTTAAGCATTTCTTAACTGTGGGTGTTAAGGCTAACAAGGTGGCTTTTCTAGTAACACGCCCTTTATGGGGTTGGTCATAATAAACTTCATAACCCATTAGTTCTCGAAGACCAAAACTATCCCAAAAACCGTGCTTAGTTATTGAACTCACATAAAGCCAAGGCAAGCGCCATTTGTAACCCCAAAAATGCACAAAATAGATTTCTTCTTTCGTAAACACATAATATACAGAATCAGCAAACAAGGCGAAAATAAAAACAATCAAAAATGCCACTAAAATCCAAGATATTTTATTCTCTAAAGAATAGAAATAAAAATTACCCCACAAAGTAAAGCCGAACCCCAACAGCCAAATTAAAAAATTAAGGTTAAAAGCGGTGGTTTTCAAAGGAATGTTTTTCTTGTTATTCATCTTTTTTTGTTTATTCTTCATTAGAATTACCACCTCTGAAGCGTAAGGGCTTTATTACACGAATTTAGGTCACAAAGTTATTTGGTTTTTATAGGTTTACGGTGTGTTATTTCGTGTTACGATGTCCGTAAAACCCGCTTGAATACTGAGTTTTTGCTCAAAAAGTCTATTAGGAAACAAAATATTCCACTGCGTTATGGGGGAAGAACGCGCGCATTTCCGAGCAGAGCTGGGCGGCGAGCGTTTTGTTCGGCTCCAAAATCAGCGTCGGACGGTTGACCTCGGCGATCACGTTCGCCATCGTGAAGGTTTTGCCCGAGCCGGTCACGCCTAAGAGCGTCTGCTCGCGGTCGCCGCGACGCAGACCTTCTACCAACTGCCGGATCGCCTCCGGCTGATCGCCGGTCGGTCGAAAATCGGATGTCAGTTCAAATCGATCCATAGGGGACAAAACCTCCTTTCCTTGTCATTAGAATACCCGTTCTTATCGTCCGAATGCAAACGCGACCGAACTGGTGCTTTTGAGGGATACGTAATCGGTATCCGCCACGATGATGTGGTCGATGAGTGATACGCCGATCTTGCGCAGCTCGCTGATGACCAGTGCCGTGGTTTCCAGATCCGCCTGCGACGGCACGGCGTGTCCGGCCGGATGGCTGTGCGCGAGGATGACACCGGTCGCTTTGTCCCGAAGTGCTTGTTGCAGGATCATCTGCATATTGACGGCGCTCGCCGTCAGCGTGCCAAAGGAGATGACGGTATCTTTAATCACCTGCTTGCGGTTGTTGAGTGTGACGATCATCACCTTTTCCTCTTGCTCGCCCCAAAACCGCGGCAACAGATACGCGCCCATTTCTTCGGCGGTGGAGAGCTTGGTGCCGATGGGATGATCCTCGATGCCGCACCGCTTGACCAGATCGCCGCAAAGGCGAATGAGCACCGCCGAGTGTTCGCCGATGCCTTCCACCTCCAGAAGCTGCTCGATATTGGCAGAAAGCATCGCGTGAATGCTGCCGAAGCGGTCCATCAAGCGATGCGCGATCTCGTTGGTGTCCAGCCGCGGAATGCCAAAGAACAACAAAAGCTCCACCAATTCGTGCTCGCGAAACGGTCCGCTGCCGAACTCGATGAATTTCTGCTTGACGCGATCGCGATGTCCGCTGTGGGGATTGGTCGCCATACGCTGACCTCCTAAGAAAAAGGATAATTATATACATTATATCATACAACTTATGAAAAAGCAATTTACAAGTACGAATTAAATGTGATATAATAGCGTTCGGAGGTGAGGCATATGAAGCAGGTGACCGTCGGCAAAAACGACGCCGGCCAGCGACTGGATAAATTCCTGACCAAGACCTTTCGGTCGCTACCGATGTCGCTGATGTACCGCGCGATTCGCCGGAAGGATATTAAGATCAACGGCAAGCGCTGCGAGATCTCCACACGCTTGACAGAGGGGGATATCGTCACACTGTATCTGCCGGACGATGCGCTGGAAACCGCGCCGCCGGTGTATGAGTTTATGCACGCCTCCAAAAAGCTGGACATCGTGTACGAGGATGCCCAGATGATGCTGCTCAACAAACCGGTCGGGTTGCTGGTGCATCCCGACGACCGCGAGTTTGGCGATACGCTGATTTTTCGTGTGCAGCGGTACCTCTACGAAAAAGGGCAGTACGATCCCAAGGCGGAGAACAACTTTACGCCGGCGCTGGTCAATCGCATTGACCGCAACACCGAAGGCATTGTGATCGCCGCCAAGACGGCGGCGGCGCTTCGGATATTGAACGAACGGCTTAAAAACCGAGAAATTCAAAAGTATTATCTCTGTCTGGTTCACGGCACCATGCCCAAGGACGAGGATACGCTGACCGGATTTCTGGAAAAGAACAGCGACCAAAACCGCGTGTATATTTCCGATCGGCAAACAGGGGACGCTTCGCGCACCATTGCCACGCGGTATCGTGTGCTGGAAGCGCACGACGGTCTGTCGCTTTTGGAGATCCATCTGCTGACCGGTCGCACGCACCAGATTCGCGCGCATTTGGCGTCTATCGGTCATCCGTTGTTGGGAGACGGCAAATACGGCACCAACGCCATTAACAAGGGCACCGGATTTACGCATCAGGCGCTGTGTTCCTATCGGTTGAAGTTTGAATTTTCCACGCCCGCGGAGGAGTTGGATTACTTAAACGGACGGGAATTTATCCTCCAAAACGTCGGTTTTGCCGAGAATTTCCACAGCGGGCACATCACTGTTCCCGAAAGCAATCCGCGCCCCGAAAAACCAATTTTTGGAAAACGTTACACAAAAAGCGCAAAAAAACCCGAAAAAACGCGTAAAAAGTAGGAAAATCGTCGAATAAATCCCAAAAAACCCTTGCAATTTTTGGTAAAGAGGTCTATAATAAGTGTGTATTCAGGGGGATGCCACGCATGTCTATCAGCTATCCGGAAAAAGAACGTTATTCCATCGAGGATCTGGTGCAGATCCTCGCACTTTTACGTTCGCCGGAGGGTTGTCCGTGGGATCGTGTGCAGACACACGAAAGCATTCGCTCGAATATGTTGGAGGAAGCGCACGAGGCGCTGGAGGCCATCAATCAGCAGGATACCGAGCACTTGAAAGAGGAGCTGGGGGACGTGCTGTTTCAGGTGGTGTTCCACGCACAGATGGAAGCGGAATCCGGTCATTTCACGTTTGACGACGTGGCGGACGGAATCTGTAAAAAGATGCTGGTTCGTCATCCGCACGTGTTTGGGAATATGACGGCGTCGGATGCCGGTCAGGCTCTTCGCACATGGGATGCTGTCAAACGGCAGACCAACGGGAACAAATCCCAAACCGACCTGCTAAGCAACGTGCCGCGCTCGTTGCCTGCGTTGATGCGGGCCGAAAAGGTGCAAAACCGTGCGGCGCGTGTCGGTTACGATTACGCGGATCTGTCGGAGGCGCTGGAAGCGCTGTCGGCCGCGCAAACGGCGGTGCAGCAAGCGGCGGCTTCGGGAGAATCGGATGCGGCGGCTGTCGGCAAACTGCTGTTTGCGGTTTCGGCGGTGGCGCGGCTGATGAAGTGGGACGCCGAGCAGGCGCTCACCGATCAAACGGATGCGTTTGTGCGCACCTTTTCCGAATGGGAAAAGAACAATCCATAAGTACATCTGCGAATTTATTCGCTGATAAATAAAAATTAGGAGGACTCTAAAATGAAAAAAGCTGAACTCATTGCCGCGGTCGTAGAGAAGACCGGTCTGACCAAGAAGGATGCCGAGAAGGCTGTCAACGCTGTTCTGGATACGGTTGTTGCTACTGTTGCTGCCGGTGACAAGGTTGCTCTGGTTGGCTTCGGTACCTTCGAGAGCCGCAAGCGCGAGGGCCGCGTTGGTCAGAACCCGCAGACCGGTGCGAAGATTCAGATCCCGGCTACCACTGTTCCGGCGTTCAAGGCTGGTCAGGCGTTCAAAGCTGCTGTTGCGAAATAAGATTTCTTTAAATAAAAAAGCTCTGCAAATTTGCAGAGCTTTTTTATTTTTGTCAGCGGCAGTAATTGGCTACGGCGGCTTTCATATCGTCCCATTTTTCTTCCATATCCGCCACCAACTTAAACTGCGTGCGGCAGCGATCGAGATTGTGGGTGGGGTAGTGGATGCGGAAGTAGGTATCGCCCTCCAGATAATCGGTCAAAAACCGCATACCGCATTCGATGGTCATCATCTTGGCCCCCTCAGGGAGCAGCAGGATCTCGCTGTTCGGGAGCGAGCCGCCGCATCCAGCCAGAAATCCGGCGGTATACGTTTTGAAAAGTTCCAGATCCATCCATACCTTCGAAAGATCCTTTTCATCCTCGGCGGCCGTGGAAGCACCAAAGCGGATAGAATCGCCGAAATCGGTCACCGAGAATCCCGGCATAATGGTATCCAGATCGATGACGCACAACGCGCTGCGCGTGTCGGCATCCAACAACACGTTGTTGATCTTGGTGTCGTTGTGGCTGACGCGCAGCGGCAACTCACCGGCTTTGTGCGCATCCAACAGCACCGAATAGAAATCGGCGCGATCCGTCACAAAACGGATCTCGTCGGCCACGTCCTTGGCGCGACCGCATTTGTCCGCTTTCACGGCTTCCAAGAATCGCTGATAGCGAACTGGGGTGTTGTGAAAATTGGGGATGGTCTCGTTTAAGTTCTCTGCCGGAAAATCGCTTAAATCGCGCTGGAACTGTCCGAATGCCAGCGCACTCTGGTAGAAATCCTCGTTCGATTCCGGACGTTCCAGACACAGCGAATCCTCCACAA
The DNA here is from genome assembly GCA_017414965.1 of Clostridia bacterium. Classification (GTDB taxonomy): domain Bacteria; phylum Bacillota; class Clostridia; order Oscillospirales; family Acutalibacteraceae; genus RGIG426. The sequence goes on from JAFQJL010000019.1 coordinate 104,782, forward strand.
AATCGTACAACCGCCAGCAACCGCCGTTTTCGTCTGTGTAAAACGCGTGACCGTCAACGGTCGGCACCAAGGTCATCACCGCGCGCGGATCGTCGGTCTTGGTGTGCAGATGCTCGATCACTCCCTCGATGTTTTCCATAACCTTATCCGGACGGCTAAACACCGTTTGGTTGATCGCTTGCAGAATGTACCGACGACGCTTGCTGTGAGCGTCCTCGGTGAAAGCGCAAAAGGTATCGTTGATGTGTCCGTTGCCGTACGGGGCGCACCCGCGCAGCGTGCCGGTTATTTGAAAATGATTCAGCGCAGAAACGGCGAGATTCAAATCGTTTTTCATGGTAAGTCCCCCTAAAATGCAAAGATCTTATACCTTTATCATAGCAAATCACCCTTGACGGTTTCTATATAAAATAATATAATTATTAGTATAATCCTAAAAAGGTGGTGTTCATATGCCGTATGCGACCATTGAAGAGGTGCTAAAGGATTTTCATCGCATTTCGGGGTTTCACGTATCGGTGTGCGATACGGAACTGCGCGAGATCGTGAGTTATCCGCCGGATATTCTGCCGTTTTGTAAACGGATTCAGCAAAATCCGCAGTATCGTGCCGGCTGCATCCGATGCGATAAAAGCGCCTTTGAGATCGCCAAACGCACCGGCAAACCGTATGCGTATCAGTGCTATTGCGGTCTGTACGAAACGATCGTGCCGCTTTACCGCGACGGCGTACTGGTCGGCATTGTGACGATGGGGCAGGTGCGGGACGAAACCGCCGAGAACAGCCGCCAGATCGCCGGCGAAACGCTGGCGGCGTTTTCCTCGCCGGAGGAACAGGCGGCGTATCTGTCGACCATTCGGCGCGTGCCGTTGGATATGATCCCCAGCTACGTGAACATTATCAGCATAGTGGCGGATCATTTTGCCCGCAACGACCGACTGAAGCCCTCGCACGAGGATATGGCGGATCTCATCAAAAAATATATCAATCGTCATTACAACGAACGGATCACGCTGGATACGCTGGCGGAGAAATTCGATTGCTGCAAGGCGACGGTGATGAACTCCTTCAAAAAGAAATTCGACACCACGGTGATCGCGTATCTCAATCGGGTGCGCCTCGACCGCGCCGAGCAACTGGTGCGCAGCACCGATATGTCTTTTAAAGAGATTTCCTACGTTTGCGGATTTTACGATCAAAACTACTTTTCCAAGCTGTTTAACGAGCGCTTTGGTTGCTCGCCCACCGCTTTTCGCGCCATTCAAAAGCTTTGATTATTTATTTTTGTAAAAGAACTTGACAAACAAGGGGAATGGTGGTATTATCATTTCAGCAACCGCTTTACTGTGATAAAGTGGTAAATTACAAAAGGAGTGTTTGATTATGAAAAAAGTATTGGCGCTTGTTTTGGCCGTTGCGTTGATGGCCGCTTGCTTTGCCGGCTGCGCGCCGAGCAAGACTGTTGTGGTGGGTTACACCATCTACGAGCCGATGAACTACAAGGATGAGAACGGTAAGCTGGTCGGCTACGACACCGAATTGGCAGAAAACGTGTTTGGCAACCTCGGTTACGAGGTCATCTTCCAGGAGATCGAGTGGTCTGCGAAGTACACCGACCTCAACTCCGGCGCGATCGATTGCGTTTGGAACGGCTTCACCTGCAACACCGCGGATGACGACGGCATCGCCCGTGCGGAAAAGGTGGATTTTTCCTATAACTACATGGAGAACCGTCAGGTTGTCGTGGTGAAGAACGATTCCGGTATCACCAAGGCGGCGGACCTGAAGGGCAAGGCCGGCGTTGCCGAAGGCGGCTCGGCCGGTGAAGAGTATGCGAAGAGCTTTGCCGGTATCACGTTTAAGAGCGTGCTGGCGCAGACCGATTGCTTGGTGGAAGTCAGCTCCGGTGCGGCGGATTTCGCGGTTCTGGATGCGCAGCTCGCCAAGAGCTACTGCGGTAAGGGCGACTATGCGGCGCTGACCATCGTGGATGCGCTGTCGAGCGACGTGGAGTACTACGCCATCGGCTTCAAGAAGGGCAGCGAGCTGACCGCGCAGGTCAACGAGCAGCTCGAGAAGCTGGGTGCGGACGGCACCATCGCAGAACTCGCGGAGAAATACGACGTTGCTAACACGGCGATCAAGGATTTCTCGGATCAGAAATAAGATTTTAACGTAAGTTTGGAGAACCGATTATGACGTTTTGGGAAGTCACGCTGTTTTTGCTTGACGGATTCAAAATATCGCTGTTGATCTTTGCGGTCACGCTGCTTCTCGGCGTGCCGCTGGGTCTGCCGATTGCCTTTTGCTCGATGAGCCGATTTAAGCCGGTGCAGGCGATCTCGAAGGTGATTGTTTGGATCGTCCGCGGTATTCCGCTGATGCTCCAGATCTTTATCATCTACTACGTGCCGGGATTGCTGTTCAGTTTCCCGATGTTTTCGCAGATCGACCGGTATATGCTCATCCATCACGGCGTGCAGGATGCCGGTAGAATTACGGCGGTGCTGATCGCGTTTGTGATCAACTACGCCTGTTATTTCTCCGAGATTTATCGCGGCGGCATTGAAAGCATTTCCAAGGGGCAGTACGAGGCCGGCTACGTGTTGGGACTAACTAACTCGCAGGTGTTTAAGAAGATCATCTTAAAGCAGGTGGTGCAGCGGATCGTGCCGCCGATGTCCAACGAGGTTATCACACTCATCAAGGATACGGCGCTTGCCAACTGCATTGTGGTCTGCGAGATCATCAAGCAAGCCAAAGAACTGGCTGCCACCAAAGCGATGGTGTGGCCGCTGTTCTACACCGGCGTGTTTTACTTGATCTTTGTCGGTATTTTGACAATTTGTCTCGGCAAGGTCGAAAAGAAACTGAGTTATTTCAGGAGTTAAACTATGGCGTTATTGGAGATCAAAGGCATCCGCAAATCCTTTGGCAAGGTCGAGGTGTTAAAAGGTGTCGATTTTGCCTTGGAAAAGGGCGAGGTGCTGGTCATAATCGGATCTTCCGGAAGCGGAAAGACGACGCTGCTGCGGTGTTTGAATTTCCTCGAACATCCCGACGAGGGCACCTTCCTGTTTGACGGGGAGGAGTTGTTCTCGGCTACGACCGCGTATTCCGATGCCGAGATTCGCGAAAAGCGATTGCATTTTGGACTGGTGTTCCAGCAATTTAATCTGTTCCCGCAGTATACGGTGCTTCGGAATATCACCTTAGCGCCCGATCTGTTGGAGCCGGATAAAAAGGAAGAACATCTGCAAAAAGCCAATCAGTTGCTGGAAAAGATCGGCTTGACCGATCGGGCGGACGCGTATCCGTGTCAGCTGTCCGGCGGTCAGCAGCAGCGCGTGGCGATTGCGCGTGCGCTGGCGATGGAGCCGGATATCCTGTGCTTTGACGAGCCGACCTCGGCGCTCGATCCGGAACTGACCGGCGAAGTGCTCAAGGTTATCCGTTCGCTGAAAAGCTCGGATTCTACCATGATCGTGGTCACTCACGAGATGGCGTTTGCCCGCGACGTGGCGGATAAGGTCATCTATATGGCCGACGGTGTGATCGAGGAAGCCGGCACACCGGAGGAGGTTTTCGGGCATCCGAAATCTCCGCGACTGCAAGCGTTTCTTTCGAAAACCGAATAAAAACCAAAAGCCACCCAAATTCGTTTGGGTGGCTTTTTCACGATATGCGGACAGGCTGCATAGTATGAGGTAGGAAACCCGCGCACTTGTCTGTGCGGCCGACGGACAAGACCGGTTTATATAGATCATTTTCCACAAAAACCCCATTTGTAAATCCCAAATGTGTTGCACATTTGGGATTTACATTTGCTTTCAAAAAATGGTATACTCTCTTGGGAGAGTGGGTTTATGAAGAATTTTTACTTAAAACCGAAGCTGTTGGCGGTGCTTCCTGCCTACAGCAAACAGCAGTTTGTTAAGGATTTGGTGGCCGGTGTGATCGTCGCGATCATTGCGTTGCCGCTGTCGATCGCGTTGGCGCTGGCATCCGGCGTGGAGCCGGCGTGCGGCATCTACACCGCGATCGCGGCCGGTTTTGTGGTGTCGTTGCTCGGCGGCAGCCGCGTACAGATCGCCGGACCGACGGCCGCCTTTGCTACCATCGTGGCAGGAATCGTGGCGACGCAAGGGATGAACGGTCTGTTTTTGGCGACGGTGCTGGCCGGTGTAATGCTGATTTTGATGGGCGTGTTCAAACTGGGATCGCTTATCAAGTTTATCCCTAACACCATCACCACCGGTTTTACTGCCGGTATCGCCGTGACGATTTTCCTTGGCCAGATCAAGGATTTTCTGGGGCTGACCTACGCCGACGGCGTCAAGCCGGTGGAAACGCTGGAAAAAGTGGAGGCCAACGTGGCCGCCCTCGGCAGTTTCAGTTGGCAGGCATTGGTGGTTGGCGCGGTGTGCTTGGCGATTTTGATTATCTACCCGAAATTTGAAAAACGCGTGCCGCCCTCGCTGATTGCGGTGGTTGTCGGCGCGTTGATGGTGGCGTTTATTCCGGGATTTTCGGAAAACGTCTACACCATCGGTGATCTGTATACCATCCCGTCCGGCTTGCCGCAGGTGGATTTGTCGGGTGTGGATTTCAGCCTTTCTGCGATTGGCGCGGCGCTTCCTAACGCGTTTACCATTGCGATTTTGGCGGCCATCGAATCGCTGCTGTCTTGCGTGGTGGCCGACAGTATGGTTAACTCTCGTCACAACTCCAACGCAGAATTGGTCGCGCAGGGCGTGGGCAATATCGCTTCGGTGTTGTTTGGCGGCATTCCCGCCACCGGCGCGATTGCGCGGACGGCGGCTAACGCCAAAAACGGCGGTCGCACTCCGATCGCCGGTATGATTCACGCGGTGGTGCTGTTGCTGGTTTTGTTGTTTTTGATGCCGTACGCCGGTCTGATTCCCATGCCGACAATCGCCGCGATTCTGTTTATGGTGGCATACAATATGAGCGAATGGCGCAAATTCGCTCGCATCGTCAAAACGGCACCGAAGAGCGATACGCTGGTGATGGTCGTCACCTTTGTATTAACGGTGGTATTTGATCTGGTGGTGGCGATCGCGGTCGGTATGGTGCTGGCGCTTGTGTTGTTCCTCAAACGAACGAGCGAGGAAACGTCGGTGTTTGGCTGGCAGTACATCGATCCCGAAACGGATGCCGAGAGTATCGAGCGTTGCGCGGTCCCCAAGGACGTGCGTGTGTACGAGATCAGCGGACCACTGTTCTTCGGCGTGGCAGATAAGATCTCGGACATCACGCTCAAGGATTATACACGCTGCTTGATCTTGCGGATGCGGAGCGTGCCGTCCCTGGATGCGACGGCGCTGGGTGCGCTCGAAACGCTCGCCAAAACCTGCGAAAAACGGCAGGTGCGCCTAATTCTGTCGCACGTCAACACGCAACCGCTGGAGGTTATGAAAAAATCCGGTTTCTACGAACTGGTTGGCGAGCAGAATTTCTGCGAACACATTCACGAAGCTTTGGAAAAAGCCGGCAAATAAAAACCGTCCGATGCGAACACGCATCGGACGATTTTTTATTCTGTTTGCGGGAGAACTTCGAGTTGTTTGGACTCCTCGATTTTCCGAATGATCTTTTTCACCAGAACAAAATAGCACACAACGTGAACAATGGTGGTAAATATCCACGAAAGCGCATAGGAAATGAAAAGCGATTCCATCGTGTGGAAAAGCGGGAATACCGCCAGTACCCACAGAATTCGGATGCCGCAGACGCCGCCGATGGATACACACATCGGTGCAACAGACATACCCAGCCCGCGCAAAGCGCCGACGGCGGTATCCATCAATCCACAGATAAAATAGGGGCCGGCGATAAACCACAAGCGTGTGATACCGTGCGTAATGATCTCTTGCGGCGAAACGGCGCCGGACGGATCCGATGTGTTGGTGTACAGCGACAAAAGCGGTTCGCGGAAACACAACACCAACGAGCTTAGTACAATACCGATCAAGGTGACGAGAAACATAGAATGCCAAAAGATCGGGACGAGTCGTTTGCTGTTTTTGGCTCCGATGTTTTGAGCCGTAAACGCTAAGCAGGTGTGCTGCATTGCGTTCATCGCGGTGTAGATAAAGCCTTCCAAATTAGCGGCAGCGGCGTTACCGGCGACAACGGCCGCGCCAAACGAGTTGACAGAGGATTGGATCAAAATGTTTGAAAGGGAGAAGATGGAACTTTGAATGGCGGCCGGAATGCCGTTTTTCAAAATCATCCACAACTTGTCTTTGTAGATGCGTAGCTTTTTGATCTCCAAGCGGTACATATCGTGGGTTTTGACCAGACAAAGTGTGATCATCACCGCTGTGAACACAACCGAAACAACGGTCGCAATGGCCACGCCGGCCACGCCCATATGGAATACGATGACCAAAATCAAATTCAAAACGACGTTGATGATACCCGAAATGCCCAAAATAAGCAGCGGGCGTTTGGTGTCGCCGATCGCGCGTAGTACGGCGGCACCAAAATTGCAGATCATCGAGGCGGGTGCGCCGGCAAAGTAGATGGTGAGGTATAACACCGACTGGTCGATAACCTCCGGCGGCGATTGCATCAACACAAGAGCCGGACGGGCGATCAAGATGCCGAATACGGTAATGAATACACCGCCGATTAGGCTGATGCTCATCGCGGTGTGTACAGCCTTACTCACGTTTTGACGATCGCCGGCGCCGTAATATTGCGCCACCACCACGCTGGCACCAATTGACAGACCAATAAACAAATTGGTGATGAGATTGATGAGCGACGTGGTCGAGCCGACAGCGGCCAATGCCGTGCCGCCTGCCCAACGGGCAACGACGATCACGTCGGCGGCGTTATATAGTAGCTGTAACAGGTTCGAAAGCATCAACGGGACGGCGTATTGGATCAAACTCGGTAGAATACGCCCATTGCACATATCAATATTTCGCTGGAAAGGCATAGCAATCACCTCACGCCTATACTATATGCCAAAACGACGGATTTTGCAAGTAAAAAAAGTGACAAATCCCCGTTGTTTTTTCGGAGATTTGTCACAGTTTTTACTGGTTTTCTTCGGGTGGCAGACTTTGAATGTATGCGTGCATCGCTTCGGCGACCTTTTTGCTGTGTGCCACCGCTTCGACCACCGTTCGCGCGCCGTTGACAACGTCACCGGAGGCGAAGATGCCGGGGCGGCTGGTGTGGCCGTTCTCGTCGGCGGACAGAAGTCCGCGCGTATTGGTGTTCAAGCCGCTGGTGGTGTTGACGATGGTGTTTTGCGGGCCTTGGCTGATGGAGATGATCACGCTGTCGGCGGGGTAGAGGGTATCCGTTCCCTCCACGTCGGTCAGTGTGCCGTTTTCGGCCTCGGTGACGTCGCGGAAGATCACGCCCTCGTCGACGATCTCCACCGGCTTTTTGTTGTACTCGAATTTTACGCCCTCTAACTTGGCGTAGCTGTATTCGTATTGGCTGGCGGCAACCTCTTTGGTGATGGAGAAGCAGGTGAGATCCTCGACACCTTTGCGGAGAGCGGTGCGCGCCACGTCCATAGCGGCGTTGCCGGCGCCGATCACGATCACCTTTTTGCCCAGACGGTAACTGTCGGGATTGTTGAGATAGTTGATACCGAAGTGCACGTGCCCAAAGGTTTCGCCTTTGATGTGCAGGGTGTTGGGCTTCCACACGCCGGTACCGATGAAAATCGCCTTGTAACCGTCGCGGAACAGATCGTCAATGCCGATCGCGCCGCCGATGTTGGTGTTGGGGCGGATTTTGATGCCTTTCATTTCCAGATGACGATACTGGATATCGTCTAACACCGATTTCGGTAGCCGGAATTCCGGAATGCCGTACCGCAACACGCCGCCAATCTTATCCTTGCCCTCAAAAATGGTCACCTGATACCCATAGCGCGCCAGCAGAATGGCAATGGTGATGCCCGCCGGACCGGAGCCGACGATCGCCACACGGATACCGTTAGAGGGATGCGGGCCTTTGGTCATTTTCGGGGCATAGGTGCTGGAAATGTATTGCTCAATGGTAGAAAAATGCACCGGCGCGCCCTTTTTGCCAAGCACGCAATGTCCCTCGCACTGCTTCTCGTGGTTGCAGATCAGACTGCACACGGTGGTTAGCGGATTGTTCTCAAACAATCGCCAGCCGGCTTCATCCAATTTATTCTCTTTTAGCAACCGGATGATCTCGGGGATGGGTGTGTTGATGGGGCAACCCTTTTGGCATTGCGGCACTTTGCATCCCAAGCAACGGTTGGCTTCGTCCATTACGTGTAACGCCATGGCAGACTCTCCTTTGCGTATTCTAATCCTATTATACTGTTTTTTTGTTGTTAAATCAAGAGTTGAACGGTGAAAAGAATTTTGACAAGAAAGGGAATTTGTGGTATATTGAATATGTTAGAGGAGGGGTTTTCTATGGTTAAGCACGTGATTTTGTGGAAACTCAAAGAGGAACATAACACGCCGGCGGTTAAAGCCGGTATCAAGGCCGGTATCGAGGGCTTGCTCGGCAAGATTCCGGGTCTGCTGGAGATCCGCGTATACACCGATGGTCTGGCCAGTTCCAATGCGGACGTGATGCTCGATTCCAGTTTTGAAAGCGAGGAGGCGCTTCGCGCGTACGCGGTACATCCCGAGCACGTGGCGGTCGCCGATACGCTGGTGCGTCCCTTTACGGCGGGGCGCAGTTGTTTGGATTTTGAGGTGTAAGGAGGAATTGATATGTTGAAGTATGCCATTGAAGGCGGCAATTTGCCGGTCGTGATCTGCTATCCCGAAGCTGGCCAGACGGTCTGTTCCGAAAGTGGCTCGATGAGCTGGATGAGCCCCAATATGCAGATGGCCACGCATTCCGGCGGGCTGAAAAAGGCGTTTGGACGTATTTTTTCGGGCGAGTCGATCTTTCTTAATGAGTACACGGCACAGGGTGGTAACGGATTGATTGCGTTTGCCTCCAGCTTCCCCGGCTCGATCATTCCGTATGAGGTGACGCCGGGTAACGGCATTATCGTGCAAAAGACCGGCTTCCTCGCGATGGAAAAGGGGTTGGATCTGTCGGTTTATTTCCAGAAGAAGATCGGCGGCGCGCTGTTTGGCGGCGAAGGCTTTATTATGCAGAAGATCAGCGGCAATGGTCTGGTGTTTATCGAGATCGACGGTCACTGTAAGGAATACGAGTTGGGCGTCGGGGAGAGCATCGTGGTAGATACCGGCTATCTGGCGGCGATGAGCGAGACCTGCTCGATGGATATTCAGAGCGTCAAGGGCTTCAAAAACGTGTTGTTCGGCGGCGAGGGGTTGTTCCACACGGTCGTGACCGGCCCCGGTAAAGTGTACCTGCAGTCGATGCCGGTATGGCAGACGGCGCAGGCGCTGATCCCGTATCTGCCCACCTCCTCGTCGAGTGGTGACGGCATCAAGATCAGCTTCGGTGACAACTAAATAACAGAAAAAAGCGGAGGACATCGTCCTCCGCTTTTTGTATGCAAAAGAAAAAGGTTAGGGCTTTCGCCCTAACCTTTTTGTGGTTTAGAGATAATTAATAGACGGTAGCCCAGTCAGCGATGTTGTCGCCGTTGAACGCGAAGGGCGGTCCAACGATGATCTGCTGATCCGCCGGATCACCAGCCATGACTTCGTACTCGGTCTCGTTCTCAGCGGTGAACTTGGTGCCGACTTCGCCGACCTTACCATCGAGGATGGCGTCGATCGCATAAGCCGCGCAAGAACCCACGTCGATCGGGTTCCACAGATACATGTACGGGCAAACCTTGTCGTCACCGACATAGTCCTTCATTTCGGACGGGAGACCCAAACCGGCAACCTTGATCTTGCAGCCTTCGGTGTTCTGCACGGTCTGCGCGCAAGCCAGAACGCCAACGGTGGTCGGGCAGCAGATAACTTCGAGGTTCGGATACTTGGTCATCAGGTTCTGGGTTTCGTCGGTCGACTTCTGGGACTCGTCGTCGCCATAAACGGTCTCAACCCACTTCAGTTTAGCATACTTCGCATCGCCCTCGATGATGGTCTTCATCGCCGCGATCCAGGAGTTCTGGTTGGTAGCGGTGGAGGAAGCGGACAGAACCGCGAATTCACCTTCGCCACCGGTCATGTCATAGACGGAGTCTACCAGAACCTGCGCAACCTGCGTCACACCGGCCTGGTTGATGAACATCTGGGAACCCTTGGTGTCAGAGTCCAGCGTCACAACGGCAACACCCTTGTCGCGGGCGGCCTTCAAAGTCGCTTCGAGAGCAGCAGCGTCGTTCGCAGCGATCGCGATCGCCTTGACGTTCTGCGCAACCAACTCGTTTACGATCGTGATCTGATCGTCAACGGAAGTGGTTTCCGGAGACTTCTCGATGCATTTCACACCCAGAGCTTCACACGCGGTCTTAAAACCAGAGACCATTCTGGACATGTAGGGGTTGCTCGCGTCTTTGCAGACGATAGCATAGGTGACATCGCCGTCACCGCCGGCAGGAGCGTCGGCACAAGCGACCAGGGAGAATGCCATCAGGACAGCCAGGAGTAGTGCGATAAGCTTTTTCATGGGGTATCTTCCTTTCAAATTTTATTTATATGAACGCATATTGCGTGCATACCAAAGAATTATTTTTTCGCCTTGCGATTTTTGATAAGATCCCGAATGGTGGGGAAGAGCACAACGGCAATCAGCAGCGCACCGATCACGATGCGGATGGTCTGGCCGCTCAGGTTGATCAGGCCCAGACCGTAGCGCAACAGACCGATAATGAAGATCGCGATGATCGCGCCAAGGAACGTACCCTTGCCACCGGCGGTGGAGATACCGCCGAGCACGCACATCGAGATAGCTTCCAGATCGAAGCCTTCGGCGACGTTGCTCTTCACGCTGCCGAGGCAAGCGCAGTAGAACACGGCGGCGAAGCCGCAAATGAAGCCGGTGAGCGTGAACACGAACATACGGATCTTTTCGACCTTAATGCCGGCGTAAGCGGCGGCGCGTTTATTCTCGCCGATCGCGTACATCTGACGGCCGAATACGGTCTTGTGCATAACCAGACCGAACACCACCGCCATCACGCAGAAAACGATGAACATATACGGGACCGGACCGACACGACCATAATACAGCTTGCTGAACCAATCAATGCTCTGCATACCGCCGGTGGAGCCGTCGCCGAGAATGCGTTCGGACAGACCGCGGAACAGAATGTTGGTCGCCAGCGTCACGATCATCGGCGCCAGTTCGGTGAACTTGGTGAGGATCAAGCCGTTGAGCGCACCGCAGAGAATACCGGTGGCCAAGCAAGCGGCGATTCCCAACCAAATGTTGTTGGTCGCGTTGTACACGATACCCAGCACCGTAGCGGATAAGCAGACGTTGCCGCCGACCGACAGGTCGATGTCACCCAGCAGCAGGATGTAGGCCATTGGCAGGGCGATCATACCCTTGACCAAGAAACCGTTGATGCTGGTGAACAGGTTGTAGGCATCTAAGTAGTAGGGGGAGAAGCTGGCGTTCATAATGTTGACCGCGATAAAAATCAAGACCAACAACGATTCCCAGCGTAAAAGCAGATCTTTCAGGGAGCGCTCTTTCACGTGCGCAATGGTTCTTCCGGACTTAGTAGCCATCAGATCTCCCTCCCTTCCAGAGCCTTACGGTTGTTGCGGCGCTGTACCAAAACGTTGACCAGGACCGCCAGCAGGATGATGCCGCCCTTCAGCGCTTGCTGCCAGAAAGCATCGATGCCCACCAAACTCAGGGATTTACTGATAATGGCGATGGTGATGGCGCCCAGCAGAACGCCCAGAGGCGTGCCTTGTCCGCCGTTCAAGCTGACACCGCCGATTACGCAGGCGGCGATAACATCCATCTCCGCGCCGGAGGCCATGTTGCCCTGCGCGGTTGCGTACATACTGGTGTACATCGCACCGGCCAGACCGGCAATCGCGCCGTTGATGGAGTACACAATGATCTTCACGCGATCCAGATTGATACCCGAGATCTTCACGGCCTCGGGGTTGGAACCGGCTGCGTAGATCTGACGACCGAAGCTGGTCCAGCGGAGGAACACGATCATCGCGATAAACACGATGATGACGATCCAGAACAAATTGTTGATACCGAGGAAACTACCCTGTGCGAAATTCTTGTAGCTGGCCAGCATTTGGTCGGAGCTGACCCACTTGGTATCCGAGATCGCATAGGTCAAACCACGGAAAATGTACTGCATACCCAGCGTGGCGATGATGGGGATGACCTTACCCTTGGCAACGATCAAACCGATCACCAGACCGCACAGCAGACCGACCGCAATGCTCACAGCATAGACGGAGGTCGCATTGGGTAGGAATCCGTCGCGCATCAGCAGTGAACCGGTCATACCACTCAACGCCAAAATGGCGCCGATGGAGATATCGATACCGCCGATCAACAAAACCAGCAGCATACCAAAGGCCAACACCGCGGTATACGCGTAGTTCTGCGTCAACTGTGTGATAACGATATTGGAAAGGAACGCGCCGTTGCTGCGCCACTGAATGAGCGCACACAACAGGATCATAACCAGCAACAAACTGGCTTCACGGCTGCGGAACAGTTCGCTCAGCTTGCTGTTTTTCTGAAGCAACTTATTCTTCACCGGTCTGCACCTTCCTTTCTTCCGCCGCAGCGATATGTTTAGCCATGGCAAGCTCGAGGATCTTCTCCTGCGTGGCTTCCTCACGGCTGAGTTCGCCGGTCACACGGCCCTCGCACATCACGATGATGCGATCGGACATACCGAGGATCTCCGGCATTTCGGAGGAGATCATAATGATGGCGTAGCCTTCCTTGGCCAGTTCACCCATAATCTCGTAGATAGCGGCTTTTGCACCGACGTCTACGCCCTTGGTTGGCTCGTCGAGGATCAGCACCTTAAAATCCGATCCCAGCGCTTTGGCTACAACCACTTTTTGCTGGTTACCGCCCGAAAGCGAGCTGGCTTTGTCAAAGATCGAAACGGCCTTGGTGTCAACCTGTTCGGCCAGATCCTTCGAGGTGATGTGCTCGAGCTTCTCGTTAATGAACAAGCCGCGCACATACTTTTTCAGTTCGGTCAGTGTGATGTTTTGGCCGATGCCCCAGTCGAGGATCAAGCCCTCGATCTGCCGGTTTTCCGGCAACAAGCCGATGCCGAGCTTCATCGCATCGGACGGACACTTGATCTTGACTTCCTTGCCTTCCAGATAAATCTTACCGGAGGTAAGCTTCTCGGCGCCGAAAATAGTCTGCACCACTTCGGTGCGGCGGGCGCCGACCAGACCGGTCAAGCCGACGATCTCGCCCTTGTTGACCGCAAACGAAACGTCTTTGAAATAACCGGTACGGCACAGGTTTTCCACACGGAGGATTTCCTCGCCGATTTCCACTTCCGGTTTGGGGAAGAGCTCGTTGATCTCGCGGCCAACCATCGCCTTGATCAGATCGGCGTTGGTGATACCGTCGACATCGTATGTACCGATGTAATGCGCGTCGCGGAACACGGTCACGCGTGAAGCCAGCGCATACATATCTTCAAAACGGTGCGAGATAAAGATGATGGCTACGCCTTCGTCGCGGAGCTTGAGCGCGATGCGGTACAGTTCTTCCGACTCGCGCTTGGTCAGCGCCGCGGTCGGCTCATCCATAATGATGATCTTGGCATTTAGGGAGAGAGCCTTGGCGATCTCCACCATCTGCTGCTGCGCAACCGACAGGTTACCCATCAGTGCGTGGGAATCAAAGTCAGCGCTCAACTCTTGCAGGAGTCGGTCGGCCTCCTCGTACATCGCTTTCCATTGCACAATGCCAAATCGAACCTTCAAGTGACCGGTAAAAATATTTTCCGCCACCGTCAGATGGGGGTAAGAGGTAACGTGCTGATAGATAGCCGCGATACCGGCCTTTTGCGCCTCACGGGTGTTCTTAAAATGAACCGGTTTCCCGTTGAGAAGCATCTCGCCCTCCTCTGCTTGGTGTACGCCCATAATCACCTTAATAAAGGTGGATTTACCGGCGCCGTTTTCGCCCATCAGTGCGTGAATTTCGCCGGGACGCAGGTCGAATTGAACCTGATCCAACGCTTTCACGCCGGGGAAGATCTTGGTAATACCGCGAAGTTCCAAAATGGGTTGATCCATATGCTTTCTCCCTTCTCGATCGCACTTAAAAAGGCGACCGTTTGATACTAATTCATACATAATAACAACCTACGCGCAATATACACAACAACGAGGCTGTTTGGTTGTGCAAAATGGATATTTCGTAAAATTTTCATAAAATTATATACATTTTGCTTTCATAAGTGTATAATATCACTAAACAGAGGGAATTGCAATCCCTTTTACGAAAATAGTTCAAATTTTTATTTGATACGCGCAATTAAATAAGGTAATCAAAAAGTACATATTTATTAAAGGAGGATATTAGATGGAACGTTATGCATGGAAAGCAACGGTATTGCCCGGGAAATTGGAGGAGTACATCCGCCGTCACGATCAGATCTGGCCGGAAATGAAAGAGGTGCTGGCAGCCTCCGGCATCCGCAACTACACCATCTGGAACGTCGGCAACGAGCTGTTTGGCTATTACGAGTGCGACAGCGTGGCCTTTGCCGCCAAGACGCAGGCAGACAGTCCGGTGGTAGACAAGTGGAACGAGTACATGAAGGACGTTATGGTGATGGAGATGGATCCGGAAACCGGCGCCCAGCCGCTGATGAAGCAAGTGTTTTTCTTTGATAATTAATGAAATCCCCCTCTGTAACGGACAGAGGGGGATTTTGCCGATTATTTATCAATTTTATTTGCGAAAACTGTTGACATACATATGCGAAAATGCTATAATGCAACTACTGAAGGGTAATCGTTTATCCATTAGGGTAAACGATTACCCTGCCGAAAATGCAGAGAGCTTTTGTGCAAATTAACAATATTTTCCAGCAGGAGGAATGGATATGAAGCGGTTACAGCAAATCTTCTCGGTAAAACGCACTGCTTTTTGCCGCCCTATGGCGGTGGCGGTGGTGTTGGCTTTGCTGCTCACGTGCCTGCCGCTCGGCGTATTTAGCTCCGCGTATAGCGAGGAGTTGATCGTTGGCGGTGATTTTGGCGCGTCACTTGATGACTGGTATACGGAAGGTGCGGTGTCCATTTCGGACGCCGCATGCGTGCTGTCCGGTGCGGATGGACAGTCGACGTTGCAGAGCGTATCGGCAGAAGCGGCGGCAGAGAAAGATTACACCGTGTCGTTTTCTGTGCGCCTTTCAGAGAATGCGGCGTTTTCTGCTTCGGTCCTGCAACGGACGGCGGACGGTTCCTCGTTGGCCGGCGATTTGCTGATTCCGGTGCCTGCCTCTGCAAAATCGGGTGATTGGGAAACGGTGTCCTATACGTTTCGCACGGCGGCCGATGTGGCAGAACTGGCGGTGTCGTTTGAAGTGACAGCCGGTACGGCTGAGTTGGATGACGTCAGCCTGAAACTGACACACGATCTGCCGGCTTATGCGGCCGATGGCGAAAGTTTGCCACTGAAAAACGGTGATTTTTCAATGCGGCTGAACGGTTGGGAATCGGTTGGTGACACGTCAGTGATCTCCGGTTGGTTCGGCAAGGCGGCGGCGTTGATGCCGCAGGGCGGCAACGCCTCGCTGGCACAAGGCGATCTGCTGTTGGAATCGGACGCTCTCTATGAATTACATTATTATATAAAGGCGGCCAACGCTGACAATACTGCCGCCGGTGCGGAGATTCTGCTGAACGAAAACGGAGTTGGCCGGACGATTGCACCGTATGTGCAACGCGGCAGTACGGCTGCCAATGGCTGGCAGGAGGTTACCGTTCAGTTTGAAACGGGGGCGGTGACCGGTTTGGCAACGCTTCGTTTGAAAGCGAGCGGCGGCTCTGAGGATACGCTGATTGGCTTTGACGAAATTACGCTTGTCAAACTGGCGGATGGCGTAACGATGCAATTTGAGTCGGGTGCTTCGGAGAATCTCATCCATATTGGCGATGCGGCGACCGTGCCCAAGGGTACGACCTACGCCGCTACGGCAACCGGATTTTCGTTTACAAACGGCACGGCCGCCAAGGTAAACGGCGCCAGCTGGACGCACAATATCGCGTGGGAATCCGGAAAGACCTACATTGTGTCGTATAAAGCCAAGACCTCTGCCGGCGCGACCGCGCTGATTGCGTATCCGGAGATGCAGGTCGGCGGCGTGCAGTATAACCACAGCAAGACCGCCACGGATATCGGCAAGATCATGGCAGATGCCGGTGTGCGTATCGGCGGCGCGCTGTCGGATTGGACGGCCTATTCTTACGAATTCACCGTGCCGGCGGGTATCTCGACGACCACAAACAACTACCTCCGTTTTGTAGCGAATTTGGGTGCCGGCGAATCGATCGAATACCGCGAAGTGTCGGTTACTCTCAAAGCGGATACGCCGATCGAGGACGAACCGGTGGCGGAGAACAACCTCTACACCAACGGCGAGTTCTCGGTTGACAATGCTTATATGAACGTGACCGATGTGACGATGTCGACCGCCTTCCCGGACGGCAAGCTGGCGTGGGGCAACAACACCAATGCAACCACCAAGACCGACTACAAGGTGGTGGCTGATCCGACGGTTGGCCACGCGTTCTATGTGCAGGGTACCGAGAGCGCCAAGGTGCAAAACCTGCTGCAGCACAAAATTCCGTGGGAAGACGGCAAAACCTATATTATTTCCTTTAAGTATAAAACGACGGATACCGCGTCCTCGTCCAATCTGGATTTCTACGGACAGGTTACCGCCGGCATTTCCGGTTCTACCTCGACCCAGAGGATTGGTGACCGCGTGCAGAAAGCGGTTACCGAATGGACCACGGTCACGCAGGAATACACCGCGCCGATCGGATTGATCGGCACGAGCAACTACTTCCGTTTTGTGATCTCGTTGGCGGCAGACGCCGGTCTGTATCTGGCGGATGTCAGCGTGGTGGAGAAGATCGAGCCGGAACACTGGCTGGATAACGGCAACTTTACGGCAGGCGCCGACGGTACCGGACATTGGAACGGTATTACTTCGTCTAATCTGGTTGACGGCACGGTTGCCGGCGCGCAGAGCGGCAAGGCGCTGACTGTGACAGCGATCGCGACGACCAATATTTTCTATAAGACTTTCACCAAGCCGGTCGAGCCCGGCAAGACCTACACGTTGAGCTTCCGTGCGCGTAACAATGCGTTGTCGTCGATGGAACTCGGTTCGGTCTATTTCACCAAGGCTGACGGCAGCGGTAAACTTGCTGAGATCAAACTGGTTGCTTCCAACGGTGTGTGGAGCGACTATTTGTTGGATTTTGTGGCAGAAGCCGGATATGAGCATCCGCGTCTGGTGCTGGATCTGGCGGAAAACGTCACTTACACGTTTGCGGATTTTGCATTCGGTGAGTATGTTAAACCTCTTTCCAACCCCGATTTCTCGGAGGGTCTGACCGATTGGAAAACCAACACGGTGGTCGGCAACGCGCCGGTCGTTTCGGTGGTGGCGGATGCGGAATACGGTAAGGTTCTGCAGGTCGTCAAACCTAAGACGGACGTCAACTATACCGATATCAGCCACGCAGCGCTTGCGAAGCGACTGATTCTCGGCAAGACGTATACGTTCTCGTATTACACCAAGGCAAGCTCCGGTTTGGATGCCGATGCAAAGCATTATCCGTACTACCGCAAGGCGGTGGGATCCGGTGCGGCCATTCCCACGGCAGTATACGAGGCACAGGATAACGGTTGGACCAAGGTCACCTTTGATATGACCGTGACTTCTGGTTTTGAAAATCTGATTTTTGCATTCCGCATGATGCATCGACCGGACGCATCGACCGATACCACCACGTATTGGTTTGCTAACGTGACCATTGAGGAAAATCGGACGCCGGATAAAGCGGCGGTAGGGGTCAACAACGGCGACTTCGCGTTGACGACTGGCACGTATCCGAACTTCTGGGGTGGCATCGGCGGTAATCCGACTGTGGAATCCGGCGTGATTTCTCTGCCGGAAAACGGCGGTGTGTCGACAGTGGCGACGGTGTACGGCGGCAGTAAGCATCAGCTGACCTTCCGTGTCAAAGCGGACGCGACGGCGCGAGCGAATTTTGAATTGCAGTTGACAGCGTATCAGGACAGCAACCGCACGTTGGTTGCGACGAATCCGACCGGTCTTCCGGTGATCACGCTGCAGGATACCGATGATTGGCAGGACGTGGAGGTGCTATTCACCGCTCCGGACGGTGCGGAGTATGCCGACCTCTCGTTCCTCTGCAGTGCCGGTCGTTTGCAACTTGCGGATGTAGTTCTCCAATTGGAGGGCGAGGCTCAGTTGAATTTCAATTTTGAACTGGGCGATAAAACTCCGCTTTCGTGGAGCTACAGCGGCACCGGTGTATTTGCTCGCGCCAAAGAGGGCGTTGACGGCAAATACGCCGCCAAACTGACGAATGCCAAGAACGGCCGTCTGACCGGCAGTTCCTTTAAGTTAGAGGGCGGCGCATACTACGAACTGTCTTTCTGGGTGAAGGCGGATATGGCGTTTGATGCGCATATTTTCCCGACGGTTCAGCAAAAGACGGCGGATGGTTCTTCGGCGCACTCTTGTGCGTATATCAGCAATCCCGATACCAACTACCGTCAGATTACCGGTAGCATCACTTTCCCGTGGGTCTTCCGTGTCTACGGTAGCACCGATTGGCGCTTTGTGCGCGTCCATTTCCGTGCGGCAGACGATGCGGCAACCGGTTTCCTGCAGATTTCCCTCAACGGTGAGTCGACGATGGTGCTGGTGGATAATCTGCGCTTGGCGAAGTACGACAACACGCAGACAAATATGGATTTTGAAATTGCCGATGAAGACGGCAATCTTGCCGGCTGGTATCTGGGCGAAGCGCGTGACGTGGCGCCGGTGTTCAAGCAGGATACCACACGTTACCACAGTGGTAAAGCGAGCGCGTATCTCAAGCTGGACTCCACGCTGAAAGAAACCCATATCATCAGCAGCAACCTGTTGCCGATCAAGGCGACCGACAGTTCCCGTATTTACGAGTTCTCGTTCTGGGTGTCCTCGCGAAATGCAGACATCAAGAGTATTCGCATGGATCTTTGGTTCTTTGACAAGGATGGCGTCAAGTTATATGCTAACGGCGTCGGCGTGATGGGTTCGAATATAGTTGGCACCATCAAGACGCTCAACGGCTCGGGTGAGATCAGCGAATGGTCGCAGGTCATCACGCGTGTGCAGGTTCCCGAAAAAGTCGGTAGTTTGGATGTCGACTCGGTCTCGTTGGTGTTTATGACCACCTACGGCGAGGCGGAGATGTGGATTGACGATCTGTTCTTTGACCAAGTAGAGGACGACAGCAGCATCGTAGTGGAGCATAACGACTTCCACGCGAAAGATCAAGATGGCAACATCGGCGGCTGGACGGTTGAAGGTGGTACGCTCACGCAGGAGTACGACTCAAAGGATGGCTTCTATTTTGGCCGTTTGAACGGCGGCGTGTTGAACTATCCGTTGACGACGCTCGCCACCGAATATCAGTACGCGATGACCGTTCGTTATAAGAGCGATTCCGCGATCAATGTAGAAATGACCTTTGCCGACTATAAAGGCAACGTGTACGGCGACGCGACAACACAGTATACTCTGCCGGCATC
Source organism: Clostridia bacterium (assembly GCA_017414965.1). Classification (GTDB taxonomy): domain Bacteria; phylum Bacillota; class Clostridia; order Oscillospirales; family Acutalibacteraceae; genus RGIG426. Next base: position 124,513 of record JAFQJL010000019.1, read on the forward strand.
GGCAGATTGGCGTCAGGAGGAAATCCGCTTCACTGCACCCTCTGCGACGCGCGCCAATATCGCGTTTTCTTCAAAGGACGCTTCGCGGGTGTTGGATGTGTCCCAGTTGGTCGTTTATCAAACCGGTAAACCGGTAACGGAAATTGGCTGGACCGGTTCTTGGATCGGTTATTCGTACAATGCGCGTACGGCGGATGAGTACGATATGAGTTACTATCGTTATCGTTTTGAATTGGAAGATGAGGTTACCTATGCACCGTTCCAGATTACCGGTGACGACAACTACACGTTGTATATCAACGGCACAGAAGTGTTTAGCAACATCGATGCCGGTTTGGATATCTGGAGTGTCGTGCAGGTACTGGATATTGCTCCGTATTTGAAAAAGGGAGAAAATATCATCGCCGTCAAGTTGTATAACCACGGCGCCTACTCGGCGCTCATCTTCGACGGTATTTGGGAATTGGCAAACGGAGAGACGTTCACCTGTGTTTCGGATGAAAATACCGTCTGTCTAAACCCCGATCCCGTAGGCGATTGGACAGCCGTCGACTACGACGATTCCGCATGGCAGAAGAGCGTGGTCTACGGCGATGTGCCGCTGACCCCATGGGGACAGATATTCTTCGATTCTTCCTTGTACATCGACAATTTGATTGATGTCCGTGTTAACGAGGGCGAGGGCGTGTTGGTCAACGACCTGCTCTATGAGTTCTCGATTGACATTAAGTTGCAGAAGGCGCTGGAATCTCAGTTGCCCTTCTCGATGGTGCTTTGGCGCAAGAACTCGGTTACGTCGCTGTGCAACCTGACCCCGACCTTCCTCGAAAACGGCGATATGACCAAGTGGCCGGTCGATAAGTGGTTTACCGTGAAGATGCGAGTGGAACTGCCGGATTATATTGCAGATGGCAACTACACGCTCCAGCTGTCGGATTCCTATTTCTTAATTGATAACGAATCGATCTTTGAAAACAAGTTTATCAGCTTTAAGGTTGTCAACGACTACGTGGCAACCGAGGCGGAAAGCTCGGTTGAGATGATCAACGGATCCCCGACGCTGGTGGTTAACGGCGAGCCGAAGCCGGCGTTCCTGTTCCACAGCAACACCTTCGATCGCACGCTGGGTCTGGATACCATCAACAAGTCCGGAATTGAGACCTATATTGGTGTTAGCACGCGTATTATGGCGTACAACGATAAGGAGGATCTGTGGCAGGAGAGCGGTGCGTTCAACTTCTCCGGTCTGGATAGCAACATTGCCGATTTGCTTAACGCTTCGCCGGAAGCAAATATTATTGTGACAATTGGTATGTGGGCGCCGAGTTGGTGGATCAAGCAAAACCCCGATGAGGTGACGATCTCAATTGATGCGAACGGTGTGGAAACCAAACACGCATATGCGTCGTGGGGCTCGGAAAAATGGAAAGAAGACGGCGGTATGGTCATCAAGGAGATCATCGCCCATATGCGTGAGCAGGATTACTATTCGCGTGTGGTCGGTGTCCGTCTGACTGCCGGCCGTACCTCGGAGTTTATGCATTATGGCACCGATTCGGGTGACATTGCGGACTATTCGCCGGCGGCTCTCTCCTTCTACCGCAAATGGCTGAAGGAAAAGTATGGCACGGTTGAAGCGCTCCGCGAGGCGTGGAACGGCTATCCGGTCGCGTCGTTTGACACGGTGGAGATGCCGACTTTCGACGAATTGAAGCAGGCCGGCGAGTGGGGTGATCTGTACGATCCGGCTACCCAGCAGCGGATGATTGATTTCCGCTTGTTGCTGGATGAGATGACCACCGACAGTATGCTTTACTGGGCGAAATGTGTCAAGGAAGCCACCGATAACAAACTGGTCGTCGGTGCTTACTACGGCTATATCTTCTTGGGTGGTGCGTGGTCAACTATTGGTACGATGCACACCAGTTTCCAGAAAGCGATGCAGTCGGAATATCTGGATTTCTTCTGTTCACCGGCCGGCTACAACGAAAAGCAGCTGGGAGAATCCTCCTATACACAGGCGGCGACCGACAGTATTCGCGCTTACGGTAAACTGATTATTACCGAGCAGGATAACCGCACGGTGTTGACCAGCCAGTTTGCGGGTACCAATTGGGATACGCCGCGTGACTTCTCGGTCGGTACGACGCATACGATGGAGAACACCTTGCTACAAGAAAAGCGCGACGTGGTTGCGAATATCGCGGCCGGCAACGGTCAATGGCTGTTCGATATGCAGGGTGGCTGGTTGGATGACGACCAGATCTACGAATTTACCAACGATGTCAACGATGAGTACAACTTCTTCAATTACATCGATAAGGATCTGCAAAACGATGTAGCGCTGATCATCCCCGATACATATCCGGCTTATTACGTCGCCGACGGCAGCAGCTCGGTTGTGGTGGCGCAGTTTATGTATCAGTATCATCGCAAAATCTTGGCAAGAATCGGTACTGGCTACGACGTATACGCACTTTCTACGCTGGTGGACGGCAAGATGCCGCAGCATAAGATCAACGTCTTCCTTACGCCGTATATGCTGACTGCGGTTGAGCGCGATGCCATCGATAAGTATTGCAAGAATAACGGCCAGTATAATGTATTTCTGTATAAGTCTGGTATTGGCGATGAGGATGGCAACGATCTGGCGAATATGGAGGAATTGACAGGGTTCACCTTCGGTATGACCGATCGCATTGCTTCCGGTCAGATTACCATCACCGATAACAATGCGCCGTTGACCAGTGGTCTGGCAGGCGAGCGTTTCGGTGCAATGGTGTCTACGGCGTTGTATCTGGATCAGGAATATTATGTGATTCCGGATGCCGACACGGCGGTGCTGGGTGTCAATAGCGATAGCGGCAAAGCCGGTCTGACCATGAAAGAAATGGACGACTGGACATCGATTTACTGCTACGCACCGCACCTGTCCATTGACATCTATCGCAATCTGTTGGCAATGGCGGATGTCCACATCTACACGGAGGATCGCAGTGACATCGTTTGGTCCAACAGTGCCTATGTCGGCGTCACCTCGCCGACGGCGGGCGAAAAGCACATTCAGTTGCCGGCAACTTATGCGGTGTACGACGTGTTTGAGGAAAAGATGATCTCTCTGTCGACCGACGTAATCACCTACACCAACCGCGAGAACGACACGCATCTGTTCCGCTTGACGCCGGTTAACACCTACTCGTTGTTGGCGATGGTCAAGGGCGGTCACGGTACGGTGTCGGCCAGTGGCTTGGAGTATGTCGCGCCGGGAAGCAATCGGACGCTGACCTTCAAACCGGATGACGGTTACACCATCAAATCGGTAACTGTTAACGGCAAAGAGCAGACGCTGTCTGCCGAAAAAACGCTGACGCTTACGGATATTCGCGAGAATATCACCATTGTTGTCAAGTACAAGCGCGTGCCGTGTACGCGCACGCTGGAACCGGAGACGCCCCCGACGGAGAAACCGGAGGAGAAGCCGAATGAGGAGACACCGGAAGAGGAAACGCCGGAGGAACTCCCGAACGAGCAACTTCCGATCGATCCGGAAAAGCCGATGGATGAGCCGCCGGCAGAGGAGAGTCCGCTGGAAGACCCCGAGGATCCGCTGGATACCTTCTATGAGGAAGAGTGGGATCATTGGGAATGGCGCATCGATTTCGCCGCGTGGCAGGTTGTGCTGATCTGGACGGGTATTATTGGATTGATCGTGCTGATCGTTTGGCTTAAACGCCGGCACGACAACAAGAAAAAGGAGGCAGACAAATGAAAACGAAAATGCGATTGTTAGCCACAGTTACCGTTGTATTGGTATTTTGTTTGGCACAGTTTGGCTGCTCCTTTGTGCTGATGGAAGGGGATGCCTTGAAAAATCCCACCGAAGCGATCGTTTCTACGACCACGGAGGCCGGCGGCGAATCGTTAGATTCGCCGTCGGATACCCCCGATGCGACCACCGGTACTTCCGGTTCGCAAATGGGGACGGTGACGACCGGTTCGGGACAAACGACCACAAAAGCACCGATCGGCGGGAAGGTAACGACCTCCCGAAATACGACTACGCAGGCGGCTATTAAGAATGTTGAAAAGCCGCTTTCGGGTAAGCTGGAGATTCAGATCTCCACCAATGAAAGCCAGGTACAGGCGGATATGTGGACCTCGCTTATCGATATGTTTGAGCAGAAAACAGGCGTCAACGTCACGGCCTACATTGGCTCTCAGGTCAATACGCAGTTGGCCAAGCGATGGATCGGTGGTAATCCGCCGGATATCGCGTGCCTGTCCGGCGCCGGTATTCCGGATATCGCACTGGAAGAATCGGGAGCGTTGTACGATTGTACCGATATGCTCAAAAACGGTTACGTCTACGGTACGGATGAAAAGATCTGGGACGTTGTTCACCACGATCTGCATGAAATTTCCAGCGGTAACCGCTATTTCCGTCCCGGTTATCTAGCGGCTAGCTACGGCGTGCTGTACGATAAGACTTATATCAACGAGTTGGGCGAAAAGATGCCGTCCAACTATACCGAACTGATGGCGTTTGCGGATCGGGTTATTGCCAAGGGCAAAACGCCGTTTACTACCTACGGCAGCACCGGCGGTTACTCTACCTGGTCGATGGTGATGCCGGCGATTGCCGCCTATGGACAGACGACTTTGGATAAGGTGCTACAGGTCAACGTAGCGACGTGGAAGGGCGCTGAGGTTCGTTCGGTACTGCAGCGCTGGTACGATTTCTGCGATAAGAAGGGCGCACTGATGACCGGTACCGCTACCTTCGACCATACCACCGCACAGATGAAATGGCTCAAGCACGATGCGGTGCTGATTGGTAACGGTATCTGGCTTCCGTGGGAAGTGCAGAATAATACGCCGAAGAATTTTGAGATGGCCTATACACACTCGCCGATGATTTTGGCGAATCAATCGCCATCGGTGGTGTTGTATCCTACTTCGATGATTATTGCAAAGGACGGCAAAAATCTCGAAAACGCCAAAGCGTTTATGCGTTTCCTGTATACTAAAGAGGCACAGTCGATTTTGGTGCGCGGCATTGGTTATTTCGGTGGTCGCAACGATATGGATTACACGCGCTTAGACGGTCTGTCTGCTGCATCCCGTCGTATTTTGACCTACATTTACAGCGATGCGGTCAAGCGGACCTACCGCCGTTACAGTTGGGGAGATCTCAACGATACCATTAACGGATCGGTTCACGGTCTGATGACCGGAAGCCTCACGGTTGATCAGGCGGTCAGTCGCGTGGTTTCCAAAGCGCATTAAGAGGGAGGGACGATAGAAGATGAAACAGAAAATGAGTCGTATCGGACGTCCCTCCAGCGGACAATGGGGCTTTATGCTGTTGTTTGGTTTGCCGCCGTTTCTGCTGTTTACGTTTGTTACCGTCGTTCCGATGATCAGTTCGGCTTATCAGAGCTTCTTTGATTATTCGGGGTATGGCGATATGACGTGGGTAGGCTTGGATAACTACCGGCGCATTCTTACCGATCCGATTTTCGGCGGTGCGGTTGTCAACGATGTTATCATCCTGTTCTTCAAGGTGATCATCGTGCTGGTATTAGCGGTGACCTTCGCCGTCAGCCTAACGCGGTTGAACTTCGGACATTCCGAAACCAACGTATTGCGGTTTGTGTATTACATCCCGAACATTCTGTCCTCGGTGGTTATTGCCAAGGTGTGGAAGTATTTCTTTGATTTGGAATTGTTTTCACTCGTCACCGGTTTGACGACGCCGGAAAACGGCTGGGTGTCCACCTATCCGCTTCCGATCATCATCTTTGTGGCGAGTTGGTGCGGTATTGGTGCCTATATGGTGATCCTGATAGCCGCTATCAACAACATCTCCAAGGAATTGTACGAAGCCGCAGAAATGGACGGCGCCGGACAATTCCGCCAGTTGTTCTCCATCACACTGCCGGCGATCCTGCCGCAGGTGCGGTACATTGCCATCAGTATGCTGACCTCGATCATCGGATCGAATATGAACTTCGTCAAGTTGTTTTTGGGCGAGTCGATGCACGGTTCCGGTTTTACGGTTATGGGTGTATACGAGTACGATTACGCGTTCTCGCGGTACGAATTGGGTTACGCCAATGCGGCGGCGGTCATTTTGATGGCGATTGTTATAGCGCTGTCGTACGTGTTTAACTACGTGATTACCAGAAAGGAGAAGAGCTGATATGGTAAGAAGCAATAAAGGCCGTGACGCCATCGTCACCGGTTCTCTCCGCTGGTTACTTCGTATTTTGCTGTATGCGTGGGGCGTGACGATCGTGTTCCCGCTGTTCTGGACGCTGGCAACGTCGCTCAAAAGCAGCAAACAGTTTATGCTGGGCGATATTTGGAGCTGGCCCCGTGTGATGTATCTGTCCAACTACTATAAGGCGTGGACCGAGGCGGATATGGGCACCTATATGTTTAACACGATTTTTGTGGTTGTGCTGACGGTGGTGCTGTTTACCATTATGTGTACCACGACCTCATATATTCTGGGCAAGTACGAATTTAAATTTATCAAGTTTTTTGAAAACTACTATTTCCTCGCGATGATGATTCCCGGTATGCTGTTGTTGGTGCCGTTGTATTTCCAGCTGGATGGCGTGGGGAACTGGTTGCAGACGTTGGTGCAAACTGTCTTGCAAAATCAAGACATCCAATTTAAGATTACCGATAGTCTGGTTGTGCTTTCAATTATTTATGCGGTGCAAGCGCTGCCAACCCCCATATTTCTTTTGACCGGATTTATCAAAGGCGTGGATAAGAGCTTTTTGGAAGCGGCGCGCATCGACGGCGCTGGGGAGTTTTACGTATTCTTCCGTATTGTGATTCCCTTTGTCAAGCCGATCGTGCTGTTTGAAGCACTCACTCGATTTATGGGCACCTGGAACGAATATATGACGGCGTTGACATTCTTGGAAACGGAAAGTCACTACACGCTGTCGGTTGGTATTCAGAGACTGATTGCCAAGTTCAGCTATCAGTCGGATTACGGTGCGGTATTCGCCGGTTTGATTATTTCGCTTCTGCCCATTATGATTCTTTATATTCTGTTCCAAAAGACCATTCAGAACGGAACGGATATGAGCGAAGGCTTGAAATAATCGTATTAAAATAACGATGCGGAATTCCGCACCAAATAAAGGAGTTATGGATTATGAGTAAAAAAACCTATGCATTTGCAGGTGCCAGCCAACGCGCATACAATATGTTTATGCGCCCGATGCTCGAGCGTTTTGACGATTGCACCGAGATCGTTGGTATTTTCGACACCAATCTCGGTCGCGCCAAAACCATCGCCGGTATGGTCAACAATCCGCCGGTATTTGAGAATTTTGATGAGATGGTCAAAGTGACCAAGCCGGATATCGTGCTTGTCACCACTGTTGATGCATACCACAGCGACTACATCATCCGTGCAATGGAACTCGGTTGCGACGTAGTTACCGAGAAGCCGATGACCATCGATCCGGAGCGTATCAATGCGATTCTGGAAGCGGAAAAACGCACGGGCAAAAAAGTAACGGTGACCTTTAACTACCGTTATGCGCCGTATAAAACCAAGATCAAGGAATTGATCCGTGACGGAGTTATCGGCGATGTGTTCAGCGTGCATTTTGAATGGTTGTTGGATCGCAATATGGATGTGTTGGCGCACGGTACCAGCTATTTCCGTCGCTGGAACTCCCGTATGAAGAACAGCGGCGGTCTGTTGGTTCACAAGGCTACCCACCACTTTGATCTGGTCAACTGGTGGATCGGCCAAAATCCGAAGCGCGTGGCCGCTTTTGGCAAACTGAATCTCTATGGTACGCCGGGCAGCAAGAAGTATGCCAACGGCATCCACGGGGAGAATTGCCGCCGTTGCTCACATGCCAAGGAATGCGGCTTCTATTTTGAGATGCCGGAGTTAGAGAAGAAGATCTATGCTGAAAACGAGCATATTGACGGTTATTTCAAGGATGGCTGCGTCTACGCCTCGGATATTGATATTTTTGATACGATGGCGGTCAATGTGGAGTATGACGGTGGTGCGATGCTGACCTACAGCCTCAACGCCACCTGTCCGTACGAAGGCTGGCGCATTGTGTTCAACGGCAGCAAGGGCCGTATGGAAGCCACCTATGCGGAAACCGGTCCGGATGAGCAGGGCTTGTGCTATGATGTGATTCGCGTGTTTGATCTAGATAACAACGTGACCGATTACAAGATCGAGCGTGTACGCGGAAACCACGGTGGTGGTGACTTACTGCTGCACGAGATGCTGTTCCGCGACAACGTGCCGGATCCGCTGGGCTTAGCCGCCGGTACTGAAGATGGCGCCAAATCTTGCATCATCGGTGCGTGCGCGAACATTTCCATCTGGGATAAGCGTATGGTCGAGATCGACGATTACTTGAAGTTGTAAGAAAGAAAAAAGAACCGACAGTAAAAACTGTCGGTTCTTTTTTGCTTTTATTAAGAATTATAAACCGTTGACCACGCTTTCCGGCCGGTTGCCCCCAAGGAATCGCATTACGTTTTCGGTTACTTCCTTATGAAGGGCGGCGCCGGCTTCGACGGTGTTCCACGCCACGTGCGGCGTCAGCGTTACCATCTTGTTTTCCAGAATACGACGATCCAATTTGCCGCTTTCGTCCTCAAATACATCTAAGCCCGCACCGGCAATATTGCCGCGCTCCAGTGCGTCGATCAACGCCGCTTCATCCACAATACCGCCGCGACTGGTGTTGATCAGAATGGCGGTGCTCTTCATAGCCGCCAGTTGCTCGGCGCCAATCATGTGTCTTGTTTTGTCATTTAGCGGCAAATGAAGAGAAAGGATATCCGCCTCGCGCAGGATCGTCGGCAGATCTACCAACGTGGCGCCGTAATCGTCTAACGCCTCCTGCGTTACATACGGATCATAGACCAGGGCTTTGGTTTCAAAAGCATTGGTGCGACGGCAGACACAGCGGGCGATTTTGCCAAATCCGAGAAAGCCGACCGTCTTGCCGGCCAAACGGATCGATTGCCCCATTGCACCGGTGCTCCAGAAATTATCACGAACACAATCGTGCATATAGATTAACCGCTTGACGCACGCCATTATCAAACTTATGGCGTGTTCAGCAACGTCCACTACGCCGTAGTTGGGGGCGTTGCACACGAAAATGCCTTTTTGAGCAGCATAAGCGGCGTCAATATTGTCGTAGCCGATACCATAACGGATGATGAGTTTGCATTTGGTTAAGGCATCCAACAATTCGCGGTCAAAGGTCACGTCGGTGAACAACACCACGTCGGCGTCCTTCACCACCGAAATGACCTCGTCTTTGGCTTTGGCGGGAGAGATGGAAAATTCAATATCATTCTGTGCTCCGTAACGCTCGCGTTCGTAGTCAAACTCGTGAGGGAAACGGCTCAGAGCCACAATTTTTGTCATAACAAATACCTCGTTTTATTCGCCTGAGGCGATCATATCGTCATATTGCTTGCGGATATAGGCCAACCGACGCGTCAAAGCGGTTGTATCAATAAATGGATTTGGTTCGCCGGCTTGTATTTGCGCCCATTTGCCGGCAGTATCCACGTCGCCGGGATGATTGCCGATCAGGATATCCACCTGTTCGTCCTTGACCTTTTCCAACGAAAGCGGGAAATTCTCGCGTAGAGAATGGGGGAGTCCGTATTTATTCAAAAAGGCGAGTTTCATCGAATTCATACCGGCGCCGCCGAACATAGCAGCGGTGTAGACGGTATCGCCGTCTTGGACGTTAAAGAAATACGACATCGTACCGGGCGTATGGCCGGGCGTGCTGACCGCACGGAAGGTGGTGTTGCCGATGGTAAAGACATCCCCGTCATCCAGCACGATATCCGGACAGAAGGTCTGGATATAGGCATCATAGCCAAGCTCCTTTGCCCACGTCAGATCAACTTCGCCGGTCACATAGGGCACGTCCTCGCGACCGATGATGGTCTTGCAACCGTACATTTCCACCAGAGCGCGAGTACCGCCAATGTGATCAAAATGGCCGTGAGAGTGCAGAATGTGAGTGATATTAGCAGGATCCAATCCCAACTTCCGCATACCTTCGGTTACCATATACAGACACTCCGGATGATTGGAATCCAACAGGACCAGTCCTTCGCCGGTGTCAATAATATGCGAAGAAACAAAGCGGTTTCCCACAAAGTAAAGGTTACCGAAGATTTGAAACGGCTCCAAGTACCCTTCCCACGTTTTCAGCATATTAGAATTCCTCCACACGCGCTTTGTTGCGTGCGACTTCGGCCGCGAGCATGGTCAACTCGGTACCGATCCAGTAGATGTTCATCCCGCGCTTGTGCCATCTTTCGGCGACCGTATCGTCATCCATGAACATACCAAGAGATTTTCCATGCTTTTTGCACACGGCGATGGTTTTTTCGATGTTGGCGATCATCGGATCGGCGTTGGTGTCCAATCCGCAGCCCATAGATACCGCCATATCGCACGGGCCGATGATCAGTCCGGCTACCTGATCGCCGTACTTAGTGAGGATCTCATCCAACAGATCGACACCCTGCGTCGATTCAATCTGCAAGAACAGCAGGCGGTTTTTATTGAAATCATAAATGTCCTCGCCCTTGCGGAGAAGATGCCGTCCGCCGACACCCTTTTTGCCGTAGGGGTAAAAACGCATCGAGTTAATGGCGGTTTCCACCTGTTCCATCGTTTCGGTGCGCGGGATCAGAACGCCGTCCGCGCCCATATCCAACGGTTTGGAGATGCAGTGATATTCGCAATCCTGCACACGGGCGATAACCGGTAATTCTACTTGATGACACATCTGCGTGAAATCGCCGATGTTTTCCGGATAAAACGAGCCGTGCTCCAGATCCATCACCAGAAAATCCAGACCGTTCGCTTTGTAGAGCGCCGGCAGACCGGTGAAGCCGATGTGGCAAAGCATCGTCGAGTACAGTTTTTCACGGTTTTCCAATTTTTGTTTCAGGGTATCAATGGGCAGCATAAAAAGACCTCCTTCATTATCGAAAAAAGTAGGGATAAGCGTTTACCCCTTTAACCATTCTATTATAACAAGCGCGCGAAGAATAGTCAAGAGAAAGCGTGAAATTTTCACGTCAGTATACCCGGAATTTAATATAAACCTTGCCATTTCCGGAAAAGTGTGGTAAGATAAAAAATAATATAAGTGAGTAGGTGAAAGGCGTGAAGAAAAAAGTAACGGCACAGGACATTGCCAACGAACTGGGCGTATCCATCTGCACCGTGAATAAGGCGTTGTCCGGCAAGCCAAAAGTTTCCGAGGCACGCCGTCGCCAGATTCAGGAAAAGGCGCGGGAGATGGGTTTTGTCGTGGACGGTGTGGCGCAAATTATGGCGCGCAATCCCATCACGATCGGCGTGGTGATCTCGGTGTCCGGGGAAAATATGTATTTCGACGGTATGCGCAAGGGAATGGAAGCGGAATTTGCGCGCCTGGAAAAGTATAAGATTACGCCGGCGTATTATGTGGTGTCGGATGAGCAGATCGCCGGCGACGGCGAACGTCTTCTGGATTGGATCAACGATAAAAACGTCGAAGCAGTATGCTTCTGCCCGAGTAACTTGACCGCAAACGGCGTGTTGCTGGAGACGATCATTCGCCGTGGCATACCCTTGTTTCTGTCAGGTGGCGGTATCGAGCCGCCCGAAAGCGCCATTACTACCGTATCGGTGGATGCGCTGCTGTCCGGTCGTATGGTGGCGGATTTCTTCTATTGCATACATCGGCAGAACGTTCATGCGGTTATGGTAACAGACTCGGTCAACAGCATCACCCAACGGAAGAAGCGTGAGGCGTTTCGTCAGAGATTAGCGGCATATGGCGTAGAGGACCCGGTGATCGTTGAATACGCCGACGACGAGGCTGCATTGGAAAGAAAATTGGACGAGCTGTGTGGCGCGAAGTCCCGTGTCAATTGTCTGTACGTGTCCACCGGTAATTCGTTGCCTGTTTGTCGCTATCTGCAAGAGCATAACTTATCTGACCGCATCACATTGGTGGGAACCGATTACTATGACGCCTTGAAGCCCTATATTGATACCGGCGTGATGAAGGCGACGCTGTTGCAAAACCAGCGGCAGGTTGGTCGCCGGATCGTGCGCGGTGCGTACGATTATCTCATCAAAACCCGCACCTTCGGCAACGAGGATTGGTGCGCGCCCAAACGACTGTATATTGATCCAACCTTCTGTTTCAAATCCAATTTTCAAAACGATTAAATAGCAAAAAGGGAGAGTGTACACTCTCCCTTTTTTATTGAATTACTTTTTGTTCTTTTTAAACTCTTGCTGACCACGGGTGCTGCCACCGTCGCACAGCACGTCTACACCGGCCAAATAGCCGTTGCGTTCATCGGCAACGGTTGCAATGGCGTAGCCGAGTTCTTCCGGCTTGCCCATACGTTCTTCGCAGGAAAGGCCAATCAGGAAGCCGCCGTTTTCTTCTTCCATCTTGCCCATATCGGTAGCAATGAGACCGGGGCTGAGCGATACTACGCGAATGCCCTTCGGACCGAGGTCGAAGGCGCTCTTTGCGGCGTACCAACACACAAAGTTTTTGGAAAGACCGTAGGCAAAGCCATTCTTTTGATAGTCGGTTTTTGCCATATTGGAGCGCTTGATGAGTTTGGCTAAGAATGCCGTCTCATCCGTTTCCGCCAGGGGATAGGCTTTTTTAGGCAGAATGAAGCTCGGCAGGGAATAAGCAGAGTTGGAGGAGATGTCGCAGATGACGCTGCCGGCGTTCATCTTTTTTGAAAATTCTTGATTGACGTAGACGGTGCCGAGCGCGTTGATTCGCAGAATCTTTTCTTGATCGCCGGCTTTGCCCATTGCCGGGGAAATGCCGGCGGCATTAATGACGTTTTTGATCTCACCGAGAGAAGCGGCGTACTCTGCCAACTCCTTCACGCTTTCGCGACTCGAAGTATCGCAGGCGTAAGCGTAAGCCTCATACCCGAGGGCTTTCAATTCCTCTACGGCTTTTTCGAGCTTTGCGACCGTTCTGCCAGAAATGACGATGATTTTCTCCTTTGGCATATTTTTGGCAGCGGCAAGCCCCATTCCGCTACCGCCACCGGTGATAACACATACATTTTTCATAGTTGATCCTCCTTGCTTTTTATTTATCAGGAACTGATTGTCAGTTCCAGAAATCCGTATCATAGGGGAGATCGATATCCTGTTTCTTAAAGGAGATCGCACCGCCCTGTTTGAGTTTTTTCTCGTAATCTTTCAGTGTTCGGATTGCGTATTTGCCTAAATATAAGATGACCGGCATGTTGATGAGGGTCATCCCACCCATCATAATATCGGCAATGCCCCACAGCAGATCCGCGCTCAATCCCGCGCCGGCAAAGATAACCAGCGATGCCACGACGTAGATGATATTTCGCGTCGTTTTGGAGGGCTCTTTACCGAGCAGATAATTCATGCTCTTATCCACGTAGAAAAGGTTTCCAAGCAATGTAGTAAAGGCAAACAAAATCATCGCCACGGTGATGAAGACAGGGCCGAATTGTCCCAGTGTGGTGCTCAACGCAGATTGAACGTAAGCGGCGGCTTGATCGCTGCTTGTCGGCGGTGTTATGCCGGAACTCATACACATAAATGCGGTTGCCGTACACACTAACAGCGTGTCGATAAATACCGAGAGTACCTGCACCAAACCTTGCTTAGCAGGGTGGGAGACCTCGGCCGATGCGGATGCGTTCGGGGCGGAGCCGACACCGGCTTCGTTTGAGAACAGCCCTCGTTTGATGCCGTACATCACACACGACCCGCCGAAACCGCCGAAGATGGCTTTAAAATCAAACGCTTGCGAGAAGATCTGCTCAAAAACGCTTGGCAACATTTTGTAGTTCAACAAAGTAATGAGGATGGCCACTACGATGTAAAGCGCACCCATGATCGGCACCAAAAAGCTGGTGACCGAAACAAGGCGTTTTCCGCCGCCAATCAGGCAGTAACAGACCAACGCCGCTACGATCAGTCCGATGATCCACGGGGTGACTGTTGGGTTATAGAAAGCGTAAGAGGAAAAGGTTGCCTGCAAATTATACGAAGCCAGCATATTAAAGCCGATGCCGTAGGTGAGAATGAGAAAGACCGAGAACACGACGGCCAGCCACTTCCGTTTGGTGGCCGCTTCTATATAATGTGCGGGACCGCCGTAACAACCGTCCTTGCCGCGCTTTTTGAAGATCTGTGCCAACGTGCTTTCCACAAAAGCGGATGCCGCGCCGATCAGTGCAATCACCCACATCCAAAAAACGCTGCCGAAGCCACCTATACAAAGAGCAGTTGCCACGCCGATGATGTTACCGGTACCCACGCGAGATGCGGTGGACACCATCAGAGCCTGAAAGGAGGAAACGCCGTTTTTGTCGGTTTTTTCGGTCACCGATTTGAACTGCTGTCCCAGTAAGCGGAACTGTGCAAAACGGGTGCGGACGCTGAAATAGATGCCGCCAAGAACCAACAAAATGATAAGAATGTAGCTATATAAGGCGTCGTTTGTGGCATTGATGATCTGCTCGGGCATAGAATATCCTCCCACTTGATTTTTGATTGTTGCAGAACAAAAATATTATACTGAATTTCTGCTTGAATTTCAAGAGATGTAACGATATTTGTCATCGTCCGCGATATTCTTGTTTTAGCACCTCGGCCATTTCCGCCGGCGATTCTTGGCAGCCGCCCGCTAACCACAGCTTGATGATGGCATTTAATCCGTTGCGGAAGAACTCGATATGATACTTGATATTGGTATCCATATGCTCCTGCTGCGCCCGCTTCGGATCGTAAATCGAAACCAGATGCTTGTCATCGTAGCACAGCTTAAAATAGGTTTTATAAAAGATCTGGTTTTCTTTGATGTGTGCAAACATTTTGTCGGCGCCGCTTCGGTCGTTAAAATAATCGTATTCCGCAAACAAATTGCTGAAATCCGTTTCAAGCTTTGCTCGCGTCTTGTCCGCCAAATCGAATATATCGACGTAATTGGCATAGAAAGTGCTGCGGTTTAGTCCGGTTTCCTTAATCAAATCCGAAACCGTGATATCCTTAATTTCGCGGGTTTGTAGAAACTCAACAAAAGCTCGTTCGATTTTCTCCTGCGACTCTTTTCGACGCTTATTGTTCTTAACGTTCATAACTATTCTCCATTATTCCAACAATTGTTGCGAAATTGATGGTTGTTCTTTCTTGCCGAAAACAGTATACTATAAGTGCAATAAAAATACAAGTGTTGGTTTTATGAAAGGAGTTGTTTTTATGAAAAAGAGTAGTTTTGTAGCCCTGATCATGGGGACGATCAGCGGTGCGCTGTTCGCGTTGGGTATGTGCATGGCGCTGCTGCCGGAGTGGGACGCGTTCACGGAGGGTGTGATTTTCGGCGGTGTCGGTCTGGTTTTGGGTGCGGTTACGGCGCTGGTGTGGTGTAAGATGGAGAATAAGCAACTGCCGAAAATGAGCGGCAAAAACGTGCTCCGTGTGCTGTATGGCGTGTTAGCGGTGCTGGTGCTGGGTATCGGTATGTGTATGTGTCTGGTATGGGAGCAGATCGTGTGGGGCACGTTGGTCGGTCTGCTTGGTATCATTATGCTGATCGCGCTCATCCCGATGATTAAGGGCATCAAATGAAGATCGCCGAAATCGTCAAAAATCCGTATTTGAGCCTGCTGTTTAACTTTGTTTATGCATTGGGCAATTGTGCGCTGGGATTTTCCGCGCATTCGTGGTGGTTTATCACCGTGGGCGCGTACTATGCCGTGCTGACGATCACGCGGTTTTCCGTGTTGCGGGTTAAGCGAAAGGCGAGAGGAGACTACGAAACCGAGCTTTTCGCCCGACGGATGACCGGCATCTTGTTGGTGGTGCTCTCGTTTTGTATCGTGGGTGTCAATATACTGTCTGCTGTCAAAGATAGGGGAACGGACTTTCATGAGATCGTGATGATCACCATTGCGACCTACACGTTTTACAAAATCACCGTGGCGATCGTCGGTATGGTGAAAGCCAAAGCGTCCGCGTCGCCGGTGGTAAAGACGCTTCGAAACATCTCTTTGGCGGACGCGTGTGTGTCCATCTATACGATGCAGCGGTCGATGCTGGTGTCATTTCCGGGGATGAAAGCGGCGGACATTTTGTTGTTGAATATTTTAACGGGAACAGCGGTATGGATTGTCGTACTGCTTCTCGGAATCCATTTGATTGGAGGAAAATATATCGATATGGCAAAATCGAAAATTGTAAAAGCCAACCAGAAGATCGCCGAGGCGGTTACCGGTGGCTACAAGAAGGTCGAGAAAGGCGTCGTGGATGGCTACAAGAAGATCGAGAAAGGCGTTGTAGACGGCTATACCAAGATCGAGGATAAGTTTGTAGACGCCTATCTGACCAAAGACGGCGAAACCGTTGAAGAAGCCAAAGAAAGACTGAAAAAAGAGAATAAGAAATAACAAAAACGGCAGGGTAACACATACCCTGCCGTTTTTTTGTTACAATATATGCGATTACTCCCACTCGCTCCCGAAAAACATAACTTAAACAATTTTGCTTTGGTATTTTTGCTTGTGGGATTTATATTATCTGTGTTATCCATAAGATATGGACTATTAGATTTTTCGTTGCCATCGTGTTGCCACGCCGACAAA
>JAFQJL010000020.1 GCA_017414965.1 Clostridia bacterium
AATCAGCCTATTACCGTACAGCAACCGGTTTGCGAAGGTGTGATGCGTTGTTTGTTAACGGATTTGCTTTGGTTTATGAAATCCAAAGAACGGTTTCGCACCACTCCGGGATGGTTTGATACGAAAAACAGCACAGAAGCGATTTTTTCTGTGCGCGATTGTAAACCGTTTTTTACCTTTTGCTTACAGAGTGCAAAGAACTATAAACGTGCTATGCAACAGAGAAAACGCAGTTGAACTTTGGTTCATTTGATGGAGTGTCGTTTATGAAAGTGTTGATTGTTGCCAATTATGCAAAAGAACATATCAATAAATTCCATTTGTCGACAATTAAAAAGTTCAAAGAAATGGGGTGGCAAGTGGATGTTGCCTGTCGTTTGGACGAAGAGGTTCCTTATTGTGATCATGCGTACGATTTGCCTCTTGCGCGAAATCCGTTTCGTTTACAAACGTTCTTTGCCATCAAGCGGTTGAGAGATATTATCGAACACGAGCAGTATGATGTAGTTCATTGCCATACGTATGCCGGAAAATTTGTTGGAATTTTAACATCCAACCGTTTTCGTAAGCAGGGCTTAAAAGTGGTATACTCAGCACATGGGTTGCAGTATTTCAAAGGAGCTTCCGCTCTTTCGTGGTTGCTTTTTATGCCGGTTGATAAATGGTTAGTTTCCAAAACGGATGTTTTGGTTACGGCCAACCAAGAGGATTTCGAGACAGTTCGACGCCATCGGTTTCCTTACTCGGCCCTGGAAAAGTGTTGTGGCGCCGGTGTGAAATTAGAACGATTTGATCACGATGACGGACAGTCGAGAGAGTCCGTTCGTAGAGATTTGGGTATTTCCGAAGACTCCACGGCTTTGATTTATGTTGCTGAACTTAACAGGAATAAAAATCAGGAAATGCTGATCCATATGCTGAAGTTACTTTCTGAGCGTGTCCCCAACGTATATTTGTTGTTGGTTGGTCCCGATCATTGTAGCGGGGCTATACAGAAAGCGGCAGAGGTTGCAGGGGTGTCTGCCAATGTCAAGTGTCTTGGATGGAGAAGCGATGTGCCGGCGCTAATCCGCGCGGCGGACTGTGCTGTGGCATCCAGTATCCGAGAAGGCTTTGGTGTTAACATTTTAGAGTATATGTACTGCAAGGTCCCCGTGGTAGCGGTGGACAATCGTGGTCACAGAGAAATTATCGAGAACGGGGTAAACGGTTTCATTGTGCCACAAAACGATCACGTTGCCATGGCGGAAAAAGTCGAGTGTATATTGGCGGATAAGAATCTGAAAGGGCGCTTTGTCGAAAAGGCGCTGGAAACTGTTGAGAAGTTTAAAGATGAAGCGATTGTGGAACAAATCGTTGAGATCTACAAAAAAAATAATTTGTGTTAAATGAGTTTTGATTTCTGGAAGGAGATGAATGAGGTGTTACCGTATTTTGTTACAATTTTATTGGTTGCTATTCTTTCGTCGACTGCACAGAAATATAAACTTGCTTTTTGCTCTCTGGAACACTACGATCGCAAGTTGGAAAAATCTTATCGGTTTTTTGTTTTTCTGACAGCTGCGGTTCTCATATTTGTGGCGGGAGTCCGTTACCGCGTTGGAACGGACTATATGAGTTATACAATTGGTTACGAAACACGCGCTGAACATCTTTGGCAGGATATCATAGAGTTTTCGGAACCCGGGCTTGGATTTATTGCGTACATTAGTCATTACATTTATGACGACTATGCGACGATGATTTTTATTGCGTCCATTATAACCGTCGGCGCGCATGTGGTTACCATCAATAAATACAGTGAAGATTTTTTCTTCTCGATGATGCTATATATTTTTATTGGAGCCTGGCATGGATCTTTTAATGGTATTCGGCAGTATTTGGCTGCGGCAGTGCTGTTTTTAGGGCATCGCTATTTATTGCAAAGAAGTTTCTGGAAATATCTGCTGGTTGTTTTGGCGGCCGCATGCTTCCATTTAACAGCGTTCGTGATGTTACCGGTTTATTTTCTGGTAAGGGAAAAAATAGACATCAAAACAATTTCCCTTGTTTTATTAACCGGTATGGTGCTATATTTTTCCGGTGATGTTTTGTTTGAAATTATGGGTTTTATAAAGGGACGAGATCAGTCGGAATACGAGTATATGACAACAGATGTCAATATTTTCCGCATATTGGTAGCCTTTGCACCGTTGCTGTTGATGGTGTTTGCTCGTAAGAGGTTTTTAACAGATACAGAAAATGCTTTTTATGTGATTATGCTTGTGATAAACGCCGTGTTCCTATTTGCAACATCCGGTAGTGCGTATTTGGCTCGAATCGGTATTTACACAGACGTTTATGCAACGCTTGCTTTCCCGAAGCTTTTGAAGGTGTTTCAAAAGCGAGATCGCAACGTACTAAAATTCATAATCTTAGCTTTATATGGGCTGTATTGGTTCTATGAAGTCTGGAGCCGCGACTCCCTTAATCATTTTCGTTGGATTTTTAGCAGGTGACATATGAAAAAACCGATTATTTGGCAAATGAATGGCGTTATGAATGCTGGCGGCACGGAAAGCTTAATAATGGAGTTGTTGCGCAAACGACCGGAAAATGTAGAAGTTGTGTTGGTCGTACACTCTTCGGACGCGAACGCTGTGGGTGTTTATGACGAAGAGATTCGTTCATTGGGAATTCCCATGTATTATTTGCCGTCGGTTGGTTCGGTCGGCTTCCAAAAATATAAGCGAGCGTTTAATGACTTGGTTGTAAAGATTGGGAAACCGGATGTTGTACACAGCCATATGAATGCGGTGGGTGGTTTTATTTCTGCTGCAGCAAAAAGCTGTGGAATTCCGTGTCGAATTGTACATTGTCATGCGGATATTAAATATTACGGCTCGCGCTTATCGGTTATGAAAAGCGAGTTTTTACTTGCTCTGATGAAGATTTTCGTCAATAGCTTTGCCACACATTATTGGGCGTGTTCAAAAGCTGCGGCAGATCGGTTGTTTTATAAAACGAAAAAAGCGACTGTTATTCCCAATGTTATCGATGTTGAAAAATGTTTTTGCGATATCCCTCGGAAAGAACAGGAACGTAAGAAATTAGGGGTTACAGACGATCGTCTGGTGATCGGCGGAATGGGACGCGTGGCGCGCATTAAAAATTATGAAGTGATTTTGGATGCTTTGGGCGCGTTGGTTGCCGATGGTGTGGATGCTCATTTTTACTGCTATGGTCGTACGGCGGACGAGCAGTATATGGTTGAGTTGAAAGAACGCATTCATCGCTTGGGAATCAAAGATCGCGTTCATTTTCTTGGGAATACCACTTCTGTTGCGGATTCTCTTGCGGCGTTTGACGTTTTTGTAATGCCATCGGTTACAGAAGGGTTAGGCATCGCTGCTCTCGAAGCTCAGGCGGTTGGTTTGCCGGTTATATTATCGACCGGAGTACCGGCAGAGACGGATATGGGATTGGGAACGGTTAGTCGTGTTGGCCCGTTTGATGTGATGGGTTGGAAAACCGCCATTAAAAGTATAGAGAAGTGCGAGGTTTCGCATAAGAAGATCAAAGAAGCCTTTGTGAAAAACGGGTTTGATGCCAAAACCAAATGCATTGAGATTTACGAACTTTATAGAGAAATCTGTGAGGTGGATTAAATGAGCGTGACAACGTTTATTAAAAGAAATTTTTGGGGCAAGTATGCCATCAGCCTACTGCATTGTGTCGAAAGCTGGTTGATGCCACGGTTGATTAACGATGAAAAGGCTGTGATTCGATATTACAAGAAAAAATCGGGCGGTAAAATTGTAGATTTAAAAAATCCTAAAAAATTCAGCGAAAAACTTCAATGGTATAAGTTGCATGCTGATTTTCCCTTGATGCAGCAGTGCGCTGATAAAGTTGCGGTAAGAGATTATATTGCCGAAAATGGGTATGCCCATTTATTAAACGAGCAATACGGAGTTTATAGCAATATCAACGAACTGGATATTAGTGAGTTGCCGGATCGATTTGTACTTAAAGCGGCTCATGGAAGCGGACAGAATGTGATCGTTACAAGCAAAACAGATGTGAATTGGCGAGAGACAAAGATGATGCTTAGTAGTTGGTTGCATCAAAACATCTATTGGAGTGGACGAGAAACGGTATACCGCGACATGCCGAGACGGATTGTGGCAGAAAAGTTTTTAGAGGACGAAACCGGCGAGTTGCGTGATTACAAATTTTTTTGTTTTAATGGTAAGCCGGCTTTTATGCAATTGGAAATCGGTCGTTTTAATGGCGAAAATACGCGGAATTTTTATGATATGGATTGGAATTTAATGCCGTTTGGTAAGGAAATTCCTCACAATCCGCGTGTGATCGTTGAAAGACCGCAAAAATTTGACGAAATGAAAAAGATCGCTGCAGATTTGTGCAAACCGTTCCAATTTGTGCGAGTAGATCTGTATCAGGTTGGGGGAAAGGTGCTTTTTGGCGAACTGACCTTTTTCCCTGCCGGCGGTGCACCGGATTTTGTGCCGGCAGAGTACGATGAGATCGTAGGCAATATGTGGGAACTTCGCAAATAAATTCAGGAGTTATCTGAATATGGATGAAATCAAAATCACAATATTGGGCGATGTTTGTCCGACGGATGATTGGCGTTCCAAGTTTGACGATGGTTCGGTGATGAAGGACGTTGCAACATTGTTGCGTGATTCGGATTTGTCAATCGCTAATTTAGAATGTCCGGCAACCGACGGGAACGTTCCGGCTAAAAAATGCGGGCCTTGCTTGAAGGCGAAGCCTGCAGATGTTGCTGTTCTTAAAAACGCCGGCGTATCACTTTTGTCGCTGGGGAATAACCACATTAAAGACTATACAGCAGAAGGTGTGTTGGATACCATTCAATGCTGTGAGGATTTAAGCCTGCCGTATGTGGGCGCCGGAGAAACGATCGAAAAAGCAAACTCGGCCCGAATTTTCTCGGTAAAGAATCGACGAATTGCGGTTTTGGCGTTTGCAGAAAAAGAGTTTAACGGCGCCTCTAAAACGGAAGCCGGAGCTAATTTGTTTGATGTTTTCTCTTCGCCGGAGTATATTTCGCAAGTCAAAAAGCAATGCGATATTTTAATTGTTTTGTACCACGGAGGGATTGAACACTACCGCTATCCGTCGCCGGATTTGCAAAAGAAATGTCGCTTAATGATTCGCAGCGGAGCGGATGCTGTTCTATGTCAGCACAGCCACTGCATTGGCACCTATGAAGCATATGAAAATGGGTACATTTTATACGGTCAAGGAAATGGTGTATACGGTTTTCGGAAAAGTCAACCGGCATGGAATGAAGGACTTCTTTTGACTTTGACGCTCACGAACAACCGATTGACCGTAGATTATACGCTTTTGAAGGCTACTCAAACTGGTTTGATGATTGCTTCAAAAGAAAAATTGACCGACAGGATGGAACAATTTGAACGCGAATCTGCACGCTTGAAGGATGAGAATTTCATCCGGGAATCCTGGCGTGAATTCTGCAATAAGCGGAAAAGCTTAGATCTTCCGTTGCTTCTCGGCAAAAGCCGTGCGTTTATCAAATTGAACCGATTGCTGGGAAATCGCTTGGTTACGTGGTTGGTGGGTCGTTATTCGTTGTTGATTTCGATGAATTTATTGCGTTGTGATGCTTGGCATGAGGTTTTGATCACCCAATTGGAGGATGAGGTTTACAATGGAAAATGAGTTGATCTCCGTTGTTGTTCCGGTCTATAATATGGGAATGTATCTGCCGCGCGCGGTGGATTGCTTGTTGAGTCAATCGTATAACAATTATGAGATCATATTGGTCGATGACGGATCTACCGATGACTCCTCGGCTATTTGTGATGAGTATGCAACTAAGTATGAGGGCGTCCGTGTCGTTCATAAGCCGAACGGAGGGTTATCGTCTGCAAGAAACGCCGGTATTGATAATGCTATCGGAAAATATATTATTTTTCCGGATCCGGACGACTGGACAGATCCTTCTTATTTGGCTACTTTTATGACTTTGCATGAAAAGTATCAATCAGACCTGGAGATTTGCGGGCACTATATTTCTTCCGATAATGGTGAATTTGTTCATAATACGCAGGCGCAGGAAGTGGTGTTAAACCGGCAAGATGCTCTTGAGTTATTGATGTCATCCAAAGCATTTTGTGGCTTTGCATGGAACAAATTGTATCATTTAGACATCATTCGGGACAACGGACTGCTTTTTGATACTGAATTGGGGATGGCGCAAGATCTTCACTTTGCATTCCGCTATTTGTTGGCGGCTGATAAAATCGCTTATAACCCGACGCCGTGTTATCACTATTTTCAACACGCTGGTGGCGTCACAAATACAAAAACACCGCTTACGCCTCGCAAACTGAGTGGATTAAAGACTTATATCAAAATCGCGGAACTGGCAAAAGAGGATTTTCCGAAAGCGGAGGCCATGGCGCTGTCTACGATTTTCAATATGAGTATGCATTTTATGTATATTTTTTACGATTCACACGACACGCGGAATGATGTGCTGGCAGATTTGATTGAGAATTTAAAAAAATATCAAGCATACTTTTTCGCAAATCCTCACTATTCCGTGTCACATAAGTTGTTGGGAAAAATGGCGCTTATTCATCCGCGTCTGTATTATTTAATGAAAAAAGCGTTGTTGCATTAAAACGAAAGGAGGGTGCGGGTTGACACAACCATTGGTTTCGGTGATTATGGGAATCTATAACTGCGAAGGTTCGCTGGGGACTGCGATTGATTCTCTCTGCAATCAGACATATTCGAATTGGGAACTGATTCTATGTGACGATTGTTCGACGGACGGCACTTATTCGGTGGCGCGGCAATATGCGGATAAATACGATAACATTCATCTTATCCGCAATGCGGTCAATAGCAAACTGTCGTATTCCCTCAACCAGTGCCTGAAAGTTGCTCGTGGTGAATATGTCGCCAGAATGGACGGAGACGACATCTGCTTACCGGAACGTTTCGAGAAACAGGTGCAATACCTGCAGGAGCATCCGGATATGGATGTGGTAGGTTCCGGTCTGATTCCGTATGACGAAACCGGAGAAAAAGCCGAGCGCCTTTCGCCCGAATTCCCATCGGCGAAGCATCTTGTGCACGGCGTTCCGTTCTTTCATCCGACGATTATGATGCGAAAAGCCTGTTACGATGCACTGGATGGTTATTTGGTGTCGAAACGCACACAAAAAGGGCAGGATTACGATCTCTGGTTCCGCTTTTTTGCCGCGGGCTATCAAGGCGCCAACCTTCAAATCCCTTTGGTTAAGTACCACGAAAGTCTTACCGATTATAAACACAAAAGAAGCGTGGCAACATCCTGGAGAACGGTTCAAACCAAGTTCATTGGTTTTCGTTTAAATCATTTCCCGATCTATTGGTATCCTTTTGTGTTAAAGCCATTAGTTTCGGCCCTGATTCCTAAAAAATTGATGCATTTATATCATACAAGGAAGAGGTAATATTATGTTTCATACTTACCCGTATGTGCTTGGTTTGATTAAATTGTTTATTTACAAGTTGTTTTATGGGGCACGGTTGAATATTAAGGGTTTGCCGCGCCTTTCCGGTAAAGCGAGCTTGCGAGTCAGGAAAAACAGCCGACTGGAGTTGAGTGATCGGTCGTATATTGCCGAGGGAACGTTGATTCGAGTTACACAAGATGCCCATTTTCATTTAGGCAAGAATTCCGGATTTAATTCCTACTGCGTGATTACCTGTCGCGATAAGATACATATTGGCGACGATGTGATTTGCGGGCCGTTTGTTACAATACATGATCACGATCATGATTATCATGCTGAGAATATTAAGTCATCCGGTTACGTTTCTAAGCCGATTGTCATTGAGGATAATGTTTGGATCGGTGGGAATGTCGTAATATTGAAAGGCGTGACGATTGGCACCGGCAGCGTGATTGCAGCCGGCAGTATTGTCGCAAAGGATGTTCCTCCACACACAATCGTTTACAACAAGGTGGAACGTGTTGAGAAATCAATTGCCAAATAAAAGAGGTGTAGGTATGTCTGGTAGTAAAAAACGGGCGACTGTTCTGGTTTTTTCTTGTGATAGTTATGAAGATGCGTGGTATCCTTTTTTTCAATTATTGGATAAGTACTGGGAGGACTGCCCTTACGATATTCTATTGAATACCGAGTCGAAAGAATGTAAGGTTCCGTTAAAAAACCTATCCGTAAAAACGCTGGGACTATATAAGGATTCCGATAGAAAAGTCCCGTATGGCAAGCGCTGCTTAGATCATCTCAATGCCATTGAAACGGATTATGTTATCACAATGATGGATGATTTTTTTGTACGATCCAAAGTCAACACGGCGGAGTTGGAGCAGATTTTAAATTGGATGGATGCCGATCCCCAAATTGCCTCGTTTTGCCTAATCCATCATGACGACAGACATTCTTGCCGCTATAGCCGGGAAGAAGAGGGGTATAGGAACTATAGCCTTCGTCCGCGCTATTGCAAGCACAACTATGATATGCAGGCATGCGTCTGGAGAAGGGATGCGTACATCAAGTCGTGGCGGCCGTATGAGTCTCCTTGGGAATGGGAAGGACCATCCAATGTAAGGAGTTTTGATGACGGATATAAGTATTACGATTTGGACGACGATGCCGCGTTTCCGATTGACTACATTGACTATAAGAAGCATGAATGGTCGGGTATCCGCAAAGGGAAATGGGTTAAGGAAACAGTTTATGATCTGTTCGAGAAAAACGACATCAAGGTTGATTACTCTATTCGTGGATTTTTCGATGAAGAAAAAGACGTAAGCAGCACTCCGCGAAGCATAAAATCGGCGTTCAGAGAGATTCGCTGCTATGGTAAACGCAGATGGTTTCCGGCGACGGTCTATTGGATTCGCCGACTAATTGCAGACCGGATTTTCCATATCAAAATGCCGGAAAACTATTGCGAATATTTAAGACACAAATATTATGACAAGGTGTAATCGGTGATAGCAGATCACAGAGGATTGTTATGAAAATAGAACGAACAAAAAACGCCGGTCGCAATTTAAAATGGGGCTTGGTCAATAAGATTGTTGGCCTAGTTTTACCGTTTGTGTGCAGAGCCGCAATTATTCGGATATTCGGCATCAATTATTTGGGACTGAATAATCTGTTCACTTCCATTCTCTCCACATTAAGTCTGGCCGAGTTGGGATTTGGCAGTGCCGTTGTTTTCTTTATGTATAGAGCGGTTGCTGAGAACGATGTTGAAAAGACCTGCGCACTGATGAACTATTATAAGAAGGTTTATCGCGTTGTCGGTGTTGTCATACTTGTGATCGGCTTAGCTTTAATTCCTTTTTTACATACATTTATAAAAAAAGATGTTCCGACTGATATCAACATCTATGTTGTATACATTTTAACGCTGCTGGGAACGGTAGTGTCGTATTTTCTTTTTGCATATAAGAATTGTATTTTGGATGCGTATCAGCGAAAAGATATTATTCTCAATGTAAATACGGTTGTTTTGTTCGTTGAAAAGATTTTGCAACTGGTTTTTATTTTCATTACGAAAAATTATTATATGTATTTGGTTGCAATCGTTTTAACAAATATTGCAAACAACGTTATCACTGCCATTATCGTTAAAAAAAGATACCCTCAATATTGCGCCAAAGGTACATTAGAAAAAACCGAGAAAAAGGAAATCGGCAAAAAAATTCAAGGTTTGTTTTTGTATAAGATCGGGAATGTTGTCTTTGGCTCTGCGGATAACATCGTTATGTCGGCGTTTTTGGGTTTGGCCGTCACCGGCGTTTACGGGAATTATTATTACATTATTACTACGTTGTTTGCGTTTCTTGGAATTTATTATAATGCGATCCGTGCGGGCATTGGAAACAGTTTAATTATGGAAAGCAAAGAAAAGAATTATCACGATTTTAAGCAATTACAGTTTATTCAGTCGTGGGTCGTCGGTTGGTGTACGGTATGCTTGCTGTGCTTATTCCAGGATTTTATTGTTTTATACGCTGGCGAGGAGAATGTATTTGATATTTCTGTGGTCATTTCGTTGTGTTTGTATTTTTACGTGTGGAAGATCATTGATGTCGTCAACGTTTACAAAGAAGCCGGCGGTATGTGGGATCGGGATAAATTCCGTCCCTTGGTTAGCGGAGCGGTAAACCTTACATTAAATATCTTTTTTGTTCAAATAATTGGTATTTACGGTATTATTTTTTCCACTATTTTATCTCAAGTGATAATCGATTTACCATGGGCGCCTAAAGCTTTGATTAGTTATTTTGACATCAAGGGAAAAGAATTCTATAAATGCTTATTAAAAGGTTATTTAGATCTTATATTGATGGCTGTGCCTACGTATTTGATATGCATATTTATTAACTTTAATCCGCTTGTGAATTTGTTAATCAAAGCGCCGCTGTGCTTAATTGTTCCCAATGCAATATTTATGTTAATTAATCACAAGAGTGTTGTGTTTAAAAGTGCAATATTTAAAATCAGGGGTATGTTCAAGTTGAATTAGAAGTTGGCTTTAATATTCTAACGAAGGACAAGGAGACGGGTATGAAGAACAACAGCGATGTGGTGTTACTAATTAGCAGTTGCGATTTATATGAGGATGCGTGGAATCCGTTTTTTCGGTTACTAGAAGCAAATTGGCCGGATTGCCCAGAGACAATTTATCTGTTGACCGAAACAAAAACGTACGTTGATTCTTACTTTAAGGTTAAATGTATACATTCAACGGAGCGTTATTGGAGCGATAGAATGATGGCGGCTCTAGAGGATGTCAAAGAAAAATATTTATGGTTTTTCTTGGAGGATTTCTTCCTTGAGGAAAAGGTCAATAATGAAATCGCTGAAGCTGCGGTCAATTGCATTAAAAACAATAGTGACGTTGGCGTTATTCGTTTCATCCCAGAGATTTCGGCAAGATGGTATACCGACGCTGTGATTGAAAGATATTTTTCGCCAATACCGAAAGATTTCCCTCAACGAAGCAACTTGATGTTAGCGCTTTACAACAAGGATTATTTCAAGCGGATGTTGAGATCAAAAGAAACGCCTTGGGATTTTGAAAAATTCGGAAAACATAGATCCAGAATTTATAAGGATGAAGTTTTGATACAAACCGTCGATTATCCATTGGCTTTTCCTTATAATTATTCTATTGCCAAAGAAATTGGTATCAGCCAAAGAAAATGGATGAGAAAAACAAAAGAATTGTTTGATAGATACCATTTATCGGTAGATTACGAAAATCTTGGTTGGTATGAAAAGCCCAAATGGAACGGGAAAACACGAAAAGAAAAATGGATGCTTCTTTTTGAGGATTCCGCTGTGTTTTGGGGCCTGATTAAATCTAGAATAACAGACAGGACACATACCGTTGCTCACTTTTTCAGAAATATAAAAGATTATTTGTAAGGAGAAATTAAAATGAGTCTTTTTACCGGAAAAACTTTACTGATCACCGGCGGTACCGGCAGTTTCGGCAACGCGGTGTTAAACCGCTTTCTGAAAACCGACATCGGGGAGATCCGCGTGTTTTCGCGCGACGAAAAGAAACAGGACGATATGCGTCACGAATTCCAGGCAAAAATGCCGGAAGTGGCCGAAAAAATCAAGTTTTACATCGGTGACGTACGCGATCTCGCGTCGGTGAAAAATGCGATGCACGGCGTGGATTATATCTTCCACGCGGCGGCACTTAAACAAGTGCCATCCTGCGAATTTTTCCCGATCGAAGCGGTGAAAACCAACGTTCTCGGCACAGAGAACGTTCTCACTGCCGCTATCGAAGCCAGCGTTAAATCGGTCATCTGTCTGTCGACCGATAAGGCGGCGTATCCGGTCAATGCAATGGGCACCTCTAAGGCGATGATGGAGAAGGTCATTGTGGCGAAATCTCGCACGGTATCGCCTGAAAAGACCAAGATCTGCTGCACGCGTTACGGCAACGTGATGTGCAGTCGTGGCTCGGTCATTCCACTGTGGATCGACCAGATTCGTGCCGGACAAGCCATCACGTTGACCGATCCGACGATGACGCGCTTTATTATGTCGCTGGACGAAGCGGTTGACTTGGTGCTGTTTGCGTTTGAGCACGGCGAAAGTGGCGACATTTTGGTGCAAAAAGCGCCGGCTTGTACCATTCAGACGCAGGCCGAGGCGGTCGCAGAACTGTTTGGTGGCGACAAGAAAAACATCAAGGTAATCGGCATTCGCCACGGCGAGAAAATGTACGAGACGCTGCTGACCAACGAGGAGTGCGCCGGTGCGATCGATATGGGGAACTTCTATCGTGTGCCGTGCGACAAGCGCGGTCTTAACTACGATAAGTATTTTAAGGATGGCAACACCGATCGCAATCCGTTGACGGAATTCAATTCCAACAACACCGATCTGCTCAATGTGGAGCAGGTGAAAGAGAAGTTGCTGTCGCTGCAGTACATTCGCGAGGAACTGGCGAAGGAATGATATGAGGTGTCAATATGTCACTTTTTGAAGGAATTAAAAACGGTAAAGAAAAACTGGCTTTAGTTGGATTGGGATACGTGGGTATGCCGATCGCGGTTGCCTTTGCGAAAAAAGGCGTTTCCGTTATTGGTTTTGACTTGAATAAGAGTAAAATCGATTTGTATCGTCAAGGTATCGATCCCACGCAAGAAGTGGGTGACGACCAGATCAAAAATTCCACGGTGGATTTCACCTCTGATCCGGAGAAACTACGGGAAGCCAAGTTTATTGTTGTGGCGGTGCCGACGCCGGTCAACCAAGATCATACGCCGGATCTGACGCCGGTGGTTGGCGCGAGTACGATAATCGGAAGAAATCTGCAAAAAGGCAGTATTGTCGTATATGAATCCACGGTATATCCAGGTGTGACCGAAGATGTATGCGTGCCAATCTTAGAGAAGGAATCGGGCCTTGTTTGCGGGGTGGATTTTAAGGTTGGTTATTCTCCGGAGCGCATTAATCCGGGTGATAAAGTTCACCGCCTGGAGAATATTCGCAAAATCGTGTCCGGTATGGACAAAGAGAGCTTGACGGAAATTAAAAACGTATATGACTTGGTTATTGAGGTAGGAACCTACCCGGTTTCCAGTATCAAAACAGCCGAGGCGATCAAGGTTGTGGAAAACAGTCAGCGTGATATTAATATTGCGTTTATGAATGAGCTGGCAATGGTGTTTGATCGTATGGGAATCGACACCAATGAGGTTGTTGATGGCATGAACACCAAGTGGAATGCGCTGGGATTTCGTCCAGGCTTGGTTGGTGGACACTGTATCGGTGTTGATCCGTACTATTTTACCTATCAGGCAGAAAAATTGGGCTACCACAGTCAAATTATTTTAAACGGTCGTATTGTTAACGACGGTATGGGCCGGTTTGTTGCTGATGCAGCTATCAAAAAAATGATTTTGGCTGGGAAAGCGCCACAAAAATCGCGCGTGGGCATTCTTGGTTTGGCATTTAAGGAAAATTGTCCAGACACTCGTAACAGCAAGGTTCCGGATATCATTACACATTTGAACGCCTATGGCATCAAACCGATTGTGATCGATCCGTGGGCCGACCCGAAGGATGTCCAAAAAGAATACGGACTTGCGATAAACGATATGAGTGAACTGCAAAATATGGATTGTATTATTATTGCGGTTGCACACGACGTGTTTAAACGGATCACGCTGGATGAATTGCGTTCGCATTACAAAGAAGATGAAGAAAATCAGAATATTCTAATCGACGTAAAGGGTATTTATTCGATGGAAGAATTGGAAAATTCTGGGCTTAGCTTCTGGCGACTGTAAGACGGCGGATTTCAAAGGAGAACTGATATGAACATACTGGTTACCGGTTCGGCGGGATTTGTCGGGAAAAATCTGGTGGCGGCTTTGGCCAACATTCGTGACGGCAAAGACCGCACGCGTACCGTGCAAATCGACGAGATCTACGAATACGATGTGGATACCGATCCGGCGTTGCTGGATGGGTTTTGCGCGAATGCGGATTTCGTGTTTAATTTGGCGGGCGTTAATCGACCGAAGGATACGGCGGAATTTATGGCCGGTAATTTCGGCTTTGCTTCCACGCTGCTGGATACACTGAAAAAGCACCAAAATATCTGTCCGATCATGCTGTCGTCGTCGATTCAGGCGTCGCTCATCGGTCGCTATGCAGAGGGTGATTACGGCAAGAGCAAGAAAGCGGGCGAGGAGCTGTTTTTTGAATACGCCTCTCAAACCGGCGCCAAGGTGCTCGTCTACCGTTTCCCGAACTTGTTTGGAAAATGGTGCCGTCCGAACTACAATTCGGCGGTGGCCACTTTTTGCCATAACATCGCAAACGACCTACCGATCACGGTAAGCGATCGCGCAGTCGAGCTGGAATTGCTGTACATCGATGATCTGGTTGCCGAGATGTTGGATGCCTTAGAGGGCAAGGCGCACGCTTGCGAATTCGACGGGTTGACCGTGGTGCCGCAGGCGACCGGCCGATACGCTTACGTGCCGACAACGCATCGCGTTACGCTGGGCGAGATTGTGGATCTGTTGGAGGAATTCAAGGCGCAACCGCAAACGCTGGTGGTGCCGGAGATTCCGTACAATTCGTTTGCTAAGAAATTGTATTCCACCTATCTGTCGTATTTGCCGAAGGAGAAGGTGGCGTTTCCGCTGAAAATGAATTGTGATGCACGCGGCAGTTTTACGGAGCTGTTGCGGAGTAAGAACTGCGGGCAGGTGAGTGTCAACATCTCCAAGCCCGGTATTACCAAGGGGCAGCACTGGCACCACAGCAAATGGGAGTTTTTCATCGTGGTGTCGGGCCATGGCTTGATTCAGGAGCGTAAGATCGGCACAGACGAGGTGCTGGAATTTGAGGTGTCGGGCGACAAGATTGAGGCGATTCATATGTTGCCGGGATACACGCACAACATCATCAATTTGTCGGATTCAGAAGATCTGGTGACGGTGATGTGGGCAAACGAAGCATTTGATCCGGCCAAGCCGGATACGTTTGGGGAGAATGTCTAATCGGAGGATGCTATGTCATTGACGATAGAAGAACGCTTGTTGTTGGATTTGTTGCGTTCTCAAATTACTGGTGAAAAATTAATACTACCGGAAGACCTGTCGTCAGTCAATTGGAAAGTATTGATGCGCGAAGCGGCACAGCAAGCGGTTATGCTGATGGCGTTTGAAGCGATTTCTGCTGTTTCTGATCGCGTTTCGCCGGAGGTCTATGAACGTTGGATGCAAATGGCGTATGCTATTGTGGCTAACAACGCGCAAGTCGCGCATTCACAGAATGAGTTGGTGAAAACACTCGACGAACACGGATACTCGTATGTCATTCTAAAAGGCTTGGCGGCGGCGTCCGACTATCCTCGCTCGGATCTGCGAATGCTTGGCGACGTAGATTTTCTAATCGATCCTTCCAAAACAAAGGAAATAGAGACGCTCTTGTTGTCACAAGGCTTTGTCAAAAACAAAGGGGAACATCCGTGCCATGTCGTCTTAAAAAAGCCAGGCGCGTACTTGGAGATGCATTTTGAAATAGCTGGTATTCCGTTCGGCGAAAAAGGGGAAGAGGTACGCGAAAAAATGCGTGACATTCTTGTCACTTCGCGAAAACTCTCGGTTGATGGCGCGACCTTTTCTGCACCGGATGTGGTGCGGCACGGACTAGTTATTTTACTGCATATGCAGGGGCATATGCTAGGAGAAGGTCTGGGACTTCGCCACCTATGTGATTGGGGCACTTATGTGCATAAGACGGGAAATTCTACTTTCTGGACTGACGACTTGTTACCGTTTTTAGAAAAAATCGGGCTCAAATACTATGCGGCTGTTATGGCGAAGACAGCATCGATATATTTGGGAACGTATTGCCCTTACTGGGCAGAGAACATCCCCGATTCGTTATGCTCGCAAATATTGGGGGACATTTTTGCTGTGGGAAATTTTGGTCAAAAAGACCACACGCGTTCGCGT
The DNA here is from genome assembly GCA_017414965.1 of Clostridia bacterium. Classification (GTDB taxonomy): domain Bacteria; phylum Bacillota; class Clostridia; order Oscillospirales; family Acutalibacteraceae; genus RGIG426. Next base: position 16,040 of record JAFQJL010000020.1, read on the forward strand.
AGTTCAATGATGGTCTCTCAACACGGAAAAGACGGAACCTCCCATAATTTACTTTATAATCTTTATCACGCCTTGCACGACTCGACTACGCAACTGTACCCGATCGTCAAGCGTGTGCGGATTTTACATCCCTTCTTTGATTGTGTCAGAATTGTCCGTTATTTATGGTTGTCACTTATGGGAAAACGCCCTTCTGTGATAAAATTGGCGCCGATTGCCGAAGAACGCAGAGGGATTTATGAGCAGTTACACATTTTTGAAACCGAACAGTGAGAGGATTGGTATTATGAATATGAAATTGGATTACAGCGATGTGAAATTTCAGAATAACGGCAAACTGAAACTGCTGATTATCGTCGGTACGCGGCCGGAGATCATTCGTCTGGCGGCGGTCATCAACAAGTGCCGTCGGTATTTTGATTGCACTTTAGCGCATACCGGCCAGAACTATGACTACAATTTAAACGGTGTGTTTTTCCGCGATCTGAAGCTGGCCGATCCGGAGGTTTATATGGATGCGGTGGGCGACGATTTGGGCGCCACGGTGGGCAATATTATCAATTGCTCCTATAAATTGATGAACCAGATCAAGCCGGATGCGTTGCTGATTTTGGGCGATACAAACTCGTGTTTGTCGGCGATTGCTGCCAAACGTTTGCATATTCCGATCTTTCATATGGAAGCCGGCAATCGTTGCAAGGACGAATGTCTGCCGGAGGAGACCAATCGCCGCATTGTGGACATCATTTCCGACGTCAATTTGGCGTATTCCGAGCACGCGCGCCGCTATCTGGCGGAGTGCGGCTTGCCGAAGGAACGTACCTACGTCACCGGTTCACCGATGGCGGAGGTTTTGCATCAAAATTTGGCGGATATCGATGCGTCGGATGTGCTGACGCGTCTTGGTTTGCAGCCGAAAAAGTATATTTTGCTGTCGGCTCATCGCGAGGAAAATATCGATACGGAAAAGAACTTCCTTTCGCTGTTTTCGGCGATCAACAAAATGGCCGAGAAGTACGATATGCCGATCTTGTATTCCTGCCATCCGCGTTCCAAAAAGCGCTTGGAGGAGTCCGGTTTTGAGTTGGATAAGCGTGTGATTCGCCACGATCCACTTGGCTTCCACGACTACAATCATCTCCAGATGAACGCGTTTGCGGTCGTGTCCGACAGCGGCACGTTGCCGGAAGAATCCAGCTTTTTCACTTCGGTTGGTCGTCCGTTCCCGGCGGTTTGCATTCGCACCTCCACCGAGCGTCCTGAGGCGCTGGACAAGGCGTGCTTTGTGCTGGCCGGCATCGACGAGCGTTCGCTGTTGCAAGCGGTCGACACCGCTGTGGAGCTGGAGAATGCGGACGATCACGGCATTCCGGTGCCCAACTATGTAGACGAAAACGTCTCCACCAAGGTGGTAAAACTAATCCAATCCTACACCGGCGTAGTGGACAAAATGGTGTGGAGAAAGTTCTGATTTATGTGGAGTTATTTATGAAATGCATTGAGAAATTTGAAGCCATCTACCAGCGGAAGCCGGAGGGGGTGGCGTTTTGCCCGTATCGGATCTGTCCGATCGGCGCGCACTCCGATCACCAGCACGGTAAGATTACCGGTTTGGCGATCGACAAGGGCATTCACATCGCCTACCGTCCCAAAAAGAACGGTGTCGTTGAGTTGTGCTCGTTGCAATTTGACAAGCGCGCCCAGTTCCACGTCCAATCTATCCCTAAGGACAAAGAGGGAGACTGGGCGGATTATCTGCGCGGCGCCACGCTGATGCTTTCGCAAAAGCAACCGCTTCAGGTCGGACTATGCGGCGTGATCGAGGGTAGTTTGCCGATTGGCGGGTTGTCTTCTTCGGCGGCGGTGACGATAGCGTTTCTTTCGGCGCTTTGCAAGGTCAATGACATTCATTTGACAGAGCTGGAAATGATCACAATGGCTATGAAAGCCGAAAACGAATACGTGGGCGTGTCCTGCGGTAAACTCGACCAGTCTTGTGAGGTGTATTCCAAAAAAGATCACTTGCTGTACTTGGATACTCAGGACGACTCCTACGAGTTGATTCCCACCAATCCGGCGATGAAACCGTATAAAATTGCGGTGTTTTTCTCCGGTGTGGAGCGCACGTTGGCTGGCTCAAAATTCAATATGCGTGTGGATGAGTGCCGCTCGGCAGCATACGCACTGAAAGCGTACGCCGGTATGGAATACGGAAAATTCCGCGAAACGTATCTGCGTGACGTACCGTTTGAGGTGTTTTTGAAATACAAAGATCGTTTGCCGGAGACCTGGCGACTCCGCGCCGAGCACTGGTACAGCGAATTTGCGCGCGTGGAGAAGGGCGCAGAGGCGTGGCGTAAGGGTGATCTGGATGCTTATGGCAAGCTTTCCTTTGAAAGCGGAAAGTCGTCCATCTACAGCTGGGAAACCGGTTCTCCGGAACTGAAATCTCTTTATGAGATTATGCTAAAAACCGACGGTATTTACGGCGGCCGCTTCTCCGGTGCCGGATTCAAGGGCTGCTGTATGGCGTTGATCGATCCGGCTTTTGAGGAGTCGATCACGCGGAAGGTCACCGAAGAATATTTGCGTGAATTTCCGGCTTTGGACGGGAAATTCTCCGTTCATATTTGCGAAAGTGCGGATGGGGTGTCGTTATGAAATGTTTGATTTTGGCCGCCGGTTACGCCACGCGGTTGTATCCGCTAACTGAAAATTTCCCGAAGCCGCTTTTGACGGTGCAGGAAAAGACGATTCTCGATTGGTTGATCGAGGATCTCGATTCGGCCGGTTTGATCGACGAGTATATCGTGATTTCCAACCATAAATTTGCGCATCATTTTGATACGTGGGCGGCCGAGAAAACTCAAAAAATCACAGTCGTGGACGACGGAACGAGCTCCAACGAAACGCGACTCGGAGCGGTCAAGGATATCCAGTTTGCGATCGAACAACTGGCGCTTGACGATGAAATGGTCGTTATTGCCGGTGATAATTTGCTGGACTTCAGCTTAACGGCGTTTGTTCGCTATGCCAAGCAAAAGGGGACATCGTGCATTATGCGGTATTTTGAGCCGTCGGCGCAAAAATTATCGAAATGCGGCGTGATTGAGATCGACGAGAACGATCGCGTTCTCTCGATGGAAGAAAAACCTGCAGAGCCGAAATCCAATTGGTGTGTGCCGCCGTTTTATTTCTACACCCAAGCGGATGCTAAATTGGTAAAGGCCGGCATCGAAGCCGGATGTGGCACGGATGCCCCCGGCAGTTATGCGGCATGGCTTTGCGCGCAGACGCCGGTGCACGCGATGGAAATGCCGGGTCGCCGCTACGACATCGGCAATTTGGAAAGCTACGAGAACGTGCAAAAGGAGTATAAAGGATTATGCTGACTCCCAATGTGGAATTATCCAATAAAACCGTATTGGTAACCGGCGCCGCCGGTTTTATCGGCGCGAATCTGGTGCTGGAATTGATGAGGAACGTTCCTGAAATTCATATTGTCGGCATTGACAATATGAACGATTATTACGATCCGGCCATCAAAGAGTACCGGTTGTCAAAAATCGAGGAAAAAGCGCAGGAAACCGGTGCTTTATGGGATTTTGCCTATGGAAACATTGCGGATAAAGCGTTGATCGACAGCCTGTTTTCCGAGTACAAATTCGACGTAGTCGTCAATTTGGCGGCGCAGGCGGGTGTGCGATATTCTATCGAAAATCCGGATGTATATATCGAATCCAATTTGATTGGTTTCTACAATATTTTGGAGGCTTGTCGTCATAATCCAGTGGCACATTTGGTGTATGCGTCGAGCTCGTCGGTGTACGGTTCCAACAAGAAGATCCCGTACTCAACCGATGACAAAGTGGACAACCCCGTCAGTTTGTATGCGGCGACCAAGAAGTCCAACGAGCTGATGGCGCACGCGTATTCGAAGCTGTATAACATTCCGTCTACCGGTTTGCGTTTCTTTACGGTGTATGGTCCCGCGGGACGACCAGATATGGCGTATTTTGGCTTCACCAATAAGCTTTTAAACGGCGAAACTATCAAGATCTTCAACTACGGCAATTGCAAGCGCGATTTTACATATGTGGACGACATCGTGGAAGGTGTCAAGCGTGTGATGCAGTGTGCGCCGGAGAAAGAGGTAGGGGAGGACGGCTTGCCGGTTCCGCCTTATCGCGTCTATAATATCGGCAACAGTCATCCGGAGAATCTGCTGGATTTTGTGGATACGCTTCAGCAGGAACTGTTGCGTGCCGGCGTGCTTCCGGCTGACTATGACTTTGAAGCGCATAAGGAATTGGTGGCGATGCAACCGGGAGACGTACCGATCACGTATGCGGACACGTCGGCGCTGGAACGGGATTTTGGCTTTAAGCCCTCCACGCCGCTACGCACCGGCCTCCGCCGCTTTGCTGAATGGTATAAAGAATTTTATTTGAAATAAAAAGAAAACGCCTACTGTACGCCACGTATTGCTAAGGGATTTTTCCTTAACAGTGCGTGGCGTTAGCGTTTTCTCTTTTAAAATCATCGATCGATATTGACTTTTTTCAATATATAATATATATTAATATTATATATGTAAATATGTAACTTGGGTTGCTATGCAATCCGCATTTATAATACTAAAGGGGATGAACCCGTGGAAAAACGGATTTTGCTTTCTACGCCGACGATGCACGGCGAGGAAATTAAATACATTCAAGAGGCGTTTGATCGCAACTGGATTGCACCTCTCGGCTTTAACTGTGATGCCTTTGAAACCGAAATGTGCGAATACTTATGTGACAACGGTCGGGCTGCTCTGGCGACCGTGTCCGGCACGTCGGCTATTCATCTGGCGGTTAAGCTTGCCGGTGTGAAACCGGGAGATACGGTGTTTTGCTCGGATATGACCTTTGCGGCTACTGTTAATCCGGTCTCTTACGAAGGAGGCAAACAGGTCTTTATCGATTCCGAGCGAGAGACGTGGAACATGGATCCGGTGGCGCTGGAAAAGGCGTTTGAGAAATATCCGGACACCAAAGTCGTCGTCTTGGCACATTTGTACGGCGTGCCGGCGAAGTTGGATGAGATTTTGGCTGTTTGCAAGAAGCATGGCGCGATTTTGATTGAAGACGCAGCCGAGGCATTAACATCGACCTATAAAAACCGGCAATGTGGCACTTTTGGAAAATATAATATTTTGAGCTTTAACGGCAATAAGATTATCACCACCTCCGGTGGCGGTATGTTGATCGTGCCTTCGCCGGAAGATCGCGAAAAAGCATTCTTTTTGGCAACGCAGTCGCGTGAGAAGGAACTGTGGTATCAGCACAACGAGATCGGTTACAACTACCGGATGTCCAATGTGGTGGCCGGTATCGGCCGCGGACAACTCAAGTTTGCCGACGAGCATCGCGAGAGAAAAGAAGCCATTTACCGCCGCTATCAAAACGGATTGCAGGATCTGCCGATTACCATGAATCCGTATCTGGCGGAAAGTGTGCCGAACTTCTGGCTTTCCTGCTTAACTGTAAACGAAGCCTGTGATGTCGATCCGATCGACATTATTAAGGCGCTGGATGCCGCTAACGTGGAGGCTCGTCCGATCTGGAAACCGATGCATATGCAGCCGGTGTTCGCTGAGAACGATTTTATCACCGCAGCGGACAAGCCGGTTGGTGAGGATATTTTCAAGCGCGGCTTCTGCTTGCCGAGCGATATTAAGATGACCGAAGACGAGCAACAGTATGTGATGGATGTCATTAAATCCTGCTTTTAAGGAGAACGTGAATGTACGCCGGTTTTTTTAAACGATTGCTGGATTTTCTGCTGTCGCTGACGGCGCTGTTGATTTTATCGCCGGTGCTTGTGGTGTTGACGCTGCTCGGTGCGATCCAAATGAGAGGAAATCCGTTTTTTCTGCAGGCACGCCCCGGTAAAAACGGCCGCATTTTTTACTTGATCAAATTTCGATCAATGACCAACAAAACCGATTCTTCCGGCGCTTTGTTGCCGGACGCCGAACGCTTGACGGCATATGGTCAGTTTTTACGTTCAACCTCGCTAGATGAGCTGCCGGAGCTGATCAACATTCTGAAAGGCGAAATGTCCATTGTCGGACCGCGGCCGCTGGCGGTGCAGTACTTACCGTATTACAACGAGATCGAGCGTCGTCGCCACGAGGTGACGCCGGGACTGACCGGCTTGGCGCAGGTCAACGGGCGCAATGCTACTTCGTGGGAACAACGTTTTGCCTACGATGTGGAATACGTGGATAACATTTCTCTGAAAATGGATGTCCGGATTTTACTGATGACCGTTAAGACGGTATTTTGCCGAACCGGTATCGGTGTGCGTGGCGTGGACAGTTTGCCGGATTTTGATGCCTACCGCAAAGAGCAGATGGAGAAAGGAGAGATGGTAGAATTATGAATATTATTGGAGAACGCGTTGTCCTGCGCGCGTTGGAAGAGCAGGATAACGAGATGCTGCTATCTCTTATCAACGATCCGGAGATCGAGTGTATGATCGGCGGATCGTCCGCACCGATCTCTGCAGAGGAGCAGGCGGCGTGGTTTGCAGCGCTTCGGGAACGACCAGATGTGATTCGCTGTGCGATCGCCGATAAAGCCGATCCGCACACGGCGGTCGGTACGGTAATATTAACCGATATCGATATGAAAAACGGCGTAGCCCAGATCCACGTTAAGTTGGCAGTACGCGGTGCCGGATACGGCACAGACGCTGTCAAGACGATGGTAAAGTACGCCTTTGAAGAGCGCCGCTTACAATGCGTTTATGCGGCGGTCTTAGCCTACAACAATGCTTCAAGGCGGTTGTTTGAGAAATGTGGATTCAAGCAAGAGGGTGTGTTCCGCAACCGCATTTTCAAACAAGGTCAATACGTGGATGAATACGTTTATTCTGTGTTGAAAGAAGAGTTTTAAATGAAGCGAGAAATCGGAAGCGAGTTCTGGAATGGTTGTACATTACTAAACAGCAAGGGCATCGCCGACTATCTGCCTGCCGGCTTCGACGTGCAAATGACACTTTGCGGTCGCACAGCGCTGGAGATCATCATCGAGGACGCGCAAATGACCGGTCGAGCTAAACGTGTATATATGCCGTCCTACTGCTGTCACACGATGATTCATCCGTTTATCAAACACGGGATTGAGATCACCTTTTACGACGTGTCGGCGACAGAGAATGGCTTCCGATTGGATTTCGATAATAATAACAGTGCCGATATGGTGCTGCTTATGGACTACTTTGGGTTTGTGTCGGCACAGACAGAACAGATCGCGCACGATCAACGACAGCGCGACAAAATCTTGATCTACGATGCCACACACTCAATTTTCTGCAAAGATCGGGACTACAGTGATTACGACTACGTGTTTGCCAGTTTGCGAAAGTACTTGCCGGTTAACGCCGGATTCTGTGCCAAACAGACGGCGTGGTACGATTTCCCGAAACTACAACCGTTTGAACAATACGTTTCCTTGCGAGAGCAAGGGTTTACCGAAAAAGCCGCTTACGTGGCCGGAGACTCCGTTCAAAAAGAAACGTTCCTGACTGCCTTTTCGACGGCGGAATCCATGCTCGAAACCGCTTACACGCATTATGCGGCAGATGCCGCGTCGTTGCGGTTGCTGGAAACGGTCGACGTGGAAAATCTGCGTGCAGCGCGACAAAGGAACGCCCGACGTTTAATTGCCGGCGTAAACCAACCGGAAAAACCGTGGCTGCGGACGATTCCGCAAACGGTCTCTGAAAACGATTGCCCGTTGTTCGTGCCATTGGCGCTGGAGCCGGCAGTTCGTGACCGGTTTCGTTCTCACATGATTGCCACCGGTGTGTATTTACCGATACATTGGCCGGTATCAAACGAGCATCCGGACAAGCGATCGAGCCTTTATCAAACGGAAATTTCCTGCATTTGCGATCAACGCTATCACGACGACGATATGGACTACATAATTCACCAGATGGGGAGCTTTGTATACGATGATGGATCTGTATTTTAATCCAAATTACGCCAAGTTGTATGAAAATATCAGCGGCAAAAGCGAGACGTTCACCTTTGAATGCGAATACGGCAAAATGGTGAACACCTTTATTCTGCGGCCGGTGAAATGGAAGATCGGTGGCGAGCAGTATTACGATATTGTCACGCCGTACGGTTTCGGCGGTCCGCTGATCGTGGAATCGACCGATACGTCGAAGTTGATGGATGCCTATCGGCAGGCGTTTACGGCTTACTGCCTGGAGCATCGGATTGTTTGCGAGTTTGTGCGTTTCCACCTGTTTGATAACGTGGATGTGCGCGAGCATTTTTACGGCGAAACGGTGCATTCGTTGGACAATGTGGTGGTGAATACCTCCAAACCGTATGACGAAATTCGTATGCATTATAAGCATAAAGTGCGCAAGAACGTCAACAAAGCCAACAGTTACGGGTTGACTCTGGTGGTTGAAAACAACACCGATCATCTGGACGATTTTCTGGCTATTTACTATCAGACGATGGATCGCAATCAAGCGGCGGATTATTACTATTTCAAGCGTGAGTACTTTGAGAACGTCACGAAGTTGCTGCCGGAGAACTTTATGTTCTTCTACGTATACAACGGCGATCGCGCGATTGCGGCGGAGCTGGTGCTTTGCTCGGATAAATACGCGTATTCGTTCCTTGGCGGCACCGATAGCGAGTTTTATATGATGCGCCCCAACGATATGCTGAAAGACGGCATTATCCGTTGGTGCATCGATACGAATCGCGAGAAATTCGTTTTGGGCGGCGGTTATCGCATAGACGATGGTATTTACCGCTACAAAAAGAGCTTTACCGATGATCCGGACGTGCCGTTCTATGTAGGCAAAGCAATCTACGACAAAGACGCCTATAACGCCATCGTGGAAGCGCGTTTGGCGGCCGATAAGGATTTCGATGCCGCTGTTGCGGCCTATTTCCCGATCTATCGGGCGTAAACGGTAAACGCGTATGAATGTTTTGTTTTTAACGATGAACCCCTTCACCGATATTGAGATGCATAACATTTATGCCGATTTGATGAAGGTGTTTATCCAAAATGGTCACAAGCCGTATATCGTTACGCCGCGCGAGAAAAAAAGCGGCGAGGGGACGGCGCTCTCTGATCGCGGCGATCACGCGATCTTGACGGTCCAGATCGGAAATACCAGCGGCGTATCGTTTGTGGAAAAAGGAATCTCCACTGTTACGCTGGACAGTCGCTTTTATCGTGCGATCAAAACGCACCTGGCTGACGTGTCGTTTGATCTGATCTTGTATTCCACACCGCCGATCACGCTGTGCGGCACCATTGCCAAGCTCAAGAGGGAATGGGGTTGCCGGACCTATTTGATGCTCAAGGACATCTTTCCGCAAAACGCGGTGGATCTGGGGTTGTTTCCGCAAGGAAGCGTTATTGACCGTTATTTCCGTCAAAAAGAAAAGCGGTTGTACCGCTTGTCCGATCGCATCGGGTGTATGTCGCCGGCTAACGTGTCGTATTTGCTCAAGCATCAGCCGGCGCTTGATCCCAAGAACGTAACCGTGTGCGCCAACGCCATCACGCCGAAATTCTCCGATCGGTTATCGGATGAAGAACGGCAGGCCGTTCGACAGAAATATAACATCCCCCTTGACAAAACGGTATTTATGTATGGCGGCAACCTCGGAAAACCGCAAGATATTCCGTTTGTTATCCGCTGTTTGCAGGAAAATGCCGATAAACCCGATCGTTTTTTTGTCATTTGCGGCACCGGCTCGGAATTTCCGTTGCTGGATGAGTACGTTCGTGAGAAACAGCCGGACAACGTGCTGTTACTCAACGGGTTGCCGCAAAGCGATTATGTTGACTTGGTGCGGGCGCTGGACGTGGGGTTGATCTTTTTGGATCATCGATTTACCATTCCGAATTTCCCGTCGCGTGTGCTGTCTTATATGGAGTGCAGTCTGCCGGTGTTGGTTTGCACCGATCCCTGCACGGATCTGGGACCGATTGCTGAGGCGGGCGGCTTTGGTTGGTATTGCGAGAGCGACGATCCGGCCAAGTTCACCGCTTGCGTTGACGCCGCGGTGACCGCGGATCGCCAAGCGATGGGAGCGCGAGCGAGAGAATTTTTGGAGACGGAGTATTCCGTTTCGCGCGTGTATGAGCAGATTTTGAACGTTTAATGGAAAGGAGCACGCCATGCAAGTTTTACCGGTATCTGTACTGTGTGTGTTAAACGACACGCTTGTTGCATATAAGCATGGCGCTCTGTATACATATCGATTTGAACCGGGAAAACCTCTTGCGGAACACCGATTTCTTTGTAGGATCCCGATGTCGAATACACATCGTCTGATGGCATATCTGCCGATTTTTTATCGCGTATTTCGCACGGTTCCGCGTGCGGCAGCGCCGGTTTCGGATCACGAATTTATCTTGGCATTTCTCGGTCAAATTTTCAGGGTGGATATTCGCAGTGGCGAGATTGTTACCGAACACGTTTTTCGAAAGCCGATGCGTGCTCCGATTTCTTTTGCTGAATTGAGAAATGTTCCTGGCTTTTCCGACGCGCTGCTGTATGGCGAATACCACGGAAATATCGATAACGGCGCTATGAGCGTATTTGCGCGCACGGCGAATGGCGATTGGACTTGCGTTTATACGTTTCCGGCCGGTTCGGTTTGTCATATCCACGGTTTTTGCCCGGATACAGAAAACCGTCGTGTGTTGATTTTGACGGGCGACACAGACGAGCAAAGTGCTATATACGTTGCCACCGATGATTTTCAACACGTTGAGCCGTTGCTTGCCGGCAGTCAACAATATCGTGCTTGTGTGGCGTTTGCTGACAAGAATGGTTTATTGTATGCGACCGACACACCGCTTTCTCCCAATGCCGTGTATGTGTATCGCGAAGGCGAACAGCCGCAGAAGATATACGAGTTGCCTGGGCCGTGCATTTTTGGATCAAAAGCTGCGGATGGTTGTTATTGGTTGGCGACATCGGTCGAACCGGATAGCCGATTGCCGTGGTATCGTTATTTGTTGACGCGAAAACTTGGTGCCGGCGTGAACGATCGCTATGTACATATTGTTAACGGCGATCTGGATGAGGGTTTTCAAACCGTGTTGCGAATGAAAAAGGATTGGTTACCCATGACGCTCTGTCAATTCGGTAACGCTTCTTTTGTCCCATACGAAAACGGCATGTTGATCGTGCCGCAAAGTGTGTGCCGCTATGAAGGAAAGACAATCTATATGGAGAGGAGCACGCTATAATGTACACGTTTCAACGTGTTGCTTTGGATAATATATCGGACAGTGATCTGTATGGATTTTCCGGAAAATATATATTTACCACGCGCGAATGGCTTTCGTTCGTAGAGGAAACGCAAGGCGGCGAATCGGCTATTCTTCGCATTATGCAGAATAGTCGACCAATTGGGTTTCTGTACGGCCGCATTATTTCTAAGTTTGGCGTCCGCATTTTTGGTAGTCCTTTTAGCGGTTGGAGTACCTGCTATATGGGATTGGATCTACAAGAAGGCGATAAACTGTCGGTCATTAAAGAAGCGACAACCTACATCGTGCGCGAGTTGGGTTGTTTATATGCCGAAATCATCGACCGAGATGTCTCTGTGGAAGATGCAGAAAAAGCGGGGCTGAAGGCGTTTCCGATCGACACATTACAACTTGATTTTTCGAAAAACGAATCGGATGCAGATTTAATGTCGCATTACAAAACCAAATGCCGAAACACGATTCGGCAATTCGAAAAGCGCGGTGCCTCTCTGGAAATTGTCGAGCATCCGGACGATGCGTTTGTAGATGAGTACTACGATCAGCTTATTGATGTTTTTGCCAAGCAAGGCTTGGTGCCGACCTACAATAAAGAACGCGTCTTGGCGCTTGTTCGGCATCTGCGCTCGACGGATAATCTGCTCTGCTTGCGGGTGAGAGATCCGGAAGGGCTTTCCATTGCTACATCCATATTTTTCGGATATGGCTCCACGTTTTATTTTTGGGGCGGAGCCAGTTACCGATCGGGACAAAAATATTTACCCAACGAATATATGTTATGGACTGCCAATCGCCATTTTCGTGACAAAGGGATGACGTCCTTTGACATGGTGGGTGTGCGCGATTATAAACGAAAGTTCGGGTCAGAAGAACGCGTGTACGCAAAGGTTGTGTTTGCCAGATACGCTTGGTTGCTACCGTTGCGTGATTTGGCACAAAAGTGCTTTTTTCTGCTTCTTCGATTGAAAGGTTTTATTCAAAGAAAACGATGAGAGGTGAAAACAGTGATTGGGATCGTGTGTTTTTGGGATCGCACCGCAACGCCATATTTGCAAAAATATGAGGATCTGTTACAGGCGGCCAACACACCCTATGAAATCCTGTTTTGGAATCGTTCGGGAGTGGCAAGAGAGTGCTCTTCCGGAGAGATTGATATTCTGCTTAAATGTCATCGTCACCCTTTGCTGAAATTGGTAGATTTCTTCCGTTGGTCACTGAGGGTTCGTCGTTTACTTAAAAATCGACGTTATGACAAATTGATCGTGTTGACGACCGTGCCGGCGATATTGCTGGCGGATTATCTCAAGCGCCAATACAAAGAACGGTACATTTTAGATATTCGAGATTATACGCTGGAAAAAAATCCGCTTTTTTACCGAATGGTGACCAATCTGGTACGCAATTCCGCGCTGACGCCAATATCCTCTGACGGATTTCGTGAGTGGTTAGAGCCGTCGGATAAGATCGTCACCAATCACAATATCACATGGAACGATCGTGCAACGGATAATCGAGAATATTTTGCCACACCGCCGTTTCGCTATACGTTTGTGGGAAACGTTCGATTGGATGAGCAAACTCGTATGGTTTTATTGGCGCTCAAGAATCACCCCCAATTTCGCTCCGGTTACGTAGGGCGAATGATGCCCGAGTGTGAGTTGGAAGAACTTTGTTGCTGCGAAGGGATTGAAAACTGCGATATTCGAGGGGAGTTTCACTATACCGAAAAGCCGGAAATATATCGGCAAATTGATTTGATCAATGCCATATATGCCAACGCACCGGCAGGGGAAATGTCGCCGGGCGACTCAACGCCAATACCAAATCGCTTGTACGATTGTGTGGTTTTCCGCGTGCCGATCGTTTGCTGCAAGGGAACATATCTGGCTGATATTGTGGAGGAGTTTTCGCTAGGTTTTGCTGTTGATGCGTATTTGGACGATATCGTATCCTGTTTTGAAGAATATGTAGCATCGTTTGATAAGGAAAAGTTTCTTGCCGGTTGCGATGCGTTTTTGACGATTGCACAGCAGGAAGAGGCGTCTTTTAAGGAATGTGTGTTGAATTTCATTAAGGAGGAATCGCGATGATCGTATCGTTTAGCGGCATTGACAGTGCCGGTAAAACCACGCAGATTGATTTGCTCTATCGTCATTGCTTGGATCATCGCGTTCGTATTAAAAAAGTGTGGAGTAAGGCGCGTGGCACACCGGGCGTATTGTTCCTAAAAGAGCTGGTTCGTAAGGATAAAGGGATGGACACTGAGGGGAAAGCAGAATATCGCGCCGAGGTGTTTGGCAATCCCAAAAAGAAGAAACTGCTCTTTATAGCGTCTATGCTGGATCTGTTGTGGTATTGGGGAATCTTTTACCGGTTGCTGAATCTGTTTTATCGCATTGTCCTTTGCGATCGATATATCTGGGATTCTTTGGTGGAAATGAAGAGCGATTTCGAAGGGATCGATTTAGAAAGTTCGTTCTTGTGGAAAATGGTGATGGCAATCACTCCGAAACCGAAGCATTCGTTTTTGTTTGTGATTCCGCCGGAGGTATCGATCGCACGAGATATTGCTAAACACGATCCGACGGTTGACGATATCGAACTCAAAAAGAAGAAGATTGACCAGTATTTTGAGTTGCGGGATGCCGGCAAATGGAATCATGTCATTGATGGTCAGCGCCCAATTGATGAGATACACGAAGAGATAAAGGCTGTTTTAGGAGTGTAAGATGGATATTGCATCGATGCTCGAACGAGAAGATTTTTATACGATTTTGCAAAATACGCTTCAAAAGTATTATCAGCAAGTACATGATCGGGAAATTCGCATTGAGTATGAGCCGTTTGAGGGATGCGAAACACTATATATCCATGCACGGTTGAGTTTTATTTCCCGAAAAAAAGTGCCGGCAGGCGCGCGGGAATTTCTGTATAACGAATATAACATTCGCGGAAGTTTCCTCAAATTCCTTGCCGGCAAGGTGCTGGTCTTCATGGCAACTCACTGTGGCGGATTGGGTGCTGTGCGCAAATTGTATATCACGCGCGGAGTACTTGGCGAAAATGCCTTCATTTCTCCGCAAAATCGCTCTGTTCGCATTTTTGATTACGACCGAATGACGGTGGATTGCATCATTAAAGAAGGCTTTACATCTCGTTATTTTAACAATCAACTGGCTTTTCGAAAACAATATGCGTACGACTTTGTGTTGCCGCTGATTGACAGTGGCGAGGGCTGGTTTCGCGAACGGATTATGCGCGGTCACGCGTTGGCTCGTGTGACCGACGAAGCCGTTTATACAGCCGCGCAGGAAACGGCGCTTTCGTATATTGACCGCTTGGCAGCCGATACCGCCACCGAAGTCTCGGCCGGCGCTTATATAGAAAGCTTGGCGGCCGAGATTCGCGGGAAATTACATCTCGCCGAAGAGAAGAAGCAGGTTGCTACGGATACGCTTTTGGTGGCTGTTGATCGCATTGAAAGCACGTATAAAGGACTCGGCGCGCCAATTCTATTGGCTCTCGGTCACGGCGATTTACAGACCGGCAACATCTGGGTGGAAAACGACGGTCGAGTGTGGTTATACGATTGGGAAACGCAAGGAAAACGCAGCGTCTGGTACGATCGCGCTACGCTCGTGTATGCGACTCGTCGGGCCGGCGGCTTGGAGCGATTCTTGACTGCAGAGGATCTGTCGGCGTTTTGTCGGGAGGATTGCTCGCCGGCCAAGACGTGTCTGATTCAGGACACGGTGTTGTTGGAAGAGATGCTGTTTTATTTAGACGATCTCTTGGAGTTGCCCGGTACGGACGGCGCGGTGATTTTCGAGCGTTTTGTAAAACGCGTACAGACGGTGAAAGGATGACGTAACCTTGTTGGAGCAAGTGGGGCTGCTGCCGCTTTTCATAAAAGAGAATATCACTGCTGACGAAGGCGATCGTATCGAAAAAGCCTACCAAAAAACAGGGAAAGACGCGCTTTTGAAAGAGGCGACAGCTCGCAAGGTGATTCCGTTTGTTGCCAGAACTTGTGTGGCACTGGATCTGGATGCCGATTTCTGGAGCGAACGGCTGGAGGATTATCGGGAACGTAACCGAAAGATCCTGGCAATGTTGGATCGCGTGTATCAGACGTTGGAAAAACACGGCGTACGCAAGATGTTCGTGACCGAGAACGTAGGCGCCTTGCTCTCCGCAAACGGCGACATCGGCTTGTTCGCGTCGGGCGACGTGGACAACTGCGCCGACGTATCCGAACGAGACAAGATCTACTCCGCGTTTGAAGAACTGGGTTTTGAGCGCAAAGAACGGTTTGCGCTTCGCAATCAGATTTCCTGTAGTTTTCATCCGCACGATGCGGAGATTGGGGATGCGTTTTATATCAACGTGGATTTCCATCCGCTGGCTCGCCTGAAACTTCCGTGCTTTGTGGATGCAGATGATTTTGTGGACTGGGATGCGCTGTACACCTACGGCGACACGGCGATTAAATTGCCGCCACCGGATGCGCTGATGTACATCTGCTTGCTGCATATTTCGCTTCACAGTTTTTCGCGAGCGCCGGATGCACGGCTGTATCTGGATATCATCCATATGGCAAAATGTCCGATTCACTATGAATCGTTGGGTGAATGGGCGGCACGCGATCACACGCAAACGCGGTTGGCGACCGCCGGAATGATCGCCAAGACGTTGTTTGACGTGGATATTCCGGGGTGGTTGCTTAAGCGGCAGGGCGCGAACGCGGTGCTGAAGCAGGTTTACGATATGACCGGAAACGATCTGATCTACGAGCCACATGGCTTGAAGGTGCTGTGGATCGAACTGCTGTGTGATGACATCGGTTGGTGGCACGGTCTCAAGGAAATGGCGTTCCCGAATAAAGAATGGGTGGCTGCCACGTATGGCGGCGCCGGCGTTTTGGCTTATCTCAAACATATGTTGAGGATTTTACCATGAAAAAACACTTGGCCATTTTGTGCGGAGTATATTATCCCCATCCTTCGCCGACCGGCCAATGCGTCGATCGGTTTATAGAACTGTTGAAAGACACCTATACCATCGACGTTATCTCGCTATCGGAATCCGATAACGAGGAGCGCGTTGTCCGTGAGGACGGTGTACGGGTGTTTACTCTGTGCGGACGACGCCTAGCAGCCGAACGCCGAGGAAAAGGCGCAGTCGCCAAGCTACTGCATCTGCTGGGTGGCATTGAAATCAAGACGAGGTTTTTGGGAAATCTGACGTGGTTTCGTCACAAGGCGGCGCGGTTGCTGACCGAATTACATGCCGAATATCCGTATGACACGGTGTTTTCGGTGTGTTCGCCGTTGGCGGCTCACGCGGCGGCGGTGGATTTCAAACGATTAGCACCGACCGCGCGGCACGTGGCGTATACAGTCGATCCGTACGCCACGGCGATGCGTCCACGGCCGATCGGCTGGAGCCTACGTCGGTTAAAAGCCGCGGAAAAAGAGATTCTTTCTAAAGCAGACGCCGTATTGGCATCCGAAGAGATGTTGGCGGCGCGTGAGGATGTTCGCGAACTGGCAAAGCCGTTGCCGTACGTCTTACCGGAGCCGATCCTGCCGATCAAAAAGCAGGAACGTTCCACGATCGATTGCGTGTATGCCGGTCGGTTTTATGAGGACATTCGCCATCCCGAACCGATGCTTCGCTGTTTTTTCGCAGATGAGCGATCCGCGCATCCGCTTGCATTTGTATACGACCGGTTGCGAGGAAATTGTCTCTCGGTATGCGAAGGAAAACCCGTCTATTGTGCGGCATGAGCTACTGCCGCACAAGGAGATTTTGCGGGTTTATGCACAGGCGGACGTGCTGGTGAATATCGGCAACCGCGCAGCGGAATTTTTGCCAAGTAAGACCTTTGAATATATTGCCACCGGCAAGCCGATTCTGCATTTTAAAAACGGCGGGGAGTGTTGTTTTCGGCTGAAAAAATATCCGCTGGTTTTACAGCTGAACCAAGCTGAATCTCAGTTGTCCGAAGCATTTATTCGGGAAACGGCAGGCCGTTTATTAACTTATGATGAGATTTGTGAAATTTATAGAGAACATACGAAGGATGCCATAAAAGAGCAACTTCTTAATGCGTTGAAAGGGCATTGATATAAAGGGTGAATCTATTGCTTATTGACAACACGACAATAAAACTTCAAAAGTCCGGAAAGAACTATGAAGACTCCATATTGCATTATGTGTTATTGGCATTGGCCGCGATAAATTTTCTCGGCTATGGCGATTATGTCATGTTGCTCTGGGCTGGATATGCACTGCTTCGCTATACTTTGGTTGATCGAAAACTTCACTTTCGAGTAGATCATTTGTTGATTGCGCTGATGAGTATCTCTTTTTTAATTCCGGCGTGTATTTACACATCGATGTTTGATATTACGGTAACTATTCGCTCTGTAAACTATATCGCTCTTTTTGTAATTGGATATAACGGTTATTTTGCAGCACGCGATAAAGACAAATATATTAAGCGAACATCAGCGGCACTGTTCGTTGGATTTTCTTTATACATACTGTTGTTGTTGATCACAAACCTTCATAACGGAACATTTACACCCAACAATGTCAACTTAGGGTATGCTTTCAATTCGTCCGATGAAAGAATGGCGTTCGATATTTGGAGTGGCTCACGCATCGCTGTGACCTGTGTGGGGCTGTTGGGGTCTATTGTCGTTGGCGGATTTTTTTATGCGTTTGTATGCGTAAAAAACAAAATTATCAAATCGGGAGCCGTACTTTCAATAATTGTGGTGCTTGTTATTAATTTCATAACAGCAACACGCACTCCAATCATATTGTTTGCGATCGTCATTCCCATGTTAACGGTGCTGTATATTCTGAATTTTGAAAAAAAAGTGATAGCCCGGTTTATGGTGACGGTTGTTTTGGTGGTTGCTGTTTGCTTTGTAGTTTACAAATACGATTTGTTCGGCGTGCAAACGTATATCACGTCAACTCCAATATTCGAGCGTTTTTTAGAAGATGGAATTGGAACGGATCGCGCGGACATTTCAATAATGCATTATAACCTTATGTTTGACTATTTGTGGGGTGGGAATAATATATTCCATACAACTCACACAATGGCACATAACTTTATTCAGGAAGGGCACGATCTTTACGGTATTTTCGCTACTGTATTTCTTTTGCTCTTTTCGGCCGTTGCTTTGTGGACATTGGCGCGTCTTACTTTTATCAGAAAAAAACAACCGGTTGTATTTTTGTTGTTAGGTATATATATATCCATCTTTTTGCAATGTTTTGTTGAGCCTGTTTTTGAAGGGTATCCGATTCTGTTTGGCCTTATGATGCTGATTCATGGTTTGAGTGTTGCCTATTTACAAAATTTAATGAAACAAAAATAAAAGGTGATACCAATGACGATTGTTCAAATTAACACTTGTGCGGATGGCAGCACCGGCACCATTATGCTGCAGACCGCTGAAGAGGCGAGAAAAGCAGGACATATGGTGCATACGTTTTCGCGCAAATGGCGCCATCAACCGCCGGCACCAGATGGGCACACCTACTTCGGCAGTTTTTTTGAGAACGCTTTACATCAGATACTGGCAAATCGCTTTGGATATGCCGAAATGTTCTCCTATTTCGGCACACAAGCGCTGATTCGTAAACTGAAAAAGATTTCGCCGGATGTGATCCATCTGCACAACCTCCATGGATGGTACATTCATTTGCCGCTTTTGTTTCGCTATATTAAACAGAATAATATTCGTGTTGTTTGGACTCTGCACGATTGCTGGTCGTTTACCGGGCACTGCCCACATTTTATGATGTCCGATTGCGATAAGTGGAAAACCGGATGCTATGATTGTCCGCAGCACCGTCAATACCCAGCATCCGATGTTGATCGGAGCGAGACGATGTGGCGTCGGAAAAAGGAATGGTTTACCGGGGTTTCGGATCTAATCATCGTTACGCCGTCCGAATGGTTGGCAAACCTTGTAAAGCAATCATTCTTGAGGGAGTATCCTGTAAAGGTGGTCCAGAATGGAATCGATTTATCTGTTTTCAAACCAGTAAAAAGCAATTTTCGTAAGATTCACTCGAGCAAAAAACAATTTATCATTCTTGGGGTTGCCGCTACTTGGGGGAAGCGAAAAGGGCTGGATGTATTTGTGCGACTTTCCGAGTTACTTGACGAAAGATTTCAGATCGTTTTGGTTGGCACGAATGATAAAATTGATAAAAAACTACCTAACAATGTACTTTCGATTCACCAAACCGCAAACGCAGCAGAATTGGCAGAGATATATTCGGCTGCGGATCTTTTTGTAAATCCAACAAGAGAGGAAGTACAAGGCCTTGTCAATCTTGAGGCTCTTGCTTGCGGCACTCCTGTTTTGACATTTGCTACGGGAGGCAGTCCTGAATGTATTGATGAAACGTGTGGAAAAGCTGTTTTAACGAATGACATAGACACCTTATATCATGAGATTATAACTGTTTTTACCAACAAGCCTTATTCTGACGTGAATTGCCAAAATAGAGCGAAGTTGTTTGATAAGAACGTGAAATTTAAGGAGTACGTGGATTTATATGAAGATCGTGCACATCGCTCCGAGCGCCCCATATAACGATTATTGGGGTTATCAGGAAAACCTGTTACCCAAATATCAAAAGAAAGCCGGCCACGACGTGACCGTTATCACGACCAATACGATGCACCGAGACGGCAAGATCACGGAAATCGACCCTGACGACTATGTGTTGAATGATGGCGTTCGAGTAATCCGATTGAAAAGGGAACGGTATGCTTTTCCGATCTTGACATCTATGTGCGCCAAACTAAAGACTTTTCCATATCTCAAGGAATTGAAGCCGGATTTCATCTTTTTTCACGGTTTGGTCAGCACGACGATTTTTGACGCAGTCAAATATAAAAAGCGCATCAATCCAAAGTGCGTGATTGTGCAGGACAACCATACAGATGATAATAATACACACACAGATCGTTTCCTAAAGGATCTGTTGGTACGTCTATTTTATCGGACTATCCATCGATTTACCAATCGATATGTTTCTCGCGTTTATGGTGTTACGCCATGGCGCAAACGATATGCGGAAGACTACTTTAAGGTCGATCCAAGCAAAACAGATATTTTGATTATGGGCGCGGACGATGAAAAAATTGATTTTACAAACCGCGAACGCATCCGTTCAGGTATTCGCAGACAGCACCAAATTACGGATGACGATTTCCTTGTTGTGACTGGTGGAAAAATTGATAAAAATAAACATATTGATCTTTTAATGGAAGCGTGTGGCGATTTATCCGGTGTCAAACTTATGGTGTTTGGGCAGGTTTTAGAGGATGTAAAAGCCCGTTTTGAGCAACTTCTTAGAGAAAATGAGAATATCGTGTATGTTGGTTGGATACCAGCCGATACCGTTTACAATTATTTTTTTGCAGCAGATCTGGTGGTGTTCCCCGGGGGACACTCGGTTTTGTGGGAACAGGCATGTGCCTCTAAAACGCCGTGCTTATTTGAAAAATGGGACGGTATGCAACATGTTGATAACGGTGGGAATAGTCGTTTTATTGATGCCGTGTCTGTTGAAAACATTCGAAAAGACATTCAATTACTGCTTTTGACAGAAGATTACAAAGCGATGAAAGCGGCGGCAGAGTCCGAAAAAACTGATATTTATCTTTACAGTCGCATCGCCAAAAAATCAATAGAGTGTGTGGAATAACTTATGAATTTCAGTTTTCTGAAAAATAAAGAAACAAAAAATGCCGGCTGGCTGATTGGCGAGCAAGTATTTCAGATGCTTCTTTCGTTGGTGGTCGGGGTGCTGTCGGCGCGATATTTGGGGCCGAGCAACTATGGCATCTTAAACTATACCGCTTCTTTTGTCAGTTTTTTCCTCTCAATTGCTACACTGGGAATGGAAGGTGTTTTGGTTAAGAAGTTGATTTGCTTCCCCGATGAGGAAGGAGTATATTTGGGAAGCTCAATGCTTTTCCGATTAATTTCTTCCTTGTTGAGTATGATGGCTGTAACGCTGATTGTTTTTGTGTTAAAGCCGCATGAACCAATTTATGCACTTATCACATTTTTACAATCTTTTCAATTGCTTTTCCGCGCCATACAAATTTTAGATTCCTGGTTTCAGCGTCACTTGAAATCAAAATTTGTATCGATTGGAAAAATGTTGGCAGCCATTGTGGTGTCAGGATATAAAATTTATTTATTGGCCACCCAAAAAAGCGTTATCTGGTTTGCATTATCTAACGGGTTAACCGATTTGGTGATTGCCGTTGTTTTACTCTGGTATTATAAGCGTGAGAACGGCCAACGTCTAAATAAACAGCTCAAGATCGGTTGGGGCGTTTTAAAGGAAAGCTATCACTTCATTTTGTCCGGTCTGATGGTGGCGATTTATGGTCAAATAGATAAAATTATGATTGGACAATCAATGGGTGACATAGATGTTGGATTGTATAGCGTCGCGGTTACGATATCGTCGATGTGGGTGTTCATACCTACGGCAATCATCAATTCTTTCCGCCCAAAAATTATGGAAACCAAGGAAAGTGGAAACGAAGAGTTGTATATTCTCCGTTTACAGCAGCTGTATACCGGCGTTATTTGGCTTTGCTTGTTTGTGTCATTGTTTATCGCCGTTTTGGCGGAGCCGATTGTTTATATCCTATACGGTGCTGAATATCTTGGGGCAACCAGCGCATTGCGCATTGTGGTTTGGTGCGATGCGTTTTCTATGATTGGCGTGGCGCGCAACATTTGGATACTGAGCGAAAATAAAAATAAGTACATTAAGTATCTCTTGGGAATGGGCGCAATTGTAAACGTCGTTCTAAATGCACTTATGATTCCGACAATAGGTATTAACGGTGCTGCTATTGCAACGCTTATTACTCAAATTGTAACCAGTTTGATTGCTCCTCTGTTTTTTAAAGAGACGCGAGTTCACACTTTCATTGTTCTTGAAGCGTTTACGCTAAAATGGTATAGAAAAAAGAAGTCCTGACTATATGTCAGGACTTCTTTTTTAGGATAGAATAATCCCTTTGTGTAAAGGTTTTGGTGGCGAACAGTAAAAACAGATAGACCAATGCAAGGATGGTGCAGCCCAGTGCGACAATCCAGAAATTCGACATGGTTCGAATGGGCGTTTGCGCCACCAGAAGATGTGCCAAACTGCCGGCGATCAGCAGCGCCGACAGTGGTCGTAAGATCCATTTACCGAAATCCATCGGAACAGAAGCGACTCGGCAAAGCCGACCGGTATTTAATAAACAGGTGAGCAAATTGCTGACCACCATAATGTACAAAAACCCGCGTATGCCCAGTTTGGGAACAAGCAAGAGGATCAGTGCGATCCGCAGACCGGAATCCAATAGACTATATTTAAGCGATCGTGTTTGTTGATTTAAGCCCTTTAAGATCCCGTCGACCACGCTTTCCAAGTACATAAGCGGCACCAACGGCGCCAGCACTTGCAGATAAAAACCGACCTCGTCGCTATTGTATAATAGTTGGCCGAGGGGATAGGCGAACACCCAAAAGCAACCGGCGCAAAGCCAAGAGGCGGCCATGGTAATGCGGATGGTGATATCGGCCGTGTGTCGTACACGGAGATGCTGAGAAAGGGCCATCGCCTCGGACATTTCGGGAATCAAAAGGGTGGAGAACGCCGAGAGAAACGAGGAAGGGAAAAAGATCAGCGGCATCGCCATTCCTTTAAGGTTACCGAACGCCGCCAAGCCCAACTCTTGCGAGCCGCTAAACAGCGCCAACGAACGCGGCACTTGAATGTTTTCGATGGTGCGTAAAATGGTGTTTAAGTACCGTCCGGCGGTGATGGGTGCAGCGATGCGCACCAAGCGACCGGTGCGAAAATCGCGATCGTTTGTGCTGTGAGGTGTATCGGGACTAACACGATCGCGTTCAAACGCATAGAGAACGCCGGCCAAACCGGCGGACAGTCCTTCGGAGATGACGTCGCCAAGCATAACGGCAGCAGAAAGCGTGGTGATGGTTGGCTCGGCTGTTTGAAAAAACAACCACATAGTAATGAAAATACGCGTCACCTGCTCGAAAATTTGTGCGATCGACGGCAGTTCGGCACGCCGCCGCGCATAGAAATATCCTTTCAAGCACGCGGAAATTCCCATAAACGGAAAACCAATCGTCAGCACACGCAGAGCCGGAATAGCGCGCACGTCGGCGATCCACCACCGCCCGATCCACGGCGCCGCCAGATAAAAGACCGCCGAGGATGCCAAGGAAAGCGCCAGTGTCAGTATGAGAGATCGCCGCATCACGCGCGGGATGGCACGTTGGTTGCCGGTGGCAGCTGCTTCGGTCACCAATCTCGTGACGGCAGTAGACAAACCGGTGGTTGCCAGAGTCGAGCCAAGCACGTAGACCGAAAAAATCAGCTGGTGGAGTCCCATGCCTTCGGCGCCGAGGTGACCCGACATCCAAATGCGAAAAAAGATGCCGATCACTTTTAACAAAAGCGACGTTCCGGTTAAAACGGCCGCGTTTTGTAAGAATTGACGCTTTTTCATCGCACGTACTGCCGATGTAACCGCGCCATCAGCCGCAACAACTCCGCTTCGCAACAAACGGTATCGCTCAACTGTGCGCATTCCGAGAACGTAACCAGCGCCTGTGCGGTTTCGGGATCGTATTCACCAGTAGCCGTTGGCGCGTGTAAATTGAGGAACGTAACCCGAAGTGAGCCCAACATCGTTTGGACGGCGTCGGCGACGCTGTCGCGATCCTCTAACCGAACGATTCTACCGAGAAGATCCAGCGTCTCAACGTCCTCTGCGCCGACGTCGCGTACGGCGAACAACCACGTCCAGAACTCGTAATCGACCCGTCCGGTTTCTGAAAAACCGCCCAGACGCTGCGCAGTTTTGACGGCAGCGGTGGTTTCCGGTCCGAATACGCCGTCGATGTTAATGAGGGGGATGCGATCGTCTTGAAAATGCAGATCGCGAAGCGTCGATTGCAGTTCGCGGATATACAAATTTTGATCCTTACGAATATCGTTATCGGGAAACATAGCTTTACGCTCCTTCCTCGGACAGCGTGGTGCCCGCAAATTGATCGGTTTGTTTTTGGAAGCCGACCATCAGATCGGAATAGAGATCGGCCAGCGCTGTCCACGTGATCGCGCCGACAACGCCGCTTGGTTCGATGCCCTCCATTTGTTGAAACGCCAATACCGCCGCTTGCGTTTGGTTGCCGAACACGCCGTTGACCGGCACTTGCGGAATTTCCGGAAACGTTTGCGAAATGTAGTTGATAAATTCCTGCACCTGCGTAACGTCCTCGCCTTGACTGCCGAGTCGCAGCGGCTCACCCGGAAACACGGGCGCTCCGCCGCTGATTTCCGGTGTGGTTGCCAGAATGCCGAAATACGCGCGTGTTAAGTAATTCCAAGTCACGACGTCCACAATGCCGGTTACCGGCAGTCCGCTTAATCGCTGGAATGCGTCAACGGCGGCTTCGGTGTCGGTATCAAACTCACCGGAAATAATCACCGGCGGAATTTCGGGATAAAAGGCATTTAATACCGCCAGATAGTATTGTAACTCCAATACCACGCGACCGGTATCGCCGCGCTGTATGTCTTCTTGGAATTGCTTGCTGACTTCCTCGATGGTAATTCCTTCGGAATCCAGCTCAGATAAGCGTTTTACGGCGGCATAAATGTAGGAAATGCGGTACCAAGTTGCTTTACCGATGATGCCGTCCGGCGTCAGGTTGAAGATTGTCTGGAATGCTTTGACGGCGTTTTCGGTTGCCTCGTCAAAGAATCCATCTACGTTGGGGATCTTGGGGATGGCCGGATAATTGGAAGAAATACGGTTTAGCTGAATTTGTTTCCGCAAGATCTCGTTGCCGGATTGTCCGCGACGGAATGTGACACCGGGGTAGGAGGGAGTGTTGATATCTACCGGTGCATTGTTGACGATATTTAGCCCTTCACCGTAAAACTCGGTGAGAATATCGTAAGGTCCCAAGCCTTGCTCTGCCAGCGGCACGGTACCCCATTGCGAAAGTCCGTCGCATGTCGAGGTGGTTCCGTTGCAGTATTGTGTAAAATACGGCTCCACGTTATCGCCGCGCACGACGTAATCGTTAAACAGTTCGTCGACGATATCGCTGATGTTTTGATAGATGGTGCGCCCCTGTTGATAGGATTGGTCCACCGCGGTGGAATTGGTGATGTCGAAGTCGTACCCTTGGTTGCGGTAAAACTCCGTATAAAGGCGGTTTAAAGCAAAAGAAACCTGTGCGTAGATGTTGGCGCGCAACGCTGCTTCCGGCCACGTGGGATAAATCTCGCTGGAAGCAACGTTTTTGATGTAGTCCGGAAACGAAACGGACACGTTTTCGGCTTCGGATTCCGGTCGGCCAAGATGAACGGTAATGGTTTCCGGGATAAACGGAACATCAGGCATTCAAAACTCCTCCTTATTTAGAGATTGGCCGGCGCACCGGCCGTAAAGGTGACTTCGGATTCGGTGACCGCTTCCGGCAACGGAATCAGATTGACGTCTTGTATTGCGGTTACGCCGCCATACAGCGGCACCAGCAGATTGCGAACGGTTACGTACCCGTCCGCAAACGTACGCACCGTGTAGTACGCCGGCGTGGCGGCGGTCGTTGAACTTTCGAACATCTGAGGATCGGGCGCCGGCAGCGACCAGGTGAGGGTGTTGCCGCTTTGGTCGGTCTCGCCGAGGGCGACCAATTCCTCGCCGCCGTTTACGTTTCGAGTCACAACAATCATTGCGCGGGGGATGGGAATAGCGTCGTTTCCGGCGGATGCGTGAATCTGCAGATACCCAATCGAATCAAACGGCGGCAACATGGGCGGGATAATGGACGCTTCGTTTGTGTCCGCCGGCGGGTTGCCAAAAAGCGGTTCTTCCGTTGGAGAAACACGCGGTTCTACATCAACGGGCGTTTGCAGAGACGAGACAGACGTCGGCGTTTCCGGCGGTACGGCCGGTTGTTGACGCCGATAAGCGGCCAGCATTTCGGCTCGGCTGGCGGCAATGCGATCGGAAAAATCGGACGATGAGGACATAGCGACAAGCTCCCTTCGTATGGTTTCTTTTCATTTTATGAAGCCTTTTCGGCGTTCATTCTTGCAACTGATAAAAAATCGTGGTATACTGGGTAAAAAGTCGAAAGGAGTGATGGATCATGGCGCGTACCGTTGCAGCGGTGGCTGCGTGGATATTAACGGTTGCTTGGATGGTGACGATTTTTATGTTTTCCGCACAACCGGCCGAGCAGTCGTCCGAGATAAGTGCGTCGGTCACCGAGATGTTGATTGCCGCCATCACACCGGATTTCGATCAATTAAGCGTCGCTGAGCAACAACAACTGATCGAGAATTGGCACGACATCATTCGCAAGATCGCGCATTTGACCGAATACGCCGTTTTGGGAGTGCTTTTGACCGTTAGCTTGGTTTTGAGCCGTGTCAAACTTTGTTTGTCGGCGATCTGGGCAGCCGGTGTATCGCTTCTGTATGCCGCCAGCGACGAGATTCACCAAATGTTTATTGAAAGTCGCGGCCCCGGAATCGTGGACGTGGGCATCGATTTTGTGGGTGCGCTGATCGGTATCACATTTGTTTGGCTGGGGTACAAATGGTTTTCCTGTATCGCAAAAAACAAAAAGAAAAGTCCAAATAACCCCTTGACATTCGCACGTCTTTCATATATAATAAGCGAGTGCCAAAAAACGACTCATTAGCTCAGTTGGCAGAGCACTTGACTTTTAATCAAGGTGTCCGGGGTTCGAATCCCCGATGGGTCACCAAAAACGCGCTGCATAGCAGTGCGTTTTTCTTTTGTCATTTTCATCTGTAAATCGTCCTTTTTTCTGAGTTTTTTCCTTTCTTTCTATTGACAGTTTTCAAAAAAAGGCATAGTATTATCTTGATTTCAACCATCATAAGAGGTGTGGAGAATGTTAGAAACCTTTGTGGCAACCATAAAGCCGATGATCGTGATGTTTTTGTGCATCGCCGTCGGTTTTATTATGAAACGGAAAAACCTGATTCCGGATAACGCTGATGTGGTGATCTCCAAACTGGAACTGTACGTATGCTGTCCGGCGCTGACGATCAGCACGTATATCTCCAATTGCACCGTGCAATCGCTTGGTGAACAGGCCGTCAACATACTCTACTGCCTGCTGCTGTTAGCAATTGCTATTCCGTTGGCGATGTTTTTGTCGCGTTTCTTTGCGCCGAAAGGCTCGTACCAACAGAATATTTATAAATACGCCATGGCGTTTAGCAACTACGGGTTTATGGGAAACGCCATCGTTCCGGCGATTTTGGGACATACCGACAGCGCAATTTTGTACAAATACCAGATGTTTACGTTCCCGCTTGGTGTCGCGATTTATTTGTGGGGACTGTATATTCTGGTTCCGAAAGGGAACGAGGTGCGCAACCCTCTGAAAAATCTGATCAATCCCGGTACGATCTCGGTGCTGATCGGTGCGGTGCTCGGCTTGACCGGCGCTAAGGGATATACGCCGGATTTTGTGATGACGGCGTTGGATTACTGCAAAGCGTGTATGGCACCGCTGGCGATGATCCTCACCGGTATCACCATCGGCAAGTATTCCATCCGGAACATGCTGTCGGATAAGAAAGTGTACATTGCCACCGGCTTGCGATTGCTGGTCTTGCCGGCTTTCTTTGTCGGCTTGATGATGCTGCTCGGCGCGCCGAAGATCGTGTTGATCTTGACGTTGTTTGCGTTTGGCACGCCGCTGGGCTTAAATACGGTGGTATTTCCCGCGGCATACGGTGGCGAAACCAAGACCGGTGCGTCGATGGCGGCAATCTCCCACACGATTTGCGTGGTGACCATTCCGCTATTGTATGCATTGCTGACGATGATTATAGGATAAACGAAAAAAGCCCTCGGGGCTTTTTTCGTTATAAGGAGGTGTGTAGATGGATACGATGTCGTTTGTGGTGCTGGCCGAGGACGACGGGATCACGATGGGTACGTTCCTGCGAAAGCGTTGTGGATTGTCGTCGCGTGTGGTCGTGAGCTTGAAGCAGCAACCGCAGGGAATGTTGGCAGACGGCGTCCGTCTGCGCACAATCGATCCGCTGAAAGCGGGGCAAACGGTAACCATCACGTTGCCGACGGATTCGGTGAAACTAGAGCCTGTCGATCTGCCGCTGGATGTGGTATACGAAGACGAGCATTTGTTGGTGGTCAACAAACCGCCGTTTCTGGCGGTGCATCCGTCTGGTGGAAAGACCGATCCGACGCTCGGACACGCAATTGTCGGCTATTTTCAAAAAAATGGAACACCGCGGTCGTTCCGGCCGACCAATCGCTTGGATCGAAATACCTCTGGTTTGCTGTTGGCTGCCAAGCATCAGCCGGCGGCTTTTGCGCTTAACGGGCGCGTGGAAAAGGAATATCGGGCGTTAGTACTCGGTCGGTTGGACGGAAAAGGCACCATCGATGCGCCGCTTCGCATCAAAGAGGGTTGTACCATCACACGCGAAGTGGGGGAAGGCGGCAAGCCCAGCATTACCCATTGGGAAACCCTGCACAGCGATAGCGAGATATCGGATCTGCGGGTGGTGATCGAAACCGGTCGTACACATCAAATTCGTGCGCATATGGCGTGGTTGGGACACCCGTTGGTCGGCGACGCGATGTACGGCACGGATGATATTCTGCTGCCGCGCCACGCGCTGCACTGCGCTCGCATGGTGATCCGTCATCCGTTTTGTGAAAAAACGCTGGAATTAGAGGCGCCGTTGCCGACGGATATGAAAGAACTTTTGAAAGCGCGAAATTGGACCGAATAAAATGTCAAAAAAAATTACCAAAAATGCCCTTGTAACCGCGTTTTTGCTCTTGTAATTTCACTTGAAATACGATATAATACCATATATAATCCCGTAATAGGATTTGATTTGCAATTATACTCACGGAGGGAACGACAATGAGTAAACAAAAAATGGAAGAATGGTTGACGGCTACGGCCTCGACCGACGCGCTTTCTCCGGCGCGTCAGTTGCTGACGAAGCTGTTTGATCTCGGTACATTTGTGGAGACCGATCGTCTGTTGGCGGCCGGTGTTGTCACGGGTTACGGTTGTGTAGACGGCTCGCCGGTGTATGCCTATGCGCAGGACCACAACGTGTGTTGTGGTGCGGTCGGCAAAGCACAGGCGGATAAAATTCGCGCATTGTACGCATTGGCGTCCGAAAACGGCGCGCCGGTCGTGGCGGTGTTCGATAGCGATGGCGCCAAGCTCGGCGAAGGTGTCGATGCGATGAACGCGCTGTCGGAGATTTTGACGGCGACCACTCGCTTGTCGGGCGTTGTTCCGATGATCGCGGTGATCAACGGTGCGTGCGTCGGCTCGGCGGCGATGATTGCGGCGGCGTGCGACGTAGTTATCAAGCGCGAGGATGCGGATTACTATCTCAATCCGGGCGACGCGGCGGCTACGGCCGACGTGACAGTCGAGGACGAGGATGCGTTGTTTAACGCCGTTCATCAGGTGCTTTCCTACCTGCCGTCGAACAACTTGGAGTCCACGCCGATCTACGAATTTGATCAGCCCACGGCACTGCCGACCGACACCGCCGATGCGGCGGCAGCGGTCGCGGATGCCGACGATCTCTTAGAACTGACGCTCGGCGGCGACAGCAAGGCGGCGTTTGCTCGCATTGGCGGTCGTGCCGTTGGTCTGCTGACCTTGTGCGGCGATAAGCTCGGTCGCGAGGCGGCCAAGGCGGCGCGTTTTGTGCGCTTGTGCGACAGCTTCTCGCTGCCGGTCGTGACCTTCGTGGATGCGGCGGCGTTTGGTTGCGTCAACTGCGCTTCCAAGCTCGCCACCGCTTACAGCGAAGCGACGGTCGCCAAGATCTCGGTTATCACCGGTCGTGCGTATGGCACGGTGTACGTGGCGGCGGCCGGCAAAGAGGCCGGCGCGGATGCCGTCTTGGCGTGGCCGAATGCGACGATCAGCGCACTGGCGCCGGAAGCGGCTGTCTGCCTTTTCCGCAAGGAAGAACTGGCGGCTATGACCGATCCGGCCAAACAGCGTCCGCAGATCATCGCGGATTACGCGGCAACCGAGTGTTCGCCGAAGGCGGCGGCCGAGAACGGCTGGCTCACCGATGTGATTCTGCCGGCGGAAACTCGCGGCAAAGTGGCGGCATTGCTGGGTATGCTTGAGAACAAGCGTGTATCCACCTTGCCGAAGAAACACGTCAACATTCGTCTTTGATTATAAGTTTGGAGGATATAACAATGAAAAGATTTCACATTACCGTAAACGGTGTTGCTTATGATGTTCAGGTCGACGAAGTGGCCGCCGGCGCTCCGGCGCCCGTAGCGGCTCCGGCGGCTCCTATTGCGGCGCCTGCGCCCGTAGCTGCGCCGGCGACTCCGGCTCCGGCCGCTGCTCCTGCGGATGCGGAAACGATTTCGGCTCCGATGCCGGGCACCATCGTGAACGTGCCGGTTTCGGCCGGCGACAAGATTTCCGAGGGCCAGGTTCTGGTCGTTATGGAAGCGATGAAGATGGAAAATGAGATTGTGGCTCCGCACGACGGCACGGTTGTATCCGTGATGGTCAAGAAGGGCGATACTGTTGAGAACGGTACCCCGATGGTCGCCATCCAGTAATCCGTAAAGCGGAAGAAAGGAAGGGATTGCTATGGCAAAAGTCGGAATTACCGAAACCGTATTGCGTGACGCGCATCAGTCGTTGATTGCCACCCGCATGACGATGGAGGAAATGCTGCCGATGCTGAAAATGCTCGACGGCGTGGGCTTCCGTTCGTTGGAATGCTGGGGCGGCGCGACCTTCGATTCCTGCCTGCGTTTCTTGGGCGAGGATCCGTGGAATCGTCTGCGTACGCTGAAAGAAAATATGCCCAACACGCCGCTGCAGATGCTGTTCCGCGGTCAGAATATGTTGGGTTACCGCCATTACGCCGACGACGTGGTGGAATACTTTGTTCAGAAATCGGTGGCAAACGGTATTGATGTGATCCGCATTTTTGATGCGCTCAACGATATCCGCAACCTCGAAACCTCGATCAATGCCGCCAAAAAAGAAAAAGGCGCACACGTGCAGGTGGCGATGTCGTATACCACCAGTCCGGTGCACAACATTGAAAGCTTTGTGGAATACGCCAAGAAGATCGAAGCAGTCGGCGCGGATTCCATTTGTGTGAAGGATATGGCCGGTCTGCTGACGCCGTATGTGACCTACGATCTGGTCAAGGCGCTCAAGGAGAACGTGAAACTGCCGATCCAACTGCACTCTCACGCCACCGCCGGTATTGCGGATATGGTGCTGATGAAAGCCATTGAAGCCGGCGCTGATGTGATCGATACGGCAATGTCGCCGCTGTCGGGCGGTACGTCCCATCCGGCGACCGAGGCGATGGTTGCTGCGTTGCAGGGAACGGAATACGATACCGGTCTGGATCTGCTGAAACTGACCGAGATCGCCAAGTACGTATCGACGCTCCGTCACAAGTATCTGGACAACGGTCAGTTGAACCCGAAGATGCTGGAAGTAGACGTCAACGCACTCATCTATCAGGTGCCGGGCGGCATGCTTTCCAATCTAGTCAGCCAGCTGAAACAGGCCGGCCGTGAGGATCAGTTGGAAGAAGTGTTGCAGGAAGTGCCGCGCGTCCGTAAAGATGCCGGTTATCCGCCGCTGGTGACGCCGTCGTCGCAGATCGTGGGTACGCAGGCGGTGTTCAATGTAATCAACGGCGAACGCTACAAGATGGTCACCAAAGAGTTTAAGGGTCTCGTTCGCGGCGAGTACGGCGCCACGCCGGTGCCGATCGATCCGGCGTTCCGCAAGCAGATCATCGGCGACGAGCAGCCGATCGACTGCCGTCCGGCTGACCAGCTGGCACCGGAGTTAGATAAGCTCCGTTCTGAAATGAGCGAGTGGTATATGCAGGAAGAAGACGTGCTGTCCTACGCACAGTTCGGTCAAGTGGCGGTGAAGTTCTTTGAGAAGCGCCGCAACGAGACCTACGGTCTGGACGGGGCACATTTGGACGAAGAAAAGGGCGTACATCCGGTGTGATGAACGCTGAAAGGGGAATGCGGCAATGATCAAAAGTATGACCGGCTTTGGTCGGCATCAAGCGACGGTCAACGGGTTGGAAATTCAGGTGGAGATCCGCTCGGTCAACCACCGGTATTTTGAGTTTTCGGCACGTGTGCCGCATGCTTACGGGTATTTAGACGGCAAGCTGAAAGCCTTTTTACAGGAAAAGATCGCCCGCGGCAAAGTGGACATCGGTGTGTGGATCACCGCCACCGATACCGATGGTTGCGAGGTGACGGTCAATAGATCGCTGGCAAAAGCGTATTATCGGGCGTTGACCGAGGTGCGCGAGGTGCTGGCGGAGGAGGATCCGACGCTTCGCGGCGAGTTGTCGGTGCTTTCGGTGGCCAAAATGCCGGACGTGATGACGTTGCACGCCGCCCAGCTCGATGAAGAACTGGTGTGGAATAGCGTGCGCGAGGTCGCCGAGATCGCTGTCGACCGATTTCTGACGATGCGCGAAACGGAAGGCGCGCGGCTGCGCGAGGATGTGCTGTCCCGCGCCGATACGATTTTGGAATACGTCTCCTTTGTAGAGGAACGTGCTCCGCAAACCGTCAAGGAACGGATGGAAAAGATCGAAAATCGTATGCGCGAGCTGCTTGACGGTGTGGCGGTTGACGAATCCCGTTTGCTGACGGAAGCCGGTTTGTTGGCCGATCGCTTGGCGGTCGACGAAGAAACCGTGCGTTTGCGCAGTCATATCGCGCAGTTGAAACAGATGGTGTGCTCCGACGAAGCGATCGGTCGCAAGTTGGATTTTCTGGTACAGGAG
The DNA here is from genome assembly GCA_017414965.1 of Clostridia bacterium. GTDB lineage: Bacteria > Bacillota > Clostridia > Oscillospirales > Acutalibacteraceae > RGIG426. Next base: position 49,333 of record JAFQJL010000020.1, read on the forward strand.
ATCAACCGCGAGACCAACACCATCGCATCGAAATCGCAAGACGTGGATCTGGCGAAAACCGCGGTGAATATGAAATCCGAGATCGAAAAGATCCGCGAACAGATTCAGAACATCGAATAAGAAAGGCGGCTGGTCTTATGAAACTCATCAATATCGGCTTTGGCAACATGGTGTCGGATAGCCGTTTGATTGCGATTGTCAGTCCGGAATCGGCGCCGATCAAGCGCATTATTCAAGATGCCAAGGATCGCGGCACGTTGATCGACGCAACCTACGGTCGCCGTACGCGCGCCGTGCTGATGATGGATAGCGACCACGTCATTTTGTCTGCCGTTCAACCCGAAACGGTAGCCAATCGTTTTAACGATGACTATGACAACGAAGAGGATGACGGCTAATGAAAAAGAATGGATTGTTGATTGTACTTTCGGGCCCGTCCGGTTGCGGAAAGGGTACGGTTGTTGGGAAACTGTTAAACCAGCGTGATGACACCGTCGTTTCCGTTTCCTGCACCACGCGTAAACCGCGTGAAGGGGAGATCGAGGGCGTGCATTATTTCTACAAATCCCGCGAGGAATTTGAGAAAATGATCGCCGAGGACGCGTTTTTAGAGCACGCGGAATACTCCGGCAACTGCTACGGCACGCCAAAGTCTTGGGTGGATGAGCAACTTGCCGCCGGTCGTAACGTGATCTTGGAGATCGACGTGCAGGGCGGTCAGAATATTATGAAGCTCCGTCCGGATGCGTTGTCGATCTTTATGCTCCCGCCTTCGCTGGAAGTGCTGGAAGCGCGGCTGATCGGTCGCAATTCCGAGCCGGAAGAGATCATTCGTCGCCGTATGGAAACGGCCATTTGGGAGATCTCTCAGGCGGATACGTACCAGTATCAACTGGTAAACGACGATCTGCAAACGGCTGTCGACGAGGTCAACGCCATTATTGAGAAAGAAAACCATTAACGATATAGGAGGAATTAGGTTATGTTGAGACCGATGGACATTGAACAGTTGAAGGGTAACAAGAGCCGCTATGCGGTGGTTATCGGCGTTGCCAAGCGCGCTCGTGCGATCACCGATAAGGCGAACGAAGAGGGAACGATCCTCATTGAAAAGCCGGTCAGCTTGGCGATCACCGATATGCTGGAAGGCGATTACAAGATCATGATGCCGGAAAAAGCCGGCATCGAGGCCGATACGCGTTCCGCAGTCGCTGCCGAAGAAGAATAAGAATTACATCCGTAGAATGCGAGGTGAGCTCCGTTGGTTCTGCCGTTGATTGTTAAAGTAGCCGTGGAACAAACGGAGTTCCACTACGATAAGCCATACGGATATATCTGGCCGGATCGGTTGGGAGAACCGGTCCGCGGTTTACGCGTGCTGGTCCCGTTCGGCGGCGGAAATCGCAAGCGTCAGGCTGTCGTGATGGAAGTTTGCAACGACAGCGATTTTGAAAAATTAAAACCGGTGTACGAGCGTTTGGATGAAACGCCGCTGTATACAGAGGAATTGCTGGATCTGGCGCTCTGGATGAAAGAGCGTTTTTTCTGCACGGTCTTCGATGCATTGCGCGCCATGATTCCGCCCGGATTGTACATGAAAATTAAGCCGTCATATCAAATGACGGCTTCTTTCCTTAGTATAGACCTCACACCGGAGGAACAACAACTGGTCGATGTGGTCAAGCAATTTCCGGATGGAGCCGATCTGGACGCCGTGCAAAAGCTGCTCGGCAAGGACTTGGCAACCGAAACGGCATTAAACGCCTTGGTCAAGAAAGGCGTGCTGGTTCGCGCCGAGGAAGCCAACCAGAAATCCGGCGTTGTCACCGTCAAAATGGCGCGTTCGTTGTATTCGCCGGATGAATTGGACGAACTCCCCGAAGCCGAAAAACTGACCGCCAAACAGCGCAAGGTGTTGGCGGTTTTGCAGGAATGCGGAAGTGCCGCCGTAAAGGAGCTGTGCCTTTACGCGTCGGTCACGAATATCGTGGTGCAAAACCTCTGCAAAAAGGGATTTATCGAAATCTTTGATCGCGAAGTGTTGCGGTCGCCGACGGCCGGTATGGAGGAAACGATCTATCAGCCGCCGGTCTTAAACGAGGAACAGCAACAGGCGTTTGATACGCTTCATAGCAAGATGCAAAGCGGAGAACCGGTAGCAGCACTACTTTACGGCGTTACCGGCAGCGGTAAAACGCAGGTGTATATGCAGTTGATCGATGCCGCGCTGTCCGAGAACAAGCAAGCCTTGGTGTTGGTACCGGAAATTTCACTGACTCCGCAATCGGTGCGGTTGTTTGTGGCGCGTTTCGGCAAGCGCGTAGCGGTCTTACACAGCGGATTGTCGGTTGGCGAACGTATGGATGAATGGCGCCGCATTCGCTCCGGTGCCGCCGACGTGGTCGTCGGCACGCGGTCGGCGGTATTTGCACCGTTGGATCGATTGGGTTTGCTGGTCATAGACGAGGAACAAGAGCATACCTATAAATCGGAAAGCGCGCCGCGCTTTCATGCGCGCGACGTAGCGAAATTCCGTTGTGCGCGCCACGGAGCGCTGCTGCTGTTGGCGTCTGCCACGCCGTCGATGGAGACCTATCATCTGGCGTTGGACGGCACCTATACTTTGTGTAAGCTGACCTCGCGCTTTGGAAAAGCGCGGTTACCGGAAGTCACAACGGTGGATATGCGAACGGACGTAGGCGATTCTCTAATGTTTAGCCATACGCTTCGTCAGGCGATGGAGGATTGCTTTGAGGAAGGTAAGCAGGCGATTTTGCTGTTAAATCGCCGCGGATACAACACGTTTTTATCCTGCCATAGTTGCGGAAGCGTGTTGATGTGCCCGTCGTGCAGCATTTCGCTGACCTATCACATTGCCAGCGAACAACTGGTTTGTCACTACTGCGGTTACAGTACGGCACCGCCGCGTGCTTGCCCGACCTGCGATGCAAAGAAAATCCGTTACGCCGGTATGGGCACACAAAAGGCCGAAAGAGAATTGCGGGAACTGTTCCCCAATCGTCGCATTCTGCGTATGGATGCGGATACCACCGTTTCGCGTTATGCTTATGAGGAAAAATTCCAAGCATTTGCGGCCGGCGAGTACGATGTTATGATCGGTACGCAGATGGTGGCAAAGGGGTTGGATTTCCCGAAAGTCGGCTTGGTGGGCGTGTTAAGCGCCGATCAAGCGCTATATAACGACGATTTTCGCGCTTACGAAACCACGTTTTCGCTTCTGACGCAGGTGATTGGTCGCGCCGGCAGACGCGACGATATCCCCAGCCGTGCGATCGTGCAGACATTTACACCGGAAAATCCGGTCATTTCGTTGGCGGCCGCACAGGACTTTGACGGATTTTATCAAATGGAAATTGCAGCGCGCAAGATGATGCACTACCCGCCGTACTCCAGTTTGTATCAATTTGGGTTTGTCGGCAGAGAAGAGGCGGAGGTTCGACAAACCGCACACGCGTTTCTTGCTGCGCTTCGTGAAAAAGTCTCCGGCACCGGTATTCCGGTGATCGCGTTGGATGTTGCACCGGCAATGGTGGCGCGGATTTCCGGGAAATACCGTTATAAATTGCTTATCAAAACGCGCAACACCCGCGCGATGCGCGAGCTGATCGCCAAACTGCTTGGCGAATTTGGCCGTAACAGCCAATACAAGAACGTAACCGTATTCGCCGATATTGATCCGGCGGTGATGATGTAAGGAGGGTCTTATGGCTATTCGAACGATTTTAAATGAAAAAGAAGATATCTTGCACAAGGTGTGCCGACCGGTAACCGAGTTTAACGAACGTCTGTGGGAACAGCTCGACGATATGGCAGAAACGTTGGAAGCCAGCAATGGCGTCGGATTGGCGGCTCCGCAGGTTGGCATTTTGCGCCGATTCTTTATTATGGATGTCGGCGACGGGTTAGTTGAGGCGATCAATCCGACGATCATCGCCAAAAAAGGTACGCAGGACGGTCAGGAAGGCTGTCTTTCCAGCCCCGGCAAATGGGGAATGGTCGAGCGTCCGCAAAAAGTGATTCTCAAAGCGCAAGACCGCTATGGCAAGGAGTTTACCTTGTCATCAAAAGATCTAGCAGCGCGCTGCATTTGCCACGAGACCGATCATTTAGACGGCATTTTGTTTGCGGAACGCGCGCACGAAATGTTACAGGAAACCTGATCAAAGGAGCTAAATATGCGAATTATATTTATGGGAACGCCGGATTTTGCCGTGCCGTCCCTTCGTCGCTTGGTGGAGGACGGACACGACGTGGTATTGGTGGTATCCCAACCGGATAAGCCGGTCGGCCGAAAGCAAATCCTCACGCCGACCGCTGTAAAGGCAGAAGCACTCACACACGATTTGGAGGTTTTCCAGCCGCCGATTCTCAAAACCGACGAGGTTTATGAGAAATTGGCGTCTTATCAGCCGGATCTGATGGTGGTGGCGGCGTACGGACGTATCCTTTCGGAGCGTTTGCTGACGTTGCCGCGATACGGTTGCATCAATGTGCACGCTTCGTTGCTTCCCAAATATCGCGGTGCGGCGCCGATTCAATGGGCGGTGCTGGACGGTGAGCCGATCACCGGCGTCACCACCATGCAAATGGACGTCGGGCTGGATACCGGCGATATTTTGCAGGTGTCCAAGCGCGAGATTCCGACCGATATGACCGCCGGCGAGCTATTTGATCTGCTGGCGGAAGACGGTGCAGTGCTACTCTCAGAGACGATTCGTGCGCTGGAGGCAGGTACGCTGACGCGCACGCCGCAGCCTGACGAGGGCGCAACGTATGCGCCGATGCTGGACAAATCCTATTCGCCGATCGACTGGGAAAAACCGGCGACCGTTTTGCACAATTTGGTGCGCGGGTTAAATCCGTGGCCGGCGGCGACTTGCCGCTGGAATGGCAGCACGATGAAGGTGTGGAAGACAATGGTTGGCGAAGCAACCGATCAACCGGCCGGCACACTCCTTTCGCTGCAGCCGTTGGCCATCGCGTGTGGCGGCGGTACATCGCTGGTGCTGACCGAAGTGCAAGGCGAGGGTTGTAAACGAATGAATGCCGCCGATTTTGTGCGCGGTCACGCACTCCCAATCGGAATTAATTTGAAAGAAGGCTGACACGATGGCGGAAAACGCGCGAATTGAAGCGATCAAGCTTCTGCAAAAACTGCATATTTCGCGCGGATTTTCCAACATTGCTTTGGATAACGCCCTTCGTTCCTCGAAATTAGACGATGCGGATCGCGCGTTGTTTTCCCGCTTGGTATACGGCGTCGAGGAACGCATGCTGACGATCGATCATATGCTGTCGGCGTGTATGCCGCGCTCACTTTCGCGGCTGCATCCGTGTGTTCTGGAGATTTTGCGCGTCGGCGCCTACCAGATTCTGTTTATGGATCGGGTACCGGTCTCGGCCGCCGTCAACGAATCGGTCAAAGCCACGCGTACGCTAAAACAAGGACAAGCCTCCGGCTTCGTCAACGGCGTGTTGCGCGGTCTGTCGCGTCAAAAAGAGGAACTTTGGGAAGCGCTAGGGGAGGATGACGCCGGACTTTCGGTTCGTTATTCTTGTCCGGTTGAGCTTATTGCGCTGTGGCGTGAGGCGTATGGCGCGGATCGGTTGCGTTCCCTTCTGGAATCGTTAAACGAATCACCGCCGACGTCGTTGCGACTGAATACACAGGAAACCACACCGGAAAAATGGCGTGATTTTGCCGCGCGCGAGAGCATCGCGTATACCGTCTATCCGGAACTGCCGGCATCGGTGGTAATCGAGGGTGGCGTTACGCGCAAAAAACTTGCAAAATTTACAGAGAAGTGTTATTATTATCAAGATATAGCATCGCAACTTTCCGTTAAGGCGCTGGATCCGCAACCAAACGAACGATTAGCAGACGTTTGTGCCGCCCCCGGCGGCAAGAGCATGACTGCCGCGCAGGAGATGCATAACACCGGATATATTCTGGCCGGCGATATCTATGCAGAGAAATGCGACATCATTGCAAAACGCGCGGAATCGTATGGTTTGTCGATTATTGAAACGGTTGCACGCGACGCATCCAAGCCGTGTCCGAAACCGCTTCGGCGCGCGTTTGACCGCGTGATCTGCGATGCGCCATGCTCCGGTCTGGGCGTTATACGCCGCAAGCCGGAGATCCGGTATAAACCGCTTGCAGAAACGGCCGATCTCCCAATGTTGCAGTACCGCATTTTGGAGCAGGCGGCGGAAATGGTGCGAGTTGGCGGTGTGTTACAGTATTCGACCTGTACGCTTCGTCCGGCGGAAAACGAGCAGGTCGCCGAACGTTTTTTGCGGGAGCATCCGGAGTTTTCTCCGCGTATATTGCCGCTGACCGATGCCTTTGATCGGCTGGGACAAGCGCCGCATTGGCATATTACGCTATTTCCGTCTGTGCATCAGACGGACGGCTTTTTCATCGCCGGCTTTGTTCGGCAGGAGGATAGCGAATGACACGCATCGATATCAAATCCTTGCCCGATTCGGAATTGACGGCGTTGCTGAAAGACTGGAACGTTCCGGCGTTTCGGGCGAAGCAGATCCGAAACTGGCTGGATAACGGCGTCTCGTCGTTTGCGGAGATGAACAACCTGCCACTTTCGTTGCGCAAACAACTCGAAGAACATTGCCGCATTCCGTCGGTTAAGATTCTCCGGCGGTTGGTATCCGCCATCGACGAAACCACCAAATATCTGTTTGAATTAGAGGACGGACACACCGTCGAATCGGTGTTGATGAAATACAAGCACGGCTGGTCGCAGTGCCTGTCGACGCAGGTTGGTTGTCGGATGGGTTGTTCGTTTTGCGCGACCGGCATCGACGGTCTGGCGCGCGATTTGTTGCCGTCCGAAATGATCGCACAGATCGAGGCTGCTGAGGCAGATCGCGGCATCCGCGTATCCTCGATCGTTCTGATGGGGATGGGCGAGCCGCTGGATAATTACGCGAACGTTCTGCGGTTTCTGGAAATGCTGGAGACCGAGGGCGGCGTGCATATCGGTATGCGGCACATTTCACTATCTACTTGTGGATTGGTCAATCGCATTTACGATCTGGCTGAGCGCAATTTGCAAATCACGCTGTCCATCTCCTTGCATGCACCAAACAACGAGCTACGCCGTCGCTTGATGCCGGTGGCGCGCAAGTGGACGGTGGAGGAATTGTTGGCGGCGTGCAAGGCGTATACCGACAAAACCGGCCGCCGAATCTCTTATGAATACGCCATGATTGACGGCGTAAACGATACCGACGCCTGCGCACACGAACTGGTGCGTCGGCTGAAAGGCACGCTGTGTCACGTCAATCTGATTCCGGCCAATTCCGTAGCCGGAAAAGACCAAAAACGGAGCAGTAAAACGCGCTTAAAAGCGTTTGTGGATATTTTGACGGCCGGCGGTTTGAATGCTACCGTTCGTCGAACGCTCGGATCGGACATTAATGCTTCCTGCGGACAACTTCGTCGTCAGCAGGAACACGGCGTAGAGCAGATCGTATCCGAATGAAAGGAGTTCCCATGCAAGTTTACGGAAAAAGCGATAAAGGACGTGTACGGCAAAGCAACCAAGATGCCTTTGTTTGCGGCACTCTATCGGACAATGTGTGGTTTTCCATATTGTGCGACGGAATGGGCGGTGCCAACGGCGGTAACATTGCCAGCGCCTTGGCCGTCAAGGTGATCTCTAACCGCATCGTGGAAGGATATCGCGAGAAAATGTCGGTGCAATCCATTCACTATATGCTGGAAAGTGCCATTGCCGCGGCCAATATTGAGGTCTACGATATGGCAACCGCCGATCCGGCTCTGCACGGAATGGGAACGACCGTGGTGGTAACCATCGTAACCGGCAACCAAGCGGTTGTGGCGCATATCGGTGATAGTCGCGCGTATGTGTTTGCCGACGATGCACGCCAGATCACGCGCGATCACTCGGTGGTGCAGCAGATGATCGAGCGCGGCGAACTGACCGAGGAGGAGGCACGCACCCACCCCAACAAGCATTTCATTACTCGTGCGCTGGGCGTAGAGGAGACGGTGGAATGCGACATTGACGACGTGGAGCTTTCGGAAAACGCCAAACTCTTAACCTGCACGGATGGCTTGTCCAATATGTTGGAGGTCAGCGAGATCGCCAATATTCTAAACACCATGACACCAACGGACGCGGTGGAAAAACTGATCGTTTCGGCCAATATGGCCGGCGGCAGCGATAACATCACCGTTACCTTGTTTGCTTAAAGGAGGTCGTTTCAATGGATAAATACATCGGAAAACGCCTGCAAGGTCGTTATGAAATTGAAGAACTCATTGGCGTCGGCGGTATGGCATACGTCTACAAAGCGCACGACACGGTGGAGGATCGTCCGGCGGCGGTCAAGGTGCTCAAAGACGAGTTCCTCAGCAACGAGGAATTTACTCGCCGATTTAAGAACGAATCCAAAGCCATTGCGATTATGTCCCATCCGAACATCGTCAAGGTTTACGATCTGAATTTCGAGGAGCATTTGCAGTATATCGTTATGGAATATATTGACGGTATTACGCTGAAGGAATACATTGATCAGCAACGCATTTCTTGGAAAGAGACGGTGCATTTCACCATTCAGATCCTGCGTGCGCTCCAGCATGCACACGACAAAGGCATCGTTCACCGCGACATTAAACCGCAAAACATTATGCTGTTGGCGGACGGCACCATTAAAGTGACCGACTTTGGTATCGCACATTTTTCTCACACCACCATGCGGACCGGTCTGGGCGACCGGGCGATCGGCTCGGTCCATTATATCAGTCCCGAGCAAGCCAGAGGCGGCGCAATCGATGAGAAAGCCGACTTGTACTCGGTGGGTATTATGATGTATGAAATGCTGACCGGCAAACTGCCGTTTGAGGCGGACAACGCCGTGTCGGTCGCCATTATGCAGCTGCAAAGTCAGGCGAAAAAGCCTTCCGAGCACAACCCCGATATTCCGGAAGGCTTGGAAGAAATCACCTTGAAGGCGATGCAAAAGGATCCGGAGCGCCGCTATCAGTCGGCCGCCGAGATGCTTAAGGATATCCACGATTTCAAGCAAAACCCCGGCATCCGTTTTGAGTACAAGTATTTCGTGGACGAAACGCCAACCAAATATATCGACGCAATCACCTCCATTCGTGCGGAGAATAAGTCCGAGGAGGAGGAAGAGCGCAAAGCGCCGCCGGTCATTCCGATTTTGTTGGCGGTGGCGATTGCTCTTGGTTTGGTGGCCGTCATCGTCGTGGCGATTATCGGTTTCGGACAGGGTTGGTTTGGCACCGGCAATCATAACGACGGCGAGGACATCGTCGTGCCGAATTTCGTCGGACAGACCTATTCCGACGATTGGGATAAGCTGAAGCCGTTTACCGGTTACGTCAACTTGGAATACCAAAACGACGACAGTCCGGTCGGCACAGTTATTGCACAGAACTTCCAAGAGGGAAAAACCATTCAGTTAAACGATTCGCATATGCTGACCTTGACAATTAGTAACGGTCCGAAAGAGATCAAGGTGCCGGATTATATTGCCGGCGTGACCTCCAAAGCACAGTACGAGTCGATTTTGAAGAACAGCGGACTCACGCCGGACTTTAAAGAGATTGCGGACGCAACCGTCCAGCCCGGATACGTGATTCGCACCTCTCCGGATATGGGCTCGATCACCTATGCCAATCAGCCGGTGCTGGTGTATATCAGCATTGGCGAGGATCTGACGGAAAAGGTTGCTGTTCCGAACGTGCTGTACGCATCGCAGGATGACGCGATCACCGCTTTTGAAAAAGCAGGATTTACCGTAAAACCGGAGAATATCGAGATCGTCAACAGCGAATACAACACCGCCGGTGTGATCATTTCGCAGTCTCCGAAGCCGGATAAAAAAGCGGCACGCAACACCGAGGTGAAGCTATCCGTCAGTTCCGGTTATCGCGACGTAGAGCTCTATATTCCGCTGGCAGGGATTTCTAAGACAGTGGACGTCCGTGTGTTTATCGGTGGTGTTCTGTTTAAAACGGATACCGGACTACTTGCCTCCACCATTCAGGAGCATTGTGTACTGCTGACCGAGCGTCAGGAATCGTACGAGGTACAGGTGCAGGTAGCCGTCAGCGGCACAAATAATTACCAAGACTACCGTGCTTACACCGTCAACGGTGTGACCGGCGACGTTACGCAGACGGCCGAGCATCCGTTTGCCGGAAACTAAAGGATTGTCACGCAAAAGCCGTCTAACAGACGGCTTTTGCTGCCATAGGAGGCTTTTATTTGGCTGAATTAGAAGGACGCTTGCTCCGTGGAATTGGCGGATTTTATTACGTCGAAACGGCAGATGGAGAATGGGAATGCAAAGCGCGCGGAATCTTTCGTCACGCAGGGCAGACGCCACTCGCGGGAGATCTCGTGCGGATATCGACACTTGACAACGGTAAGGGTGTGTTGGAGCAGATCTTACCGCGAAAGAACGCTATGATTCGTCCGCCGGTGGCCAATCTGGATTGTCTGGTGCTGGTGGCGTCGGTCGCACAACCTGAGCCGCACCTGCTGGTGCTGGACAAAATGATCGCTGTGGCGGAACACAAAGGAATTGAGCCGATTGTTGTGTTTAACAAAAGCGATCTCGCCGAAAGTGAGGCGCTCTGTGCGTTGTATCGAAACGCCGGTTTCCAAACCGTATCGGCATCGGCAGAAACCGGCGAGGGAATCGAAGCGCTCCGTGCGCTGTTGGTCGGTCGCGTGGCGGCTTTTTCGGGAAATTCCGGCGTGGGGAAAAGCAGCATTCTCAATCGGTTGGACGATCGGCTGGGACTGGAAACAGCGGAAATCAGCACCGTTCTCGGTCGCGGCAAGCATACCACGCGTTCCTCGACGCTTTACAAACAGCCGGGTGGCGGTTATTTTGTGGATACCCCGGGATTTTCGTCGCTGGACGTGGAGCGCTTGGCGCATATCGACAAAGACGAGTTGCCGGATTGTTTCCGTGAATTTTCACCGTACGTAGGGGAGTGTCGCTTTGCGACCTGTCGCCATCTGAAAGAGCCGGATTGTGCCATCCGTCAAGCGGTTGCTGACGGCAAGATCGCCGCTTCGCGTCTGGCGTCTTACGAAGCGATGATGACCGAAGCGCTGGCACGACCGGATTGGGAAAAGCGATAAGTATATAAAAAAGACCGGAACGTTCCGGTCTTTTTTTGTTACATCAAAGGAGCAAACAACCGCAAAATCTGTTGAAATAGTCGCATAGGCAGACCGTCCGAACAATCGGAGGCTGTAATCGGTTGACAGTGGTCCAGCGTTTTCAGAAAATCCTCTTTTAGCTCCGATACTGCGCGGCACCCGACCATTCGAACGCCGCACTCGAAATGTAGATACAGGCTTCTGAAATCCAAATTCACCGTACCTACCGTCGCTACCTCGTCATCGGCTACGAACGTTTTGGAGTGAATAAACCCAGGGGTGTATTCGTAGATCTTCACACCGCCTTCGATGAGATCGCGGTAATACGACCGCGTGGTCATATGCACCAGGCGTTTGTCCCATATATGCGGCGTGACAATGCGCACGTCCACGCCGCTTTTGGCCGCCAAACAGAGCGCCGATAACACGCTGTCATCGATAATCAAATACGGCGTGTTGATATACAAATAACGTTTGGCGCCGGTAATCATTTGCAAATACACCTGTTCGCCGACCGTCTCCTTATCCAAGGGACTGTCGGAATACGGCTGCACCCAACCGTCATCTGCCAACGTGCACGGTACGTCCGTCCAAGGATCGTATTCGTTATAATCCTCCGATTTGCCGGTGACCAGCTCCCACATCTGCAAAAACATCAGCGTAAAGCCCCACGCCGCTTTGCCTCGTATCATCACCGAGGCATCCTTCCAATGCCCGTGTTTTTCGTATGCATTGATATATTCGTCCGCCAGATTGATACCGCCGGTAAACGCCGTTTTTCCGTCGATAGAGACGATCTTGCGGTGATCGCGGTTGTTTTGCGTGGTGGTCAGAAACGGGCGGAACGGGTTAAATACGGCGCATTCTATGCCACAGTCGGTCATTTGCTTGACAAAATCTTTGGGAAGCAACACAAAACAACCCATATCGTCGTAAATGACACGCACTTTTACACCTGCCGCAGCTTTTCGCTTGAGGATTTCCAAAATGGATTGCCACATCACACCGTCTTGAATGATGAAATATTCCAGAAAAATATAACGTTCGGCTTTTTCTAACTCCTCCAACAGACATTTCCATTTTTCTTCACCGGGGGAAAGGTATTTGGTTTGGCTTTGATCGTATATCGGAAATCCCACGTGATCTTGCAAATACCGCACAGCGGTTATCTGATTCGGAAACCGTGCGGCAATCTTGTCGTAACCGGTTGAATGGATGGCGGCCAGTTTTCCGGCTTTTTGCTCGGTTTCGTTTAGTCGCTTGCGAAAACGCCCTTTAACCGATTGCCCGCGTACCAATAGGTATAATACACCACCAAACAACGGCACCAACAAAACCAACAGGATCCACGCGATTTTATACGCGCCTTTGTTTGGCTCGGACACGATATGCAGCACCACCAACAGACTGACAATCGACAGCAATTGATTGGTCATCGAAAAAGCGCGTCCGCCTTCTACGATCAGTAAAACAAACAGCGCCACTTGAAGAAGCAACAATATCGTTACCGATATGCGATGCCGAAAAAAGATACGAAGCCGCGGTTTTCTCATAAGGACACCTACCATACCTATAGTAATGTAGATTTTATCAAACGAACATGTACAAACTGTTTCGATTTTGAAAGAAATTTGTCGCAAAGCTTTTTTGTAGCGGACAACGTTCCGTTTGCGCGCCGGCGGAATACCTTGTAATAACGAAGCAACAAGAGAGGAGAGATTTGTATGTGCCACCGTTCCTCGTGCTGGGGAGGTTATTTTGCCGCATTCGGCATCGGATTATTGGTTGCCAATATCTTTCCTCACAAATTGCTGTTATTTATATTGGCCGCCGCCCTGATTTTGCTGGGCTTCGCCATCAACCGGCGCTAGAAAGGAGCTTGTCTTATGAAAATTGTACTGGTTAAAAGTCCGCGACTGATTAGCGGAATTCTCCGCAAGATCTTCCGCATCCGCCCCGAAACGCCGGTCTGACGACCGGCATTTCTTTTTTTCGCATAGTCTATTTGGCCAAGTTCCTGCATATCGTATTATCAAAACGGAAAAAGGAGAGAGTATCTATGGAATGTGCGATGACTTATCAAACCGTACGGTCAACCAGACTGCTGTCGGATACCTTTGAAGAAAAAGCTTTTGATGGCGATTTTGTCCTGCCCGATTACCTGCCGGAGATCGCGGCGATCTTGTCCTGCGAATTGCAACCGGTTATCGAAAATCGCCAGATTTCCGGCAATCGATTGACGGTAGACGGCACGGCGTGTGTGCGTGTGCTGTACGTGGACAGCTCCCGCTGCAAGATCCACTGCTATGAAACCTGCCAGCCGTTTTCGGCGGGCTTTGCGGCTGACGTGTTGTGTGAGCCGGCGCTGGCAGACGTGTACACCAGCGTATCCTACGTCAATTATCGAGCGATCGGCCCCCGTCGGTTGGACGTCCGCGGCGCCTACCGCATCCATGCCAAGATCTTGGACACGGTCACCATGGAATTGCCGTGCGATACCACCGATTCGCACATCCAGCTGCGGCAATATACACATAACGAGAGCCTGCCGGCCGAATCCGGCGAGAAGATATTCGCCGTCAACGAAGTGTTGGATCCCGGCAGCAACGGCAACGTGGCTTCGGTCGTTCGCGCGTGGGCAGCCGCCTCCATTGCCGAGTGCAAGGTGTTGTCCGGTCGCGTGATCGTGAAAGGGGATATTGCTCTTCATACATTATATGAGCCGGAGACCGAAAACGAGAGTCCACTCTACGAGGAGTGCGAGCACAATCTGCTTTACAGCCAAATGCTTGACGTAAAAGGGTTGGAGGAATCGGATTCGGTCATTACCGACGTACGCGTGCTTTCTTGCGACGTGCATCCCGAAACCGAAGAGGGAACCGGCAAGTGCGTGTTGATTGCCAACTTGCGTCTGGCACTCTCCTTGCAATCGTGGCGTCAGGAACGTTCCACCTTTATTACAGACGCGTATTCCACCGAGGCGCCGGTGCAACCGGAAACGACGGAACGTTCCTGTTATCGGCTGCTTGGAAGCTTTGACCGGCGACTGCCGGTTCGCCAGCAAGTCGAACTACCCGAAGGGGTGGTGGATATCGTGGATCTGTGGTGCTCCTGTTCGCCGATCTCGCGTGACGGGAACGTTTCCAATCAGCGTTTGCAGATTCATCTGCTCGCCAAGGACGAAAACGGAAGTATCGTCTGCTACGAGCGCAGTGCGGAATTCCCGTTGGAACTGCCGATTATGGGAAATTCGCCGCGGTTTGACGTGCGGGTGTGGGAATGCTCGTATCGCGTAAAAGAGGAGCGACAGTTGGAACTGAATATCACCGTTTTGGTGGTCGGTACGGATATTCATCAGGATATGCAAACGGTGATCACCTCGCTGGAGAGCGAGCCGGCCAAGGCATATGCCGCACCGGAAGCAACCTTAAAAATCGTGTTTGCCGGCAAGGACGAATCGGTTTGGGAGATTGCCAAAACCTGTCACGTTTCGGCCGATCGTATCCGCGAAGAAAATCGCTTGTCCGCCGACAATTTGTCCGAAGATACGTTGCTTGTCATTCCGATGATTTAAGAAAAAGCGCGGGGTGGAACACTCACCCCGCGCTTCCTTATGGATTTTTTGCAGAAAAAGTCTTGACAAACCGCAAAACAGGGGTATACTAAAAATACAAGCAAACACTCGGTAGGTGAGGCTACCACACGGGATATGGACTGCTGCCGCAAAATGGTGGAGACACTATGAGAGGGTCAACAGAGGGCATCGAACATCAAGGTGCTCTTTAATGCAGTTTCAATAGCGCGATTGCGCTCGCCCTGCGAAGCCAAAGCTCAGACGGTTGTGTTTCATCTTTCTACCCGTGCCGGTTTTTCGGATTTTCGGGGAATGGGGAAGAAGCCTTGCGTCACATCGCCGATGTGTTCGCAGGGCTTATTTTATTGCAAAAGGAGGTCATCGTTATGGAAAACGAGTGGGAAATTGTTGAACAAGTGCAATCGGCTCTCAAGCACCGACGTTTTCAGGAACTGAAAGCGATGACCGCCGAAATGAATCCGGCCGATATCGCGGCTATTATGGTGGATCTGCGACCGGAGGAACTCTTGCTTTTCTTTCGTTTGCTTCCCAAAGAGGCGGCCGCCGAAGCGTTTGCCGACGTTGACGGCGACGTGCAGGTGGAACTGATTAAAGGGTTTACGGACGCCGAGCTGAAATCGGTTATGGACGAGCTGTTTATCGACGATGCGGTTGACATGATCGAGGAAATGCCGGCAAATGTCGTGCGACGCATCCTCAAATATACCGCGCCGGACGTCCGCCAGACCATCAACGAACTGCTTGCTTATCCGAAGGATAGCGCCGGTAGTGTGATGACGGTCGAATACGTGGATCTCAAGCCGGAAATGACCGTTCGTCAAGCCTTTGCGCACATCCGTAAGACCGGTGTGGATAAAGAAACCATCTACACCTGCTACGTGGTCGACTCCAACCGCAAGTTGATCGGTTTGGTATCGGTCAAGGATCTGCTTTTTGCGGATTACGAGGACAAGATCTCCGAAATTATGGAGACCAACGTCGTCAGCGTAGACACGTTGGAAGATAAAGAAATCGTTGCGCAGGCGTTTTCCAAGTACGACTTTATGGCGTTGCCGGTGGTCGACAAGGAAAGCCGTCTGGTCGGTATCGTCACCTTCGACGACGCCATGGACGTTATTGAGGAAGAAACCACTGAGGATATCGAAAAGATGGCGGCTATCGTGTCGTCCGACGACGATACGCCGTACCTGCGTACCGGTGTGTTCTCATTCTTTAAGCAGCGCATTGTATGGCTGATGCTGTTGATGGTTTCCTCAACCTTTACCAGTTTGATCATCAACGGCTTTGAAAGTAGCCTCTCTGCCTGTATTGTACTGACCGCCTTTATCCCGATGCTGATGGGTACCGGCGGTAACGCCGGTAGTCAGGCGTCGGTTACCATTATCCGCTGTTTGTCGCTTGGAGAAGTAGACTTTAAGGATCTGTTCAAGGTCATCTGGAAAGAACTCCGTATCTCGCTTTTGTGCGGTACGGCGCTAGCACTTGTCAATTTCGGCAAAATGATGCTGGTGGATAACTGGCTGATGGCTAACCCCGAGGTCACGTGGGTCGTAGCGACGATCGTATCGCTTTCGATTTTACTGACCATTGTTGCCGCCAAATTGGTGGGCGGCATTCTACCGATATTGGCCGACCGGATCGGCATCGACCCGGCGGTGATGGCCAGTCCGTTTATCACAACCATCGTAGACGTGCTGTCGTTGCTCATTTATTTCGGTTTTGCCTCGGTTGCCTTGCAATTATAAAACGGTTTGCGGTAATTTTTTGCCGCAAACCGTTTTTTCTTGCACATTGCCGCATAATATGTTATAGTAAAATTTGGAAAGTACGAGAGGAGTGCTATTATGCAAAAATTCGTAGAGATCTCGCCGACCGAATGGGACGACAATCTGTTTACGCGCATTGGCAAGGAATGGATGCTCATTTCCGCCGGCAACCGTCAAAGCTTTAATATGATGACGGCCAGTTGGGGCGGGGCAGGCGTGATGTGGAACGTTGATGTGACCACAGCATACGTTCGTCCACAGCGTTATACGTACGAATTTATGGAAAAAGAGCCGTATTACGCGCTCTCGTTTCTTGGAAGAGGTTTTAAACAGGCTTTGCAAGTGTGCGGAAGCAAATCCGGCCGAGATGTCGACAAGGTCGCCGAAACGGGCTTAACACCGCGTTTTGACGCGCAGGCGCCGTATTTTGCCGAGTCGGAGATCGCAGTCATCTGCAAAAAGTTGTACGTGCAGGATCTGGATCCCGCCGGCTTCTTAGATCCGACCATTTCCTCGCATTATGCCAATCACGATTATCATCGAATGTATATCGGTGAGATTGTTAAAATCCTCAAACGCGTAAAATAAATCCAAAGGCGGAAAAGACAATGAAATTCAAATGGGATCGAAAATATCTCTACACCGGTGTGACGGCGTTTTGCGTCATCGCCGCTTGCGCGTTGCTGGTGTGGGCATTGATGAATCTGCAAGCCATCGGCAATACTGTAAAAGGTGTTTGGGTGGCGATTTTGCCGGTCGTGTACGGATTGGTGCTGGCGTATCTGTTGACGCCGATCTGTAACTTCACCGAACGCAAATGGTTTTTGCCGCTGACTCGGCGCCTTTCTAAGAAAAAGCCGGAGCGCGCCGCGCGTCGTGCGCGGTATCTCAGCATTACCGCTTCGCTGATTTTTGCGTTGGTGCTGGTAACGGCGCTTCTGTGGCTGGTAGTGCCGCAGATCGGCGAAAGCTTGCAAACGCTGGTTAACAACCTGCCAACATACATCGCCGAAGTATCCGATTGGGTTACCAAAACGTTGCAGAACGTTCCCGAGTTACAATCTGCCGTCACGCAGTTCTTAAGCGATTTCACCACCGATTTGACACAGGCGATCACCAACACGCTACTACCGCAGGTATCGTCGGTATTGACGCTGATCTCGAATAGCGTGATGGCTGTGTTCGGCACGGTGTTTAACCTATTTATGGGCGTGGTAGTCAGCGTTTACCTGCTTTCTCAGAAGGAAAAGTTTCTGTCGCAGAGCAAAAAACTGATCTATGCAGTCTTCCGCCCGCGGTTTGCCAATTCCTTGCTGAAAAACGCCGCTTTAACACATCAGAAATTCGGCGGTTTCATCACCGCTAAGCTGATCGACTCGTTGATCATCGGCTTGATCGCGTATCCGTGCGTGTTAATTTTGCAGATGCCGTTCCCGGCACTCATGGCTGTGGTGATTGGCGTGACCAACGTCATTCCGGTGTTCGGTCCGTTTATCGGTGCCATTCCTTGCGCGTTCTTGGCGCTGATCGACAGCCCGCTGAAATGCCTCATCTTTGTGGTGTTTATCGTGGCGCTTCAGCAGGTGGACGGCAATATCATTGGCCCGCGCCTGCTCAGCGAAAACACCGGCATCAGCACGTTCTGGGTGATCGTGTCACTGCTTTTGGGACAATGGTTATTCGGCGTGGTCGGTATGATCATTGCCGTGCCGCTGTTCGCGGTCATCTACACGCTGATCAGAGCCGCTTGCGAGCGCAAATTAAAGGAAAAAGAGCTGCCGGTTGCCACCGAGGCGTATCAAAACCTTTCAGACATCGATCTGTACACCAACGAGCCGCACTATCGTGCCGAGCCGGAGCGTACGCCCAGCAAATTGCTTAGTTGGCTGCATCCGAAGAAAAAGCCGGAGGATCCCTCGTAACAATTTCGCAACAAAAACTATCTAAAACCAAAAATCATTAACGGTTAACAATTGGTAATCCCTCCAGTTGTTAACCGTTTGATTTTGTGTTATAATATAGATATAACCTTTTCAGAACGGAGACTTCTTTATGAAGCGATGGGGAAAATACATCAAACCATATTTGTCTTATTTTATTATCGGTCCGCTTTGTATGATCGTGGAAGTGATCGGCGAGGTGCTGATGCCGACGTTTTTGGCCTCGATCATCAACGCCCAGACCGCTGGTACGTTGACTGTCGGCTCCAGCATCGGCTGGGCCGGACTGATGGTGCTGACGGCGCTGTTGATGATGGCCAGCGGTATTGGCGGCGCGTACTTTGGCGCCAAGGCCTCCGTAAACTTTGCCGCCGATCTGCGTTCGGATCTATATGGCAAAGTGCAGAGCTTTTCTTTTGCGAATATCGACCGATTTTCTACCGGTTCGCTGGTCACGCGCTTGACCAACGACGTCACGCAGATGCAAAATATGGTCAATATGTGCCTGCGAATGCTGTTGCGTTCGCCGGGTATGTTGATTGGCGCGCTGATTATGGCGATTCGGTTAAAGCCGTCGCTTTCGCTGGTGCTGGCCGTCACCATTCCGATGATGGCGATCTCCATTCTGTTTATCATTCTAAAAGGCTTTCCGCGGTTTGGTAAAATGCAGGAAAAAGTGGACGTCTTAAACTCGACGGTACAGGAAAGCGTCACCAACGTGCGCGTGGTGAAATCCTTTGTGCGCGAGGATCACGAGATCGACAAGTTTAACGTGGCTAACGGAAATCTGAAAAAAGCCGGTATGGATGCGATGAACGTGGTCATCTTTATGCAACCGGTCATCAGCCTGTTTATGTATATCACCACGTTGTCGGTGCTGTTGTTCGGCAGCCGCACGGTATTAGACGGCGGCATGCCGGTAGGCGATCTCTCGGCGTTTGTTACCTACGTATCGCAGATTCTCTTTTCGCTGATGATGATTACGATGATGCTGATGATGTTCTCACGAGCGATGGCATCGGCCAAGCGCATTTGCGAAGTGTTGGATGAAACCAGCGACATCAACGATCAAAATGCCACCCAACCGACCAAAACGGTTTCGGAGGGTCGCATTGAGTTTAAAAACGTATCTTTCCGCTATTATAAGCACAACAACGAAGAAGTGCTCAGCCGCATCAATCTGACCATTGAGCCGGGACAGACGGTCGGCATTATCGGATCGACCGGTTGCGGAAAATCCACGTTGGTTTCGCTGATTCCGCGATTGTACGATGCGGACGAGGGAAGCGTGTTGGTCGACGGCGTAGATGTGCGCGATTACTCGCTTTACAATCTTCGCGAAGGCGTTGGTATGGTGTTGCAAAAGAACGTTTTGTTCTCCGGCAGTATCGAAGATAACCTCCGCTGGGGCGATGAGGATGCCACCGCCGAGGAGGTGCGCTATTTCGCCGAAAAGGCGCAGGCGCACAAGTTTGTGGAGAGTTTCCCGAACGGATACGATACCCAGCTCGATCAAGGCGGCACCAACGTTTCCGGCGGTCAGAAGCAGCGCCTGTGCATTGCACGGACGCTCTTAAAGAGACCGAAGATCCTTATTTTGGACGATTCCACCTCGGCGGTGGATACCGCTACCGAAGCGATGATCCGCAAAGCGTTCCGCGAGGATATTCCGGACGCTACCAAGATTATCATCGCCCAGCGAATCTCGTCGGTTGAAACGCCGATCGAATCATCGTGATGGACGACGGACGCATCACCGGCATTGGTACACACGAGGAATTGTTGCGCGAAAACGAAGAATACCAAGAAATTTACGAATCCCAAACCGGCAAGAAAGGGGAGGCGTAAACATGGCCAGAACGTTACAAGAACTGCAAAAGCAGTATCACACGGAATCCACCCCCGGAAAAGCGCCGCGCGGCGGTCCCGGTAATCGCGGACCGCGATTGACCGGCAAGCCGAAAAACACCAAACAGACCGTTTCTCGTCTGCTGGGGTATGTGGGTGTCTATAAATGGCGATTGGTCGCGGTATTTGCTTGTATGCTGATTACCACCGTCACCTCGTTGATCGCCTCGTATATGCTGGCGCCGATCATCAATAAACTGACGCTGGCGACCATTCCAAATGCGCAAATCAACCCCAGCGCATTGGAAAAATTGGCCGATCGCGCGATTACGGCCGTGCTCGGCACAGACAATGCCGATGCATGGGTGTACGTCTTAGCGGCGCTGGCAATTTTGCTGGGAATTTATTTGCTGGGCGTCGGCTCGGCGTACCTGCAAGCCAAACTGATGATGACCGTTTCGCAAGGCTCTATCGCCAAGCTTCGAAGCGATCTGTTTAGTAAATTGCAAACCTTACCGGTGCGATTCTTTGATCGCAACACTACCGGCGAGGTGATGTCGCGGTTTACTAACGACATCGATAACATCGATATCATGCTCAACAACGCGCTTACGTCCACCGTTTCGGGCTTGATCTCGTTGATCGGCACGTTTATCTTTATGCTGACTACCAACTGGATCTTAACGCTGGTGACGCTGTTCTTTATTCCGCTGTTTGCGTTGGGCGGCGGCGCGATCGCCAAAGCCTCCTCCAAGTATTACAGCGGTCAGCAGAGCGCGCTTGGCGCCGTCAACGGCTATATCGAGGAATACGTGACCGGTCAAAAAGTGGTCAAGGTGTTCAATCACGAGGAAACCTGTGTTGAGGAATTCGACTCGCTGAACGACGATTTACGGGATAAGCAATTCAAAGCGCAGTTTTTTGGCGGTATTATGGGACCGATTATGGGCAACACCTCTCAGATTTCCTACGGCATCACCATCGGTATCGGCGGCATTTTGATGTGTACGGCCGGCTTTACGCCCGGTGGATTGACCGTCTTTGCCGGTTATTCCAAGCAATTCTCCATGCCGATCAACCAGATCTCGCAGCAGATGTCGACGGTGTTTGCGGCGTTGGCCGGTGCCGAGCGTGTGTTTGCGGTGATGGACAGTCAGCCGGAGCAATCGGAAGAAGAACGCGAAGCGATAATTGAGAAGCCGATGATCGGCGACGTAAAATTGGAGAACGTAACCTTTGGCTACAACCCCGACAAGATCGTGCTTCAGGATATCTCGTTGTACGCCCATCCGGGACAAAAGATCGCGTTTGTCGGCTCGACCGGCGCCGGTAAAACCACCGTGACCAATTTGATTACGCGGTTTTACGACATTCAGGAGGGGACGATCACCATCGACGGTGTGGACATCCGCACAATGCCGCGGTCGTATCTGCGCAGCAATATTGCAATGGTGTTGCAGGATACGCACTTGTTCTCCGGTACCGTTATGGAAAACATCCGCTACGGTCGTTTGGATGCCACCGACGAGGAGGTTGTCGAGGCTGCCAAGCTGGCCAGTGCTCATTCCTTTATTATGCGACTGGAAAATGGTTACCAAACCGTATTGACCGGCGATGGAGCCAACCTCTCGCAAGGACAGCGTCAGCTTCTCAATATCGCGCGAGCAGCCATCAGCAAGGCGCCGATCCTCATTTTGGACGAAGCGACCAGCTCGGTGGATACGCGTACCGAGCGACACATCGAGCGTGGTATGGCGCGCTTGATGAAAAATCGCACCACCTTTGTGATTGCGCATCGCTTGTCTACCGTGCGAAACGCCAATGCCATTATGGTGTTGGAGCAGGGGAGAATCATCGAACGCGGCGATCACGACGAATTGCTGGCGATGAAAGGTCGGTATTACGATCTTTATACCGGCGCAATCGAATTGGATTAAAAATAAAAAAGCCGTAAACTCCGTGGAGTTTACGGCTTTTTTGTTTATGTTACAGCGTGACACCGGTTTTGAAAATAGCGATCTGGCGGTAGTTGTTCTGTTCATTTTTCGCTGTCACGTCGCCGCTGGCGAGCGCCAACAAATACGCATACAGCTCCTCCGAGAGACCGTCCAGATCCTTGCCGGTCAGCAATTCGCCGGCGTCGAAATCGATCCATCCGGCTTTCTTCTGCGCCAACTGCGAGTTGGTGGAGATCTTCACGGTCGGCACCGGACAACCAAACGGCGTGCCGCGACCGGTCGTAAACAGCACCATCTGCGCACCGGCTGCCGCCAATGCCGTGGACGCCACCAAATCGTTACCGGGGCCGGTCATCAACGACAGACCTTTTACCTTGACCGGCTCGGCGTATCCCAGCACGCCGACAACCGGCAGGCGACCGCTCTTGCAGACGCAACCCAGCGATTTTTCCTCCAGCGTGGTAATGCCGCCGTCCTTGTTGCCGGGGGACGGGTTTTCGTAACACGGCTGGTGATTTTCCGTGTAATAATCCTTAAATCCGGTCAGCATACCGACCGCTTGGTTGTAGATATCCTCGTTAACACAGCGGTTGAGCAACACCTGTTCGGCACCGAACATCTCGGGCACTTCGGTCAGTACCGAGCTACCGCCTTCTTCGACCACCAGGTCGGTCAAGCGACCCACCAACGGGTTAGCCGTCAAGCCGGAGAAACCGTCCGATCCGCCACATTTCATACCAAACACCAGTTTGGAGGAGGGCTGCGGCGTGCGTACGTCGGCGTTTAGGAGCGCCATCTGGCGATCGATGATCGCCATCGCCGCTTCAATCTCGTCCTCGACGCCTTGGCATTCCAAGAACGCCACGCGCTCGGTATCGTAGTCGATTTTCTCCAAAAGCGGCTGCAGCGTTTCGATGCGGTTGTTCTCACAACCGAGACCGAGAATCAGCACGGCACCGGCGTTCGGATTTTGCATCAACGAAAGCAACAATTTCTGGGTGTTGCTGTGATCCTCGCCGAGCTGCGAACAGCCGTACGGATGGGGGAAAGCATACACGCCGCTGCAACCCGATTTCAGCGAGAACGAGTAACGGGCGTTGGCTTTCTCGGCGATCAACTCGGCGGTTTTGGAAACGCAACCAACCGTCGGCAGAATCCACAGCTCGTTGCGGATGCCGACCTTGCCGTCGGCGCGCTCATAACCCATAAACGTGCGACTCTCGTGCGGCACGACCGCCGGAACATCGGGGTGATATTCATACGCAGAGGAGGCGTCCAGTGCCGTGTGCAGGTTATGGGAGTGCACGTGCGCACCTTGCGGAATATCCTCGCTGGCCACACCGATCGGATACCCGTATTTGATGACTTTTTCACCGGCTTTGATATCCGTCAACGCCACCTTGTGTCCGCGCAGTTCGCCCTCAATGACAACAGCGACGTTGTCGTTATTGGTGATCCGAATTGTTTTCATAAAACCGCCTCCATTGCTTTCATCGCGCCGTTATCCAGAATATCGCTCAGATAACCCGCAACAGCCGGAACAAAGCCTTCGTATGCCGAGAGATCCTCGCCCCAGAAATCGGTCTTTTTCGCCACAGTATCTACGAACTCCGCCACCGGCAGATCCTTTTTAACCAGCTCTGCAAAGAACTCCAGCACATCGGCGTTGTCCTGCAACTCGTACGGCGCGTGACCGTTCTTCTCGTGGCCCATATAGAATGCCAACAGAGCCGCAAAAGAGAAGGTGAGAGCCGTCGGCAGCTTGCCGTTGGCCTTTACATAATCCTTAAACGAACAGAGGCAACGAGCCTTCCACTTGGAAACGGAGTTTAAGGAGATGGAGAGCAGGCGGTGTGCGATAAACGGGTTGGCAAAACGCTCAAACACCGATTCCGCAAACGCTTCCGGATTCTCGGTGCCGCCCGGCAACACCGGCACGACCTCATCCAACACAACTTTCTTCATAAAGCCGAAGATCACCGGATCTTCCATGCACTCGCGCACGATGTCCTTGCCCGCCAAGAAACCGGCCAACACCGTGGAAGTGTGCGCGCCGTTTAAGATACGGACTTTGCGCTCGCGATAGGGGAGCACCGAATCCGCAAACGCCGCCGGCAGACCGGCTTTCAGCAACGGGAACTCTTCGGAAAGGTTCTTTTTGTTCTGCAGCGCCCACAGCGCAAACGGCTCGCCGACATCCAACAGATTGTCTTTGTAACCCAATTCCGCCTCAATCGCCGCCGCTTCTTCGCGCGGATAACCGGTTACAATGCGGTCAACCAGCGTCGAGCAGAACGCGCACGCGTCGTTCAGCCAATCGATAAACGCCTGCGGCAGATCCCAGTTGCGTGCGGTTTTCATCACGCAATCTTCCAGCGCCGCGCCGTTTTCCTCAATCAGCTCGCAGGGGAGCATATACAGACCCTTGTCGGCAGCGCCATCAAAGTGGCAATAACGCTCATACAGGAATTTGGTCAGCTTGGAGGGATACTCCTTCGGCGGACAATCGGTCAGCTTGTCGTCCGGACCGTATACAATGCCGGCTTCGGTGGTGTTGGAGATGATAAAGCGCAAGGTCGGACATTTGGCGTACTCCATAAACGCCTCGTAATCCTCGTAGGTGCCCACGCTATCCGCCACACAATGGATGATACGGCTCTTGTTAATGACCTCGCCGTTCATTTTGCCGCGATTGATCAGGGTATAGGTATGATCCTGCTCGCGCAGCATATCCAACGAACCGAACGGAACGGCCTTGGCAATGCAAACGCTGCCGTTAAAATCCGTCTTTTCATTCAGTTCTTCGATCATATATTCCACAAACGCGCGAAGGAAACCACCCTCACCGAATTGCAGAACTTTCACCGGATACTTTACTCTCATGTTACTTTTCCTCCTTGTGTAATGAATAGCCAATATGATAATACCCTTGCTCCGACAGTTCCGGAGTCCATGCGGGCAAAACCGACCGATGTTCTTTGCCGATAAACGCGTATTCCGTCTGTGCCACCGCACGGTTTTCGGCATCGTAGATCGTTGCCGTGACGGTGTAAGCCGCTCCCGCTTCCGTTCCTACCACAACCGGCGAGAGGGAGAAGCCCGGGGCTTTTATGACGTCTACGTCATCTGACAACACTTGAACCGGCGCAAAGCTGTCTCGCAGGGTGTAAAACGCCAATTTCGGATAGCCGTAGTTGTCGATCGGCGGTTTCAAATATCCACCGTCGTTAGCACCGCCCATTAAACAGCACCACAGCATACCGTCCACGTCGTTTAGGCGCATGATCTGCGTATCCACTTTGGCTGCCAGCGCTTGATAAGCCTGACTTTCTTCCCATTGATCCTCTGAAAAACGGAAGCCCAACACGTCGTCGTTCGGGAACTCGTACGAGTAGTGGTTGAAGTATGTTTGCGCCTCCGGCACACGCGGATCCTGTCGACCAATCACCGCAAATTCCGTTACCAGATACGCATGCTGCTTGCTGGCGTACAACTCCGGCTGCATCGACCACGACTGCTTTCGCATCTTATCCCAGCCGGTTCCGTAGCCCAAAAGCACCTCGTAGGTGTGTGCGGAACGCACGACCTGCGGATCGGACCATTCCGCCGGCGCCGTAACCGGATTGCCGGCGTGATCGGCCGTTCCGGCGTCGTTATAAAACGCGCAACCCTCTTTGGGAATCATATCGCCGGCGTAGTACAGATGGGAGACCGGACAGATCAGACGGGTCGGATCGACCGCTTTCACCGCCGGTACAAAATTTTTATAAATGCGATCAATATCTCGCAGGGAGGGGTGGTACTCGTTGGTGCCTTCCCACATCACGATGCTCGGGTGATTGATCCGCGCCCGTAGCTGCGCTATGTAACCCTCTTTGGCACGCCATTCTTCCTCAAACATCAACTGTTCCACGCTATCGATATACCGCGTGATCCAGATGAGCATCAGACCGAGACGATCTGCATACCGCGCATATCGTGCGTCGTTCGTGCCGTAGCCGAGGACGTGCAATCGCAAGGTGTTGCTTCCCAGTTCTTTGCCCATCATTTCCTGCCACAGCACCAGTTCGGAGGTGGGGGAAATATGACGTCTGGACGTTTCGCTGTAAGGCGGCAAGAACTGCATCAACAACGCGCCGGTCATCACAAACGGTTTGCCGTTGAGCGTCAGGCGTCCATCGACCTGAGAAATGGTGCGGAAGCCGGTTTCAACGACGGCGTCGTCAATCGGCGTGCCGGTTTCGTCGCAAGCCTCCACGCGAACAGCGTAAAGAACGGGCGTCTCCGGCGACCATACGTCCGCTTTGAAAGAGATGGTTTCCGCCAGTCGATCGCAAACGGGCACTTGCAAGATTCGGGTTTCGGTTTGTTCTTCCACCGGGAAAATCTTGCGAATATACACGTTGGCGGCGGTCAGACGATCAAACGTCGCCGAAACGGAGCAGGTGACTGTATCGCCAGAAACGTCGGTTGTCAACACCTCAACATCCTTCACTTCCAACGCATTGACCAGCGTCAGCGAGACTTGATTGCAGAACCAACCGTTATACGCATCCGTTTGTCGATGCCAGTTAAACAGCGTTTCGGGCGCGCGAGGCTCTACCGTAATCTCCAATCGATTTTGACCGATATTAACAAAGGAAGAAACGTCGATTTCGTGCTTTTCAAAACCATCGGTTTCCAGCACAGTCGTGCCGTTTAAGACCACACGACCGTGCGGATCTAACGACTCGACCGTCAAAATGGCTTTTTGATGCGGCGTGACTTCAAATTCTTTTTCCAAAACCAGCCGTTTATCTCGATTTTCGTATCCGCCCACGCAGTAGGGGAGCGATACCTCGCCGACCAACTGGCGCGCCGCCGTCGCTTTGGCGGCAGGACGGAAGAATTCCGTGTATGTACCGCTTTCTGTTTCCAGCGCAAGCGGGCGCACGATCCATTCGCCCACATGGAACATACCGCACCCGATAAACAGCATATCCGGCACCGCTTCATAGGAAAGCGGGAATTCCTCAGACCGAACGCCGTTTAAAGTCACCGAAAACGTTTTATCCGTCACATCGATGCGGACCGTTTGTTCCGTATCAAAGGCATACGGGCCAACGGGAACGTTCTTTAAGTGATAAGGGCATTCGTTACCCAAACGCACGTAGCACATGCCGTTGGCGTAAAAATGCAGCTTTACCAGATCGTGAATGCCGCTACGCAGTTCCACCGTACGACCGGTGGTCGTATCCAATATTCCCCCGGGAATAGGGGCGGAATACGCGGAATCCATCATAAAAGAGAAGGTGAAGCTTTTGATGGGATCTGCGGAGTCTAATGCATATGCCGCCGCCGGCGGTGGCGCCGTACCGCGCTCGCGGAAACGGAGCGCGCCAAGTTCTACCGCCGCATACGGCGTGTACAACGACCAGCCGCTGTACGCTTGCGGTGCCGCTTCCAACGAAGCGGTCATGGTATCAAAGACCAATCGCTTGGTTACCTGCGGCAATGCTTCACGGTCAAACGTTTCCAGCAACGCGCGCGCCGCCGCCGGATCTACCACTTTTTCCGGCATATCCGGTAAAGAATAGTTTTGTTTTAAATGATTGGCATATTGCCGCAAAAATTCCAGCCGCTTCTCCTTCCCAATGACTCGATCGTCTGTAAAGTCATTGTGCCCGGAGGGGAGGGCTGGATCAAAATAAAAAAACTCGCTAAATGTTGTATTCATATTGGAAAATCCTTAAATTTACAAATTAACTTTTAATTAATTTTATTATAGTATTTCTGTCGAAAAAGTCAAGTATTTAGGCTGTTTTTTGAATAGATGATAATATATTCCTAATTGACAAATCGACATCTTAAAATTATAATTGTTTTAGCGTTCTAATTCTCATACGCTTCGCCCTCGTTTGCAGAGCGTCTATTTTTTTCGTGAAAAGAAACCGGTTTCAAAAAGGGGATGTCGTATATGTTAAGCGATCTGCGTTACATTGAAACAGAAACTCTCCGGCGCGACCACATTGCGCCGGTAGAAATCCTGCTCGCCACCGAAGGTGTGGAGAATGCCGAATACTTACTGACGCCAGCCGACTCGCAAATCCGGATGGGCGCGCCGTATTACACGACTCTTTCCACCGAGGGCGGCAAAAAAGCAGCCCTACTTCTCGACTTCGGCAGCGAGATCGTGGGTGGCGTGCGCCTGTTTTCGCTGGAAAGTAGCCAGCGAGCCGGCACGCGCATTCGTCTTTCGTTCGGCGAATCGGCGGCAGAGGCGATGACACCGCTGGGTGAAAAGGGAACAAGCTGCGATCACGCCATCCGTGATATGGAGGTTACACTGCCGTGGAACGGTATGAACGCCTTTGGATACACCGGATTCCGGTTTGTTTATATCGAAGTATTGGATAAAGAGTGTTGGTTGCGACTTTCCGGCTTGCAAGGTGTATGCCTTTACAGAGACATCCCGTATTTGGGTACGTTCCATTCGAGCGATCCCATTCTCGATCGGATCTATGAGGTATGTGCCTACACTGTTCACTTGAATATGCAGCACTTGATTTGGGACGGAATCAAGCGCGATCGCGCCGTTTGGATCGGCGATATGCACCCCGAAATGCTGACGATTCGTACGGTTTTCGGACAGCAAAAAATACTGGACGATTCGTTGCGATTTGTTGCCAAAAACTACCCCTTGCCGCAATGGCCGAACGGCATGGCCACCTATGGTTTGTGGTACTTATTTATCCTTTCTGACTGGTATTTACACGGCGGAAGCGACGAGTTGATAACCGAACTTGCAGACTATTGGAAGCCGCTTCTTTCGCAGTGGCTGGATCTGATTCACGATGAGGGAGAGGCGCTGATTGAAGAGGAGATCAAATCGGGATTCTTCTTGGATTGGCCGACCCGCTATCACGAAGAAGCACGCGCCGGTATTTATGGTTTGATCTGTCTGACGTTGGATGCTTGTCAACGATTGTGCAAGAGCGTAAAGGATATCACCTTGTCGGACAGATGCAAACATAAGCGTGCTGTTTTAGAGAAATCCTCTTTCAAAATCGGCGATAAAAAGCAAGTAACGGCTATGCTGTGGCTTTCCGGATTGATTCGCGACAAAAAAGCGATCGCCGAGGCGCTGTCAAAGCAAGGCGGGCACGGAATGTCCACGTTCCAAAGCTATTACATCTTAAAAGCGACCGCCGAAGCGGCGGATACGCAAACCGCATTGGACATGCTCCGCGAATATTACGGCGGTATGTTGCAGGTTGGCGCCACCACTTTCTGGGAGGATTTCGATCTGGATTGGTTGCAGGATGGCGCGCATTTGAAAAACCTGCCGATCGACGGTCAATACGACATTCACGGCGATAACGGTCGCTTCTGCTACGTAGGCTTCCGTCACTCGCTTTGCCACGGCTGGAGCGGCGGTCCGAGCGCGTTCCTTGCCGAGAACGTTCTTGGAATCCGGATTTTAGAGGCTGGTTGCCGCAAATTGGCCATCCAACCCCATCTGGGTGATCTGGAATGGGCGTCCGGCACGTATCCCACGCCGTACGGCATAGTATCGGTGTCTGCGAAAAAAGTCGACGGACAAATCGTCGTCGAGGTAGACGCGCCAAAAGAAATCGAAATCGTCCAATAATCCGAAAAGCCCCGATCAAATTGATCGGGGCTTCTTTCTTGTCCGTTGCATACCATAACCAGTAGAATGGAGGGGTATTGTATGACGACTTATCAAGCCATATGCCTGTTGATCGGCAGTTTCTTTGCGATTTATGGGTTTGCCGCCGCGCTTTCGCGGATCGGACAACTGCTATTTTTCCCAAAACATCAGCGAATTTGGGCGGTCATACCGCTGCGGGGGCGCATTGACAATCCCGAAACGCTGTTACATCCGGCCGTGATCAGTCGCTTATATGAAAACGGCTTTGACCGTATTTGTTACGTAGACGCCGGTATGGACCGAGAATCCAAAGCGCGTTGTCACCGCCTTTTTGAAAACGGAGAATTCCCTGCCGTTTATCTGCCGGATGAATTTGCCGAACAGTTGCAATTTCCGTCGAAATAGGCTATACTATACAATAAAGTATGGATCATAGGAGAATTCCGATGGCGGCAAGCAATCACGAGCAAAAATCAATTGCGCTTACCGGCAAGGTAACGGCCGTTACCTACCACAACGAAGTAAGCGGATGGACCGTTCTGACGCTGGATTGTCAGGGCGGATCGGAGCGCGCCGTCGGTGTGATGCCGAAGCCCAACGTCGGCGAAACCTTGGAAATGACCGGCGAATACGTGGAGCATCCGTCCTACGGTACGCAGTTTTACGCCGAGACCGCCACGCGCTATTTGCCGGAAAGGGCAGAAGACATCTTGGAATACTTGATGTCCGGCGCGATCAAAGGCATCGGCCGCGTGACCGCTACGGCCATTATCCGCAAATTCGGCGATGAGGCGCTGAAAATTCTGGAATCCGATCCACTCCGCTTGGCAGAAGTAAAGAATATCTCGCTCGCCAAAGCACGACAACTCGGCGAAGAATTCCGCAAACAATTCGGTATGCAGGAAGCGATCTTGGCGTGCACGGATTTTGGTCTGCAACCCATTGAAGCGATGCGTTGCTGGCGCCGTTGGGGACAACGCGTGCTGGATCGCATCAAGGTATCGCCATACGATTTCTGCGATCCGGAATTAATGATCGGCTTTGATCGCATCGACGATATCTGTCTGCAACGCGGTTTCGATCGCGAGGACGGTAGCCGTCTGCGCGCCGGTATTTTGCACGTATTACGCCACAATCTCAACAACGGGCACACCTGTCTGCCACAAGATAAGTTGGTTCCTACAGCGGCGGCGCTGTTAGAAGTGGAGTTGTCGCAAATCGAGAACACCCTCCAACAAATGCTGGAGGAGCAAGCGCTGGAAAGCGAAGTTTTACACGAAAAAGCGTTTGTATTTCTACCCGAGCTGTACCAAGCAGAACGGCACATCGCCAACGACATCGCCTTTCGCGTGGCGTTGCCGCTTTATGCGGAAACCGATTGGGACGACCGCATCCAACAGATTGAAGCGCAAAACGGCATTCAATACGAAACGGAGCAGAAACGCGCTATCAAAGCCGCCATGGATCGCGGCTTGTTGATCTTGACCGGCGGTCCCGGCACCGGCAAAACCACCACGCTGCGTGCGATTTTGATGCTGCTTGAAGCCAGCGGTGAAAAGGTGATGCTGGCAGCACCGACCGGTCGTGCTGCCAGCCGTCTGTCAGAACTAACCGGCATGGAGGCCAAAACCATTCACCGTCTGCTGAAAGTCCAATGGACAAGCGACGGCACCCAAGAATTCACCCATAACGCCGCCAATCCGTTAGACGCCACGGCCGTCATTGTGGACGAAGTGTCGATGGTTGACGTCTTGTTGTTCAGTCATCTGCTGCGCGCGTTAAAACCGAACTGTCGACTGATTTTGGTGGGCGATACCGATCAGCTGCCGGCAGTCGGCGCCGGTAACGTACTCGGTGACCTGATCGCCAGCGGCAAACTGCCGGTTGTACAGCTTTCTCAAGTGTTTCGTCAGGCGATGACGAGCGAGATCGTCACCAATGCTCACCGCATTGTAGCCGGCGAATTCCCCAAATGGAGCGGACGCGAAGGCGATTGCTTCTTGATTCGCAAACGGAGTTTTGCGGATGTTGCCGATACGGTGCTGGATTTGTGTTGCCGTCGTCTGCCGGATACCTACGGCAAGACGATGCAAGACGGCATTCAAGTGCTGTGTCCCGGCCGCAAAGGGGAGATCGGCACCATTGAAATCAACAAACTGCTGCAGCGTCAACTCAATCCGCCACGAGCCGACATCCGTTGTGTGAATTTGCAAGGCGGGCACAAGACGCTACGTGTCGGGGATAAAGTAATGCAAATGCGCAACAACTACGATTTGAGTTGGGTGCGCGAAGACGGATCGCTCGGTTGCGGTATCTTTAACGGCGAGGTCGGCTCGCTTGTTGAGGTGTTGCCGCGCGAAAAGGTGTTGACGGTTGATTTTGACGGTCGTCTGGTATCGTATACCTTCCAAGAAGCCGAGGATCTGGAATTGGCGTATGCCATCACCATCCACAAAAGTCAGGGGAGCGAGTTCGATATTGTGGTGCTGCCGATCTATCGGACGCAACCCAAGCTAACATACCGCAATCTGCTGTACACCGCGGTCACGCGAGCAAAATCGCTGCTGATTGTGGTCGGCACGGAGGATTCGATCGCGCAAATGATTGAAAACGTGCGGAAAACCAAGCGTTACACGGCGTTGATGCCGATGCTCACTGAGGAGTCTACACGCTATGACACTTAACGATCTCAGCGGACGGTTGTTGCATATGTTTTTACCGGATCGCTGCGCCTTTTGCGGCGACGTCGTAACGTACAACACCGAAATTTGCGACAAATGCCGCCCACAACTCAACCGACAAGAAGCACCTATCTGCGTAGGTTGCGGTCGCAGCAAACCGCATTGCCAATGCAAAGCGGATGGTCGCCGTCATTGGAACGGGGCGATTGCACCGTTTGTATACGAGAACGAGGGTGTTACCGGTGAGTCGGTGCGACGGCTGAAGCATTCGCACAACAAGAAAAACGCCGAAACGCTCGGCAAAGAGATCGCCGCGTGTGTACAGGAACGTTTTGGCGATGTTCCTTTTGATTGCGTTATGCCGGTTCCGATGACCAAGAAGGACGAGCGTAAACGCGGATATTCGCAAAGCCTGTGGATTGCGCAGGCGGTAGCAACCGAAATGAGCATTCCGTGTGAAAACGTGTTACAAAAAATCCTACAGACCAAGCCTCAAAAGAAATTAAGCGCCAAGAAACGGCGCGTCAATTTGCGCGGCGCTATCGATCTCGACGAGATGTTCGATCTACCGGAAAAGACAGTTTTGGTGGTCGACGACGCGATCACTACCGGCTCAACGCTGGATGAATGTGCGCGTGTGCTGAAAATTTACGGCGCTGCGGCAGTATACGTGGCGGCGGTCTGCATTGTTTATAAGAAAGGAAAAGATTCCGATGGCGGGAGCGAAACTGGGAATTGATTTGGGCACCTCCAAGGTGGCTATTTATATGGAAGGAGCCGGCATTGTGCTGCGCGAGCCGGCAGTCATTGCCGTTGATTGTGTGACCGATCGGATGATCTGTGGCGGTCAGGAAGCGTACGAAATGATCGGCCGAGAGCCGCCCAGCATCAAGGTGGTTGCACCGCTGGAGCACGGCACCATCTCCGATTACGATTACGCCGAACGGATGCTGAAGCATTTCGTGCGACAGGTGTGCTCATACAGATTCTTTAAGCCGCGCGCGACCATCAGCGTGCCGACCTCGGTGACCGAGGCGGAAACACGCTCGGTCATTCAGGCGATTACCGCCGCCGGTATTCGTCAGGCTACGCTCATTGAGGAGCACGTAGCCGCCGCCATCGGCGCCGGACTGGATATCAGTCAGCCGCACGCTACGATGGTGGTGGATTTCGGTGCCGGCACAACCGATGCGGCTGTGTTGTCGGTTGGTGGCATTGCCGCGCAAGCCTCCTTGCGCACCGGCAGCAACGATTTGGATGACAGCATCGTTCGAATGCTGCGCACCGAATACAATCTGCTGGTGGGCAAACAGACCGCCGAGCGCGTAAAAAAGAACATCGGCTATGCAGTCGATGTTCCCAAAGGTTTGACTATGGACGTTCCCGGTCGCGACAGCGTCAGCGGGTTGCCGGTCGTACGGACGGTTTCGGCGGACGCGGTTCACGATTGTATTCAGGAAACGCTGAATGTACTGGATGCCGCCATTCACGGCGTGTTGGAAAACTGTCCGCCCGATCTGGTCGGCGACATCTACACAGACGGCATTGTACTGACCGGCGGCGGTGCGCTTTTGCATAATCTGGACAAGCGGCTCAGCCATTATATCGGCACCGAATGCCGTGTAGCCGATTGTCCGGCCGATTGTGTGGCGACCGGCACCGGCATGGCGCTAAGATACATGGGCTCCACCATGTACAGCGTCAACCAATTTGAATATGATTTCGCCGAATGGGCAGACGATTAATCGTCCGTTTCCGGTTGTTTGGTTGTTTTCGGCGGTTTTACGCTGCTTAATGGGTTGTTTTCGGCAGCTTCACGAAGCTGTTTGGTAGAAAGATGGGTGTAGATCTCGGTCGTTCCGAGGTTTTCGTGCCCCAAAATATCCTTCAAAACGCGAATATCCGTGCCGCCCTGCTGGTACATTAGCGTTGCCGCGGTGTGCCGCAGCTTGTGGGTCGATAGGTTTTCTGCGCCGGGGACTTTTGCCAAATACTGCTTGACCACGTAATGAACACCCTGCAGCGTAATACGCTGCTTTCTGGCGCTCAAAAACAGTGCCTCACGATCGCGTACGCCATCGCGAGGGCGCACCTCTAAGTAGGCCTGAATCGCGTTCCAGCACGCGTCGTTTAGATACAACATCCGTTCTTTGTTGCCTTTACCAACCACCCGAAGCGTGTGCTCCGAGGAAATATCCGACAGGTTAATGCCGGCGAGCTCTGCGCGGCGAAGTCCGCAATTTAAAAACAGCGTCAGCATACAATAATCCCGTGCGGCAAAATCTCCGCTGACGGCGTTTAAAAGCTCCAAGCTCTGTTCCAGCGTTAAGTATTTCGGCAACGCTTTCTTGGTTTTGGGGGTATCCAGCCCTTGGATAGGATTGACCTCCAGTCGATGGCTGATGTCGGTCAAATAACGAAAAAACACACGGAGTGAAGTGGTTTTCCGTGCGCGCGTGCTGCTAATGTTATCGCGCTCGCTTTTGGTGTATCCAAAATACTCATACACATCTAAAAGCGTAATGCCCTCGATTAAGTCCATGCCCACGTCGTCAATGCCGATTTCCTCGTCCGGCAGGGAAGGGGAAACGTAGCCCTTGGCTTTTTTGATATAACGGAAAAAGGTGCGCAGATCCACAAAATATTCGTTGACTGTGCCGGTCGAGCGACCTTTTACAACTTCCATATACCCAAAAAATTCTCGCAAAAGCGGCGAACTGGCTTGACTGTATTCCTTTTTCATAAAACCACTCCTTTGTGAAACAGTTTCACGATCGTCTAATAGCGTTATGTGTCCTCAGAGATCGACGAATTGTCCGTCGGTTTGCTGATAGATCCAGCCTTGAGAGATTACGGATGGGGTATTTCCTTTACCGGAAATCTCATAATAGCCTTACAAGTAACCAAACCCGTTTGTTATGTCATCGAATCGCCGAGATTTGCCCGATGACCGTCTAAATCGACTGTTTTTAAAAAATTCGGTAAAATGGCAATCGAATAGAAATTTTCCAAACGATGTCGGCTCTGTGCGAAAAATTTCTATCGGCTGGAGAGCAGACCTGTTTTTGCGAAAATTTCAGAAAAACGCTTGAAACAGCGAAATTGCATATAAGAAAGTATGCATCCTAAATTGCAAACCAAAAATCTAAATTAATAGACAACGACGTGCAGCGATATATATCGGACGGACAATCGACTCTGCAAACTCACAATCAACAGAAAAGATGGGGTTGCACCAAATGATCGGAAAAAGCCTTCAAAATCGCCAAATCCGCGTATTTTGTCGGTTTCACCTCTTCTGTACTGTGCAAAATATTAATTTTGTATAGTAATCTATATTTTTATTATACACCCTCCCTGTGTGGATTTCAAGTGTTTTTTGCGGATTTTTCCTGTTTTTGAATTTTTGTTGTCAACGAACCTGTCGAAATACTTTATATTAAAGGATTAGATGCAATGAAAAACAAACTCCCCTTAACCGAAGAACAACTGCTTGCCAGAAAGCGCCGACTGATCGGATTGGCTGTATTGGTTCCGTTGATAGCGTTGATCGTCTGGATCGTCGTTTTTGCCTGGAACTTTATGGGTCAGTTCTCCGGCGGTAGTACCACCGAACAAATCCAAGCCTTTTCGGATTATCTGGATCAGTTTGGTTGGTTTAGTTGGATTATTATGATTGCCATCGAGATTGTTCAGATTGTGGTGGCGGTCGTTCCCGGCGGCATCACCGAAACGGCAGCCGGTTTTCTGTTTGGACCTTTCTGGGGCACTCTCCTATCGGTCGTAGCGATCTTCTTGGCTTATACGCTGGTTTTTTGGATGGTCAAGAAATTCGGCATTAAACTAGTGGGGCTTTTTATCGATCCTCACAAAATTGACGAGCTGAAATTTATCAACAGCGAAACACGATTGCTTCGCACCGTTTTTATTTTGTATTTGATTCCGGCGCTTCCCAAAGACGCATTTACCTATTTCTTTGGTCTGACGCGCATCCGCTGGCGCGATTTCATCCTCCTCTCCCTCATCGGGCGCCTCCCCACGCTGGTTGCAACCATTTCGTTTGGTTGGCAGTTGTCCGAGGGCGAGCTGTGGAAAGCGGTCATCATCGTCTCGGCTATTTTCATTTGCAGTTTCCTGGGTGTTTTGTGGTATTCCCGTTATACCAAGAAAAAGAAATCTTCTGCCAACGAATAATTCTCGGCACCTCGCACATACTAGAGCAAGACGGCATTGTTCCGTCAAATCTTGATGCGAGGTGTCTGTTTATGACGAATTTGAAATGTGACGTTACCTCTTGTGCCAGCAACTGCGAAGGCGGTTGTATGCGTGGCGGCATTACCGTAACCGGCGATTGTGCCACCGGCGCTTGCGAAACCTGTTGTTCTTCGTTTACGCTTAGCCACAACGGTTCTGTAAACGCCTGCGGCAGCAACGTTCCGATGAACGCCAATCGCCAGATGCCGATCAGTTGTACCGCTAAAAACTGCATGTACAACGAAAACGGCAACTGCGGCGCCAACGAAGTCAAAGTCGGCGGTCGCGGCGCGAGTGCGATGTCGCAGACCTCCTGCGAAACGTTCTCTGCCAGAAGTTGATCACAGGGCGACGGATGTCGCCCGCTTACATAGGAGTGTTTATGCGCGAATATCAACACATTGATCACGAGCTACCGCCGTACGTTCCGTCCGGTGCTCGCGTTTTGATTCTCGGCACGATGCCGTCTCCCAAATCCCGCGAAGTCGGATTTTATTACGGACACCCGCAAAATCGCTTCTGGAAGGCGTTATCCGGCGCTTTTGGCGAGAATGTTCCTGTATCTACAGAAGAACAAAAAGCCTTCTTAGAGCGCCACAAAATCGCTTTATGGGATACGCTCGCCTCTTGCGAGATCCACGGCGCCGACGACGCCAGTATTCGCCGCCCTGTCGCCAACGATTTACAGCCGATCTTGTCCACCCAACCGATACAAGCGATTTTTACCACCGGAAAAAAGGCCGCCGATTACTACGAGCGCCTGATCCTGCCGAACACCGGCATACCGGCAACCACTCTCCCCTCGCCCAGTCCGGCCAACTGCCGCTATCATACCGTCGAAACACTAACCGAAGCGTATCGAGCAGTATGCAGATATTGTCCCTAAAATGAGAAAAGAGCGCTCAAAGGCGCTCTTTTAGTTTATCCATTCATATAACACCGCGTACATTTCGCGCACCCAGTAGGTCGGTAGCAACCAAAACTCCGTCTCGGCCGGCACAGCGGTCGAGGTAAGTCCCAACTCCGCCGCAATACAAGCGGCACGGTATTCGTGGAATTCATTGGTGACGATCGCCAGCGATTCGTTGAGTCCGTTTTCTCGAATGATTTCCAAGGAAAACTCCAGATTTTCGCGAGTGGAGGTCGATCGGTCCTCGCGGTATAGTCGCGTCTCATCCACGCCTTTGGCCACTAAATAGCGGTACATCCCCTCCGCTTCGCTGATATCCTCGCCCGAGCCTTGTCCGCCGGATAACACACAAACAGCATCGGGGTTGTCCGACAGATAGTCGTAAGCGGCATCCAACCGTTCCCGCAGCATCAGACTTGGCGTTGTGCCGTTGACCTTACAACCCAACACAACAACCGTCGGCGTGCCGTTTGGTTGATTGCGACACTCACTTATCATATATCCCGACACCACGCACGCCAGCAGAATCACCGCAGCCACCAACGCAGCCAAGGCAGACAACAGGATCTTCCCCGCGCGCCGCGACCAAATCCGGCAAATTGATGCGTGAACGCGATCGGCGAACAAGACATACCATCCCAAAACGGTGCATATAACCAAACCGGTTACGTTCCCTATATTCACGATATTGGCGAGCGCCAGCGGAATGAAAAACAGCGAAAATCCGCAGAAGCACGCCGCAAACGCTATAGTTTTTCCGATGAAAATCCAAGCCTTATGTTTCATGGTAATCCCTCGTTTCGACTATATTATAGCTCATTGTAGGGGTGTTTGCAAGAGCGGCTTCTAACGGCGCCGTTCCTTGACTTTTACAGGCTATTGGGGTATACTCATTCTATAAGATAAAAGGATGTGAGAGAATGAAAACGTTAGGCGTTGTACTGGCCGGCGGAGTCGGCAGCCGATTTCACGGCGAAAAGCCCAAGCAGCTTATGATGCTCGGTGAAAAGCCGGTGCTCTGCCATTCGGTCGACATATTAGCGGCTGCTCCGGAAATCGACGAAGTGCTGGTTATCTCGCATATCGATTACGTTCCCTCCATTCAGCAATTGCTGGATGGGCACCCGATCGCCGTTTTAGCGGGTGGTGACACACGCTCGGCATCCTCCGAGGTTGCCTTGGCATACGCTAACGAACATGGTTTTGATCGCATTTTGCTGCACGACGCCGCCAGACCGCTGATTGATTCGGATCTGGTATCGCGGCTTTGCGCGGCGCTGGATCAGGCGGATGCGGCCATTGCGGCGTTGCCAGCAACCGACACGATCTCGGTATCTGTCGACGGCGAAACCATCGATCACACACCGCCGCGCGAAACGCTGTGGAGCATTCAGACACCGCAAGCGTTTTCGGTTTCGGTTTTGACAAAAGCCTACGCGTTATTTGACGCCGATCCGGCCGCTGTCGCCACCGATGACGGCGGCGTCGTACGCCGTTATCTGCCGGAAGTTCCGGTAAAACTCGTACTCGGTAGCCGTCGCGCGATGAAGCTGACCTATCCGGAAGATCTGGCGATTCTGGAAACCTTGATTTAAGGAGGCTTTCTTGTTGAAGGAAGTGCTAAAAACGCTGGTTACGTGGGGCATCCGATGCGGACTGCGCATCTTTTGGTTGTTCCCCATCCGGCGGCGACAAGTCTTTTTTTCGGCGTATTCCGGTAATCAGTACGCCTGCAACCCAAAATACATTTCCGAGGCGTTAGCGGCTCGTTATTCGCAAAAACTACAGTTAATCTGGTGTTGGAAAGACACCGATTTTCCCGATAAGCCGCACGGTGTCCGGTTTGTGAAATTCCGGTCGCTTCGCTATTTCAAAGAGCTGCTCACCTCGCGCGTGGTGGTGTTAAACGACCTGCAACATTGCTCCTATCTGCCGTTTCGGAAAAACCAAATGCTGATCCAGACATGGCACGGCGGCGGCCTTTACAAAAAAGTCGGGCGCGACACACCGAACAACACCGTCTGGAACGATCGACGCTTGGCGCGAACAATAAAGGATACCACGCTTTTCCTCTCGTCCTCGACCGCTTTTTCCGATACCGTCGTTCGCGGCGCGTTTGGATTTGACGGCGAGATCCGCGAGATCGGTATGCCGCGAAACGACATTCTGCTAAACGCCGATCGCGCCGCCGACGCGGCGAAACGCGTACGATCCGCATATGGATTTTCCGAGAATCAACGCCTTCTCCTCTACGCCCCCACCTTCCGCGAAAACGGCACCGCCTGCCCACAGACACTGGATGCCGATCGATTGCTGGCCGCTTGCCAAGCACGGTTTGGCGGCGATTGGAAGTTGCTGGTACGTTCCCATTATCTGTTGGCTCACTCCGATTTGCTTTGCAGCCCGCAATGCGTTGACGCGACAGCGTATCCCGATATGCAAGAACTGCTTTGCGCCGCCGATGTGTTGGTCTCCGATTATTCCTCGTGTATTTGGGATTTTTCCCTGACCGGCAAGCCGTGTTTTATATTCGCGCCGGATCTGGATGCGTATCGGTTTGATCGTGATTTTTATATGGATATTGTCGATTGGCCATTCCCGCTTGCCAAAACCAACGATGAATTGGATTCGTACGTTCGTGCTTTTCGCGAGAAAACCTACGAAACACAAGTGTTAGCACACCACCATGCGCTTGGTAACTGCGAAAGCGGACACGCCGCCGAAACCATTGCCAAAACCATTGCCGATTTCTGCAATTCCATTTAAAGTTAGATATAACAAAAAACACCCCGTGTCACTCTCGTGACACGGGGTGTTTTTTGTTATTCTTCCGGAATGATGTCGGTTTCGTCCTCATCCAATTCCAGACTGACCGTCACGATCGCCGTCGCCTGCATGGCGACCATCGCGACCTCCGGCGCTTGATACGTTTTCATCGTCGCATTACTCCTTTATTATGCATCCGAGGGATCCACAGAGCCCGCTTCTGCCATATCTGCATAAGGATTGATGATGTCCGTTTCATCGCTTGCCGTCAGGATCGGGATCGAACGAATAACCGCCAGTTCGATCTCCGGCGCGTTATACTGTTTCATCCGATTCCCTCCTTACGCCACATAAGCGTTAACCGCTTCTGCATACAAAATCAAGCTCGTGCAAACGTTCTTCATCTTGCCGGATCTACCCGCTTCCAATGCAGCCGGAGCCAACACGCTGAAGTTGGAGATCGTCATCGTGGTATCACCCGCGGTAATGCTGATATCGTGCGCGGTATCCAAATTCTTGGCCGTCACATCTGCCAACAGTTCCACGCAGTAGTACTCGCCCGTCGCCACCGGCGTGTAAGGCGTGTCGCCCATCGTGACAGTCACATCCGGCGTGGTAAAATACAGGCGGACTTTACTGGTATCCTGCAGCACCAACGTATAGCCAAGGAACACATCCGTGCTCAGTTTGGTATCGCTGTAAACCGGCAGGTAATCCGTAATGGTGGTCGTGTCGACCTCTTTGACCGAAACATCCGCAAACGAAATCACCGTGCCGGTGGCCCAAGCATTCGGCTGAAGCTGGATCTCCGCCCACGCCACCGAATCATGCTTATA
Source organism: Clostridia bacterium (assembly GCA_017414965.1). Taxonomy (GTDB): domain Bacteria; phylum Bacillota; class Clostridia; order Oscillospirales; family Acutalibacteraceae; genus RGIG426. Next base: position 90,754 of record JAFQJL010000020.1, read on the forward strand.
GGTAAAGCTCACACGCTGCCACTCTTCCGTCACGTTAAAGTGGAACGAACCGTCAAACAGTCCTGATCCAACAAAGATCGGCATAACCTCCAAATTGCCGGACGAGGATTTCGCCATAAACGACACCTCGTAGGTCTTGCCCGGCTCCGTCGCATTAAACAACAGCCGAGAAGACGAAGCCACTCCCGTTAAGGACGTCATCATGAGGGTTTTGCCGTCCTTATAGGTAACATCGCTTACAGTGGCAACGCCAACATTCGCGCCGTAATACGTGCTAAGATCCGCGCCCGTATACAGGTTGCCGTCGTCGACCTTATTCTTAAGCGAGATATTAGCAATGGAAACTACCGTGCCGGTAGAGATTGCCGTTTGAATGTTAAACTGAACAGTCGAGTGTGCGCTCGCGGGGGTATAGGTCAAATTGAAGAATTGCCACTCGGACGTAACACTCACAGAACCCGCCGACTGACTACCACTCCAACCGGATACGTACATGATCGGCTGCAGTGTAATCGTGCCGGTCGATACCTTCGCCCAGAAGGAGAGATTGTAGGTCTCACCCACCGTCACAGCAGTCATTCCTTCGTACTGGAACGAACGACCCGCCGGCACCTCGGCAATCGCCGTTGCCGTGTCGATCGTGCCAAACGCATCGTCAGCAACGTTGTTCGTGATGCTCAGCAAATCACCGTAGAATGTGCCGGCGTTGGTTTCTTTGAAATGCTCAACCGCCTCCGGAACTTCTTTCGAAAGACCGGCAATATCTTCCGTCGAAACACCTCTGTCTGCTTCCGCCAGATTGGCGTTAGCAAGCGCCGAGGTGTTGTGGTTGAAATAGGTTTGTGCCTCTGCGCCGTAGTTAAGCAACGCCTTAGCGACGTTCGACGCTTCGTCGGAATACACGCCGTTTGCATCGTTGTAGATGCTCATCGCATACTCTTTCACCGAATAGGTCAGCGTATCGGTCTCCACGCCGTTGACGTACAACGTCGCGGTAAAGGTATCGGCCATATTCTTGGCCGCAAAATGCACCTTGGCCATATAGGTCGTGACCTCGCCCGCCTCCACGGTCGGCTCCATCGTCAACTGAACGGCATTTCGGACAAAGTCCGCCTCGTTCAGACTGACCGAGATGGCCGACGCCGGGAACGCCGACTTGATGTGCAGATTGAGGACGATGTCCTCCCCAAGCGTAGCCGTCGCACCCGCGAAGGAAGCCTCCGCCGGTACCGTCTCAATGACGCCGGCGGTGCCGGTCACCATGCCCTTGCCGGCAAAGCCGGTCGGGATACCGTCGGTCATCGCTTCAAAACCACTGTTGTCGATCGGGGAATCCGACACCTTTTCGACCGTAACATTATCGATCGACACCGTACCGTTGTAAGCACCGAAAATGATGCTGAACTTCGTGCAGGTGGCATCGGTGGTGTAACGCTCTTCTACCTTCACCCAGCCGTCGGTCGCACCGGTGAACTGGAAGTTGGTCGGCTGTGCATACGGCGCAGCCGAATCGCCGGTCACCGCGAAAGAACGGAACATAATTTTGCTAAAAACGGTGGTCGCCGCATCCGCATCGTCTTCCATCTTAAGCCAGTAAGACACACGGTATTCAGTGGACGGTTCCACGTGGATATAATGCGCATTGTTCTGGAAAGAACCAACGCCGTAGCCACTGACCGAATTGATCTTCAGAACGTTGTTGCCGCGCTCGGCATCCGCAACCACAGAGAACGAGCCGTCCGAACCGAAGATGGAGTTACCCCAACCGGTCGTGCCGTTTTCAAAATCGCTATTGATGACGATCGGCAATTTTTCCATACAAACATCGTCGATCAGCGCCGTGCCGTTTTGAACAGCAAAAATAAACGTCAGGCGCGTAGCATCCGCACTGGAGGTATAGATTTCTTTGACCTGCACCCATCCGTCGGTATCGCCGCTACGAGCAAAATTCGTCGGCTGAGCATACGCATCGGTCGCGTCTCCGCTGTCTGTACGCTGACGCGTCATAATCCTCGAGGAAACCGTTTCGCCCTCTTGTTTGAGCCAGTAAGAAAGCACATATTTGGTAGCCGGCTCAACCGGAATGTAGTATCCGTCTCCTTCAATCGTACCAACGCCCAGCATACCGCTTGCCGGTACAACTTGCATTACGTTGCCACGAGAAGCATCGGTTACCACCTTCGTTTCACCCGAACCACCGAAGATGCCGCTATTAAACCAACCGGTTGTGCCTTCTTCGAAGTTGCCGTTATAAACGAGATTGTTAACCTTGATGACCTTGAGATCATCCAGATAAACCTCGCCACCCTCGGCCATCATCCGCAGCTGCAAAAGCGCCGCATCCGAGGCGGTGTTGATGGTAAACTCAACCTCTTTCCAATCGCAAGCACCCTTGACGATATTCGCATACGGAATAATCTTGGGCGCCACGTCCGAATCGGTCTTGTTCGCATCCTTGTACTGGCAGATGTACGGCGTCAGCGAGGCTTCTGCCGACGGAATCTTGACCACATAGGAGATGCGATAGGTGGACGACGGATCGACCGCGACATCCTTGGCCAGCGCATAGTAGCCCTGCGCCTCAATAAGCGCCGCTGCACTGCCGTCCACGCCGGCGCCGCTAACGCGGATCATTTTACCGGTATCGGTCGCCTCCAACTGCGTCGCACCGAAGCCAGTCGGCCAGCTGCCGTCCGCGCCGTTCTCAAAATCGCCGTTGGCGATCAAGCTGGTCGGTTTGTAGTTTTTCTCGATCATCACCACGTCGTCCAGATACGCCGGACCGTTCTTGACGATCATGTTGAATTCGTGCCCAGTCGTATCCGCCGCAGTGGTAAATTCAATGGTGCCACTCTGCCAATCGGCGCTGCCGTTGCTGGAGACCGTGTTATGAGCCGGCCAGCTGTTGCCATTGGTGCCATACTGCGTCGAGAAGCCCTGAATTTGCACTTCCGCCCCTGCTTTAAAGCGGAAGTTCACCACGTATGTAGTGGACGCCTTCAGTGAGATGATCGCGTTGTACGGACGGAAATAGAGAGAGCCGTTATCCGTCGGTGTCGCCAACACCGCCGCACTGCCGTCCACGCCGGCGCCATCCACTTTGACGTAAGTGCCGCCGGTGCCAGCACCCATATGGCCGGCGCCGACCGGTGCCGCACCGTTGGCGCCCATTTCAAAGTCGCCGTTTTGGATGTGGTTGACGTCGCCCTCGACTTTGCGCAGGCATACGTCGTCTACCAGCACCGTACCGGCGCCGGTCGTCATGATGCCGGGGTGAATGCTGGTCACGTCATCGTAGGATTTAAAGTGCATCGTGATCGTCTGCCACTTGGCATCCGCTGTACCGGTCATCGTGTAGGCACTGTATGGCGTGTAAGCCGTACCGCTGGGCTTTTCCGTCACAATATACGGATAAGCCGTCATGCCCTCGGGCAAGTTCACCTTGAACGTATAGGCATAGGTCGTCGCGCCGGCCACCACGACATACGCGCCCAATGGGCGGATAACAACACTACCGGTGGTTTCTACGCTCATGGCACCGGTGCCGTTTACACCGCCATTAGCCGCATGCGTGGTGGTGATCGTACCGCCGTTGGATACAACGCTGTTATAATCCCAGACGTATGCTTTGCCGATGCCGTTCGCATAATCCTCATCGGCCACGATGCCGGAAACCGACACCGACAGATCATCCACGTATACCAAGCCGCCCTTAGCCGTCAAACGTACGTTAAGAGCCGTCTGATCCTCCGCCGTCACAATATCGAAACTGACGGTCTGCCAGCCGGCGGTGGCACCGGTGACGGTGTAAGCCGTCAGCACTTCAGCGGTCGTGCCGCTTGTCTTAGTGTGCTGAAGATTCGGCCAGACAGACACACCCGCATCCGGAATGCGCACCTTATACGAAATCGTATAACGGGTGGTAGCCGTCACGGCGACGCTGTCGGTCATCACCATCGTAAAGGTGGCGTCGCCAGCCTTATCCGGTTTGATCACAACAGCATTGCCGTCGTAATACGTGATGCCGTCCGCGGCCGCTGCTGCCGAGCCGAGCAGTCCCATTACGGGCAGCAAGCCGCAGAGCAGTGCCACGCTGAGCACCACAGAGAGTACGCGCAAGGAAATCTTTTTCATTTCACATTGCCTCTTTTCATACAAATTTTCGGAATTTATATTCCGGATTAACCTTTGAGACCGTCGCTGGTCGACGTGCCGAACATAATCTGCTTCTGGAAGATGGCGTACAGAATCAAGATCGGTACCATAGCCAGCACCAACGCCGCGAACATCGGTCCATATTCGGCGTGGTAGGTCATCTGGTTGGTGAGGTTGGACAAGCCGATCGGCACCGTATACAAGCTCTCGTCTTGCAGATACGTCAACGCCGTTTCGAAGTCGTTCCAAGCACCCATGATCTTACCCAGCATAATCATAAAGATCGCCGGTTTGGTAAAGGGAATCATAATCTTGGAGTAGATGGTCCACTCCCCTGCGCCGTCCACCAGTGCCGCTTCGATAAAGGAGTTATGCACACCCTTCATAAAGCCGACCAGTATGTAGCACGAGCCCGGAATCGCACCGACCGAACCGAGCAGAATCAAAATCCACAGGTTGTCGGTCAGGCCGAGTCCCAACAGGTGGAAGTACCGCGGCATTAGCAGCAGCACACCCGGGATCATCATACAGAGCAGATAAAAATCGTTAAAGAACTTGCTTCCCTTATACTTGTATTTCGCCAACACGTACGAGGAAGTGGTAATCATCAAAAACGACAGAATCGTCGTGCCCACCACCACGATAAAGCTGTTGAGGAAATACGTGCCAAAATTGGACACTTCCCATGCTTCTACGTAGTTTTCCCAGCGAATTTCAGCGGGGAGCATCCACGGACTGGCGTAGAATTCCGGATTGTTCTTAAACGAGGAATAGATCATCCACACCAGCGGGAACACGATCGTGATTGACCAGAAGATCAAAAACGCACGAAGCAGGATATTGAGTAAAACGTTTCCAAACTTTTTCATTGCATGCTGTCCTCCTTTTTCTGGAGAGTGTTGTTAAACAACAACGACAGCACCATGCTGATGATCATAAAGATCACAGCCGCTGCATTGGCGTAGCCAACACGGTAATCGTTCATACCGTATTGGTACACAAACAAGCTCATAACCATTGACCGGTTATCCGGTCCACCGCCGGTCAGCGGCAGGATCAAGCCCATGTTTGACGCCAACGTGCCGAAGAATACCGACACGATCAGATAACGGATCTGCGGCCAGATCGCCGGCACCGTTACGTGATAGAACTGCTGGAACTGGTTGGCGCCGTCGAGATGCGACGCCTCGTACAGATCCCCGGGCACGTTGTTGATCGCCGCGATCAGCAAGACCATATACGTGCCGATACCGCACCACGATGCGATCACGATGATCCACGGGATGGTGTATTCCACCAACCAGCCGTTCTCCGGAATGATGCTTTGCAGTCCCATCACATCCAGCAAGCCGTTGAGCAAGCCGATGCTCGGGTTTAAGACAAACGTCCAAACCGTCGTAATCACGATGACCGACAGCACGTTCGGCACGTAAAACAGAAACCGGTAGATCTTATTTTCTACCTTTGTAATGTGGCCGTGCGTGACCACAAACGAGAACAACAGAGCCAAGCCGCCAATGAGAATCTCTTTCCAGAAAACGATGACGAAATCGTTTTTGAGCGCGCCCCAGAACACGTCGTTTGTCAGAATGTTTTGATAATTCTGCCATCCAACCCATTCCTTGGTTAAGTCAAAACCGTTCCAGTTGGTAAAGCTGGCCTGCACCGATTCAAAAATCGGATAGATGAACAGCCAGAGATACAGCAGGAACGCCGGAAAGAAAAACAGCAACATAAAGCGGATCTTGGACCCATTCAACCGAGATACGAGATCGTACTCGGAAATCTTGCGTTTCTTTTTCATAAAAGGGCCTCCGCGATAGGATTAATTACGATTCAGCAATCTTCGTCTGGCAAGCCTTGTGCAAGCGCTCGCACGCCTTCTTCGCATCGATCTCGTGCAAAACGAGAGCATTCATAACGTTGTTCCACTCGGCATCGACCGTGCCCCACGAGCTCTTGAGGAACATACGCTTGTTCTTCGTGCTGGTAATCACATCGATCGACTGCTTCGCCGCTTTGCTGTACTTATAATTGGAATAATCTACTTTCGTAATCGGGATGGAACCACCGTTTTCGCAGCTGCGCTGCATCACTTCATCGCGATAGATGTAGCGCAGATATTCCAACGCGTTATCGCGGTTTTTGCCGTAGGTGGCCACCGCACAGCGACTGATATACGGAATCACATAGGTATCCTGATCCTTGGTCGCCAACGACGCCGGCGAGAAGCACATATCGAAGGTCGCCGGAATATCGTCCGACATCTCATCCTCCAGCCACAGACCGTTCGGGATCAGAAGCGATTTGTGGTTGAGCCACTCCATCTGCGACTCGATGTGGTTGAGCTGGACGGTACCCTTCATAAAGGCGCCCGTGCCGGCCAGTTTGTACAAACGATCCAGTACCGACTGCATACGCTTATCGGTAAACGCCTTCGGATCGGTCGCGCCGGTGACCTGCTCAAAGTATTTGGCGTCGCCGTAAGCCGCAATGGCCGGCATTACCAGACCCCAGCCCAAATAACCGGAATGTATACCCGGGTAGCAGATAGCCGACTTACCGACCGCTTCTGCCTTTTTGGTGAACGCCATAAAATCTTCGTAGTTTTCGGGCATCTTCAGATTGTTCTGCTTGAAGAAGGTGGTATCGTACCACATACCGTAAGCACCCCAGCTGGTCGGCATTTTGTTGAGCTTACCATTGGTACGGATCAACATACCGTCCTGCAGGTAATCCTTAATCAGCGTGTTGGTGCCCCAAACCTTGGCCGTCTTCAGCCAATCGGACAATTCGTAGAATTTGCCGGCCGCTTCCATCGCGTTCTCCGGGAAACCGGCACCACTCATATACACAAAGTCGGTCGGGTTGTTGCTCATCCAACGGGAGAGCAACTGCGTGTGAACATTAACGCCCACGCGAAGCGTTACTTCCAGATCGGGGTTAGCCGCTTCGAATTCTTCAACCGTTTGTTCCAGCGGTTTGCTGCTCTCTGCGGTGTTCGCAAAACACTGGATCTCCAGCTTGCCGGTCAGTTTCTTCTCGGCCGTGCTGGCACCGCCACCCTTGGTCGTGGTGGTGGTCTTTTTGCCACCCTCGTCCTTCTTTGTCGTGGTCGGCTTGCTGTCTTTTTTCGTGGTGGTAGTACCCTTGCTGTCATCGGGATCATCCGAATCCGCCGGATCATCCGAATCCGCCGGATCGTCCGAATCCGCCGGATCGTCGGTGTCGTCGACCACGACGTCCTCACCTTCAACCTCGACCCATTCCTCCTCGGTAACGGTGCGTTCGCAGCCAATAACCGAGAACAGCATCAACACTGCCATCAACAGGGCCAAAATGCGTTTCAAATTCATACTCTCTCTTCCTTTCTAATGTGAACATATTTAAGCGGCTTATCCTGCCCCGAAAATTCGGGGCAGGATGCCGTCACATTATTCGTTTGCCGGAGTTTCCGCCGGTACTTCTTCCTCTTCCTTCTTTTTCTTCTTCTTGATCAGAATGATGATCCAACAAGTCGCGCCGCCGGCAACCAACACGCCGCCGACCACAATCAGAAGGATCGCCCACCACGGCAGACCAACGATCCGTCTGGTGATAACCTTCTTCTTGTACTTCTTCTTGGCCGGTTCGTCATCATCCTCAAGCGGATCTTCCTCGTCCGCCGGCTCGTCATCATCGGTAGTCGACTCTTCTTCATCGTCGGTAATCGGATCTTCCTCGTCCTCGACCGGATCCTCTTCAACCGGCTCATCCGGCTGGATCGGCTCGTCGGTCTTGACGACCATCTTTTCAAACACAACGTCAACCGTTACGTTATCCTGAATATCCGACAGCGACAACGAATTGGCCACCTTGACTTCTTCGCCGTCAACGGTGATAGAGGCAATCTTATAACCGGTATCCGGCGTGATCTTGACCTTCATATCCGCACCCGGCTTCACTTCGGTCACACCGAAGTTGGTCACCGCACCGTGACCGTTATGCTTCACCAGCACCGCATACATATTCGGCGACATCAAGCGATACATCTTGGTTTCGTTCTCTTTGAGCGACACCTTGAAGCTGTCCGTATCCATCGAAACAAACTCGCCCTCATACACATCGTAGACCGAGTGATTCTGCGGCAGTTTGATGACGCGGTCACCCGCATACGCGTTGTGTACCGATACGTAGTGATTGTTCGAGTAGACGACATCGCCCAACACATCCGAATAGATGTGACCGTTGGCGGCCTTGACCAGATTCTGAAGCATCGCGTTCGGAATGTTCGGCGCCGCCGAATAGACCGACGTCCAATCGCCCATATCCTTCACAGCCAAACCAACGTCGCCGTTCTCATAGTGGCCAAGCGCCGTCGCGGCCGAATCGGTCACCGTGATGTACGGACCGACCTCGGCATTAGCCGTACCGAACGAAGCGCCCTTAAGACCCTTCGTGTAATCGTGCGTACCGTTTGTAACGGTAACGTTCGCACGGATGGGTTTGCCGATCTGCATGGTCATATCCATTTCGGTGAGTTGCTCGATGTTCTCCACCGAGTTGGTGTTGGTATCCGAAATACCCGTAGCAAACACCCACACCACGATCTTGCCGTCCTTCTTGAGCTGCTCGTCGATTGCTTTGCGCTCTGCTTCGGTCAGCTGGTACGGACTCAAGATCAGGTTGACCTTATAATCAGTATCCACAAGGCCCTTCACCAAATCGGAGATCACATAAGAGTCGTAGTTGGCACCGAATGTACCGAGGTTGAAGCGCTGCATCAGGTACAAATAATGGTAAACCTGATACGCCGCGCCGAAGGAATACGGCGAATAATGATACGTCTTTTCGCTGATAAACACACCGATATCGGAGGTGGTCTTACGCTCATTAAAGACGGCGAAATCGCCCTCTGCCTTCATCTGAGCCATCAAGTTATACATCTGCGTGTCGTCGAACCAACCGCCGTCCATATCGTAGAACCAACCGCCCATGCTCTCGGTAAGAATCTGTGCATAGTCACGCTTGAGCTGGTTGATCGTCTCCTCCATGGTGTAGGTCTTACCAACGCCGCTATCCTGATCCGGCAGGCCGATGGTCGTACCAATCGACGTACGGTTATCCTGCTCCTGCAAGAACAACTTGTTGTGAGCCTTAACCGAGTCGGTCATCGTCATCGTCGCACCGGATTTCTCCAGATCGCGTTCGTTGTAGTTCTGCGGAGCGCAGATGAAATCGACCATATCCGACTCCAGCACACGCTGGATATTGGTAGACGAGATGTCGTTACCTTCGTGCGAGTAGGCGTTCCATACGTAACCGTGGTAACCACCGACAATCAGTTGATCATCGGTCGCTTCCTTGGCCGCAGTACATACCGACAGGAAGGTTTCAGCCATCGCCCAACCTTGATAATCCTGGAAGTCGAGAATGTTCTTCTGCGTAGCCGGATCCAGCACGCTGATATACTCGGTCGTGGTGCGCTCCTCGTAGGTCGGCACCGTTGCCGTCTTCAGCGTAACTTCGTTATTCTTCCACGCCTCCTGCAGCTTGGCGTCAGTACCGTACTTCTCGGTCAGCCACTTGCGGAAGCCCTTCTCAGCCGCCGGCGAGAAGTCGATCGCGCCCTGCAAGCTAGACGGATAGAACAGCCACTCACCCGTCTGGAAACCAGTCAAGCGGATGCCATACACACGGCTGAAATAGCTCTTCGTTCTGGCATACGACAGCACATCTTTCAGAACCTTCGCCACGTCCTCACGGTATTTTTCCGAGGACAGCGACACGCCCTGTACGGTGCCATCGTTACGGACCTGCAGCTCATCGGGATTGAGTTCCTGCCACCAGGTCGGCGCATTACAGCTGATCGAGATCATGATCATGCCGTTCGGGTTTTCGTTCAAGACATCCAATACCTTGGTGTCGAACGCATCGTAATTGATGCTACCGTCGCGCTCCCACCAGTCTTCTAATGCGTTGTGGAAGGACAGGTACATATCCAGATCGCCCTGCTCGGCAAACTGATCGGCGTTAACAAAACGACCGGTATCCACCGACAAGAGTGCTGCCAAGTGGTTGCGCGGCACACCGTCAATAAACAACGTCGGTTCGCCATTGTAATCCTTCACTTCGGACTTGATGTGATCCAACGCGACCGAACGAACGACACGGAAGTCCATAAACTTGTTGTCGTACATAAACTCGTTGGTAATAAGGAACGTATCCTGATCCAACTGCAAGGTGTAACGACCTTCGTCAATAAACTTCGGTACCATCATACGGAACTTCGCCGTAAACTCCTCGCCCACCGGCCATGCCTGCGGGTTGGAGCCGTCGATGAGTTCCAGTTTACTGGAAGTGACGCGCACCATACTGTTACGCTTCCAGATGTTGACGTTGAATTCCGGATTGGTCGTAATCGGACGGTTGAGCTTCATCGTGATTTCCACGTCGGTGTATTCACCGGCTTCGGAATCGCGCTCCACCGTTCCTGCATCGACGATCTCCACCGACGCGTCGACGAAATACGAGTTATCAAACTGAATATACGCCCACGGGTTGACCGGCACCGCACCGAGCACCATCGATTTCTCCCACTTACTGTCGTCGTGATCGATTTCGGTCCAACCCTCTTCCAGCTTGTTGCTGCACTTGACGTCGCCGTTCGATGCCACGATCATACGCACACCGTTGGCGAGATCAACACGAGCGTCAAACAGCAAGCCGGCCTGCGAAACCACGTTGTAGGCGCTAAACGCAAGCGTATTCTTGCCCGGCTTCAAATACTTGGCAATATCCAGCACGTGCGGCTTCTTCCAAGTATCTTCCACATCGGAGGTTTCACTATCGACAAATTCACCGTTGATATACAACTCAAACTTATCGTCACAGGTCATCTGGATAACCGCCTGCGTCACCTGCTCGGTGATTTCGAAACTCGTACGGAAGTAACGCGGTACGCGCACGGCGCTGATCGAAGCGTTTTCGGTATACCAGATCCACTGACCCTGCCAGTTGGAGCCGGAAACCGGAATGTCTGCAACCTGCACTTCAAGCTCGTCGATCACCATCTTGCCGCTTTCGGTCTCAATGGTCATCTCCGCAACTGTGCAACTCGGCGCCGTAAAGAACAGAGACAGCATACCAGCTTCATCAATGGTCGCCTTCTGCGCAAACGCCGTGCCGGCGATCTCGTTGTAGTTGTGATCCAAGTACTTCACTTTGACGGTCGCTTGCGAAACAGTCGCTTCGCTGATCTCCGCCTGAAGTTTGTAAACGTAATTGCTTCTGAGACCCGTCAGACGAGCGGTCATCTGCGCCTTGCCGGTGAGCACCGCTGCACCGTCGCGACCGGCAACGTTGCCATCGGTCTGCATCAGCTGAACATCGTCAAAACAAGCCGTGCCGTTGGTAACACCCAACCAGATATGCACAAATTCGCAATCGCCTTCGGTGGTAAAGGTGGCCTCCACCTTCTGCCAACCGTCGGTCGGACCGTAGACACGATAACCGGTCAACGACAGATAAGCGTTGTATTCGGTTGTCGCTGTCGACTGATCCGGCGACTGACGGATCCACGGCGTATGGTAAACTCTCGCGCCCTCTTGCTTAACCCAATAAGAAAGCGTGTAGGTCGTATCCGGCTCGACATCCAAGTAATATGCATCCTTGGTTGCCATGCCGTACGTGCCGTCCTGAGCGGTCAGTTTTGCTACGTGACCGTGCTCGGCATCCAGCACCACGTCCGCCGTTCCCTCGCCGGTAATCAAAGCAGAGGAAGCCTGCCAGTTTTGCGGGAACACGCCGTAACCGACGTGCGTCCAAGCCTCGCCATCCTCGAAATCGTGGTTGGTTACCAACTGACCGAGTTCACTATCGACATAGCCGACATTCTTGCCGGTCCAGCCAACAACGTTGCCGTTACGAGACGGCATAGCAAAGTTATCCCAATATGCAACCGTCGTAGACGTATCCTGAACACGACGGAGCGTAATGTGGTCAACCCACAATTCCGCACGCCCCATCGAGACGTCAATGAAGAATTTGCCCTTCACGCCGCCGGACGGAACGATCAGCTTCATCTTATACTGCTTCCACTCGCTACTGGTGGTCGACGCGCCCGAAAGCTGTGCATCCACCGTCGTCAGCGTGGTAACAGCCACATCGTCGTTGTTGTAGACGACAAGGCTGAGTTTTGCCGTCGCGTTAACGGCATTTTTGCTCTTCACCCAGTAGGACAGTTCGTAGTAGTCACCCGCCGTCACAGCAACGTAACCACCGTTTTCAACCGAGAAGCTGGCCTTCGAGCTGTTGCGCTTGATGTAGAGCGAGTTCTGACCGGTATACGAATCGGTCGAATCAATCTTCATCTCCGCTTCTACGTCGCTCGAGGTGTTATAGAACCAGTTGGTCGGCGAGCCGTCCGCGTTGGTCATTTCAAAGTCCAAGTTGGTATCGTTGCTCAACTTGATCAGTTCCAACGAATCGTAAACGATCCAGCTGCCCTCTGCTCCTGCACAAGCCAGACGGATATCCGTCGCGGTGGCGTTGTCAGAGGTGCGGAACGGAACCGAAATCTTCTTCCAGTCACGAGCGCCAACCCAGTAGTTGGAGGACGGCCAGAGCCATGCATTGTTGGCTTCGCCGGTATCACTGGTCTGGTGGAAGAACACGTAGTTGTTGATGCCTTCGCCGCCGGCCTTCACCCAGAAGGTCAGCACGTAGTTGGTGCTCGGCTGCACCGGCACCGCCGAACTGATCGCCAGGCTAATGCCTTCCGAACCGCCGGCAATCTTGGTAATGCGAAGCGCCTTACCGTCCACGCCGTCGACCAAATCGTACTGGTAATTCTGCATGTTGCCGTTGTCGTTTTTGATCCAACCGTACGGCGGCATACCACCGTCGTCGATATCAAAGCCAAGCGTATCCTCTGGCGAGATCGGTGCAGTTTCCTGCATGATCAGGTTATCGACGTACACGTCGCCGCCAGAAGCCAGCAACCAGACATAGATATAACCTGCATCGCTTTCGCTGGTAAACATCGCCGTCACCTGCTTCCAGCCATTCGTCAAACCGGAAACGGTGTAGTTGTTACGCGGCAAATACGTATTGTTGATCGTATTCGAACCGTCCGCCTTATGCTGACGGATATACGGATAAACGGTGCAGTCTTCCGAGGTCGTCTTGAGCCAATAGGTGATCTTGTAAGTCGTGTTCGGTTTCACGTCAACACGATAACTATCACTGGTGTGGAAAGCAACCGAATCCTTGGTCGGATGCAACTTGACCGAGCTGTTGCCGTCGTACTTCTCATCCGTAGCCAAGCTAAACGAGCCTTCGCCGGCCGTGCCGTCGTTGTTGCCGACACCAAACATAGAAAATCCAACCAAATTGCCGTTGGAATGGCGTTCGAAACCGCCGTTGAAGATCATATTATCTTCCGGCTCGACATAGGTTACTTTCGTCAACGAGACGTTATCAAACCACGCCGTACCGCCCCTGACCGACAGCCAGATATACACCTTCTCGCAGTCGCTCGACGAAGTATACGTTCCCTCGACCTTCTGCCAACCGTTGGTCGCGCCGGTCAAACGGAAATCGGTCAAACCGTAATACGGATTCACGGCATTGCCGTTTTCCGCCGTCAGCTGACGCATAAACGGTTGCGTGTAGACATCCGCGTCACCCTCTTGCTTCACCCAATACGAGAAAGCGTAGGTGGTGTTCGGCTCCACGGCAATGCCGTAGCCATCCATCGTCGAGATGGCGTAGCCGCCGTCTTCGGAGGTGTGAGTGACCTTGGCGATCAAACCGCGGTCGTTGTCAACGTCTGCGGTGACCGTACCGGTACCGAGATCGATCGTGAGATCCATCCAATAGTACGGAATCACACCGGGCTTGCCATCTTCGAAGCCACCGTTTGTCACCAAACCGCCATCAAACGGAGAACTGGGAACCAATGGAGTATTATCAACCAGCGCGACGTCGTCGATATAGAACGTACCGCCCTGACCCGCAAACATAAAGGTCAGGCGAGTCGCATCCGCACCGGTAATAAAGTTCTCTTCTACTTTCACCCAGCCGTTGGTGTCGCCCTCACGGACGAAGTTGGTCGGCTGTGCGTATGCGCCGTCCGCATCGCCGGTGGCGGTGCGCTGACGCATCAAAACCTTGGAGCTGGCGCTCGCGCCAACCTGCTTCAACCAGTAGCTGAAGGTATACTCGGTGTTCGGCTGAACAGCGATGTAATAGCCGTCCGCTTCCAGCGTGCCGGTGCCAAAGAAGCCGTCCGCCGGTGTGATCTTCATCACGTGGCTCAGGCGATCGAGATCTTCCACGACTTCCTTGCTGCCGGTGCCGCCGAAGATACCGCAATCCTGCCAACCGGTCACGCCATCGGCAAAGTTGCCGTTGGCAACCATACCGGTGACCGCTTCGTCAACCATAGCCGGCTTGGCGACCAACGCCACGTCGTCGATGTAGAACGTACCGCCCTGACCCGCAAACATAAAGGTCAGGCGAGTCGCATCCGCGCCGGTCGTGAATTTCTCTTCTACTTTCACCCAGCCATTGGTGTCGCCCTCGCGGACGAAATTGGTCGGCTGTGCGTATGCGCCGTCCGCATCGCCGGTGGCGGTGCGCTGACGCATCATAACCTTGGAGCTGGCGCTCGCGCCAACCTGCTTCAACCAGTAGCTGAAGGTATACTCGGTGTTCGGCTGAACAGCGATGTAATAGCCATCCGCTTCCAGCGTGCCGGTACCAAAGAAGCCGTCCGCCGGTGTGATCTTCATCACGTGGCTCATACGGTCAGTATCTTCCACAACTTCCTTGCTACCGGTGCCGCCGAAGATACCGCAATCCTGCCAACCGGTCACGCCATCGGCAAAGTTGCCGTTGGCGACCATACCGGTAACCGCTTCGTCAACCATAGCCGGCTTGACAACCAACGAAACGTCGTCAAAGCTGACCGTACCCTTGGAGGCTGCCAGCCAAATGTAAGCCGACTCGCAATCCGCGTCGGTCGTGAAGTTCGCCGTTACCTGCGTCCAGCCGTTCGTCTCGCCGGTCACGCGGTAATCTGCCAAACAATAATACGGATTGGTTGACGCATTGCCGCCCGCCGCATTGTGCTGACGGATATACGGGACCGAGGAAACCTCTGCGCCTTCCTGCTTCACCCAATAAGAAAGGATGTAATTGGTAGACGGCGAAACGTCTACGCTGTAGCCGTCCATCGTCGCGATACCGTAGGAAGCACCGTCGCCGGTGACAATCTGTGCCACACGGCCGCCGCGATCGACATCGTGCTCGATCGTGATGGTACCGGTCGAATTGTCACCAATGGTGATCGGCATCCAGAACTGCGCATCGCCGGTGGACATCGTATTTTCAAAACTACCGTTTTGCAACAGACCATCATCGGCTGCCGCAATCGTCTTATACATGATCCACTCATCCACATAGACCGATCCGCCGGAAACAACCAACCACGGATAGACATATGCGGTATTGTCATCGGTGGTGAAATCCACCGTGACCTGTTTCCAGCCGTTAGTCGCACCGGAAACCGTATAATCGCCGCCCGACCAGAACGGAGCCGTAGAGGAATTGCCGCCGCCCTGCGCATGCTGACGAACCATCGGATGAATCGACGCCGCCGAAGATTCGATTCTTACCATATAGGTAATACGATAATTCGTGGAGGGTTCTACGGCGATCTCGTGACCTTCCGCTACATGGAAGATGTACGAACCGGCCGTTGCGGTGATGGCAACCGCCGACTCACCGGCAAACGCCTGATTCGGTGCCTGCGCAAACGAACCCGCGCCGGTGCCGTCCGCACCAAAGCCGGAGAAGCCGACCAAAGCGCCAGAC
Organism: Clostridia bacterium; assembly: GCA_017414965.1. Classification (GTDB taxonomy): domain Bacteria; phylum Bacillota; class Clostridia; order Oscillospirales; family Acutalibacteraceae; genus RGIG426. The sequence continues at coordinate 106,768 of JAFQJL010000020.1, forward strand.
TCAGTACGCTCGAAGCCGCTGTTGAAGATCATACCCTTGTCGACGATCTCAACCTGCTTCTTCTTGGTAAACGAAACATCGTCAAAGTAAGCCGTACCGTTTGTTACGGTCAGCCAAAGATAAACGTATTTCGCATCCGGATCCGCCGTGAAGGTCGCTTCGATCTTCTGCCAATCCGCCGCACCGCTGACGCGATGCTCCGTCAACGCCAGAAAAGCGTTCGCGGTGTTACCCATCGACTCGTTATGCTGACGGATATACGGGACAGAGGAAACCTCGCCACCTACCGTCTTCACCCAATAGGTGAAATTGTAGGTAGCGCCACCTTCCACCTCGATGATACCGTAAGTATCCATCGTGGCTACGGCATACATACCGTTGGCAACCACTTCCGCCACCTTGCCGCCGCGCGTGGCATCCGATGCCAGCAGCGCCGTTCCGGTGCCGTTGTCCAGCGAAAGCGGCATCCAGTAGTGCGGGTTTCCGCCGATTTCGCCACTTTCGAAGTCGCCGTTATGCACAAGTTCTTCTTCGGCACTGACAAAGATAATGCCTTCCGCCAAGAAGCAACTAAAGAGCATAACCATTGCCAAAAGCAACGCGAGGTGTCTTTTGGCAATTTTCACCAGTTTTCTCATAGTATACCTCCCGAAAATAATCATTTTCACAAATATTTTACCAAATCACCTTTCATTTTTCGTTACATATTTTTTGGGAAAAGGTACGCTTTTTTCGTTTTCAAATGCCTATATAGTTAAATACCTTATTATATAACAAAAATCCCGACACGTTTGTGTCGGGATTTTTGTTATTCGGCCGTTTGGTCGCTCATTAATTTTTCAAAGGTTTTGTCGTCGATCTTTTCGTGTTCGATCAGATAATCGGCGATCAAATGGAGTTGATTCATATGCGTTTGCAGTTTCTTCTCCGCCTCGGCGTACGCCTCGTGAATCAAGCGGCTGACTTCCTCGTCGATCTGCGCCGCCACCGCCTCGGAGTAATTGCGCGACTGCCCCAGACTGCGTCCAAGGAACACACCGCTGTCATCCGACTCACCAAACAGAATCGGACCAAGTTTATCGCTCATACCGTACTTGGTGACCATCTTGCGCGCCAGACCGCTGGCACGCTCGATGTCATTGGAAGCACCGGTGCAGATATCCTCCTGCGTCAGCGCCTCCGAAACGCGACCGCCAAGCAGTACCTGAAGTTCCTCCAGCATCTTGCCCTTGGTGACGTGTTCGTCGTCCGTGCGCGGCAGATTCAGCGTATAGCCGGCCGCCATGCCGCGCGGAATGATCGAAATCTCATGCACCGGATCTTGCGTCGGCGAATAATAGGTCACCACCGCGTGGCCGGCCTCGGGATAGGCGGTGATTCGCTTGTCGCGTTCGGTCACCTTGTGACTGGTCTTTTCGGTACCCGCGATCACCTTGATGGTGGCGTCCTCGATCTCACGCATGGTGATGGAGTGCAGTTCTCTGCGTGCCGCCAGCAAGGCCGCTTCGTTCAACAGGTTTTCCAGATCCGCGCCGGTAAACCCGACGGTGGATTTGGCGATAACCGACAGCTCCACGTCCGGCGCCAGCGGCTTGCCCTTGGCGTGAACCTTCAAGATCTCCTCACGACCGCGAACATCCGGACGATGCACCACGATCTGACGATCGAATCGTCCCGGACGAGTCAGCGCCGGATCCAAAATATCCGGACGGTTGGTCGCCGCAATGATAATAACACCTTCATTTCCGGCAAACCCATCCATTTCTACAAGCAGCTGATTGAGCGTCTGCTCGCGCTCGTCGTGACCGCCGCCGAGACCGGCACCGCGCTCGCGACCGACTGCGTCGATCTCGTCCACAAAGATGATACACGGCGCATTTTTCTTCGCCGTATCAAACAGATCACGCACACGCGACGCGCCTACGCCCACGTACATTTCCACGAAATCCGAGCCGGAAATAGAGAAAAACGGCACACCCGCTTCGCCGGCGACCGCACGGGCCAGCAGCGTTTTACCGGTACCGGGAGGGCCGACAAGAAGCACGCCCTTCGGCACGCGAGCGCCGAGTTCCTTGTACTTTTTGGGGGATTTGAGGAAATCCACAATCTCTTGCAGTTCTGCCTTTTCCTCATCGGCTCCGGCTACGTCGCCAAACGTGACCTTGCGCTTGTCGTCCGACGGTTTCTTGATGCGGGCTTTGGAGAAGCCGCCCATCATCTTGCCGTCTCCGCCCATCGACTGCATAGCGCGGCGCATCATCAGCCACAGCACCAAAATCATCGCACCGGTGAGCAAAATCGACGGCAGCATACTGACCAGCCACGAGGTCTTGACCTCCGGCTCGTAGTCGAACACTACGTCGTTGTTCGGATTGGTATCCGTGTTGGCGGCGGTAACGTACTCACCCACATCGTTTACAAACAGCGTCAAGCTGGCGATCGAGTAGGTGATCTTATCGTCTTTGTCAATCTTTCCGTCGCCGTTGATGTCGGTACGAACCGAGTCGCGAAGCAAGATGGTTACCTTGCCGGTGTTAAAGCTCAGCTCATACTCCTCCACCTGCCCGTTTTGGAAATACCCGACAATTTCGGAGTATTTCAGATCGTTAGCCTTGCCGTTTCCTCTGGACATCATAAAGATGACCACCAGAATCAGCACCGGCACGATCAACAAAAACAGCCAGCTTTTTGAGCGACGTTCATTGGGAAGTTGATTTTGCGGGTCCATAAGGAGCTCCTTTCGAGGGTCTTATTTTTCGTATGTTTCCGGCTTCAGCACACCGATGTAAGGCAGATTGCGATACTTCTGTGCGTAGTCCAAGCCGTAACCGACAATGAATTTATCTTCCACCTCTGCCCCGATGTAGTCTGCGGTGATATCCACGCGCCGACGCGCCGGCTTATCCAGCAGCGTACACAGGCGAATGCTGCTCGGATGACGGGCGGAAAGAGTTTCCAAGAGAAATGAAAGCGTGACGCCGGAATCGAGAATGTCCTCTACCACCAGCAGATCCTTGTCCTGAAGCGGACAGGTCAGGTCTTTGATCAACTGCACCTCGCCGGAAGTGGAGGTGCCGCCTCCGTAGCTCGAAACCGACAGAAAATCGATCTCGCACGGAATGGTGATGTGGCGAATCAGATCGGCCATAAACACCAGCGACCCCTTTAAAACGCCGACCACAAACAGATTTTTTCCTTCGTAATCCTTACTAATCTGTTTGCCGAGGCGCGCACAAATCGCTTCCAACTCCGCTTCGGAATACAATACTTCAGCGATGTTATCGGACATACTCATATAGAAACGACATCCTTTCTATTTTTCCAAGAATTGATTATACCATACAGGGAATAAAATACCATTAAAAATCTGTAAACTTTATTCGATGTGTGTGTTATCCAGCGCCGCAAACGACGTAAAGCCACCCGACCACGCGGTTTTAACGGTTTTTAGCTCGCCGTGGCGGTTTTTAGCTACGATAATTTCCGCCACGCCCATCTCGACCTTGGTCGGATCCTTGACCTGATTGATGTAATATTCCGGTCGATAGATGAACATAACTTGATCGGCATCCTGCTCGATCGAGCCGGATTCGCGCAGATCCGAAAGCTGCGGGCGTGTCGGATTTGCCTTGTCCTTTTCACGCGAAAGCTGGGCGCAGACCACCACCGGAACGTCCAGTTCCTTGGCCATAATCTTCAGGCTTCGGGTGATCTCCTGCACTTCGTTGACACGGTTCTCGGTCGGCTTGGCGGTATGCATCAGCTGCAAATAGTCGATAAATACCACACCCAGATCCTTAACGCGACGCAAGCGCGATTTCATCTCCTGAACGGTGATGTTTGCCGTATCGTCGAGATAAATCTCGGCGTTACTGAGCGTAGACGCCGCCACGCCGATTCTCGTCCATTCATCCGGCGACAGCTCGCCGCTGCGGAGCTTCTGGCTCTCCACCAGCGCCTCCGACGACAGCAAGCGATTGACCATCTGTTCCTTGGACATTTCCAGGTTAAAGATCGCCACCGTGCGCTTTTGCTGAATGGCAACGTTCTTGGCCAGATTCAGCACAAAACTAGTCTTACCCATACCAGGGCGCGCACCGACGATAATCAAATCCGAACGGTTGAGACCGCTGATGACGTTATCCAGATCGCGAATGCCGGTCGGAATGCCAATGTACCGCTGACGCTTGATCGGATCTTGCATATTATCCAAGATCTCGTAGTTGGCCACGATCGTCTGCGAGATCGGTGTCAAGCCACCGCGAATACGCTCACGGCGGATATCGTAGATCTTTTGCTCCGCTGAATCGATCAGCATCGCCGGATCGGCGGTGCCGTCCATACACTCATCCAAGATCTCACGCGTGGCGTTGATGAGACGGCGAATATCAAACTTCGCACGCACGATCTCGGCGTACCGCGACACATTGCCCACCGACGGCACGATCTGCGTCAGCTTGTAGAGATAGGTCTTCCCCTCTTCGCCGGCATAAAAGCCTTCGGATTTCAGGTCTTCCAACACCGTCACAAAGTCGATCGTGCGGTTGGCCATCATCTTTTGCAGCATCACGCGATACACCGCCTGATGCTCCGGCAGATAGAAATACTCCTCATTGGGAAGCATATCCGCCACCAGATCCATACAAGAGGCATCGATCAACACCGAGCCCAACACCGATTGCTCGGCCTCCAGACTGTACGGCAGGTTTAAATTGTCGTTATATGCAGGCTTCTTTTCCGGCATAATAAAACTTCCTTTCCAAACGATCGGATTACTCGCAGACCGTTACGGTGATTTTGGCGGTCACGCCCTGCGGGAACTTGATCTCCGCCGGATACGAGCCAAACGCCTTGGCATCATCCATCGTGATCTTGCGGCGATCGACCTCGATGCCGTACTGCGTCTTCAGCGCCTCCGCCACTTCTTTGACCGTCACCGAGCCGAACAGTTTGCCGTTCTGACCGGCGCGCGCGGTGACCTTGACCGCCTTATCTTTCAGAGCTGCCGCGGCTTCCTCGGCCGCTTTCTTTTCCATATCCTTGTGATATTTCGCAGCCGAATCGCGGTTTTTCAGTTCATTGAGCGACTGTGCGTTCGCCGGCACAGCCAAATTCTTCGGGAACAAGAAATTGCGCGCGTAACCGTCGGATACGTTGACAAGTTCGCCCTTTTTGCCCTGTCCCTTGACGTCTTGATTGAGAATGACTTTCATATTGGTTCCTCCTGTTATAAATCGGCAGTCTGCCGATCGATTTCCTCTTTTAAGCGAAGCACCGCCTGCTCGACGGTCGTGTCGGGGATCTGCGCCGCCGCCATCGTCATATGACCGCCGCCGCCCAACGCTTCCATAATCAATTGCACGTTAAACCGGCCGTACGACCGCGCCGAGATATTCACCTTTTCCCCGTCTGCAAACAGCGTAAACGAAGCGTCCGTGCCCTTGACCGACAAAAGCTCGTCCGCCGCTTGCGCCGCCGCTACACGGACGGTCGGCGAGCCGACCTCGACACACGGCGCAATCACCGTGTTGCGATAAGGCTCGGCGTGCGCGATGATGTCCGATTTCACATAATACTGCTCCATACTGACAGCCGACAGTTTTTTTACCGAAATGGTATCCGCACCCAGTCGACGCAGATAGGCGGCCGCCTCAAAGGTGCGCGCGCCGGCTCTCATCACGAAACTGCGGGTATCCAAAATGATCCCGGCAAGCAACGCTTCGGCGTCCAATTTCTCCGGCTGACAGCCGTCGATGAGATACGGCAACAGCTCCGCCACCATTTCCGAAGCAGAACTGGCCGCCGGCTCGTGGTAAAAGATCACCGCATCGTCAATGTGATTGACCATCTTCAAGTGGTGATCGATCACCACCACGTTTTTGACTGCGCGATACAGCGCCTCAAATTCCAACAGCGCCGGACAATGCGTGTCTGTCACGATCAGCAGTGTGTGTTCGTCTATATGTTGTTTGGCGGTCGCTTCGTCGACGATCATATCGCCAAGCCCCGCCTCCTCATAGCGGCTGAGAAGCTCCGGTGCCAGCGACGTTTTGCGGTTGACCGCCACGTACGCTTCCTTACCGTAGAGGCGCAGCGTATGCGCCAGCGCCAAACCGGAGCCGAGCGAATCCAGATCGGAGTACCGATGCCCCATCACGATCACCGTGCGGCAGGTATCCAGCAATTCGCGGATCGCATTGGCCACTACACGCGTGCGCACTTTGGTGCGACGCGCGGCGCCCTGCGTGCGTCCGCCGTAAAAATCGTAGCCGGTCTCGGTGCGGATCGCCACCTGATCACCACCGCGACCAAGCGCCATCTCCGCCGCCTGCAGCGCCTGCACCTCGGAGGACCGAAAATCCTCGCCGGCGCCCACGCCGATGGACAGCGTAAAGCCGCTGATCGCGTTGACCTGCAAGGATCGCACGGTTTTCAAAATCGAGAACCGATCGTCGATCATCTTTTGCAGATCCCGTTGTTCCACTACCGCCATATAGCGATAGTTATCGCATTTGCGCAAAATGCCGGAGGTGGTGCCGATCCAATCCTCCAACAGCTTTTCCACCTGACCGACCGCTTGCGCGCGTCCGCTGTCACGCGAATACTGGAACAGTTCGTCCATATTGTCGATGGTGATGGACAGCACGACCGGACGGGAATCCACGTACTCCTCCGCCAACAACTTCAGATCGGTGTCATCCCAGTAATACAGCAAATAATACACGCCGTTCTCATCCGAAACGGAATCCAGCGTAACGGTATAGCAACGCTTACCCAACCGCACATCCGCCTGACGCGTTTCGCGCAGTTCGGCAAAGGGAACGTTCCCGAGAATCGTATCCACCGACGCCCCTACGGAGTGCTCGGCGCCGGGAACGTTCTTGGAAAACAGGCGATTCATCCATACGATTTCACCGGCAGCCGACACGCACACAAGCGCCAACGGCGAGGAGGACAACACCTCCTTTTCGTGCACGTCCAATCGACGCACCAGCTGTTTCATCATACGATTCAACCGCTTCTGCTTGTGCAGCAAGAAGCCGACCGAAAAGGCGGCCGTCACCAGCCAAATGGCCAATTCCACGTAGAACAACGGCAAGCTCAAAAAAGCGGTGAGCACCGTAAACAGTGCCGAAACCACCAGCAACGCCACCGTCGCCGGACGAATATTCCAGAATTTATGCTTCACGAGTGCTCCCCTCCTTTTTCAAATCAAACTTCCATAATGACCGGCAGAATCATCGGACTGCGCTTGGTCTGTTGGAAAATCAGCTTGGACAGATTATCCCGCACCTGCGACTTCATCGACATCCAATCTCGATGCGACGAATGCAGGCAACGATCCAGCGTGTCCTCTGCCAGTTCGCGCATTTTCTCCATCAGCGGCTCGGCGTCGCGGACGTAGACAAAACCGCGGGACACGATATCCGGACCGGACACCAGCGTAGACGTCGCGCTGTCGATCGTAGCCACCACGATCACCAGACCATCCTCCGCCAAGCGGCGGCGGTCGCGCAGCACGATACTGCCGACGTCACCCATACCGATGCCGTCTACCAGCACACGGCCGGCCGGCACCGTTTCGGTGACCTGCATTTTCTCCTTGGTCAAGCTGACGACCTGACCGATATTGGCAATCATAATGCGGGATGCGTCCATCCCCATCCGCTTGGCAAGCCCTGCGTGCTTACGCAGATGCTTTTGCTCGCCGTGTACCGGCAAGAAATAGCGCGGCTTGGTCAAGCCGTGCACGATTTTGAGTTCCTCCTGACACGCGTGGCCGGAGGTGTGCACGTCGTACATTTTTTCATAGATCACTTCGCATCCGTGGCGAAGCAATTCGTCTACCACGCGACCGACCGCTTTTTCGTTGCCGGGAATGGGCGTGGCAGAAATGATGATATAATCGTCCGGTCCGATGGTCACCTGACGGTGATCCTCAAACGCCATACGAGACAGCGCCGACATCGGTTCGCCCTGACTACCGGTGGTAATCAGCGTCACGCGGTTTTTCGGATAATTCCGAATCTGATCCAACTCAATGAGCGTGTTTGCCGGCACCGACAAATAGCCGAGTTCGGTGGCGATCTGCACCAGATTGATCATACTGCGACCGGAGATCGCCACTTTGCGACCGTCGCGTGCCGACGCGTTGATGATCTGCTGGATGCGGTAAAGGTTGGACGAGAAGGTTGCCACAATCACGCGCTTATCCTCTGCTTTTTGGAACAAGTTCGTGAAGCTCTCGCCCACAATGCTTTCGCTGGGGGTGTATCCCGGTCGTTCGGCGTTGGTGGAATCCGCCAGAAGCGCCAAAACGCCGGCGTTGCCAAGCGCGCCGAAATGCGCCAGATCCATCATCCCGCCGCTAATCGGCGTGGTATCGATCTTAAAGTCACCCGTGTGCACCACGTAGCCCTGCGGCGTCTTGATACCCAGCGCCATCGCATCCGGAATGGAGTGGTTGACGTGAATAAATTCCACCGACAAATTCCGGCCAAACGGCACCACACTGCCGGCCGAGACCTCGTGCAGCGGCACACTGCCGGCCAGGCCGGCTTCTTTCAGCTTCGATTCCACCATCGCCAAGGTCAGCTTGGCGCCGTAGATCGGCAGCTTGATCTCCCGCAGCAGATACGGCAGACCGCCAATGTGATCTTCATGTGCGTGAGTCAGCACGATACCGCGAATGCGATCGGCATTTTTAATGACGTGCGTGAAATCCGGCAATACCACGTCCACGCCGAACATATCGTCATCCGGAAACGCCATACCACAATCGATGAGGATGCCCTCGTTCTCGTATTCGACCAGCGTCATATTCTTGCCGATCTCATTTAAGCCGCCCAAGAACGTAATCTTAACGGGCGATTGCGGCGTTTCCGCAACCGACTTTTTATGGCGTCGCTCGTTGGCGGGCGCCGCTTTCTTCTGCTGTTTGGCCGGTTTGCTCGGCGCAGGCTTCGGCTGCGCATTGACCGGCGCCGCCGGTGCTTGTTTCTTTTTAGGCATCGGCTCCGGACGAGACGGTTTTGCCTTCTTTGCCGGCTTTTGCGGCTGCTTGGGAACCGGCTTTTCCGCCACCGGCTTAGTGGTCGCTTTTTGTTGCTTGCCGCGTTTTTGTTGATTTTTCGGTTGGGTTTTCTCCGGCTTAGCCGCCGCCGGATTCGGCGCAGCTTTTTCTACCGGAAGCACGCGTTCAGCACGCGGTGCCGGCGGATCCGCGATCGGCTTGGTCGGCTGCGCCAGACTCCATTGAGCCGCCCGACGGCGCAAACTAAGCTGCTCTTCCTTTTGAGCCGCTGCCGCGATATCCTCATAACCCATATTCTTCTTATTTTCGGATTTCAAAATATAACCTCCTTCGTGAGCACGGTCGGCTCCGACGCCATCAATGCCTTTGATTGAGGCCACCGACCGTGCTCGGTATTTATGTGAAGCGCTAAGGCGCTCAGGTACAACATCGTGTCTGCGTACACTGGCAGACTATTATATCAAGATACATTATAACCTTAATATAGTCGAATGTCAACCTCCGATAAAAGTATAGGCGCGGATTTTATCTTTTATCTTGCAGGATGGCAAAAATGTGTTATAATGAGAGCATAAGCATCCGCAAAGGAGATTTTCTTATGAAAAAAGTGTTCCTGTTTACCGACGGCGCCTGCTCCGGCAATCCCGGTCCGGGCGGTTGGGGCGCGATCCTGCGCTATGGCGACGCGGAAAAAGAGTTGTCCGGCGGCGACGCCAACACCACCAACAACCGCATGGAACTGCTGGCGGTCATCCACGGTCTTTCGGCGTTGAAAGAGCCGTGTGAGGTCGTCATTCAAAGCGATTCGCGCTACGTTGTCGACGGTATCGAAAAAGGCTGGGCACGTTCGTGGAAGCAAAACGGCTGGCGCAAAGCGGATAAAAAGCCGGCGCTAAACGCCGATCTGTGGGAAAAACTGCTGACTTTATTAGACATCCACCACGTATCCTTTGTATGGATAAAAGGTCACGCCGGACATCCCGAAAACGAGCGTTGCGATCAGTTGGCGGTCGCACAGAGTATGCAATACAAATGAGAAAAGGCATAGGGTTTTTCCCTATGCCTTTTGTTTATATTCTGGTGTCGAGAATTTGACGGTACCGATCGTAGAATTGCTCCCATGTCCCGTCGTCCAAACTGTCACGAATGCGCTCCATCAGCGTATTATAGAAGTGGAGATTGTGGACCACACACAACCGCATAGCCAACATCTCGTTCGCCTTAAACAAGTGGCGGATATATGCGCGCGAGTGCCGCTGACAGGTCGGGCAGGTGCAGGTTTCGTCAATCGGCGCCAGATCCTTGGCGTATTTCTCGTTATTGAGATTGCGGCGCCCCGCCCACGTGAACACGTGTCCGTGACGAGCGTTTCGCGGCGGCATCACGCAATCAAAAAGATCCACGCCGCGATGAACGCCTTCCAAAATGTTTACCGGCGTTCCCACGCCCATCAAATACCGAACTTTGTTGGCCGGCATATGCGGCTCAACCTGCTCGATCACGTGATACATAACCTCCGCCGGTTCGCCGACTGCAAGACCGCCGATGGCGTAACCGTCCAGCCCCATTGCCGCGATCTCTTTCATATGCGCCACGCGCAAATCGTCGTACACACAGCCTTGGTTAATACCAAACAACAACTGATCCTTGTTGATGGTTTCGGGCAGAGAATTGAGGCGCGCCATCTCTTTCTGGCAACGCTCCAGCCAGCGCGTCGTCCGCGCGCAAGAAGCCTTGGAATACGCGTGATCGGCGGGGTTTTCCACACATTCGTCAAATGCCATCGCAATAGTCGATGCCAAATGCGACTGAATTTGCATGCTCTCCTCCGGTCCGATAAACAGACGACTGCCATCAATGTGAGAGGCAAATTTGACGCCTTCTTCGGTGATTTTTCGCAGATTTGCCAAAGAAAACACCTGAAATCCGCCGCTGTCGGTCAAGATCGGGCCACGCCAATCGGTAAACTTATGCAGACCGCCAAGCTCGTGTACCAGCTTGTCACCCGGTCGCAAATGCATATGATAGGTGTTGCACAGCATCACCTGACAACCCACGTCGCGTAAATCCTGTGCATCCAATCCGCCCTTTATGGCGCCGCAGGTCGCGACGTTCATAAACGCCGGTGTTTGTACCGTTCCGTGCACGGTTTTAAACTCACCGCGACGCGCGTAACCGATTTTTTTGAAAACTTCCATTGTATAGTATTTCCCCTTTACACCTTTTACAGAATTGCCATAGCGTCACCGAAGCTGAAAAAGCGATACTCATCCTCCACCGCGTGACGATATGCATTCATCGTTTTCTCGTATCCGGCAAACGCGCTAACAAGCATAATAAGCGTGCTCTCCGGTAAGTGGAAATTGGTGATCAATCCATCCAGTACTTGGAACGAATACCCCGGATAAATAAAGATCTCCGTCCACCCTTCTTGTGCGTGGATAATCCCCTCTTGCATACCGATGCTCTCCAGCGTTCGACAGCTGGTAGTGCCCACCGCGATCACGCGTTTTCCGGCCGCTTTTGTGCGGTTGATCAGCGTCGCCGTCTCCTCGGAAAGCGCATAATGCTCGGCGTGCATTTTATGATCTGTAATGTTGTCTACCTTTACAGGTCGAAACGTCCCAAGACCGACGTGCAAGGTAACAAATCCAATGTTGACACCCTTGTTTTTGATCTTTTCAAGCAGTTCCGGCGTAAAATGCAGACCGGCGGTCGGCGCCGCGGCCGAGCCGACCTCTCGCGAATACACCGTCTGGTAACGTTCCTGATTTTCGAGCTTTTCTGTGATGTACGGCGGCAGCGGCATCTGGCCGATTTCCTCCAAAACCTGATAGAAATTCCCTTCATAGCGGAATTTCACCAAACGATTTCCCTCGTTGACGATGTCCAACACCTCGGCCGTCAGTTTGCCGTCGCCAAACAACAGCGTATCCCCTACTTTTGCGTGACGTCCCGGACCGGCCAGCACCTCCCACACGTCGTCGCCGGAGGTATGCAACAGCAGTAATTCCACTGACGATCCGCTGATCTGACGCGTACCGTAAATACGAGCCGGCAACACACGGCTGTCGTTTAAAATAAGCGTATCTCCCTCATCAAGCAGATCCACTATGTCGTAAAAATTCTTATCCTGCAGCTCACCGCTTTGCCGATCCATCAGTAGCAATCGCGAGTGATCGCGCGGCTCTAACGGATGCTGTGCGATCCGTTCGGGCGGTAAATCAAAAAAATAATCGCTGGTTTTTCGTAATTGTTCCATATCTTCCTCGATTTCTCAAAATTTCCGTTCGTTTTCGCAAAAATCCTTGCGGAAACCATTTGACATCAGCCTTTAAAAGTGTTATCATTAATTAGTATATATATTATACTCACTTTCCCGCATAAAGGCAAGTACAGAAAGGAAGAAAATTATGAATTTTAAGGTTGGTATCATTGGATGTACCGGTATGGTTGGTCAGCGTTTCGCTACGCTGCTGGAAAACCATCCGTGGTTTACGGTGACGGCGTTGGCTGCCAGCAGCAACTCCGCCGGCAAAACGTATAAAGAAGCTGTCGGTAAACGCTGGGCGATGGAAAAGCCGATGCCCAAGGCGTATGAAGATATGATCGTGATGGACGCCGCAAAGGTGGAAGAAGTCGCCGCAAAGGTGGATTTCTGCTTCTGCGCGGTCAATATGCCCAAAGCGGAGATCTTAGCGCTGGAAGAAGCGTATGCGAAGGCGGAATGCCCCATCGTTTCCAACAACAGCGCCAACCGCTTCACGCCGGACGTGCCGATGATCATTCCGGAGATCAATCCGGAGCACATCGAGATCATTCCGGCTCAGCGCAAGCGTTTGGGCACCAAGCGCGGCTTTATCGCCGTTAAGTCCAACTGCTCGCTGCAGAGTTATGTGCCGGCGCTGTTCCCGCTTTCCAAGTACGGCATCAAACGCGCGCTCGTCTGCACCTATCAGGCGATCTCCGGCGCGGGCAAAACCTTTGAAACTTGGCCGGAAATGGTGGATAACCTTATCCCCTACATCGGCGGCGAAGAGGAAAAATCCGAGCGCGAGCCGCTGAAGATCTGGGGTAAGGTCAACGGCGACAAGATCGAATTGGCAGAAACGCCGGCTTTTACTGCGCAGTGCCTGCGCGTGCCGGTCAGCGACGGTCACTTTGCCGCTGTGTTCTGCGATTTCGAGAACAAGCCGACCAAGGAACAGATCATCGAAGATTGGAAAAATTTCGCCGGCCGCGCACAGGAACTCAACCTCCCGAGCGCGCCGAAGCAGTTCCTCAACTATTTCGTCGAGGACAACATGCCGCAGACCAAGCTGCACCGCAATCTCGAAAACGGTATGGCGATCTCGCTCGGCCGTCTGCGCGAGGATACGCAGTACGACTACAAGTTTGTCGGCCTCTCTCACAACACCCTGCGCGGTGCTGCCGGCGGCGCTGTTTTGCTGGCTGAACTGCTCTGCGCGGAGCACTATATCTAATTAACGGAGGGATTCTCATGAGTCAAAAGACGATTTTCACCGGCGCCGGCGTGGCGATCGTTACGCCGATGAATCCGGATGGAAGCGTCAATTACGACGTTTTCCGTGAAATGATTGAAGACCAGATCAAAAACGGCACCGATGCCATCATCGCGTGCGGTACCACCGGCGAATCCTCGACGTTGGATAACGACGAACACCTCAACGTGATCAAGGTCGCCATCGAGCAGACCGCCGGTCGCGTGCCGGTGATCGCCGGTACCGGCTCGAACGACACCGCCTACTGCATCCAGCTTTCCAAGGAAGCGGAAGCGTTGGGCGCCGATGCGCTTTTGCTGGTCACCCCGTATTACAACAAAACCTCGCAGCGCGGTCTGATCGCCCACTATACGGCGGTCGCCAACGCCGTGTCGCTGCCGATCATCCTCTACAACGTACCGTCGCGCACCGGCGTGGACATCAAACCGGCTACCGTTGTGGAGTTGTCGAAGGTCCCGAACATCGTAGCCTTGAAGCAGGCCAACGGCGATTTCTCCGCCACGGCACAGATCGCTGCTGAATGCGATATCGACATTTATTCCGGCAACGACGATCAGATCGTGCCGATCCTGTCGCTCGGCGGCAAGGGCGTTATTTCGGTGCTCTCGAACGTGGCGCCGCGTCAGACGCACGACATCTGCCAGAAGTGGTTTGACGGCGACGTGGCCGGCAGTCTGGCGTTGCAGTTGGAGTATCTGGAACTCGCCAATATGCTGTTTTGCGACGTCAACCCCATTCCGGTCAAAGAAGCCATGAATATGATGGGTTGGAATGTGGGCGAATGCCGTTTGCCGTTGTACTCCACCAGCGACGAGAACAAAGCGAAGCTGGCGGCGACGCTTCAAAAATACGGCTTGAAGAAATAAGTCCCACGGTGAAAGGACGTTAATTCCTATGACAAGAATGATTTTGTGCGGTTGCAACGGCAAAATGGGCCGAATGCTCACCCAGTGCATCGCCGCCCGCGACGACTGCGAAGTGGTGGCCGGATTTGACATCAACACCGCCTCCACCGCCGGTTATCCGGTGTTTGCTACGCCGGAAAACTGCTCGGTCGACGCCGATGTGGTAATCGACTTTTCTCGACCGGAAAGTCTCCCCGGTGTGTTGGCGTTTGCCAAAGCCAAGCGGATTCCGGCGGTCATTTGCACCACCGGCCTTTCGGACGAAGACAAAGCCCTCTTGCAAAAAGCGGCTGACAGCATTCCGGTGTTTTTCAGCGCCAATATGTCCATCGGCGTTAGCCTGCTTGCTGAGTTGGCACGCAAAGCCGCGGCGGTGTTGGGCGAGGATTTCGATGTGGAAATTCTGGAAAAGCACCACAATCAAAAGGTAGACGCCCCCTCCGGCACCGCGCTGATGCTGGCCGATGCCGTCAAAGACGGACTTTCCTACGAACCGACCTATGTGTACGAGCGCCACTCCACTCGCGAGAAGCGCGACAAGCACGAGATCGGCATCTCCGCCATCCGTGGCGGAACGATCGTCGGCGAGCACGACGTGATGTTCTGCGGACGCGACGAGGTGATCACCCTTTCGCATCATGCGGCATCTAAAGAATTGTTCGCTGTCGGCGCCATCAACGCCGCACTGTTCCTGCAAGGCAAGCCGGCAGGACTTTACAATATGCGCGATTTTGTAAGTGCAGTATAAATTGAATAAACAAAAACACCGTATGCTATTTAGCATACGGTGTTTTTTTAATCCGTTAACGCTTCTTCCAGAATGGATAGCAGTTCCGCTTTCCCCTCGCCCTTTTCGGACGAAAACGGCAGCACGATCAGCCCGTCCAACTCCGCAAAGACCTGCTCAAACGCCGCCAGTTGCTTGGCACGCTCGGTCTTTTTGAGTTTATCGATCTTGGTCAGCACCACCACAAACGGGAAACCGCCTTCCACCAGAAAATCGATCATCTGGCGATCGTCTTTGGTCATCTCGTGGCGCGAATCGATCAACTGCACGACCAGTCGCAGATCACGATCGTCGGCAAAATATCCGCTGATCAACGATGCCCAGCGTTTTTTCTCAGCCGCGGAAACCTTGGCGTAACCGTAGCCGGGCAGATCCACGAAACGGTAATCATCCACGCGATAGAAGTTGATCGTCGCGGTCTTACCGGGCGTCGCCGAGGTTCTTGCCAAACCGCGCCGTCCCAGCAAACAATTGATAAGCGAGGATTTGCCCACGTTGGAATGTCCGGAAAATGCAATCTCCGGCATCGTGGAGGCGGTCAGCTGTTCCGGCAACGCGGCCGCTGTTTCAAACGCAGCCTTATCTCCATGGAGCATTCTATCCCCTCCTTACGAACGATCCCGACACGGTCGGCGTGCGGATTCCACGATCGGCGGTACGATCGGCTCTGCCGCATCGGCGATCACATCGACCGCCACATCCGGTTGCCGCGTCAGCGCCAACGCCAACACTTCCTCATACCGCGCCACCGGCGCAAACTTCAAGCCGGCTTTAACCGCCGCATCCACTTCTTCCAGATCGGGAACGTTCTCCCCCGGAATAATCACCGTTTTGATCCGATGTGTATACGCGGCCATCGATTTTTCACGCAGACCGCCGATCGGCAGTACGCGACCGCGCAGCGAGATCTCACCGGTCATCGCCACGTCGCTTCGCACCGGAATGCCGGTAAGCGCCGAAATCAGCGCCGTCGTCATCGCAATGCCGGCGGACGGACCGTCCTTCGGCACCGCCCCTTCGGGTGCGTGGATGTGGATATCCTTCGTCTTGTAGAAATCGCGCTCGATCTGCCATTCGCGCGCGTGCGCGCGGGCATAGCTGATCGCAATGCGCGCGGATTCTTTCATCACGTCGCCGAGCGAGCCGGTCAGTTCGATCTTGCCGGTGCCGTCTAAAATCGCCACCTCAATGGGTAGCATTTCGCCGCCGGCACTCGTCCAAGCAAGCCCGTTGACCACGCCGATCTCATCCTGATGCGACAACGCATCCGGCTTAAACTTCCGCGTACCCAAAAATTCTTCCGCAGACGAAACGGTCACGCGCTTGGCTTTGCCTTCAACAATGCGGCACGCCGCCTTGCGACAGATGCGCCCGATCTCGCGTTCCAACTGACGGACACCGGCTTCGCGGGTGTAGCCGTCGATGATCTCGCGAATAACCTCGTCGGAAAACCGAATCTGCGCGCTCTTTAAGCCGTTGGCTTTGATCTGCTTGCCGATGAGGTGTTCCTTGGCGATATGCCATTTCTCCTCAGCGGTATAGCTGCCCAGCTTGATGACGTCCATACGGTCGTACAACGGCGCCGGAATAGCTGACGCATCGTTGGCGGTCGTGATAAACAACACGTCCGACAGATCATACGGCATATCCACGTACCGATCCACAAACGCGACGTTCTGCTCGCTATCCAGCACCTCCAACAGCGCCGATGCCGGATCGCCGTTATAGTCGTGCGAGAGCTTGTCGATCTCATCCAACAGGATCAACGGATTTTTGACCTTTGCGCGCTTCATCGCCATCATAATGCGACCCATCATCGCGCCGATATACGTCCGCCGATGACCGCGAATCTCCGATTCGTCGCGCACGCCGCCGAGCGATACGCGCACATACGGGCGACCGGTGGTCTCCGCAATCGACCGTGCAATCGAGGTCTTACCCACACCGGGCGGCCCGACCAAGCACAGAATCTGGCCTTTCACGTTCGGGTCTAACTGCCGCACGGCCAGCGCTTCCAGCACGCGTTCCTTGACCTTTTGCATACCGTAGTGATCGCGATCCAGCACTTTCCGCGCCTTCTCAAGCTGAATGTTTTCCTTGCAACGATCGTTCCACGGCAGCTGCAGGCAAGTATCCAAATACAAATGGATCACCGTTGCTTCGTGCGAGTTATCCGGCATCCGTTCCAGTTTGCGGCATTCCTCCAGAAGCGTCTTTTTGACCTCGTCCGAAGCGTTCAATTTTTCAATCTTGGCGCGGTATTCCGCCGCCTCCTCAAACGGATCCTCGGTGTTGCCGAGTTCCTCGTTGATGGCTTTCATCTGTTCGCGGAGGTAGTAGTCCTTTTGATTCTCGTCTACCTGCTCCTGCACACGACGGCTGATGGTATTCTCAATCTCCATCACCGCTTGCTCGCGGCTGAGCAGTTCGAGCAAAAGTTTCGCACGACTGGAAACGGTGGTCAGCGCCAAAATGCGGTTTTTCTCTTCCAACTTAATGGGAAGCACCGAGGCGATATTGTCGATCAACTCCGCGCACGACATATCCTCGGTCAAATGTGCTTCGGTGTCCCGCGGCTGATGTTCAGCAAGCTGCTCATAGGCGTTATAGCGCGCCGTCAACTGACGCGACATCGCCAGTTCTTTCAGCTCATCCGCGAAATTTCGTTCGCGGCACTCGGTCACCACCACATTGAAATACGGATTTTCCTCGATCACCGAAGTGACCATCGCGCGATACTGGCCTTCTACCAGCACACGCACGCCATCGCCCGGCAGTTTGAGTATCTGGCGGACAACCGCCACCGTGCCGACCGGATACAACTGATCCAGCTCCGGCGACTCCTCCTCCGTATTCTGTTGCGAAACCAGAAACAACGTCTGGTTGCGGGACATCGCCGCCCGCAACGCCTCTAACGATTTCTTACGCCCGATATCCAAGTGGTAGATGACACCCGGAAAAACCGCAAGCCCCCGCAATGCAAGCAGGGGCATGCTGTTTCGACGTAAGGCTTTTGTAATGACACTCATACTTACATCAATTCCTCAAAATGTTGCATCAAACGCTGATCTTGCGATGAGCGTTCTTGCGAGTAGACGGCACCCGAATGCGTGCCGGTTTTCGGTTGGGATTGCGCAAAATCTCCGGCTCTGCGCCCTCGCGGACACAATTTTCGTGGAAGGCGATCTCCTCCACCGCGTGATCCGAGGGTATCTCGAACATCCACGGCGTCAGCAACTCCTCCATCACCGCGCGAAGGCCGCGCGCACCGGTTTTGCGTTCCAGCGTCTTTTCGGCGACCGCACGCAACGCGTCGTCGTCCATCACCAATCGCACGCCGTCCAGCTCAAACAGATACGAATACTGCTTGAGAATGGAGTTTTTCGGTTCTTTCAGAATACGCACCAGCGAATCCGCATCCAGCGGATGCAACGCGGTGATAACCGGCATACGACCGACCAGCTCCGGAATCAGACCGAAGCGGATGAGATCCTGCGGCACAATACTACCAAGCAGTTTCTCACGCGTGAGATCGGATTTGGAGACAACCTCGCCGCCAAAGCCGACCGAGCCGGACGACATCCGTTTTTCGATAATCTTCTCGATACCGTCAAACGCGCCACCCAGAATAAACAGGATGTTGGTGGTGTCGATCTGCAGGCAATCCATCTGCGGATGCTTACGGCCGCCGTTCGGCGGAACGTTTGCCACCGTGCCTTCCAGAATCTTCAACAGCGCCTGCTGAACGCCTTCGCCGCTGACGTCGCGCGTGATGGACGGATTTTCGCTGCGGCGGGAGATCTTGTCGATCTCATCCACATAGATGATACCGCGCTGCGCTTTCTCGATATCGCCGTCCGCCGCCTGAATCAGACGGAGCAGAATGTTTTCCACGTCCTCGCCGACATAGCCGGCCTCGGTCAACGTGGTGGCATCGGTAATTGCAAACGGTACGTCCAAAATCCGCGCCAACGTCTGTGCCAGCGCCGTTTTACCCACACCGGTCGGACCGAGCAACAAGACGTTACTCTTGCCGATATCCGGATCGTCCGGACCGTGATAGAAGATGCGCTTATAGTGGTTGTACACCGCCACCGACAGCGCCATCTTGGCCTCGTCCTGACCGATCACATACTCATCCAGCTGTTTCTTGATCTCCTTCGGCGTTGGCAACTGCGCCGGAGCCTCCGCCTTCACAGAGGACGGTTTTACCGTCTGCGCGGCATCGCCCTCGTGCAAGATCCCCTCGCAAAGCGCAATACACTCGTTGCAGATATACACGCCGGGACCGGCTAACAGCCGGTAAACTTCATCCTGCGATTTTCCGCAAAACGAACAGCACACCGGACGGTTTCCCTCAGTTTTCATTGGCATAGCCAAACCTCACTTCCGTTGCTTGCCGTCAGGCACGCTTCTCGATAACCTTGTCGACCAGACCGTACTGGCAGGCTTCCTCCGCCGTCATCCAATTGTCGCGGTCGGTATCTCGCTCGATCACGTCCAACGGTTGACCGGTCATTTCCGACAGCATCCGGTTCATACGACCGCGCACCGCCAGAATGTGTTCTGCCTGAATCTTGATGTCGCTGGCCTGACCCTGCGCACCGCCAAGCGGCTGGTGGATCATAATCTCCGAATTCGGAAGCGCCAGACGCTTGCCCTTGGCACCGGCCGCCAGCAGGAACGCGCCCATGCTGGCCGCCATGCCGATGCAAATGGTGGATACGTCGCACTTGATAAACTGCATCGTATCGTAAATCGCCATACCCGCAGAGATCGAACCGCCGGGGCTATTGATATACAGGTGAATATCCTTTTCCGGATCCTGCCCCTCCAAATGCAACAGCTGGGCCACAACCAGCGAGGCGGTCGCGTCGTTTACTTCATCGCACAGCATAATGATGCGATCGTTTAAAAGGCGGGAAAAGATGTCGTAGCTGCGTTCGCCGCGACTGGTCTGCTCCACTACATACGGTACCAAACTCATTGGTAAACACCCTTCTTTCATCAAATCTTTTGGAGAGTATAGGCTGTAGACCGGAAACTTATTCCTCGGTCTTTTCCTCGGTCTTGGCTTTCTTGGCGGTCTTCTTCGCCGCCGGCTTCTTGACCTTGGCGTTTTCCTTGACCAGCGTCATCGCCTTTTCAACAGCTTTGTCAGCCTTGATCGCTTCCACGTTGATCAACGCCTTGATCTTATCGGCTTCCATCTGATACATCTCGGCCATCTTCTGATACTCAGCATCGATGTCCTCATCGGTCACTTCGATGTTCTCTTTCTTCGCGATCGCTTCCAGCGCCAAGCGCACCTTGGTCTGCAGTTCCGCCTGCGGACGGAAGTTCTTGCGGAAATCCTCCATCGTCATACCGGTGAACTGGATGTACTGGTTGAGATCCAAGCCCTGCATACGCAGACGCTGATCGAAGCTGTTGACCTGATCGTTGACCGCGTTTTCGTACATAGCTTCCGGAATCTCCGCCTTGACCAGATCCGCCAACTGTTTGGCCAGCTCGGTCTCGTACTCGTTATCGGCATCCGCCGCTTTCTTCTCTTCCAGCTTCTTGCGGGTATCCGCCTTCAGCTCATCCAGCGTGTCAAACTCGCTGCAATCCTTGGCCAGATCGTCGTTGAGCTCCGGCAGCTCGCGCACCTTGATCTCGTGCAGTTTGCACTTGAACACCGCCGGCTTGCCCGCCAGCTCGGTCGCCTGATAATCCTCCGGGAAGGTCACGTTGACGTCAAACTCCTCGTCAACCGACTTACCCACAATCTGATCCTCAAAGCCCGGGATAAACTGACCGGAGCCGAGTTTCAGCGAATAGTTCTCGCCTTTGCCGCCCTCGAACGCCACGTCGTCAACGAAGCCCTCGAAGTCAAACACAACGGTATCCTCCAGCTGCGCCGCACGGCCCTCGACCGCGACCAAGCGCGACTGACGGTTCTGCAGGTTCGCCAGCTCCGCATCGACATCCGCATCCGTTACGGTTGCGTCCTTCTTCTCCGCCTTCAGGCCGAGATAACCGTCGATTTCCACTTCCGGCTTGACGGTGATGACCGCCTTAAACACCAGACCTTCTTTGCCGACCGAAACGACGTCCAGATCGATCTTATCTTCCACGAACTCGTAACCGCTCTCTTTGATAGCGGCATCCAGCGCATCCGGATACACGGCGTTCATCGCTTCCTCGTAGAAGGTTTCCACACCGTACATTTTCTCGATCAGAGCGCGCGGCGCCTTGCCCTTGCGGAAGCCCGGGATCGCAATGGTCTTGACCATCTTGCGATACGCGGCGTCGATCGCCTTTTCAAAGGTGGCGGCATCGACTTCCACTTCCAGCTCGACGCGGTTGACGTTTTCGGTTTTTACAGCATTTTTCAGACTCATAGTTGACATCCTCCTAGTTCCTTGTGCAGTTGCACATTTCATTTCATTATAACACAGGCAAGCGCATATTGTCCAGCCTGTTGTTGCAGAGATTTATACGATTTTCAGCGGACAGAAACGTAAGGCATCCGCCGAAATCAGGCGAAAGCGGATCCCTCCGTATTCGCCGTCCACAGCCACTCGAATACCAGGGCCGTGAATGTGCCCGTAATAGCAGGTATCGATTTGGCGCTCGCGAAGCGCCTCCATGATCTCGGGGCATTCCACACCACCGGCAACCGGCGGATAGTGAAGAAACACAAGCGGCTTCTTCCCCATCTTTTCCGCCGCATCCAACGACGCGTGCAGGCGTCCGACCTCGCGAAGCAGCACCTTTTTATCGGCGTCCTCCTCGGCGTCGAAGAACCAGCCCCGCGTACCACAGACGGCGTAGTCTCCCTCGACCGCCACCGCATCGTTATGCACGATCGCGATGGAATGAAATCCTTTTTCAGCAAGGAACGCCTCCATCTTTCGACGCGTACACCACCAATAATCGTGGTTGCCTTTGAGTATCAATTTCCGGCCGGGCAACGATTCAATAAAAGCAAAATCCGCTTCTGCATTCGCCAGACTCATCGCCCACGACACGTCGCCGGGGATCACCACCGTATCGGTCGGCTCGATCAAGCGGCGCCAATTGGTTTCCAGACGTGTGAGGTAATCCTCCCATCCCTGAAACACATCCATCGGCTTATCCGTGCCCAGCGACAGATGCAGATCGGCAATCGCGTATACCGCCATTGGCTTCTCCTTTGTTGTTTATTCGGTAATTCCCAAGGCATTGAGCACAACCTGACGCATTTCCGTCTTGTCGCACACCTCGGTAAACCGCGGCGTTTTGCCGCGCAGTCCCGACAACGGTGCCGGAATCTCGGTCGCCGTCTTGTCGTGCAGATGCTCTGCCTTGGCAAACTCATCCTCGGCATCGTCCTCGCAGAGCGCATCCAACACGCTGGCGGGGAATTTGTACGGATTCGCTGTCGAAGCGATCACGGTCGGCGTGTTATCGCCGGTCTCGCGGCGATATTCCTCATAGGCGAACACACCGCACGCCGTGTGCGTATCGCACAGGTACCCGTATTTCTCGAACACCTCGCGAATGGTGGCAGCCGTCTGCTCGTCGTCGCAGCAGGAAGCCGCAAACAGCGATTCCACCTGCGCCTTGACCTCTGCCGGCACGGTGTACTTGCCATCCGTCGCCAGCGACGTCATCATCGCGCGCACCTGCGCGTCGTCGCGACCGCACAGATCGTACAACAGACGCTCCAGATTAGACGAGATCAGAATGTCCATCGACGGCGAGGTTGTGGTATAAAACGCGCGATTGCGGTCGTAGGTACCGGTGCGGATGAAATCGGTCAACACACGATTGCGGTTGGAGGCGCAGATCAGCTTGCCGATCGGCACGCCCATTTGCTTGGCGTAATAAGCCGCCAAAATATCACCGAAGTTGCCGGTAGGCACCGACACGTTGATGGGATCGCCCATCCGAATCGCGCCGGTTTTCAGCAGATCGCAGTAGGCAGATACGTAGTAGACAATCTGCGGAACCAAACGACCCCAGTTGATGGAGTTGGCGCTGGAGAACATCTTGCCGTTCTCCGCCAAAAGCGCACCGATCTCCGGATTGGTGAAGATTGCCTTCACGCCGCTTTGCGCGTCATCAAAGTTGCCGCGGATCGCAAACACTTGGACGTTGTTGCCCTCCTGCGTCGCCATCTGCAATTTCTGCATGGCGCTGACGCCGTTTTCGGGATAGAACACCATAATTTTGGTGTTGGCTGCATCGCGGAAGCCTTCCAGCGCCGCCTTGCCGGTGTCACCGGAGGTGGCTACCAGAATGACGATTTCTTTGCCGTCGGACGTTTTGCCGGCGGAAACACGCATCAAATGCGGCAGGATCTGTAACGCCATATCCTTAAATGCGCAGGTCGGACCGTGCCACAGCTCCAGCACGTACGCACCGTCCTCCAGTTTGTGAAGCGGCGCCACCTCCGGCGAACGGAAACGGTCGCCATACGCCAACCGAGCGCATTCCGCTACCTCGTCGGCGGTAAAATCGGTCAAAAACTTGCCGAGTACGCAAGTGGCGCGCTGAATGTAATTCGCACCGACCAGATTTTGCAGTTCCTCCGCAGTCAGCGCCGGAATGCATTCCGGTACAAACAGACCGCCATCACGGGAAATGCCTTGTGTGATCGCCTGTGCGGCACTCACCTTAACAGCGCTGTCACGCGTGCTTTGGTACAACATGGGTATCACTCCTTGAATAACACTTTTGCTAAATAAATAGCATACGAACTATATAATAATATAAATATAGCGATTTGTCAAAGTATATTAATAAAAAAATTTAAATTTTTTATAAAATAAAGAAGCGAACGTCCTCGCGGGCGCTCGCTTCATCTCTAAATCTTATGAAACCGACAAAAAACGTCAAATAATTTTGTAAAGCGTTTTCGCTTTACTATCGCGCCCGTTCCTTTGAAAAAGCAGGGGTTTTCGATTTTCCGACATTTGCGGTTTGTAAGGTTATTTCGCTTTACATCAGAAAGCCGATTGAATCCCGTTCGCTTCAAATGCGTTTTCAATATGCTCGATCTTTTTGGCCTTCATAGCGGCATTTTTGAGCATAAATACCTCGATAACGTCAAAACGCGGCTGCTTTTCGGTGGGATTTTGCGCCAAATAAAGCAGCGCCGTCTGCAAAATCTTGCGTTGTTTTTCGGCAGAAACCGCCTCACGCGGCTCGTAAAGCGCCTGCTCTCCCCGCGTTTTGACTTCGACAAACACCAAAAAATCGTTCTTTTCGGCGATAATATCGATCTCACCAAAGCGGGAGTGATAGTTGACGTCCAGCAGTTCGTAGCCCTTTTGGCGTAAATAGCGAGCCGCCAAGGACTCCCCTGCCGCACCGCGTGATACTTGAGCCATCGTCCTTACTCCTGATAAAATTTCTTTAAAAACGACATTCGATGTACCGGCGACGGTCCGTATTGACGCAACGCCTCGTAATGCGCCGCTGTTCCGTAACCCTTGTGCTTGGCAAAGCCGTACTGCGGATACTGCGCATCCATCTCCAGCAGCAGCCGGTCACGGCTGACCTTTGCCAAGATAGATGCCGCCGCAATCGACGCCGACGACGCATCGCCTTTGATAACCGTTCTGGACGGAAGCGCCAGTCCGGTTGGCGTGCGGTTACCGTCCACCAGCACCAGAGCCGGCTCGACCGACAACTGCGAAACTGCGCGGCACATCGCCAAAAACGTAGCGTTTAAGATGTTGATCTCCTCGATCTCCTCAACGCTCGCAAAGCCAATGCCGTAGCTGATCGCTTGTTCGGTGATCACGTCAAACAGCGCCTCGCGCTTCTTTTCGCTGAGCTTTTTGGAGTCGTTGATTCCCTCGATCTCCACATCCGGCGGCAACACCACCGCCGCCGCGCAGACCGGACCGCAAAGCGGACCGCGGCCGGCTTCGTCTACGCCGGCCAAAATCGGATAACCCTCGCCGCGAACGGCGGCATCGTATTCCCAGATCGTCATACCGTTTTCTCCGTTTCCGGCGGAAATTCCAGCGTCAAAGCGCCGAGTTTTCCGCCGCGATATTCATCCAACAGCATCCGCGCCGCGCGTTCGGTATTTACCTCACCGCCGGAGACCAGCATGCCGCGCTTGCGACCGATCTGCGCCAGCAGGTCGTACGCCTGCTCTTCCAGCTCATCGGTGATCTTGTAGCGCGTTTTGAGCGCATCCGGATACTCGCGGCGCATAATATCAAGCAACACGCACGCCAGTTCTTCGACATCTAAAATATCGTCTCGCACCGCACCGGTAAACGCTAAGTGCAATCCGACCGTCTGATCCTGAAACTTCGGCCACAGCACGCCCGGCGTATCCAACAACAAGATCTCCGGCGATACCGCATACCAGCGGTTATCGCGCGTCACGCCGGGGCGATCCTCGGTTTTGGCGCGGCTGCCGGTCTTGCAAATGCGGTTGATAAACGAGGATTTGCCGACGTTCGGAATACCGACGACCATCGCTTTGATCTGGCGACCGATCATCCCTTTGCGTTCCCAAACCGCGCGTTGTTCCTCCATCACCTTATTAATGGTGGCGTTTAAATGCTGCAAACCTTTCCCCGAACGGCAATCCGCCTCCAGCACCGCGTAGCCCTGCTTTCGAAACCACGCGGTCCAGCGAGCATTTCCTGCTTTATCCGCCAGATCCGCCTTGTTTAAGATCAATAACCGCGGTTTTTCGGGCGCCAACACCGCCAGCTCCGGATTTCGGCTGCTGATCGGAATGCGCGCATCCACAATCTCGATCAGCATATCCACCTTGCCGAGATCCGCCTCCATCCGACGGCGAGCCTTGGTCATATGCCCGGGAAACCACTGTATGTCTTTTGACATTCCCTCTGCCATAGTTTTCTCCATCAATCCAAAGCGCCGAACGGCGAAAGCCGCCAGACCGCTTTTCCCATAATGTCTTCCTCGCTAATAAACCCGATCTCTGCAAAACGGCTGTCCGCCGAAGCATCGCGATGATCCCCCATCACGAAAAAATGCCCCTCCGGCACCACGACCTCGTCGGTCACACCGGTGCCGGTATAGACCGCGTTCGGTTGATTGCTGCCAAACACATACGGCTCATCCAGTTTTTCGCCGTTGACGTATACCGCCTCAGCCGTAATCCGAACGGTATCGCCCGCCACACCGATCACACGCTTGATCAGCGGCACGGTGGCGGTTTGCAGCTCGTATTCCTGATAAACCTTCTTGCTGTCGTATTGGTTGATGACCACGATATCGCCGCGCGACGGCTGATAAAACCAATTCGCCGTAATCAGCTGTTCGCCGTCTTGCAAGGTATTCTGCATCGATCCGCCGTTTACCTGTACGTGACGGAATCCGGCGCCATACAGTACCGCTGCGATCAAAACGGCGGTCACCAGAATCTCCAAGACATCAAACGCCAGCGTCAACAGACCGGTTTTTTTCTCATTTGTCATTCTACCACCCCGATCGCCGTCAACGGGAAGAAGCGGAACATCACTTTACCCACCAGATCTTCCTCTGCAATGCACCCGATGGTATCCGATCGACTGTCCGAGGAGTTGTTGCGGTGGTCGCCCATCACAAACACGCAACCCTCCGGCACGGTTACCTCGATATTGTTGGGAACGTTCGGGTAACGCCCTGTTAAATACGGTTCATTTATCAGTTCACCGTTAACGTACACCGCATCGACTGTCACTTTTACGGTATCGCCGCCCAAGCCGATCACTCGCTTGATCAGCGGTTTATCGGAAATGCGATCGACCACCACCACATCGCCGTATTCCGGCTGGTAGTTGATGGTCCACAGCACCAAGCGGTCGCCGTCGACCAGTGTGTCCTCCATAGAAGGACCGTCAACCTCGACCACGCGGAACAGGAAAATGAACAGCACGACCAGCGCGACCAACGCCGCCACCAACGCGCCGACCCAGTCGAACAAGAATTGCAATAGGCTTTCCGAGAACTTCGGTTCGGAATTTCTTGGCATTGATCTCACCGTCCTTTCAAAAAGTAAAAGGTTGCCTCAAAACCGGCAGCGCGTTTTCGCTCCTTGTTTCGAGACAACCCCTTTTGCTTCAAATTATTTGAGCAATTCCTTGACCTTCGCTGCCTTACCAACGCGATCACGCAGATAGTACAGCTTCGCACGGCGAACTTTACCGTAACGAACGACCTTCACTTCCGCAACGTTGGGCGAATGGAACGGGAACACACGCTCCACGCCGACACCGTAGGAAACACGGCGAACGGTAAAGGTCTTGGCAACACCGGTACCGCGCATCGCGATGACGGTGCCCTCGAAGTTCTGAATACGCTCGTGGTTGCCTTCCTTGATTTTAACACCAACGCGGACAACATCACCGATACCAAACTCCGGCAAGGTCTCTTTCAGGCTGTCAGCAGCCATCAGTTTCAAAGCATCCATTTTCAATTTCCTCCTAAATTTCCAGACATTCATGCCCCACAGGCAGAGGACTATCCGCTTTAATGTAGTGACGCCGAAGCGCCTGTGCATTAACCCCCGAACGGGCGCAGTACGCCCTCGGTCAAATACTACAGCATTATAGCACACGCGTTTTTGAAATGCAAGTCTTTTTTTAAAAAATTTGAAAAATTACGCAAAAACCGCGCCATGACGGTCAAACAGCTCCAAACGGCACGCCTCCCCTGTCACTTCCGCACCGGCAAAAGCCGACAACGCGGTCAGCAACAGCGTCGGATTGACGGTCATATCGTTGCTGTACGGCAACGTGATGGTAAGCACCGCCTGTCCGTCGGCATCCTCTACCGACACGTCTTTCAGATGCGGTTTGATCTCCACGGTTTTGACGCCGCCCTTTTTCTTGGTCTTTTTCTCTACCAAGATGCTCGGCTGATCCAGAAACGCACGTAGCACCGCCGGCGAACAAGATAAACGCAGGCGATACTTCGCATACCCCAGATCCGACGCCTTGGTGACCGCCTCGGCGGCAGAAATCGCTTTCAATCCCTCCGGCAGACACGCGTTGATGCGGTCGACGATCTCCCGCATCGACACCGTTTCGTCGGTCAAGCGGAAATCCATGCGCTCACATACGCTTTCGTGTCCGAGCGACAATGGAGCCGCGAACGTGATATACGGGTGCTTGTTGAATCCCTCTGTGTACCACAACGGAATGGCGGCGCGGCGCAGGACGCGCGTCATCGCCCGATAGAGATCCAGATGCGAAATGTATTTCGCGCGACCGGTTTTGGAAAACACCAGACGCACGGTATAAAATCCATTAGCGACGCTCAACGCACACACCCTCCTTCCAACAGGCCGCACCGCAGTGCTGACATTGTTGACGGCAGTTCGGCGTTGTGGTCGCCGCACGCGCCTTTTCGCTTTCGCGAATCAAGAATTCCTTGCTCACACCGTAGTCCAGATGATCCCACGGCAACACCTCGTCGTACGAACGGCGGCGGTTGGCGTAAAACGCCGGATCGATTCCCAAATCGCGGAATGCGCCGATCCAACGATCGTGGTCGAAATGCTCCGACCACGCATCCAGCTTGCTGCCGCGCTTCCATACCTCTTCCAATACCGCACACAAGCGGCGATCACCGCGCGCCAACACCGCTTCCAGATAGCTGGTGGTGTTGTCGTGCATCGACAGCGAGATCTTTTTGGTGGTCACGCTCTCCCGCAGATGCGCTTGCTTTTCCGCCAACTGTTCCGCTGTATCTTGCGGTTCCCATTGGAACGGCGTAAACGGTTTAGGCACAAAGCAGGCGCAACTGATCGAAATGGTCACGCCCTTGCCTTTCGGGCGATCGGGATTTTGATAAAACAGGTTGACCAGTTTCTGTCCCAGCGACGCGATACCGGCCACATCCTCCAGCGTTTCGGTCGGCAAGCCCATCATAAAATACAGCTTGACCGCCGTCCAACCGGCGTTATACGCCTTGGTGACCGTGCGGAAGATCTCCTCCTCGGTCACGTTCTTGTTGATCGCATCGCGCAGGCGCTGCGTGCCGGCTTCCGGCGCAAAGGTCAAGCCGGCGCGACGCAACACGTTGAGCTTTTGCGCCAATTCCTCGGAAAAGCCGTCCACACGCAGCGACGGAAGCGAGATATTGGTGTGCTCCTTTTCGCTCCATTCCAGAAGCATCGGCAGCAGTTCTTCTAACTTGGTATAATCGCTGGTCGACAGCGACGAAAGCGAAAACTCCTCATAACCGGTAGACGCACACAGATCGTGCGCCTGCTTGTTGATTACCTCCGGGGATTTTTCGCGCACCGGTCGATAGATAAAGCCCGCCTGACAGAAACGGCAACCGCGGATACAACCGCGGAATATCTCGCTCTGTGCGCGGTCAAATACGATATCCGTAAACGGCACCACAAACGATTCGGGATAGTAGCACGTATCCAGATCGCGAATGATCCGTTTGCGGACTACAGCCGGCGCGTTGTCTTTCGGCGTAACCGCCGCCACTGTGCCGTCGGCGTTGTAGGAAACCTCGTACAGCGCCGGCACGTATACGCCCTCGATCTGTGCCGCACGGCGCAAAAACGCCGCCTTGGTGTAGGTGCCGTCTTTTTTCATATCCCTATACAGACGCAGCACTTCCAGATCCACCTCTTCCCCTTCTCCAAGGAAGAAAATGTCCACAAAATCGGCGATCGGCTCGGGGTTGCAGGCGCACGGACCGCCCGCAACCACGATCGGAAAACGCTCGTCTCGATCCGCACTGCGCAGCGGAATATGCGCCAGATCCAGCATATTGAGAACGGCGGTATAGCTCATTTCGTATTGCAGGGTAAAGCCCACAAAATCAAACACCGTCAGCGGATCGCGGCTTTCCAACGCCCACAGCGGAATCCGATGCTCGCGCATCAAGGATTCCATATCCGTATCCGGCGCAAACACGCGTTCGCACCAAATATCCGGCTGGCTGTTAAACAGCCCATACAGGATCTTCATCCCGAGATGCGACATACCGACCTCATACAGATCCGGAAAGCAAAACGCAAACCGCACGTCGACGGCCGCCCTATCTTTCATCACACTATTTAGTTCGCCGCCGGTGTAGCGCGACGGTTTTTGTACTTTTAAAAACAAATCATCCAACGTAGGCATCGTCTTTTCCTTTCCGTTTCGACATTTATCTAATCATACCAAATTATCGAAAAAATTTCAACCCTTCACCTTTTCTGTTTGCGGTGTCATAAATCTGCCGCCCTGTCCGTATATTGTTACAAACAGACTGAAACCGGACAGGAGGAAACAGCTATGACATCGGCATCGATCTATCGGGATATTGCCACTCGTACCGGCGGCGATATCTATATCGGCGTAGTAGGACCGGTACGCACCGGCAAATCCACCTTCATCAAGCGGTTTATGGACACTCTGGTCATTCCGCATATTGAGGACGCCGCCAAGCGCGAGCGCGCCACCGACGAGCTGCCGCAATCGGCGGCCGGTCGCACCATTATGACCACCGAGCCCAAATTCATCCCCGAGGAAGCCGTCCACGTAACGGTCGATCAGGCGGCTTCTATGAACGTGCGCCTCATCGATTGCGTGGGATACATCGTACCGTCGGCGCTCGGATACATCGAGGACGAAGCACCGCGAATGGTGAAAACCCCGTGGTTTGAGGAAGAAGTTCCGTTTAATATGGCGGCGGAGATCGGCACGCAAAAGGTGATCACCGAGCACTCCACCATCGGATTGGTCGTCACCACCGACGGCTCAATCGGCGACATTCCGCGCGAGGAGTACGCCGAGGTCGAGGAACGGATCGTCGAGGAACTCAAAGCCATCAACAAGCCGTTTGTGGTGCTGCTCAACTGTACCGCGCCGGACTCGGCTGCCGCTCATCAGTTGGCAAGCGAACTTGAGCAGAAATATCACGTTCCGGTCTGTCCGGTGGACTGCCTGACCGTCACCGAAGAACAGTTGCTGGCGGTGCTGGAACGCATCTTGTACGAATTCCCCGTTCGTGAGTTGGAATTCGATCTGCCGCGGTGGATGCTGATGCTCGACCGCGAACATCCCGTCCGCACCGAGCTGATGCAGTGTATCCGTCGCTCTGCGAGCAGTATGCAGCGTCTGCGAGACAGCTACGGGATTGTCGGGGCGTTGCTGGAAAACCCGTACGTCGAGAACAGCCGTATGAAAAGCATTCGGCTTGGCGACGGTGCGGTCTGCCTGTCGGTACAGCTGAAAAACGGGCTGTTCTATCAGTTGCTCGGTGAGGTGACCGGCTTTGATCTGCCGGACGAAGCCGCCGTGATGGATACGATGATGCGACTCTCCTCCACCGCCAAGCGATACGAGAAATTCAAAAACGCGTTGGACGAGGTGGAAGCCACCGGCTACGGCATCGTGATGCCGGCGCTCGACGAGCTGGAACTGGAAGATCCGGAGATCATCAAGCAATCCGGTCGCTACGGCGTCCGGCTACGCGCACAAGCGCCCTCCATCCATATGCTGCGCGCCGATATTATGACCGAGGTTTCCCCCATTGTCGGCTCGGAGAAGCAATCGGAAGAACTGGTGGCGTATATGCTCCGCGAGTTTGAAGAAGATCCGGCCAAGATCTGGGAATCCAACATCTTCGGCACTTCGCTGTACGGCTTGGTAAACGAAGGTCTGCACAACAAACTGGCGCGGATGCCGTTGGATGCCCGTATGAAGCTCAAAGAGACCGTCGAACGCATTATCAACGAAGGATGCAGCGGTTTAGTCTGCATCATTGTATAAGGGATACTTGCTATGGATTCGGAAAAACCCAAGAAATCCGGCACCGGTCTGCTGATCACCCAATGCGTCGTGACCGCCGTGCTGTTGGCCGTCGCGCTGGGCGTGCGGCTGATCGGCGGTCCACTGTATGACGAATGGCGGCAGGCGTGGAATCAATCGATGGCTGACAATCGCTGGATCGACATGGCGGTCTCCGCCGTTCTCGGCGAGCCGGACGGCACCTCAACCGAGGTGACGCCGTGACACCCGGCTGGACGATCGCCGGCGTACGCGTTCGCTTCAGCTTGTTGTTTCCGGCGATGCTGACGCTTCTCTGTTCTATGCAAAGCGGCCGCTTGACAGCGTGGTGTCTGCTGGCGGCCGTGATGCACGAGTGCGGTCATCTGGTCGCGCTCTGTTGCATCCGCAACAAGCCGCGCGAGATCCATTTCTCTGCCTTTGGTATGTGTCTGCTACTCAACGATATGCCGATGCGGACGCGCCAGCAGATCGCCGTCGCACTCGGCGGACCGGCGGTCAATCTCGTCACCGCCGGCGTGCTGTACGCCTTTGCCGGCGGAAGCGATTTATGCGGCATCCATTTACTGTTGGGGTTGATCAATCTCCTCCCCATCTGGCCTCTGGACGGCGGTCAATGCCTACCGCAAGGCAAGATCAGCACCGTTGTCTCGGTGTGTTTTCTCTGCGCGATCAGCGGGTTGGGGATCCTGCTCGCCATTTGGGGAAACGTCAGCTTGGCAGCCGTTTGTGCTTATCTATGGTTTCGCACACTCACCAGACCGTAAGCAATGGCTTGCGGTCTTTTCTTTATCTATTGACGAAATTTGTCGAAATTGATATACTAGGGTATCATCATTTTGACAAAGGATCGATCGATTTGAAACGTCCGTTCTTGTTTTTCCTCGCCATAGCCGTGCTGCTGTGTGGCAGCGGTTGCCGGCCATCCGAGCCAAGTATTGTTCAGACGAGCTCCACAACCGCATCGACCACTACAAACAACGACTATGCACAGCTGGAATCGTTCATAAACGGTCTGTTGACCCTGCCGTCTGACAGTAGCGACTCGTTGCCGGATTTCTCCGCTACCACAACGGCCGCTTCTACCACACGCGCAACCTCAAAGGCGACCACCTCTCAGCAAACGACCACCGCCACTTCGTCTGTTTTAAAATCCACCACCGCTTCAACAAGCAAACGCACGAGTGCGACCACAACAACATCCTCGACGGTCGTCAAAACCGTCACCACCCCAACCGCTTCGCTGAAACAACGGCTTGGCTCCTATGCTTTACTGGCAAAGCCGTTGGGCGTCTTTGATTCGGTCGACGCGTTATCGACCGAGACGGTTGCTTCCTTTTTGTTTAATTACGTTCGCACCCAAGCCGACGAGTATGCCTCTCTAATGGAATTTGATGCTAACCACAATCACGTTCGCACCCGCATTCCCATGAATATTGCCGACAATATTTGCCGTCAATTCTTCGGCCGCACCTATGACTTTAACGGCGTTTCGTGTGCGTTGGAAGGTCAATCGGTCCAAGCGACCGGCACAGCGGATGCGTTGACCTTCGACATCCTCTTTGCATACGGCAATGGGCGCGAGACCTTATATATGTCGCACTCGGTCGCCGGTGACCGTTATACCCTCACTGTGTGCGATTTTCTGGAGTTGCCGGCCGGCGACTCCTCTGTAAACGTCACCGTCGACGGCCGACCCGGTTATATGTTTGCTAAATATTCCTTAAAATTGCAGAAAACCGCCACCGGCTTTTCGTATCTCTCCTGCAGCGAGATCGACTCTTGACACCGACTGCCGATTTATATAGAATGATTATGTAAAGAAAGGGGTGCCGATATGAGCGAATCCGCT
Organism: Clostridia bacterium; assembly: GCA_017414965.1. Taxonomy (GTDB): domain Bacteria; phylum Bacillota; class Clostridia; order Oscillospirales; family Acutalibacteraceae; genus RGIG426. Next base: position 140,617 of record JAFQJL010000020.1, read on the forward strand.
GACGAGTGTTTGTATTGCCTGTATTATCAAGAGGACGAGGAGACCGGCGAACCGATCTGCGATATGGATATGGGCTTGGACGAAGACGACGTGGCACGTTTTTCTTACGGCAAAAGCGCGCATTGTCCGCTGTTTCGCCCCGGCGACGAATACACCATCGTTCGAAAACAAAATTAAAAGACCGCCGATGGCGGTCTTTTTTTATAAGGTATGTCGGCGATATTCTTCGCCGTTTAGTGTTTTCCAAAGGAACGTACCCGCCTCGTACACCATATAACTGTGCGGCGAGTTTTCCTTCGGAATGGACACCGATCCAGGGTTGAGATACCACACACCCTCGCACTGCTCGCAAAGCGGCACGTGCGTGTGACCGGAGACAAGGACATCCCCTGCCGAAAGCGCCGGAACCGGATGATGTCCATGTACCGCCACCAACGTGCGACCGTCAAGATCCAGCGAAAGCGATTCGGCTGTGATCGGAAAATCCAGCACCATTTGATCCACCTCGGCGTCGCAGTTTCCGTGTACGCACAAGATCTTCTCCTTCAACGGATTAAGCATCGCGATTACCAGCTTGGGCGCGTATTCCTCCGGCAGATCGTTTCGCGGTCCGTGATACAGAATATCCCCCAAAAGCAGCAGTTTATCCGGTTGTTCGCGCGTGTACGCTTCCATTAATCGACGCGTACACGCCGCCGACCCGTGCAGATCGGATGCGATCATCAACTTCATAACATCGCCTCTCTTTCCGAATTTCATTTTAGCATACACCCAGGAAATGTACAAGTGAAAGTTTTTTCGTTTTTTTGCGGAAAAATGCTTGACAAATCGGATAAATCGGGTATAATGAAATGCGTTGACAAAACATTGCGGAATTGTGTAAAGGTAGCACGACAGTCTCTGAATCTGTTTGTCGCGGTTCGAATCCGTGTTCCGCAGCCAAAAATCCGAAAGCCTACGCTTTCGGATTTTTATTTTACTAATTGAAAGGAGGAGCCGAGTGAATACGTTCGTTACGCTGTTAGGCATCGGCATCGGGTTGTCGATGGATGCGTTCTCGGTGGCGATATGCAAAGGCCTTTGTATGCCGAAGATCAATCCGCGGCAAACGGCGCTGATCGGTCTGTTTTTTGGCGGATTTCAGGCGTTGATGCCGCTGCTCGGTTGGTTGCTCGGCTCGTCGTTTGCCTCTTATGTGAATTTCTTGGCGCCGTGGGTGTCCTTTGTGCTGCTCGGCTTCATCGGCGGCAAAATGATCGTGGAAGCGCTACACGAGGATGAGCCGACCGACGATCATTGCGACCTGTTTTCCATAAAAGAATTGTTTATACTGGCGATCGCCACCAGTATCGATGCGCTGGCCATGGGCGTCAGTTTTTCGCTGGACGGCACCAACATTTGGCTGGCGATCGCGATCATCGGCATCACCACCCTGATCCTATCGATGATCGGTGTGGCGGTCGGTCATCATTTCGGCACCAAGTACAAAAAGCGCGCCGAGCTTGCCGGCGGCATCATCCTCTGCATTATCGGTATTAAAATCCTTTTAGAACATCTGCTGTAATCAAAAAGCGTCAAGGCAATCGCCTTGACGCTTTTCTTATGTCACAATCGTGTATTCCAGCATTTAAAATGCAGTTTTGTTCCGACGTCTGTTCCCACTGGCAACAACGCCAGCGCGATAAACAGATCCTCTGCGCACGCGCCGGAAAGATCGTGCAGATAAGCGTATTCGCCCTCCACACGCGATACCACGTAATCTTTCGGTTCCATACTTACACCCCAAGCGCCTTGCGAAGTTTGGGAACGTCGCCGTCAAACAGATAACCCTTAATGCCCATCGCCTCTGCTCCGGCGATGTTCTTTTCGCTGTCATCGATAAACACGCATTCCTCGGCGCGCAGATCAAACTTGTCGAGAATATGCCGATAGATCGCCGGATCCGGCTTGACAATACCGATCTCGCCGGAGATCACCATCCCGTCAAAGGCCGTCAGCGAGTCACGGAAATGCGGCACGATCGGAAACTTTGCCGAAAAGCAAGAGCCCAAATTGGACAGCAAATACAGGCGTCCGCCTTGTTTCTTGATATCGCGCGTCAGTTCCACCACCTCAGTGATGGCAGGCGCGTGCTCCATCCAATGATCGTACACCGTTCGACCGGTTTCGCGCAAGCGCTCGGGCAGATCCGCCGTAAACGCCGCGATCACCTCGTCCTCGGTCATGGTGCCGTCGTCCAGACAATCCCAATACCGCCGATCGAACACCCGCTCGGTCAGGATTTGCAGATCCTCTTCGTTTTCTGCATACGGCGCCGCCATATCGCGCGGAACGTACTTGACAATAACCTGCCCAAAATCGAAAATGTAATTCTTAATCATTTCAAAACCTCATCTAAAAAATACGCACAGGTGTTGGCGCGCGTTCCGTCTGCTCCCACCACGTCGAATCGCACGTATTCCGTGCCGGCGGGAATCTCAAACGAAACGGTGTTTTCGCCCATCGGATCGTCCGCTACCGCCTTTTTGCCGCGGCGATCGTTGCTGGACATCGTGGCATACACACCTTTTTCAAAGGTCACGGTCGCCACGTTCTCCTCCAGCGACAACTCCCGAATGACCGGACCGGTCGAAGCATAAAAATCGTGGTTTTCCAGCGCCTGCATAATGGTCGCATAATCCAGTCGATCGGCGTTTATCATCACGAAACCACCAAACAGATCGCGCGCAACATGCGCGTCGTCTGCCGCCACGCACGCCAGCCGTTGCCCGTCTCGCAGAAAATCGTCGTAGACGTTGATATCGTACTCATACAGGCCCATTTCGTTGCAGGCGTGGTTGTAGATCTCCACCGCCCACAGCCCTTTATAGCCAAGGTATTGCCGCGCATTTTCCAGCGACCAGCGCGGATGGTTATACGTCACCAAGAAGCCACTTTCGTTGGCGATACGAATGATCTCGCTGATGCCTTCGCCCGAATAAACGCGTTCGTAGTCGTCGCGATCAAACTGCACCTTATCCACAATGTTGTCGTTTAGGAAATGATCCAGCTTCTTGCTGTAACACGGCGTCAGCAACCGGTGAGGATCTTTTCCCAGCAAATTCAAATGGCACACGCGCATCATCGGATGTGTGCGCGTGCTGCCATCGGGAAACTCGCGAATGGCGATCTCGCAAGCAGTGATCGCTAAAAACGATTCGTCGGTCAACGCATTGTTGTCCAATATATGCTCGTGATCGGTAAACGCCACCACGGCGTAGCCTTGCTCTTTGTAAAGAGCCTTGATCTCCTCCGGCGTGTAATCACCGTCGGAATTGACCGTGTGGCAATGCAGATTGGCTTTATAATACGGTTTATTCCCATCGAGCAACAGGCGCTTCATTTCGATTTCTCCTTTTTTGGCAATGTGTTTTCTTGGTGGCGGTACACCACGAACTTGCAAAACAAAAACTCCAGAACAAAATTGGAGATCATGGTCACCGCCAACACGATATACTCGTTAACGCCGGAGGTTTCCGCCAGATGGCCCAGCCACGTCGAAAGCGGCGTGAACACCAAATAAAACCCAAACACCTTCGCCATCGCCACCGGAACGTTTGCGGCCGATTGGAAGGTGTAGCGGCGATTCAAGGTGAAATTCCAGAGAATAGACAGCACAAGCGACAGCAAATACGCCGGCCAATACTGCCAGCGAAGCAATTCGTTAAACAGCGCAAACGATCCTACCTGAATGATACCGGCGGACGCCGAAAACAGCGTAAACTTGATCATCTGCCAAATCGATTTCCCGTTCATATGCCCCTCCCGCTGAATCCATTTTGTCTCATTATACCAGTTTTTTCGCACCGCGGCAAGAGGGTTTTGCAATATCTTGTAAAACAAATCCCCACCGACGATTTTCGTCTCCGTTAGGACGAATTTGCTAAAAGGAAAGACACGCCCTCACGTATCTTTTCTTATGCCGGACTGCATCATCGGCGTGTAAGGCTCAATAGTTTCAAGACTCTCGGTCTGTTATATCGTTGAATCATCACAAATGTCAAATCAAACAAGGCAGAAAAGATGGAGGTCAACACAAACACAAGCGTTGCGCCAAACCATCTCGAAGATAGAATAGGCAGAAAACTCAATACGGCAATTGTTTCATGCACCAACTCCGATTGGCACATGGCCTGTGCAATTTCGTTCCAAGAATGCTGTTTCCTATCGAAAGCATTTTTATCATAAGTGGGAAAATATTGTTTCCACTTTTTCACCTTTAAAATTCTATACAACTTTTGTTCGGCTTTCCCCACTCTAAACCATTTTTTATTATAATCAACTTTATTGTTCAGCAAAAAATTAAACACGCCACCTACAAAAAGGCGCATCCAAAAATGATACGCTATCGTTCCCGCGGTAATGGCGGTTGTATAAATTATTTCAAATGGTTTTGCTTGATAAATAATCACAGCAATAATGGTTATCAAAATAGATAACCACGCAATTGTCTTCATTCCCTTTGCCACGTTAACATCTCCCTTTCGTGTATTATAGTACAAAAGTGGTAGAAAGGCAAGGAGAAGTGAAATCGTTCGCTTGTGCTCACGGTGAAATCCAAGCGTTGCTTGGATGAAATCTGCTTAGCAGATGAAATTAAATCCGTCCCCTAACCCGACGAAGTCGGATTTCACCACGAAGTGATTTCACCCATCGAAGATGGATTTATCCCGTCCGTTAGGACGAATTTAGTTAAAAAAGAAAAGACACGCTCTCGCGTGTCTTTTCTTTTTCTGGACCGCCACTCAAAATGGAACCAGTCTAAAACTTGATTTTCTTTATTACAATTTCTTGGTGCAAAAACTTTTTAACACTTCAGCATATCAATTATGCTTCCATTCTTTTTTTCATCGAAATAAGTTTTTCAGTCATAATATATCCCGCTTCTTTGTCCAGCCGGTTTGAACCGGGTCGGGACTCATAAATGGTATCAAAAAACATATCGCGAGTCGGAACATAACCAAACGCTTCATTACAGAGGGTGGCAACAAGGTTGATTCCTGTCCCGTCTCTTTTTTTCAACAACTTCCCAAACTCAGTAAAGATTTCGGAGTTATACCCATATATTGTAAACTCACCGATTTGAATGCACTGAACCGGAACATCAAAACTGTCTGGTGTTGTGTCTAAATAGTCGATAAGTCTTTTTGCCATTGCTAATTTATACTGATCGGGATCTGTATTATCAGCGGAAATTTTTATATCCTTTTTCTCTTTGATCGTTGCCATGCATTTTCTTGCATCCTCAATCTTTTCGGGTTCTACTTCTCTACGCGGGATTTTAATATATTCAAGACTAGACTTAACTTTCGATATTTTAAGTTCTTCTGCAAACGCGGCCGTTTTAACCGCTTCGCCCGCAAGTTTCTTGCCCATCTTTATATAGTGATCGCTGGGATCCGATTCTTTTGTCACATCAAAATGGTTCACATCACCACTGCATCCAAGAAGAAATACTGTAACAAAATCCTCACCGTAAAATTTTTTTAATTCTTTTGAAAGAACAGAAATATAATCTCCCGACAGTTTTTCGCCACTAACACAATCTGCATGGCACGCAAAACCTAAAATTGCACCAATCGGGGTTTGACATTCGTCTTTAACCATAAGAACGGGAAATTCTTTGTCTGATTCTGTAACCTGTCCAATTATTTCAGGACTCTTGCGCGGCGGATTGGTTTGTGGAGTGCTGTTTTTCATATAATAATCGCGACAGAAGGAAATACCGAAAACCTCACCTTTTCCAAAGTATGGTGTAGCTTGTTTTAAGCGCAGATCCGCCAGTGTCACGCAATCGGCAACCAATCTTGTAAAAACATCAATATAGCCTTTTATTGAATCCGAAACGATCTCATCGTTCGCAAAGGCAATTCCTTCAAAGCGAAATGGGATCGCCGTGTGTGCATGGGTGAATGCGATCATGATATGACTGCGCGGAATCTTGGTGTATTCTTCTATTCTTTTTGCGATGTTGTCGCAAATATCCTTCTTCGGATGAAGTCCATCGATGGAAAGGATGGCAATTTTTTCATTACCCTCTTTCACTACAACGGCTCTTGCATACAGTCTGTCGAGAACGTCAGTGCCTCTACGGATGCTGAAATATCCGGGTATACCGCATCCCAGCGGAGGCGTTATCTCTTTTTCATAGAAACCAAATTCAAACATAAACTCACCTGTATTTCTCGTATGCTCAACTCAATTTATAGTTTGTTGAAAAAACTCTTGTTCTAATAAACAAATAAACATCAAACTCTTTTTGATTTATCATTCTCTCTATCTATTTTGTGATTTCTGATATAAAAACATAAATCCAATCCAACCATAATTAAATTCAAGACATAGAAGAAAAGCACATACCATTTTGAATGAATTGACATCATATACGATTCATTCAATAACTTTGAAGCAATACCTGCTATGTAGCCAAAAAATATAAGGCATAAAAACGGTAAGCTTTTGCCCTTTGTGGTTCTCGCCTTATAAGATTTAATAACATTAAGTGGCCACGAAGCCCCAAAACTTACGATCATAACAACTTCTAAAAATTCAGCCATAATTTATCTCCTTTCGCAATTTAATATTATAACAAATTTACTATAATGTAAAACATTAAATCAGTTATAGTACTGTAACTTGAAAGTTAAAGTGCTGTGTGGTATAATAATAAAAAAGGAAGTGATTATTATGGAAATATTACAGCTAAAATATTTTTGCGATGCTGTGCAAACGCAAAATTTTTCTAAAACAGCAAAAAAGTTTTTAGTTCCGCCATCCAATATTTCACAAACTATAAAACGCCTTGAAAAAGAGCTTGAAACTCCTCTGTTTGAAAGACATATTAACAAAATAAAAGTTAATGACGCGGGATTGTATTTTTATAAAAATGCAAAGACTGCCTTAGATCTGCTTGAAGATGCAGAGAAGTCCTTAAAAGAATTACATGAAATCAAAACAGTAAAAATAAATATACATATTTGCCGTCGTATTGTGATGGAAGCAATTGAAGATTTTAGGAAATTCTACCATGAAGTTTCTTTTATAACCACACACAACAATCATCAAATTTCTGACGAATTTGACATTATAGTAACCGATAAAGAATTGAATTTGCCATATTTAAAAGCAAAAATAGCAGAAGAGAATTTTTTATTGGCTTATAATAAAAATAAATTCGACCTTAATAATTACGCAAATCCTTTAGAGCTTAAAAATTTGCCTTTTGTTACTATGAACAGTGGGAGCAGTATGTATGAAAACACCCTAAAAATTTGCAACCGCCAAGGTATTACTCCGCACATTGTCTTGCAAAGCGAAGATCCATTTTATATAAGAAAATGTGTTGAATTGGGACTCGGAATAGCAATTGTTCCAGAACTTTCATGGCGTGGACAGTTTTCAGAAGAGATTGCTCTAAAAAACATCGGCGAAATCAAAAGAAAAATTTATGTATACCAAAAACACAGTATAAACAAATATATTGATGAGTTTTCCGCCATGCTAATAGAAAAGTTTTCTTTGTAGATATCACAAATGTGGCAAAGCCGCAATACTTGTCACCTCTTACCTATTACCTTTTACTTTCCAAAAATCCCATATCAAACTTTATTTGAGGTAAGAGTGAAAAGTGAATAGTGAAAAAGTAAAATCCCGAACGCGAAAGCGTTCGGGATTTTTGTCTCTCGTGTCCAAAAAAGAACTGGTGAGGACCGAGGATTTTTCTTATCTTATTACTTCTGCCCTATCAAATTTTATCTCAAAAGTAAAATCTTCAGGGTAAGAATCAAAATCTTGCAAATCTATTTCCAAATAATAGTGTCCGTCTTTTTCAGTTAATCTATCTGCAAGCCACCAAACCTTTTTTCTTCCTTGGAGTTCAATATTATTAGTAATTATGTTGAAATTAAATAATTTAATCTCCTTTATATCTTGTTCATATAGGGCACCCGAAGCATTGATTTTTAATAACATAAGATTTCTATCATAGGAATTTTTATTTCCAACAAATTTATTATAGTCAAAAGGAAATTCAAAATACTCAACATCAACAATGCAAGCATCGTGCAAACCATTGACCCAATACCAATCCGGTGGATTATCGGGGTAAGATGACGTATAAACCTTACCTTTTGCCATTAAAATCACCTCTTATCGTGTATTATAGCATAAAAACAGGAAAAAATCAATGCGGAGCATTGTATATATAATCCGTGCCGAAGGCACACCGAACTTATTACCTCTTACTTCTTACTTATTACTTCCCAAAAATCCCGTGTGAATTTTATTTTGAAGTAAGAGTGAAGAAGTAAGAAGTAATAAGTAAAAATCCCGCCCACTTACGTGAACGGGATTTTTGTCTCTCTTGTACGAAAAAGAACTGGTGAGAAACCCTTAATGTTACTGGGTTTTACCCAGTTTGTCTTTACAAATATATTATAACTTAAAAAAGCACT